>CAZZBB010000045.1:0-43280 GCA_964652195.1 uncultured bacterium | reverse complement strand
ACACTAAAACAGGAGATCCACGCTTGGCAAACCCGAAGAAATGAACACCGAGCAAGTATGAGTTGGAGATTTACAACAGACAATGCGCGTATAAAACTCAAACGACTATATCCATCTATTAGCACATGACTTAGCACTAGTTCAATTTCTCCATTTTTTATAGATAAATGACCATTTATATAATCATCGTGTGTATCTACCCAAAATTTTCCATAGGATTCAAAATCATCTCGTAATTTCATATATGTCCTCCTATATCCTATATATGTATATATGTATATATGTATTGCCATCGGATTTCTCCTTTCAATTAGATTGTAATTCTATCCCAATCTTGTCTAAAGTAGTAGTCTAAATTTCCAATGGCAGTACAACACAAATCAATAAAAATCACAAATAAGCCGCACTTAAATACTTAAATTACACATGAGCCAACTTTTCTCCATATCCACGGTTACACTACACTGGAAACACTTGCTAATCCGACACCAGAACACTGACCACGTAATAATTCACGAGTGGTATAAAATCCGATTTTGGAACACCTATCGGGTTTCTCAAGACATGGACATCTTTTCACCCAGCAACCTCAAATCACAGAACTTGGCTCAGGTCAATCGGTAATCCTGCATTCCGCATACCTTGACCAAGTTTCATTTTCCAACCGTTAGCACTATCCATAGGCACATAGACTACGTCAGGAATATATGATGGTAATTCAACCCCTTCCTTATAAAGAAGGCACACTCGGTTGGGATTCAGTTTGCCAATAAAATAGCCAAGTTCAAAGATGACATTCTGACGTGCTCTGGGGTTGAGTTGGCACTCTGCATCATCTTTTAAGGCACCAACATCGTCTGGAGTCAACAACGCAATTGCAAACTCTGTGTCGTCTGCATATTTTTCAAGGTTTTCAATAACAGTTAGACCGTTATTTGGCTGTTCGTGAAAAATAGTTGCCTTTAAACCCAAGTTCTCTACAAACTTAGCAACTGTTGTTTTAGCTTCCTCGTCGTGCCCATAGGAGATGAAAACTTTACTCTGAGTTTCGGTATTCATAATCTTTCCTCCATTTTCACGCTGACGTGCTGAAGCATGAAAACACCCTATTCATAATCAAAACAAAACATAACTTTATGTTGAATTATAACACTTATTTTTTGAAAGTGTCAAACCCGATTTATACAGTATTTTGAGTATACCTATCTTCTATAGAAGCTTATTTGCATCAATAGGTAATTTTGCATTTTTCATTTCCCTTGCCAATTTCAATTTCCATCCGTCGTAATTATCCATTAGTACATACGAAATACCGCGTACATCAGATGGAAATTCAACACTTTCTTTATAGAGTATACAAATTTGATTCCGATCTAATTTAGCAATAAAATAGCCGAGTTCAAGGATAACGTTCTGACGAGCTCTTGGTTGTAGGTTGTCTTTTTCTATTTTAGAAGTTCCAATATCATCAGGAGTCAACAAGACAACGGCAAAAACGATGTCCTCTACTTGTTCTTCAAACTTATCAATAACCGCTTGTAACCCTCCAGCTTGTTCGTCAAGTATGATTGCCTGAAAATTAAGTTTTTCTATAAACCTGGCTACAGCTTGTTTTGCTGCTTCGTCATGTCCGTGAACAACAAAAATGTGCTTACTATTATTCATTGTAGTATATAGTGGTTTTTCTATAAAATACTTCGTATATTAGTCTATGGTGAAATATTGACATAATTACACACCTTACTTGTAGGAGCGATCTCCGAATCGCGATCAAACCCTTTGATAATCGGGAATCGGAATTCCCTCCTACAAGTCAGTATGTAGAATAAATTATATATTCTACCATATCACCACGCTTGATTGTCTCCAATTGTATAATAATCTTGTGAACTATATATATTAACGGAAACATGAACTTGGTTTTAAATTAATAACTCAATGTAACCCGCATAGATGTTTGGATTTCTAACGATTTCAATTGAGACTTTTTTTCATAGTCCTATCTATTGTATAAATGTAAATAGTTTAGACTCTATATTGTAAAGTAGGATAGGAATTACCGAAATAATGACGAATAAGGTTAGAAATTGCACCAACCGTGGCTGTGTAATTAGAATTAGTGTATCAATCACTTTCTTCTTTTAGGAATAATTCACATTATTTTACGTATTTCTACACTAAATTATGCGTATATCTACACTGATGATTGTATCTTGAGTTAGTGTATTCGTCACTGGGGAAGCAGCGAGTGTCTCCTGCCATAGTTTTTCTAATACTTCATCATCTGCATCAGAGGCGACATAGATTGTACCAGTAATCTCTTTAAAACCACTATGTCCTTCTTTCTCTGTTCCTAAGAACACAAAGATGTTATCTATCTGACCACTTAATGATATTTCTAATTCATCAATTTGAATTTTTTGCTGTGATGCTCTAATCTGAAACCCCATTGCTAAACATGAACCGAGTGCTCCAAGGACATACTCTACTGCACTGGGTGCAACATCACGTACATCGAAACTTGCTGGTTGTCCAACTGACCATGAATGATTTCTACAAAATACCTTGGCTTGTAATCCACCATCCCAATGAATTCGCGTCTGCCACCGATAATCCAGTGCTTGTTCAAAGGCTGTATCAGCATCTTGTTCGTCTTCACCCCGTTGGACAAAATACTTATTGTGTTCTATAACCGATCTCCACCCGAGATAAGGATTCTTTGTCATTCTACACCATGCAGGCAGATCTTCTTTTACACTTATCTCAGTACTCCTAATTTCAAGCACTTCACCATCCGGAACTTGTTCCATTGATTTCCGAATTAGAAGAAGCAATCCTGAACCACAATCAAGATTTCCTCCTTCGCAAATATGTGAAGTCTTCAGTGAGTCAGGTGCAATTATATCTTCTTCGCGCATATACTGCTTGATCCTATCACGTTTTTATGTTTTATAAATTCCAATTGAAAGGAATATTCTTGTTGCTTCTCGGACTGCAGCGTTATATTCAACTAAACGCTGTATCGTAATCATCAACTTGGACGAAAACAGATACAGTTGTTGAGAGCAGACAGACGATAAACTCAATCATAAATCGTTAGGTTAATACATTTGAGACGAATTCTCGGTGGATAACAAACCAAAGCGTATGCATTAATATGTCTCATCACCTTTGCCGGTAAGAACAATTTGGGATTATAGTTCCTTTGGATAACAGGTTAAGAAGCCTACATCCCCTCTCCATCTAAGTATTTGAGTGGACTTTCAACAATATAATCTCCTGAATTTTCAAGAAACTGTTGGACGAGGAAGACGTGTCCGGCCCCGATAATCAACAGAATGCGATCGTCGGTGGATTCGGTGATGCGCGTTAGGTTCACAAAGATTTTAAGATTCCGATCATACCAAATATGGGCAAGCCAATTGGCACCCGGGTATTGGTCGTCAAGTCCAATACGGGCATCGTGTAAATACGCTCGCTGGCTCGCGCGGCTCCTGGTAGGCTGATTAACGCGTATGTACATCTCAATCATCGATTCGTATTTCTCAGGTTCAATCCAGACTGTCCCATCCTTATCCCGCGTAATTTCTCCCTCGGTAGATCCTGGATGCGACCCAAACAGATGTTTCTGATTATGCTTTTTCGCAAACGCACCATGGTCTATCAACACATCATCAATTTTTTCATAGATAGGGTCGTGTTCTGGCCAATAATCAACACAATAGATCTTTGGATGTCCCATCTGTTTTGCTATCCGGAACCCGATCTGGTCGCTTTCATGGCGTTTGAGTTCGTACGCTCCATTGAGATAATCTTGATAGGTTCCGTTGATTTCAGTGGTTCGTGAGTAATCTATTTCAAAAGCAAGTTTGGTAGGTTTAAATTCTCTAAGTTGTTGTACTAATTGTTCAATCTCGATCTGACGTTTTGGAGTGAGGACATCATCTATTCTTGTATTGGACCCGTCCATACCCGGATTTGCCAAGTGCTTACTGCCGAGAATCATGATTGTCGGTTTCGCTTGATGTTTCATCAATCAGTATCCTCCGTTTTTAGGTATTTCAGTGGATTTTCGACAACGTAATCTCCTGAATCCTCAAGAAACTGCTGAATCAAATAGGTATGTCCGGCACCGATAATTAGCAAAATTCGATCATCATCAGATTCGGTAATCCGTGTCAGATTCACAAATATCTTGAGATTTCGAGCATACCACATATGTCCAACCCAATTGGCTCCTGGGTACTGATCACCGAGTCCAACACGCGCCATCCGCAAATACTCTTGATGGTCAGCACGTATGCCTTCAGAGTGATTGAGTCTTATATACATGTCGGTAATCGGTTCGTATTTCTCAGGTTCAATCCATATTGTGCCATCTGTATCTTGCGTAACCTTCCCTTCATTCGTAGGAGGTTGTTCCATGAGATGCTCCTGATTGTGTGCTTTTGCGAACTTGCCAGGACTTACCAAATCCCAATCAAAATCCTTTGGGAAAAACCCATCGGGTTCCTCAGAATAGTTTCGGAAATAATCCACGCAGTATACCTTTGATTGCCCCATCTGCTTGGCTAACCGGAACCCGATCTGGTCACTTTCATGGCGTTTGAGGTTATACGCTCCTTTGAGATAGTCTTGATAGGTTGCGTTGGTCTCAGCGGTTCGTGAGAAATCTATCTCAAAAGCCATTTTGGTAGGTTTAAATTCTGTGAGTTGTTTTACCAATTGCTCAATCTCGCTCTGACGTTTTGGAGCGAGGACATCATCCATTTTATAATTTGTTCCATCCATTCCTGGATTTGCCAGATGGCTACTACCCAGAATCATAATTGTCGGTTTCGTTTGGTGCTTCACCAAGTGCTCTCCTCTGTTTTTAGGTTTTTGAGTGGATTTTCGACGATATAATTTCCCGATTCCTCAAGGAACTGTTGCACCAGATAAACATACCTGGCATCGATAATTAACAGAATCCAATCATCGACGGATTCAGTGACACGTGCAATATACGTAACAAATAGCGTTTGTGTTTATGAATGAGGACATCATCCGTTTTTTTAAATTGATTCTTCCAGTCCCGAAATTGTAAAATGACAACTACCGAGAAACATGAATGTCGTTTTTTCGATCTGCTTGTTTGTTTCTTTAGATGCATCTGTTTGATTAAAGGGTAATAAGCGGTAGGAGTAAGCTAAATTGTCTAATTATATATAGATAACCCTCCCTATGGATAAGTTTTTATATGACTTGTAAACTGCAGTTAGACAAACTATACCAAGAAGGGAGGGAAACCTTATGCTTATAATTGAGATTCAACTGATCACAATTGGATGTTTCTGCATCTAACAGCAGAAACTCCTTTTCCCGTTGTCAATAGGTAATTGAAGATCCACCGGTGGTAAGAAATTCAACTGCTTTTGCTCCTCCAACAATTAATGCACCGTCTACAAGATTATTTTCATCAAGATTACGTTTTTTAAAACAGGGTGAACAAACCCAAATTGTACCACCGACTTCAACAAAGTCATCCATAAGTTGTTTCAGGGGTGCAAATCCATCTTCATGAATATCATCTGAATACCCATTCTGGCTCAGGTGTACACCTTCAGTACTGAGAAAAATAACGGTTTCAATACCTGATGCCACAGAAGCATTTGCCACGACAAAACCGACAGTTGCTTTATCTGTATTGTCTTGTGCGTGGGTAATGCTTATCATCAACTTCGACATTAGGAAGCTGCTCCTTTCTTTATAAGAAAATAGGCATTATCTTCTCCACAACAATCCGCGAGAAGTTCATTGCCTATCATATTACACCATGCTGCTATATCCACAGGTGCACCTGGGTCAGTAGCATGGACCCGTACGATTTGTCCTGGTTCCATAGATCTCATTGATTTGAGAAGTGCGATGATAAGATCCCCACACCCAATATCACCAAAATCGAATTCAGCATCTGGGTTAATACCAGGTAGAATTATATTTTCTGTCATACTTCAAGCATAACATATCAAATGCATTTTGTCAACGATCCCAAAATATGGGGTAAGTTTTGGCATTAAAGCATTAGAATGTTTGTTCTTCGAATTAAGATTAGTATGTTGAGCGTATCTCTAAAATAGTTGCTGATGGTGTTTTTTCTGACATCTATGTCAAAAGTAGTTGTGTAAGACACATTTCTATGAAACAGAGTTGGACAAACAGGTTCAAACTTTTGTGTCCACTGAGTTGATAGGCATCAAACCCGAAATGTTGATTGACACCCCGAAAAGTGATTTCTATCTTTCATCGGTTTCTATTCGACATGTGTTTCAACATAAACATAAACACCCTTCGGAAAAAGGTCCTGAATTTTTGTATCAACACTGCGGTTGTTTGCTCAACACACCACTGACTGCAAGACAAGAACTTTGGAAATGTCCAATACGATGAAGACTTTACATCTGCTTGATACACATTGGTCATTGTTGCGCGATGGGGTGTATGAATCAATCCTATAACAAAGTTGCGAAAATGGTGAAAGTTATTGTGTTTGAAAAAAGGTTCAAATAAATCCAAATTAGTTGTTTCACAAGGTATAACCGATATAGTTCCTCTAAGTAGAGACGGCTATCATATAGGTCAAGAACAAAGACCTATCAAAATATTTGATTGATGAGAGATTCTCTATTGACCCTTATATCATTTCTAAATGAAAATGTCTCTTTATTGGTACATATAATACCAGACCATATGCTGATGACATACTTTTTTCTATTGAAATGGAAATAAATTGAAGAAAATAACTTTATCTAACAACTAACATTACCAAAAGCTACTTTTTTAACATGAATATCCGGTTCATACATCTTCTTGATGCAAACTAAGAGCCTATGCTACGGAATAGTGGTTAACGATTAGCAGATTTCATTAAAGTCTACGTTTCTATGTAAAAGTATAAGAGCTTATAGATGGAAAATTAGGTAAACATACCTATATTACAAAGCATAAAATTGATTCAGGATATTTTGATGATATGAGTAAATCCTACTTAAAACCATAACCTGTATGAGAAATAAATAATTAGAGAATAAATGATGACTATCTATAATAACGATCCTAAATACAAAAAAGTCTTTATGTCAAAAAATCACCAATTTTTGCAGGTATTATGCAGGTTAGAATTGTCAAAATCCGTAAGGACAACAAAAACACAAAATCACACTTTTTGGAAATTCTTAAAGAGTCAGATTAAAGTGGTGTAAAGTCAGTCTATGACAGAGGTTAGAGGGGTAATTTACACCAATTTCAATGTTACACAATGTGTCAAAAAGTGTAACTTTTTTCAGTTTTTCGATACTTTTCGCCACAGGGGAAAAGTCAATATTTTCACGATTTATTATCTAAGTATTTAGGATTAAAAGTCTGTTTTTGCACCTAATTAGGTAGATTGTATATTAGGATTAAAAGTTGAATCCAAGAGTATTATTTCTAATAACATTTCTAAATGAAAATGTCTCTTTTTTTATGTATAACCTTTAGGTTAGGCAGTATCACATAATCTTAAGGTTGTGCAGTATGGGATGACTTCTTACATAAACCTGTAATGCAACATCACTTCTAAGAAATGGTATAAGAACGGGGGTCAGAATAGACTCCAACAGAATATAAGATCTGGATCAGAATCCCTTCCTAATACTTACGATCTAACCATCCGGGAAGAGTGATAGTCTCAGATAATTTCCATGCGGTATAGAATAAAGATGAAGTCCACCGAACAGATTCCTTAGACCTGTCTTGTGTAAAGTCAATGAGTTCTTGACTTGGCGTCTTGAGTTTCTCATAATCTTCGACTAATTCATAAACTCTATCAACATGACTAAATCCATCTTGTATTTGCTTAGTAATCGCTGGTAATAGTTCTCCTACCTGTTTAACACTTTGATTTTTGGCAAGTTCAGAAGAATTTAACTTCATGATTTCAATGGATGAATCTACTTTTTCATGAATGCCTCTATGAAGGATTGTACCATCCTCTTGTACTATCCCGTTAAAATGGACAGTTAAATGCAAAGGTTGACACATATCTTGTGCATAATGTGCAAGAAAACCTGCATATAGATAACATTTATACTGAATCATAGTGTTATCTGGCCATTTTCTATATTCTGCGAAAGCGATTGCTAATCTTTCAGTCCATTCCGCAAGTGCATAAGGTAAAAATCCAACCTTGCTTGGTACAAGATTCATCTCAGCACAGAGTTTAATAAAGGCATCTCTGTCTGCAGGAATTGGATTATCTTTTATTAGTTCCAGATCAAAGTAATGTTCTCCATGTTCAGCTATCCGTGCATTTGGCATATTACGGTTTTTTGAAACATCCGGATCGTAGGCACTGTGTGCAATCAGCTTTTCTGCAGTGACAGATCTGAAGAATTCAGGCATTTCATCAGGTAAGGCTTTAACAGCAGCTTGAGTGAGTATGTCATGTCCACCACTCCACCAAGCAAGAGCGGGTGTAGCTATAATCAAAAATAGGAGAAAAACAATTGGATAGATACGTTTCATATTACCCCTTTCAATAATGTTAAATTAGTCTAATGTAAGATAGTCTCCAGAATCTGTATCCTTCCATTTAAACTGAAGTTCAGTTGTTTCATGAGGTTTGAATGGAATAGCAACAGAATCAACGGTAGGTCCAATTATATCAATTTCATTCATATCTGCAGTCCCATACCCTAATTCAGTTGCATAGTGGAATAACCCTATTTCTAAGGGTTCAAACCCCATTGCCTTAGAAGTTACAGCGTCTGCAGCAAATACATCACCACTTGAAACAGCAATACCCAGTTGAACAGAATCTGAACCCCCTGGTCCGTTTCCTTGTAAACCTAATGTACCGTCGACGATTGCTATATCAGGTTTGAGATAGCGTGAGAGTCTAAGTAAATTAATGTTTAATGTCTGTGCTTCACGAGGTAGTTCTCTATCTGCATGACTGAGATAACCGTGCATTTTAATTCGATCATCTTTATGTATAGTTCCCATAATCATATTCTTCATTGCGAGGGTAACAACACCAGCATCATGCGTCTTGGCAATAGCAACGGAAATGGTACAGGGACAGTCAAGAACGGTTTTCGGCATACGGACTGTTTCTTCAGTACGACCAGCCAGAAACACCTTAGTCTCTTCCCACTCAGTTTCAGTATGTAAATCAATTAATTTAATAGGTATGTCATATTCAGCTTGTAATGCTTCATAACCAAATACTTGGAATGCTTCTCCAGAAAAAGATTCATTTGCGCCTTCCGCAATGATAGCTTCTTTGGGTGGATTCGGTGTACTTAATAGGAAATCCAAGGTTCCACGTATGGCATCTACATGTGATGATGCGAGTTGGTTTGTATTTGATAAGAAGTTCGGTTTTAATAACACTTGATCTTGTATTCTCGGTGTAATGTCGTCTCGAATATTATCTAATGATTGGTAAACATTAGATCTTCTTCTACCTGTCTTTGCTAAACCAACCTTCGTAGTATTTCTCATATTCTAAATCTCCTTAGAATTTAATAGAGATGTTTTGGGATTGTAAAACTATTAATTACCAACTAATATTGGTCTTAAAAATCCGTTATGTTTATCCAATAGATTGATTGCCTCGGTTTGGTTCATTCCTTTTTCAATCATAACAATTGCTGTTTTGGCACTTCCTTCAGCCAAATTTAATGTTTCTTGAGCGACTTGTGAATCAACACCGGTTATCGACTGAACTATTCGTATACTTCTTTGTATTAATTTTGAATTAGATGCATGAACATCTACCATCAAATTATTATATACTTTTCCAATTTTCACCATTGAAATAGTTGTAAGCATATTGAGAATCAGTTTTGTAGCTGTACCAGCCTTTAGCCTTGTGGATCCGGTGATTATTTCGGGACCTACAATAGGTGTGATGAAGTGATTGACATATTCTTTCAAGTCATTTGATGGTGGTACGCAACTTAGTAGAATTGTTATCGCATTTCGAGTATTAGCTTCTTTTAGTGCTCCTAATACAAAAGGAGTCCGTCCACTTGATGCAATACCAATTATGACATCATTAGACGAAATAGCATGATCTCTAACTTCAAATGCACCTTTATCTGGATTATCTTCTGCACCTTCAATTGATTTCCGTAATGCTATATCTCCTCCAGCGATGATTCCTTGTACCATATCTGGGCCTGTACTGAAAGTCGGTGGACATTCTGAAGCATCTAACACTCCAAGTCGCCCGCTTGTTCCCGCCCCAATATAAAACAGTCTACCACCGTTATTAAATGCATCAACAATCATGTCTATAGCATAAACAATTGCATCTGATTCAGCTGCCACAGCATCAATAACTACTTTATCCTCTTGATTGAAGATACTTACAATCTCAGGAATAGTTTTTAAGTCAATATCAATGGACTTAGAGTTTTGTTGTTCGGTAATCAAAAGTTGTAATTTAATTGCTGTAAGAATTTTTATAGATGTAGGATTTAGCTAAAAGTATTGCCCCATCAACTGGATCACTTATTGGAAACATTACAGATATATTATCTATCTTTTCATATAATTTATTTTTGAGATTATCAGAAAATACCTTTTGATGAATTAGGTTTCCACCATTCAGGACAATATTAATTGTATCATTGAATGTAGCTTGTCTTATTACAGATTCAACTGCACATATCAATTCATCAGTCGCAGTTTCAATAATGCCGATTGCAATTCTATCCCCATTTTCCATTCCTTCAAATACGGTACCTGATAGTTGTGCAATTTCATTTCGTTCTGCTGCATGTACCCACCGAATCAATTGTTTTGGATCTTCGAGATTGAGTTGAGTAAGATATAATTCTGTTAAAATGGTTGATGACTGTCGATAATCAGTTGCTTTTGCAACGGCTTGAAGTCCCTTGATAGCAATGTCATATCCACTACCCTCATCCCCGATGAGGTATCCCCAACCTCCAGCACGAATTTCATTTCCATGCGAATCAATTCCATAGACAATTGATCCTGTTCCTGAAATAACAATTATCCCTTCTGGTTTACCAATTCCTCCAACCAACGCAATATGTGCGTCGTGGGTTAGTATTCTCTGTGTTGTGATTTCAATCTTATCACAGATTTCAGTGATTACTTTCTTGTCATCTTCACGACCCAAGCCTGCCATCCCAATACAGATAACAAAGTTATTTCGGGTACAATCTATCTGTGCAGTAAGAGTTTTTATTATATCATTTAATACTTGATATGTAGTTTCAACGCCAACAACATGATAGTTAGATGGACCATTTTTTGTCTTAGCAATTTCTTCACCTTCTATAGTGGTTAATAGTCCAACAGTTTTCGTTCCACCCCCATCAATACCTATGATATAGTCCATCATTAATTAAAACTTTTTCAGAAGCAGTAGTAGGAAAACTACAGTAAATGTATATGTTCTCTATTTATGAGAAATGTGTTTTAGGTTGACATATCTTAGTGAATAAGTTACATTAATTTATCATAGAATAAACGATAAAATCAATCATTTAATCATCTTGGGAGTTAAAAAATGCCTCGTATATTTTACATCTCTGTATTTTTGTCCATATCTGTATTGTATTTAGGTTGTTCGAATGACTCATCATCAATTGCATGGAAACAGATTGATAGTGGAACTGATAAACATTTATTTAGTGTTTATTTTTTAGATAAGAAAAATGGTTGGGTATCTGGGGATGATGGTCTTGTCTTATCGTCATCAGACAGAGGCAATACCTGGAATCAAAGTAAAACAAAGAGTGGGATAACGGATACTTTAACACGAGTATTGTTTTTAACTCCAAAAAACGGTTGGCTTGCGACTATGGGAAAAATACATTATACAAGTAGTGGTGGTACAAAATGGGGACTACAACATCAGATTCGTTCTGGTTCAGCTAAACCTCCAGGTATATTAGATTTACATTTTGTAAATTCTGCGCAAGGTTGGGCAGTTGGTGGAACCGATGAAAAAGGAGTTTCAACTATCCTACATACACATAATGGTGGAACAAAATGGAAGAAAGTAGTAAATCCTTCTGACAAACATTTATGGGGAGTTCATTTTGTAGATTCAAGTCATGGATGGGTTGTAGGAGAGAAGGGTGAGATATTACATACAAGGGATGGTGGGAAACAGTGGATTCGTCAGATAAGTGGCGTGGAACAGCCTTTATTTAAAGTCCATTTTACAGATATTTTAAATGGTTGGATAGTTGGTACAGATGGATTAATCCTACATACCTCTGATGGTGGCAATACTTGGATACATCAACCTTCAAATGTCAAGCAAAGTTTACGTGATGTTTTCTTTCAAAATAATCAGGTTGGGTGGGTAATTGGCGAAGAAGGTTTAATATTACACACGATGAATGGTGGAAAGAACTGGAATCAATATTCTTCACCAACAACCAGAAACCTTCAAGATATATATTTTCAAAATAGTACTGGATGGATAGTAGGTGAAAAAGGAACGATTCTCATGGGTAGATAGAGAATGAAGTCATAAACAAAAGGTAACAACGCAGGAAAGGAAATATAGATTGATATTTCAACATTTCAGAAAAACACTTAAAAATATTACAGTATATAGGATATTCATCTCGACTTTTCTTATGAGTATTATCATATTTGGATGTGAGAGGATACAACAAGTCGTAACTCCAGATGATTTAGAACCTGCAGTTGTTGATACAGTTAAAATTGGTTTTATCTATAGTCCTCCAGATCCAGGAACAACACGGAATGGTGCTGAGATAGCTGTTGCAATTGCGAATGTGAATGGTGGTATCAATGGAACTCCGATAGAGTTTCTTATAAGAGATGATAAAAGAGATCCAGAATTTAGTATAAAACAGGTAGAATATTTAAAAAGTAAGGGTGTACTTGCAATTGTAGGACCAGACTACTCTGATGTAGCAGTGGAGGTGAGTATGATTGCTCAAGAACACAAGATTCCGATTTTGACGACCTATCCGACGAATCCAAAAGTTACAGAAGGTAGAGATTTTACGTTTATGGGGGCATATACAGATCCGTATCAGGCAAAAGTCATGGCGAATTTTGCCATTAAGGAACTGAGTGCGAAGAACGCCGCTGTCCTTACAGAAACAGGAAACGCTTATTCAGAAGGACTGTCAAAGGTTTTTATTGAGAGCTTTTCAGCAAAAGGAGGTACAGTTGCTACACATCAATTCTATACGACTGGTGCTACAGATTTTACTGATCAGTTATTGGCAATAGATGCAGTTGATCCTGCTGTTGATATTATCTATTTACCTGGCTTAGGATCTGAATTCCCGTTGGCAGTGAAACAAGCAAAGTCTACCGACTTTAATATCTCTGCGACATTTCTTGGGGGTGATGGTTGGGATCGACCAGACCTTTTTGAAATTGGAGGAACGGCAGTTGAAGGGAGTTTCTTTACAAATCACTTCTCACCAGGTGGTCAACTCAGTGAATCAGGACGTCTATTTGTTGATGCCTATATTGGTCGTTATAGTATTCCACCCGATGGTCCGGCTGCACTCGGATTTGATGCTGTTACCATTCTTATTGAAGCAATGCGTCGTACAACTGACAACGATCCTGTTGCAATTCGAGATCAGATTATGGCAACTCAGGATTATCAAGGAGCTACGCATTTATCTCATTTTGATGCGAATCGACATGCTATTAAGAGTCTTGTAGTCAACACTGTAAAAGATGGGGAGATACAATTCCATCAATTTCTTGCACCCGAAGAGTAATGACCAATCCCTTTTCACACGGAAAGCAGTCCGATTCGTCTATTATTCCAATTTTGAAGATTATCGATCTTACCGAATTAGTCGTTTGAACTAATTTTATTTGAAAGTCCGTTAATCCCTTATATCAAACACAAGGGTAAATACTACAATATTTTAAATACCCAGTTTGACAAACATGTCACAAAAACTAAAATCAGTATCCAATTTCGTGCCTTAATAGACAAACTTTCCCATACATATTTTGTTTTATTTGGAAAAATTGCAAAACACAACGCAAGACCAATTAATAGATAGGCAAAGGGATTGAACATATAGGCTTGCATAAAATTACCTTGTGTAATTGAAAGACATGCACGTGTCATTCCACACCCAGGACACGGTACATTAGTAATTGAATGAAACAGACAGGGAATCAATGAGACCTGTTCTGGAACCAACCCAACCCAAGCAGAATATATACCTACAACAATCAAACCAATTATAAATAGGCGTGCCAGATTCTTATGGTTAACCATCTGATGTGTCCCCATACAATCTATTTATTTGATATTGTTGTATTGCTAAGGATGCAATACCGACACCAAAAATCGCTAATAATACACATATAATTGGTAGGTTATGATCATGTAATACATCGTTATTATTCTGTATCTCATTTATCCCGCAAGCCATTTTGTATTCATAATATATTCCAAAAATCCCACAAGTTAGAATAGAGAGTATTAACCATAACCAAAAAGAGTAGTCATTTCTACCTAACCAGACGTTTAGTGTATCCATCTGTTTATATTGCCAATAGAGCCCGTATATTCCACAAGTAATAATTGTTAGAATTACACCTGCTAATATACTACGTCTACCATCAACTTCAGGATATGGATATTGATTTAGCATATTTATTTCCTTTGAATTTTATATTCATGTTGTATTCTATCAGTTGGTTATTTTTCACATAATACGGTGTTGATAACAATGACTGGTAGAATATTTAAACTATTGACGTGGTAATTGTATAGTGTCAGGGACAATTATGTCACCAGCAATGATTCTCTCTTTTATAGTTTCAACCTGGTTTACAATATCTTTAGACAGACTCATTTGATTATGTTCGTCTAAAGTATAGTCCACACCACCTTCTATACCAATAAAACGGATTCCTGGCATGAACATCCCGTTTACTGTTTCGTTTATGATTGTTTGTACAGAGGAAGAAATCTCTTTAACCATACTTGTTAGTACTATTCCAGGAGCGAGATGATTCCCATTTGAATCCACCCAAATGATATAATTCATTGTTTCTTGTGCTGCTTCAAGTACACCTTGTCCTGATCCTCCAGCAGCAGCATATATTACATCCACCCCATCTTCATATAAAGTTAATGCTATCTCCTTTGCTTTATTTGGTTGATTAAAACCAGTTACATCATCACTTATGTACTTGACATATACTTGTATATCTTGATTAATTTCATGAATACCAGCGATATATCCTGCTTCAAATTCGCGTATTAATGGAACATCAACTCCACCTACAAATCCAATTTTATTTGTCTTAGTCTTCAATGCTGCAATTGACCCAACCAGAAAAGATCCTTCGTTTGATTTATAATTAATAGAAGCAACATTTGGTAAATCAATTGCTACATCAAAGATAGCAAATTTCACATTAGGAAATTTTGGTGCTACCGTTTCAAGAATTGATCCCATTTGGTACCCCGCGGTTAAAACAAGTTCTGAGTTTTGTGCTGCTTCACTTAATATCATTTCGGTGGCAACAGGATCCTCTTCCATGCCGTTTACTTCAGTAAGTTTTATCCCGAGTTCCTCCTGAGCTTTTCGAACTCCTATGTGAAATTCAGTACAGTATGCAGCAAATCCCACACAGTTGTTTGGATATACCATCGTAATACTAAAGGCATCGAGTTCTTCTTGTGATATTGCATTCGTTGCAACTACATTCTGAACTTTTTCACAACCACTTATAATAGATAATCCTAATCCAATCAATAGAAAGAATATAATAATGTGTTTTGTAATCATGTTTACTCCACTTAAAAAAATATGTTAAAATAACGGCTTGTGCCAGTTAACTAATTGTGTTTGTTGTTTTCCCTGAAATTGGATTTGTCCTATAAACATTTCGTCCCTACGAGACTAAAGAGCGTTTGTGTGGTGTTTTCTATAAACATATCGTCCCTACGGGACTCATTTTACCAAAACCATGGGCATCATATCCTAAAATTGACGCCTATGAATCAAGAAATCAAGGAATCAACGGCATGAACGACATTTTGTCGTTCACCGGGTATGAATGCCTTATGGCGTTCCCCAAATCAACGGTATGAATGTCATTTAGACATTCTTCGGGTATGAATACTATAAAGCATTCCCTGCATACTGGGGTATCAGAGTACTAATTTTGGAAGAATGAAGTTAAAATACCTATTATCAAACTCACATTAAGTTATAAGTAACATTGATGGTAAATCTGATAAGGGTTAGTAGTGTATACTCTGTAAATGACCCGTCCAGAAAAATTAACCATATCTTTCATTCTATCAGAAACAGCTGGATTGGTGATGTGTTGTAGTGCGGATTGGCGAGAGATCCATATTGTCTCTAAACTTTCATCACTGGTCTCTAATTCACCTGAGATGTAATCACCCAAGAACCCAAACATCACCTTAGTTGGTGATTTTATATTAGAGTAAATCCCTACCATCGAACCGATAGAAGCGTTGATACCAGTTTCTTCTTGCACCTCTCGGATCAAAGCATCAATAATATTCTCACCTTCCTCAACTTGTCCACCTGGAAATTCCCATCCACGACGTGGACTTTTTATTAGTAGGATGTTACCATCTTGATGACTGATTAATCCTGAGACAGCAACAATATGAGTAGGGTGGTTCATAGTTGTTTCCGTATATATAGATAGTATTATGAATAAAAGGATAGTTAATCGATATGATTAGAGTATTATGAAAGATTATATACCTATTGCGTATCCATCGCGTCTTGGATCAGCTCCACCCATGAATGTTCCCTCTTCTGCATCAAATGCAATCCCGTGTCCACCACCAACAGTAGCAGTCCAATCCGGTAATACCTCTACATCATGTTCGCGTGCAATCAATGCCTCACGTACAGCCAGAGGAATCCGTCCTTCCATGGCAACATGTGTTCCTGGAGTGATTAGACGAATTCGTGGAGCTTCAATAGCAGCCTGAATATTCATACCGTGTTCAATTAGGTTTAAAACCATCTGAAGTGTTGTCTGTAAGATTCCGTGACTACCCGGTGTACCAATAGCAGCATAAGGTTGATCTTTCTTCCAGACCTGACATGGTGCCATACACATCTCAATTTGTTTATGTGGTCCAATTGCATTTGGACTGTCTGGTTCTCTATCAAACCAATACATAAAATTATTCAAGAACATGCCAGTATTTCCAAGTATTGTACCTGAACCAAATGGTTGACCAAGACTTTGTGTTACTGCCACGATATTTCCTTCAGCATCTGCAGTATCAAAATGTGTTGTACATTCTGTCGTCCAATCATCAGCGATTATCTCTCCTTGTAGTTTATCTTTTGTCCAACGTTCTCCACCACTAATTGCAGCAGTTTCATTTATTCGACTTCGTAATGACTGTGCATGATCCTTAGATAAAAGTTTCTGAATGGGAGGGTTGGGTGTAGGTGTATATTCTGCTCTGTCTGCACTTGCAAGTTTTATTGCCTCAATGAGAAGATGTAGATATTCTGGTGTATTATGCCCAAGCTTACTTAGTTCGTCGTTTTCAAGAATATTGAATGTCTCAAGATATTGGAATCCAGAACATGGAGGAGGAGGACAGAAAATCTTATAATCTTTGTATTCAATAGATAATGGATCTTGCCATTCTACCTTAAAGTCAGTAAGATCTTTTTCCGTGATTAAACCGTCATTTTCTTTAGAAAACCTTACAATTTCTTTTGCTATGTCCCCCTTATAAAACACCTCAGCTCCGCCTTCAGCAACCATTCTAAAAGTATTCGCTAAATCCTTTTGTATTAATACTTCCCCAGGTTTAGGAGTTCTGCCTCGCGCAGCTATTACTTCTTCAGCTCTCTTTGAGAAATACGATTGTGCCCCTGCAATAAAATCAGCATTTTTAACTGTTACTGCATAACCATTCTCAGCTAATTCAATTGCTGGTGTGAATACATCTGATATGTCCATACTTCCGTATCTTTCTAATAGGGCTAACCAACCCCCACAACCACCGGGAACCATTCCAGATCGGATGCCAATCTTTTGTGATTCTTGTGTTGGAAAGGCATCAAGTGTCGCGTTATATGGAGCAGTTCCTAAATAATCAATCACATGGTGGGTCTTATCTTTTGCCCTATAGAGCAGCATATAACCATTCCCTGCTATTCCAGACATATAGGGTTCTACTACGTTTAGTGTAGATGCAACTGCAACTGCAGCATCAAATGCATTTCCCCCTGCCAGAAGTATACGAACCCCTGCCAAGCTTGCAAGAGGATGTGCACTTGTAATCATACCTCGAGTTCCAGTTACAGTAGACCGATGTGTTAAACCGTGTGATGGGAATGCCATAATTAACTCCTATTTAATACTTTTAATAGTTGATTCCACCTTAATGACCATAACAATCTTCTTTCATTAATGTTATGTTGACAAAGTATCTTGTTATCTATCTCAATTACGGGAATATTTTCCTTATACTTAGTAAATAAACCCATGTTCTTTGTAATATCAATTTCTTCAATCGAAATATATGACAATTTAGTTTTGATTCTTTCGATTACAATTTTTGCTTTATCACATAGTTTACAATCTGGTTTTGTATAGAACTGTAGGTTAATCGGTTCAGTTTTCAACACGGTACCTGCGGTAGAAGATGATTTCAATTCAGGAAAGGATATTGAAGGTTCAAAGAAAAATGTCCTGTAATATTTCCTCTAATCCATATATGAGTTTAGCATAGGATACTAAATTTAGCACCTACTTTTCACATGAACTAATGTGTAAGGTATGATAGAATCACTATCATCATAAGGTTATAATTGAATCTTATACCAATTCTAATTGATTAGTTTACATTATTGGCATTAGGAAATAGTTATTTATTTCAATGTTATTTCTATAGACATTCCGTCCCTACGGGACTCAATATATAAGGTATTCCCCGCTTTCTATAGACATTCCGTCCCTACGGGACTCATAAATGTGTATATGATAATCCCTATTTCAGAAAAGTCATTATGTAAGTCAATAAATTGAAAATGGTATAATTTATAAGAATTTATGGAATTTGTAAGGAGATGATAATTTGAGACTTGCACAATATGGTATTTCACATGACCACGCTTCTGGGAAAGCACGTGTGATGAAAGAGAGTAATGAAATTGAGTTTGCTGGTGTTTATGAACCATCAGATGAAGTGAGACAAACCCTTGGTAAGAGTGACACCTACGAAGGAGTACATTGGTTTGAATCTAAAGAAGAAATGCTTAATGATGGATCTATAGTCGGTATTGCTGCACAAGGACGTGTATCTCAGAATCTAACCTTTGCCCGTGAGATTCTTGAACATGGAAAACATGTCTGGTTTGACAAACCGGCTGGAGATAATCTTGAAGAATTTAGAGAATTATTAGAGATTGCAAAAGAAAATGACCTACTCGTTCAACTCGGTTATATGTTCAGATACAATGCGGGATTTCAGTTCATATTGGATTGGGCAAATTCAGGGAAACTGGGTGATATTTTTTCAGTCCGTGGAAGAATATCCTCTGGTCTTTCGAACGATAGCCATTGGAAACGATGGGATTCCATTGGTGAACATTCAGGAGGAATAATGTTCATACTTGCCTGTCATCTCACAGATATTATTGTTGCATTGTTAGGACGTCCAACCTATGTGACTCCCTTTAGTAGACACGATGGTCATGATGTTCCTTGGTATCGAAATAATACAGTAGCAGTATTTGAATATCCAAGGGCATTAGCAATACTTGAATCTACGGCATTAGAGATTGATTCAGGTAAAGCAAGACGTTTGGAAGTCTATGGTACACGGGGTAGTGCGATTCTTGAACCGCTTGAACCCCCATCTTTACGGTTATGTTTAGATAGTGATCGTGATGGATATGTTAAGGGGTGGCAGACTGTTCCTGTTGAACCTCGACCGCGCTATGTAGACAGTCTTCGTGCATTCGTTGCTGATATACGTGGGGAGAAATCTCCTGATCGATCATTAGAGCATGAACTTATTGTTCAGGAGACGGTTTTGAGGGCAGCAGGAATAATGTAGTTTGAAATGTAATCTTCTTTTAATAGTAGGTTCGATTTGAGAACCGAACCTACATTCTAATGTTGTAGTAGCCTTTATGTAAGGATATCCCGTACAACATGTCCGTGGACATCTGTAAGACGGAAATCCCTACCTTGGAAACGGTAAGTCAATTTTTCATGATCAATTCCTAATAGATGTAACATTGTAGCGTGGAAATCGTGAACATGTACGATATTTTCAACAGCGTTATATCCTAATTCATCTGTATTTCCATAACTAATTCCACCTTTGACACCACCACCTGCCATCCACATTGAGAATCCCTTAATGTGATGATCTCGTCCGCTTCCTTGAGCCATTGGTGTTCTGCCAAACTCTCCACCCCATATTACTAAGGTATCCTCTAACATGCCACGTTGTTTTAGATCATTAACCAATGCAGCAGTTGCTTTATCAACATATCCTGCTGTTGTTTTAATAGCATTTTGTATGCCACCGTGATGATCCCAACCCCGGTGATAAAGTTGGATGAAACGGACACCGCGTTCTGCTAATCTTCGAGCAAGTAGGCAGTTTGATGCATACGAACCATCCCCAGGTTTTGCCCCATACATATCAAGAATATCTTGTGGTTCATCAGATACATCTGTTAATTCTGGTACACTTGTTTGCATTCGGAAAGCCATCTCATATTGATTAATGCGAGTGGCTATTGTAGGATCATCAACAGTTTCATTTAGAATGTTATTTAATGATTGAACTGTCCCTACAACATCTTTCTGTTGTTCAGTAGAAACTCCATTTGGATTAGAAACATAATGAACAGGATCACCACTTGAATGGAATTGAACTCCCTGGAATTGTCCTGGGAGAAATCCGCTATGCCATTGACGGTTTGCTATCGGTTGATCTTGTCCTCCACCGGATGAAACGAGAACAACATAGCCGGGTAGGTTTTCATTTTCACTACCGAGTCCATAAAGTAGCCATGAACCCATACTGGGTCTTCCAGATATTGCTGTACCGGTATTCATGAAGGTGTGTGCGGGATCATGGTTAATTTGTTCTGTTCTTAATGAACGAATAATACATATATCATCTGCAAGGCTACCGATATGTGGAAATGCAGAACTCATTTCCTGTCCTGATTCACCATATTTCTTGAATTCATGTGTTGGACCAAGACATTTGAGTGCGTTTGCTTGTCCTTGTAGTTGTGCAATCGGCTGTCCTTTAGTGTATGACATAGGCATAGGTTGACCATGCATTTCAGCAAGTTTAGGTTTGTAATCCAATGTCTCTAAATGTGATGGACCGCCTGCCATACATAGATGTATAACCCTTTTTGCTTTTGGTATAACATGTGGTTCGGTTATAATTCCTTTCCACTGTTTGATCTTTGGAGCTGCACTTATTAGTGATGGTGACAGCAAAGATGCAAGTGCTAATGAACCTATTCCACGGACCGATTTTCCTAAAAACGTACGTCTTGTAAGTTGAAGTTTTGCCTTTTCATTGATATCTAATGACATACTTGATACCTCCTATTCCTATACACCTTAATGTACCTTAAACACTATGATTCTTGTGATAGATAAAGTTATGTGAACATTATGAGTATTTATTTTTATTGAAATCCTTTCACAACAAATTTAATTACTTGGTATATTGGCCATTGAAAAATAAAATATAATAACCAAACGAACCCAAAGATAAATATAAAAAAACCGAAGAATGCAGCTTTTGGATTCTTTTTTAACTTTGAAGCGAATTCCTCATCCTCTAAATCAAGGTTATCATTTTTGCATGAATAGCAACTTTTGACCCCAACCAAATACCTGCTAATATTGAAATTATTAATGTTAATCTGAAGAATCCACGATTCCAATTTATTTTATTGTCTTTGTTCTCTGAATAATCATCAGTAAATTCGTAATAGATACCGGTACCTATACCAATTATTACAAATATAATTCCCAGCGGTATTAAGTACTTCCCCACGAGATTGTATTTCCTTATGGTTGTATCATATTTTAATTTTATTATATGTGTATAGTACTCTATACAAGCATATCTTTGAAATATTATGCTAATTTGGATCTACGGTTTCGTATATAGGTAATTATTACAAAAGGTATCCATATCAGGATAATAGGTAATGCTACTGTTAATAGTAAGTCAAATATGATTGACATTGCTAAAGGAAAATCAATGGCAAATCGCACTATTGCTATATCTTTATAAGGCAGGTTTATTTCACGTATAAATAAATGATAAAACATCGTACTTTTAAATGAAGGTATTAATAAGATAATTGATATTATCAGTGTAAACCAAAAATATACTTTTAAAAACTTTATCGAACTCATAATTCATCTCTTAGAAAAACCTATAAAAAACGTGAGTTTGATAAATCAGTCTATTTTATTCGGATCAAGGAATCAACGGTCTCACAATATAAAAACTAATATCGTGTAATTGTTTCATGTAAATTTAATATCACACGTGCTACGGAAGTCCACGCAGCATGTTCAGTGGCATCAATACCTTGAATTTGTGGTGCCTCGCCAGTAGATATGAGTTGGTTTGCTGAATCTGTATTCTGAGCATATTGCATTTTGTGTTTTTCAAACATGCCTGTAATCAGTTCTAATTCGTTAGGATTTGGCAATCGAGATAGAGATTGTCTATATGCCCAATTAATACGATCCTCTGGAGTTTCACCGCCTTCTTTAATGATTCGAGCTGCATACATTCGAGCTGCTTCAACATAGGTTGGATCATTAAGTAATGTCAGTGCTTGCATAGGGGTATTTGATGAAGCCCGTTCTGCAGTACATTCTTGTCTACTCGGGGCATCAAATGCCATCATACTTGGATGAAGGAATGTTCGCTGCCAATGCGTGTATAGACCTCGTCGATATTGACTTTCACCTTTATCATGTACGTATTTACGTTTTGGAAAGTTCAGGTTTGAGTAATATCCTACAGGTTGATAGGGTCTGACACTTGGACCACCGATTTTATCTTCAAGTAGACCACTGAGTAATAATGCATTGTCTCTAACAATTTCTGCATCTAAACGCCAGTTAGATTGACGTGCAATGAGTCGATTGTATGGATCTTTTTCCTGCAAAATATCATTGGGTTTTGAAGATTGACGATAAGCATTTGAAGAAACAATTAATTTTACCAAATGCTTAACATTCCACCCACTTTCCATGAATTCAACTGCTAACCAATCAAGAAGTTCAGAATGCACAGGTGGTTCACCTTGTGCTCCAAGATCATCAAGAACACGAGAAATACCAGTTCCAAAATAGAGTGCCCATAGACGATTAACGAATGTACGTGCTGTAAGAGGATTCTCTCTTGAAACAACCCATTTAGCGAGATCCAGTCGTGTGGAACGTCTGTTATTTACACCGAGATCTCCCATGAATTCAGGTATCATAGGATCAACTATATCACCCGAATCGTCTAACCAATTACCTCTTGGTAGAATACGTGTAGTACGAGGTAGGACAGAAACAGTCGTCAGAGAATATGGACTTTGTGCCCTTATCTCACCTTTCCTTTTTTCTAATGAAGCAATCTCATTACGGATTCCATCCAGTGCAGGTGCGATGGTCTTATAGTATTCTTCAATCTGTTTTCTTTGGTTTGTTGTTCTAATGAATGGATCAACCTGTATTGCCATTATGACATTTGCATCATGTGAGTTTTTTGTAACGAAACCGAGTGTTGTTGTAATACCTGCGATATCCCAATAGGCTTTTCCACCAAATTGTGTAAATGCCATACCATTTAGAACACTACCTGTTTTTAGACCTACAATCTCAGGATCAACTTCAAGACGAACCCATTCCCCCAGTTTCGGAAGTTCACCCATCGGTTTATGAGCAGGCGTATCATTCCCAATTTCTCCATAGGTGATTTTATCTTCACCCCAGAATGCGCGATGATCCCAATTACCGTCATTCCATTGAAGCATAATTGTTTTGGGTGGGTTTTCAGGATCTAACCAAACATAAGCAAACAGTTTATCGCCATCATTTAACGTGAATTTTCTATTCGCATTATGGAAGCTATGTTGAACAAGTTGGTCTGGATTTGCAGTTTGAAGCCGTGAATATTTCTTACTGAAGACAGGAGCTTCAGTTTTTTCAACAAAGTTCCATTTACCATCAGTTCTCCCGCCATTAGATTGTACATCGTCAACCCAAGCGAAATCTGCAGGATCAGTTGAGGAAAGTAGTGGTTTAAGTTCATCTTCCCACTTTTTCTGTTCAGACTGTAATCCTGGAGATGATAAATCAAAAACCTTTCTTAATCGAATCAAATCATCATCAATTTTATCTAATTCAGATTGTTGTTCAGGATTAGGTAGCATCACAACGGGATCCCACTTACTTCCTCCCCGGTATACTCCTGGACCTTCAACATCAGCAAAAAACGCAGCAAAACTATAGAAATCTTTAGCTGTATATGGATCAAATTTATGGTCGTGGCATTGAGCACAGCCGAGGGTTGCACCCAACCAGACAGATGCAGTAGTTCGTACACGGTCAGCAGCATATATAGAAAGATATTCTTTCGCTTGTGCCCCACCTTCAGCAGTAGTTTGTATTAGTCTGTTGTAACCAGAGGCAACCTTTTGTTCCGGTGTAGCGTTAGGTAAGAGATCTCCCGCTAAATTCTCTATTGTAAATTGGTTAAATGGCATATTTTCATTGAATGCATTAATTACATAATCTCTATAGGGCCAGACACTAACATTTTCATCGGAATGGTATCCACTTGTATCTGCATACCGAACAAGGTCTAACCAGTAAATCGCCATTTTTTCACCAAACTGTTGTTTTGTGATTAAGCGATTAACCAATTCTTCATAGGCTTCAGGACGTTTATCCCTTATAAATTGCTCTACTTCTCCAGATGGTGGTAATAATCCTGTTAAATCGAAGTATAATCTACGAATTAGTGTTCGCTTATCAGCTTGAGTTGATGGTGTAAGTTCTTTTTTTTCTAAATTATTGAGTATGAAGTTATCAATAGGATTGTGTATCCAATCTGTATTCTGTACTTCAGGCGGATCAATTCGTTGAGGAGGATTATATGCCCAATGTTCTTCCCATTCTGCCCCTTCCGCAATCCACTGTATAATGGTATCAATCTGTTCTTGTGTAGGTTGCCGATTTTGGGATTGAGGTGGCATTCTTGTATCAAGATTTTCATGTGTAATTCGTATTACCAATTCGCTGTTTTCTGGTTCACCGGGAACAATTATCGGATAACCACTTGGCTCAGAGAATGCACCTTCTTTAATATCAAGTCGTAGATCTGCTTGTCGTGTTGCTGGATCAGGACCATGGCATGCGAAACATTTATCAGATAAAATCGGAAGAACATCTCTGTCGAATTTTAACTTGTT
The DNA here is from genome assembly GCA_964652195.1 of uncultured bacterium. GTDB lineage: Bacteria > Poribacteria > WGA-4E > WGA-4E > WGA-3G > MSPOR6. The sequence continues at coordinate 17,748 of CAZZBB010000045.1, read as the reverse complement.
TGCATTAGCAACTTCTACATGTACTGTCAATATCAGAAGAATAAGAATGACTAAACTAAAGACTCTACATAACTGCAAATTAGAAAATAACATTGTTTCCTGTTTACGCCAATACATTTGTACAACTCCTCCTCAGAAGTTAAGACAAGGGATGGTGAAACTTGTATTTAGTCTATACAGTGTAATTTATCATAAAAATAAAATATGTTCAATTCAAAATAATATCTTGAGATATATAACCATTTTAATGTTAACTATGAATATATCCAATTGAAATATATTATACTTTAGAGTATTATACTTTAGAGTATATTATTTGCAAGGAGGAATATGAAATGCTCTTAAACCGTGAATCTGAATTAGAAGCATTGGAACAGATGTATCAATCTGGTAATGCCGAATTTTTTATATTTTATGGCAGACGTAGAGTTGGAAAACTGACCCGTTGAGAATATGTTCACATTGGGAGGCTAATTGTGAAATAGACTTATTGACTCATAATACGGATGGTAGTCACTGGTTTGGAGAATGTAAATGGTGGAATAAACCAGTCGGTGTAAACATACTCAATCAACTGATAGATAAATCTACGAAGGTTTCAGATGAGTGGAGAGAAAAGCCAAGATATGTACTGTTTTCTTTAAGTGGTTTTACGGAATCTCTAAGACAGATGGCAATAAATGAAGATGTTACTTTAATTGACCTTGATGATCTAATTGAATAAGGTCATATATTAATCCATGGGTTTATGTGGATCAATAAAACAATTGTTTTTATTCTTTTGTCGTGGTGATGGTAATGCATCAATTTTTGACTTTAGTTTTGATAGTTGCTCGGTATAATTTGGATTATCTATCAGATTATTATTCTCTTGAGGATCCTTAGATAAATCGAAGAGTTGATCTTGCCAACCCTTATCATTATCAAATCGAAAATATTTTAGATTTCCTTCTTTAACCATTACCGAAGGACCATTTTGTGCACGCCAGAGTTCACTGTATACAGTATTATCCCAATCTACGGTTTTATTCTGAATTAGAGGAACAAGTGATTTTCCATCCAGTTCTTCTGGAGTAGGGATTTCAACTAATTCACACAATGTTGGAAATAGGTCTACTAACGAAACATTTTCTTCAACTATATTCTGTTCTAAACCAAATCTTTCTGGATTCCATATAGATAGTGGTACACGAACAGATGGTTCAAAATAACTCTGTTTCTCCCATAATCCTTTTGTCCCTAACATCTCACCGTGATCAGAGAGAAAGACGATTATAAAATCATCAAGTACATTCAAATGTTCCAATTTCTCAATTACACGTCCAAACTGTATATCCATCCATTCTATCATACCGTAATAAGCTGCAGTTGCCCGATGTGCTTGCCGGTATGTAACATCCTTCCCGACTTCAACTCTAAAAAAGTTATCATAGCCAAAATTCTCATTTGGTTCTTCGATAATAGGTTCAACACGCTGCATATAGTAGTTGAACAGATCAAGTGGACACTGGTATGGGTAATGAGGTGCTATTAAACTCACTGCCATACAGAGTGGATTTGCTTTTGGTCTATCATAAGAAGCATTAACAAAATACTCTTCAAGGAAAAGTAGTGCTCCATCAACATTGTATTGATCATGAAGCATCCAATGTCCAATTCCTGGTTGTGCATCACGGACCTCCTGTACGACTTTGTTCTGTTTCATGCCTGTTCCAGGTTCACGCTCAATCTGTGCTGTATATTCGTCCTTAACAGGTGGATACGGATAGCCGTTATTTCCAATTATATCGCGTCCAATGCGTTCATGCCATCCATGCATCACATCCAGTCCAACAAAGTGCATTTTTCCGGCACAGCAGGTATAGTAACCATAATTACCTAAATGTCCAGGCATGGTGCGTACTTCGGTTGGCATTGGATCACCAAAGTTTAGACAACCACTATTACGAGGATAGAGTCCAGATAAGAAACTTTGTCTGGCAGGAACACAAACCGGAGAGGGAGTATATGCATTTCTAAAATATGTTCCTTCGTTGATAAAACGAGATAATGTAGGAGTTCTTATGACAGGATCATTTTCTATGGGTAAGATATCAGGTCGGTGTTCATCATTGATGAGTAATAATATATGTGGTTTCTTTGTAGACATGGTAGAAGCACAAAAAGAAATAGGTTAGAATAATACTCTTAATGTAAGGACATTATTCCTTCGGCACCGGGGATGTGTTTTTTTTCAAATTCTGGCGTAATCCACCTTGCTCCAGCATCTTTACCCGGATTACGGTAAGCATAAACGACAGTCCATCGCGTATCACTGTCCGGTTTTCTTGGATTTACTGCATGGGCAGCATGAGTCCACATTAAAACAACAGTACCAGTTGGAACAGATAATTCCTCAATCTCTAAAGGATTTCCTGTTTCTGGGTGTGTTTTTCCTGCTAACCACCCTTCACGTAAGGCATTATCTGTTGCACCATGTATTTTAGGATCTCTATAAAGATGACTCCCTGGTACAACTTTCAAGCCACCATCATCTGATTCAAATCCATTCACATAGAAAAATATACGGACAAAACCGTATCGTGCATCATCTTCAGAATATCCATGGCTATGCCAACCAATTCCACCATTACCTCCTGGACGGTTGAGACTTACACAGTGGTCATATCTAATCTCATCACCGAGTACTTCACGTGCAAGTTTTAGCATCTGTGGGTGTCCAATTAGACTTTCAAGATAGGTATCATATTCAGCAGAAAACCTGTTTGGTTCATATCCTTCTTTACATCCGGGTATGAGTGATTGAATCCGATCCAAAGATTCTGTCAGGTGTTTCTGCGCAACATCAGTCAATAGACCTGGTAATGCATAATGACCATCAAAATCTAATTCCTTTCTTTCCTGATCACCAAAGGTATAATCATGAAAAATGGGAATCTGATGCATAGAATCTCTCCTTTATAAATAGAACTCTCATACAATGTTCTGTTAAGTCTACAATATGGAAGACAAAACAGAACAATAAGAAATAGATACAATTATTTCTAAGTTTTTATATAGGACTAATAGACCTTAATTGTTGACCAAGTTGTTGTAAGTTTATCAGATGGATCAACATTTGCAGCCATTTCTAATCCTTCATTCATGATAATTTCAATATCATCATTTGACAATGCCACATTGAAGATAGCAACATCATCGATAATTCCATTAAGAAAAGAACCCCATTGGGCATGTTGTCCAGTAGCCAGATATATCCCAATTAAAAATGGTTTGTCAGTAAGAGGATTTCTTCCTAAGTTTGGAGCAGTGACTCCTGATGCAGTTTGTTTAGCATCAATATAGATCCCAAATTCCTCACCATCCCAAGTAACTGCATAATGATGCCAATCCGTATCTGGGTTCCACGGTGCATCTATATAGTGTAGTGAAGCAGGTGGATCATGTGTGTGATGTCGGATAATATTTGCATCCCACCAAAACCCTGGTGCCCAATCATCTTTTGTGACAACTGCCATCCCAGCAGCTGGAACTGTATCCAATTTAACCCAAAGTGCTATAGTATGTTCACCACCAACCAATAAGGTTTCGTCGTGTGTGATCTCAACATAATCATCAGATCCATCAAGACCCACTCCTTTTCCATACTTCCCATTAACCCATTTTGCTCCACCGTGAATCTTACCATTATTGTCTTTTCCAGAGGCATCCTTGGCTACGTCCCCTGTCCCCTCATTAAAGTACAACATTGAAACACAATCTTCAAAATCAATTTTTGCTGAACAAATACTGATAAATGCCAGATTAATAAGAATTAAACTAACACATAATGGTATTATCCGTAGTTCTGTGGTTTTCATCATTTATTCTCCTATATTTTAAAACTATTCATCTCTTGGGTTTACCAATTGTTTGTTATTCCTCAATAAGGTCAAGTTCATGTAGGAGTATGTATATAAGTATATAGAGATATAATAACTACTTCAAATTAAATCTGTTTACTACTTTACTGTATAGGATATTTTTATTTTAGGTTAGGACCTGGTGATCGATTCCATTTTATTGGTTCAACTTCACCCTTGTATACCGGGGCGAGTTCAGAAATTCGTTTCCAATCCTCATCTGTCCAGGCATTACTCTGTCGAAGTCTACCAATATGTGCCCTCATTCCAGATGGTAATAGATCAAAATACGGATGATACCAAAGTGTAATGACAGTCCGTTTTTCATTAGATTGATTACTATATGACGCATGTAATAAACGTGAATCACCTATCACAAGATCACCTGCTTTTACAGGTACATCTAATTCATCATGATATTGTTTAAATGCTGGATGTTCAATATCCTCCACTCGTTGCAGATCAGCACCATGGGCAGCAGGTAATATATCGTGTAGTTCATGTCTGTTAATATGTGATCCTTTTATTACCCGTAAACATCCATTATATGGCGTTGTATCAACCAGATAATACATGAGAAAGAGTTGTTGTGGCAATGGTGTGTAGCTACAAGGATCGTTCCATCCCCACCAATCCTGATGCCAGAATAAAGGTGGACTCTTTGGGGGTTTACTGATTACATAGCCTGAAGACCATTTCGGTCTTATGAAACCCAATGCTTCAAGAGTTTGTAAGACCCGGGGATAAACCACTAATTCTGAGAATAGTGAATGACTATAGACACTGATCATACTTCCAGAAGAACGGTGGGCAGCTCGTTCATCTTCTGTTTGTTGACTTAGTAATTCGTCTGTTATCAATCGAAGACGGGTTAACATGTCATTCTGTAGTACATTCTTAACGACACAGAACCCATCACAGATTAATTTATCATAAACCTCTTTAGGTCTATCTATTTTTATCTCCATAGCTTCTTAATTATAGTTGGTTTTTATACGCAACTAAAGAAAACCCATTGTCATGATTTGCTTGAAAATTCTCTAACCTACGTTTTTTATAGAATTGTATAATTCCAAATCCAGCTTTAATAAGACAAGTTTCCACTTGTTTTGGACTGAGAAACTTTACGAAAAAATCACATTTAAAATGCTCATTTGTATTGTAATCTAATTTTAACCAAGTGTGCAATTCTCCATCATTTTCCTCATCATATTCCGCAGTCTGATGAATAAAGACATTTTTCTTAATTTCAGTCTGTTTCGTCCAAGGATATTTCTTTTTTACAATTGCCTGATTTGGGTGAACAAAATATAATCTGCCATTCGATTTCAAAGCTCGATATATCCGTGATAACAATGAGACTAACCCTTCTCTTGATTTATAGAAAAATGAACCTTCAAAGAAAATTACAGAGAACTCCTCTTCAAAACTCATTTCATTATAATCACCTAATATATACTCCACATCCAATTCTTCAGATTTAGTAATATCTCGTGCTTCAGATAAGAAATTATCTGAAAGATCCATACCAGAAATATTATAACCTTTGCGAGCAAACTCACGTGTATAACTACCAATACCACATCCTGCATCTAAAATATAATCTTTATTTGATAATCTTAACACCTGTTCATAGAAAGGAATATGTTGTCTCACAAATTCGGGTTCTTCAAAATTGTAATTTCCATGTTGTAGATACCAGTCATCATATACTTCATGACCGAAATCAGTTCTGATGTATTCTTTTGGAAGATTCTCAATCATTTGATAAATTATCCTTATGAATAACCCAAATTAGGAATAGTTTTGAGTTTTATATAGAGTTTCTTTAACCAATAAAACCACACAATGAGACAAATGTCAAGTAAATTGGGAGAGATGGGTGTGTAAAGTTTCGACATTAAAGCATTCGAAGATATGTTATTCGAATAACGATCCGTTTGTATTTAAGATCGGGGATCGAAATCCCCTCCTACAGAAAAAGAAGAGAGAAGGATGGAAGAATCGGGAACAGATTCTTAATTTCATATAAACATTTAATTCTAAATCTACTATATGTGGTAACATAATGAAATAGAAATGTCATTATTTAACATAGGAGAAAACTATGAATGAGATTGTGAGTCGGCAAATTCAACTAAAAAATAGTATTATTGGAATACCTAAACCAGAGGATTTTCAACTGATTGAAGCACCTTTATTTGAACCGGCGGAAGGAGAGGTATTAGTTAAGAATATCTATATTTCTGTTGACCCATATATGAGAGGAGGTATGCGTTCCGTCAATTCCGGACATGCACTCCAAGGTGGATGTGTAGGTAAGGTGGTTGAATCAAAATCTGAACAATTAGGTGTTGGTGATTATGTGGTCGGTTATTTAGGATGGAGAGATTATTATGTTGCCACTGCTGAAAGTTTACAATCTATCAATTCCACTGTAGCTCCGCTACAGTCATTTTTAGGGGCAATGGGAATGCCAGGAAGGACAGCCTATTTTGGATTATTAGATATAGGTCAGCCAAAAGATGGCGAAACAGTTTTTGTTTCAGCTGCTGCTGGTGCAGTTGGATCAATTGTATGTCAGATTGCTAAAATCAAGGGATGTAGAGTTGTTGCAAGTGCTGGAACAGATAAAAAAATAGAATGGTTAATTGAGAAGGCAAAGGTTGATGCTGTCATAAATTATCATAAAGTTGATAACTTAGAAACTGAATTACGAGATCAATGTCCAGATGGGATTGATATTTATTTTGAAAATGTTGGTGGTTTTCACCTTCAAGCTGCCTTAGCTGTAATGAATATGCATGGACGGATTCCATTATGTGGGATGATATCTCAATACAATGATGTAGAACCAACTCCTGGACCAACAAATTTGAGTGCCGCAATTGGTAAACGGATAAAAATTCAAGGTTTTATTGTTACTGATTACGAAAATCGTAACCATGAGTTTTATCAGAATATGAGAAAATGGATAGCAGAAAACAAGATCACATGGGAGGAGACGATAGTAGAGGGTTTGGAAAATGCTCCAGAGGCTTTTATTTCTTTGTTTACTGGAGATAAGATTGGAAAGGTCGTTGTTAGAGTATAATCAGATTAGGGATAATATTTACAACGGTAAACGCCGATTCCTAATTGAATCGGCGTTTGAATCTTGAATTAATGTTCTATGCCTTCATATAAAATAGGATAAGATAATCACAATTACTTATTTGATTGTGTAAATTAGACAAATGCAGCTTTGTCTACATCTGATAGATATACTCGAGCACCGTTTTGTAAAGCGGATCGGTGAACTGCAGCTTCAAACAAAAGTTCGTTCCAAGCTGCTTCTCCATCAGCAGGAAATGCTTCGTCATTTTGCATAGCTTTTATGACCCCATCCGCCATTCTCTTAAAGGATTCCGGCATTTCAGGTTGTCCGGGTTCGTTATCCCATTTCTCTTCAATTTCAGAATTATTGGCTTTCCGTCTAACATAAGAACCATCAAGACCTTTAGCTTCAGCATAAGACTTATCGCCAAGGATTTTTACACGTAGTGGATGATCATCATACCCCCATAGGTTTGTTCCAATCAAAGAACCTATTACTCCATTTTCCCATCCAATATGAATTAGTCGTTTCCAACCACCACCTTCATTTGGATCTCCAGTAACACTAACCCACTCAGGAACACCCATTGACCATAAAATCTGATCAATAACATGGGACCAACAGTTAAAATGAGCACGTGCATGTAACATACGTATTTCACCAAGATTCCCTTCAACCACATCTTCGTGAAGTTTGCGAAAATGTTCCATAAAACGATAATTGTAATCTATTCCAAATTTCTGGTTGGTTTCCCGCCATTCGGCTATTGCAGGAGCAGCAATTGCCAAATCTGCTTCTCGGACAGTGGCTTGACCTTGTAGACCACATAACGGTTTTTCTGTAAATACATTTCTTCCAGCAGCGATTAATTCACGTAATGGCGGAATTCGCCTTGTTTCATTCACAATCAAGAGTACCAGTTCAGCATCACAGTTCGCCAATAACTCTTCAATTGATGGATACCCCTCTACACCAAATTTTTCTTTAGCATTGTTTAATAAATTCTCATCCATATCACAAACTGCTACGACTTCTGCGTCTGGATGATCATGGAAATTTCCACCATGCATCATTCCCATTCCTCTACCACTAATTAAGGCACACTTTATCATATTAAATCCTCTCAAAACTGAAATTTTCAGAAGTATACAAGTAATATAATATATTGTAAATACAATTTTTTCTCATATTCTTAATAATTGATTTCATAGACTACATTATTAGGAATTGGTTATTAGGAATTGGTTAAAGATTATTATTCTTTCAATTTGAATTACTGATACTATATTATTGTGATGTTGATTTTGCACAACGAAAACCGATTAAATGACTTGTACGTGCAGGTTCATTCCCACGTCTATAAGTAATCGAAACTCGAGGTTGACCACTTTCTACCCAAGATCCACCTCTAATCGAACGTGATGATGTGATTCTGCGATATTCAATCTGTACCTCTTTTATAGTATCATTACCACCAATAGGATTGGTATTGGATATATCTTCAAAATAGTCTCTTTCATATCGATCAATACACCATTCCAAAACATTACCGATAATGTCATAAATCTCAAAATCATTTGGGGGATACTCACCTATAGAAGTAGTATTACCTGTGACACCAACATTTAACGAGTAATTCGCTTTACTTTCATCAATTGTATTCCCCCAAGGATATTTTTGCCCTTCAATTCCTCCGCGGGCTGCTTTTTCCCATTCAGCTTCAGTGGGAAGTCTTTTGTCTAACCAAAGAGCATAAGCGACAGCTGCATACCAATTTACATATACAACAGGATGGTCTGCTTTACCATCAGGAAAATCATCACCATTCCAATTTGTCAGATAGTTACCATCATGTAAATTGGAGTCAATGTTATCTTTAGACCAATCCGAATTCGTATCAATAAATTTTTTAAAATCTTGATTTGTAACTTCATACTGATCTATATAAAAGGCATCTAAAGATATTGTAGTACCAATCTGTTGAACAATTCCATCATCACCACTAAGACTCCCCATCTTAAACTTACCTTCTGGTATTAAAACCATACCTTCAGGAATTCCTATCTCTGATTCAATGACTGTATAAGATAGACTATGACTCCCTCCATCCCATTCTATTTCAATAGTTAAATCCCCCAATTGAAATGGACCTGAAATAGATATAGAATCTTCATTTCTGGTGACCTCTCCATTAGATACAGTAATATTATCTGGAGTTCCGCTGAATTTCACCAAAATAATTGAATCAGTAGTGATTGAATTCCCATCAGGAGGATTTACCGATGAGACCATAATTGAATCTTCTTCACCACATCCTACTACGAGTGTAATGATAGATAATATGATTAAGAATGATAAATTACTCTGATGCAATTGTTTCTCCTCTTCTAATATTTCATCTCATTGCATAATGTTGTCCATTATACAGAATAACTGAAAATAATAATAGTAGTTTAGTTTCAAGGATAGCATTTCATATTTGTATTATTAGGGAAAAGGTTGATGTTTTTTCTACTGGATATATAGTTTTAAATATCTAATTCATACTAAATACATAATCCATTTCTAAGCTTAATATGTCTAATATCTGTCTCTTTAGGTGAATGTAAGAACTATCGGTTATACATCTTGGCCGCTTTAAATTAACGTTTATTTCTGATTTAATTGTTGCTGGTCGTGCTGTTAACACTATAATCCTATCTGCAAGACTGAGAGCTTCCTCAACATCATGAGTGATTAGAAGAACGGTTTGTTTTTTCTTATTCCACATATCCATTAAAATTGTGTGCATTACAGACCGTGTCATCGCATCTAATGCCCCAAATGGTTCATCTAATAGTAAGAATTCTTTATTGCAAAGGAGTGTCCTTACCAATGCAACTCGTTGTCGCATACCACCAGATAATTGGCTTGGGTAACTATTTTCAAACCCTTGTAATCCTAACTGAGATAGTAGTGATAACGCTTTTGATCTAACAAATTTCTCAGTATCCTTCGTTATTTCTGGACCAATTAGTACATTCTTTAATACAGTACGCCACGGTAGAAGTAGATCTTTCTGTTGCATATATCCAAAAGCATCGGTATTGCTATCTACATATTCTCCATTTAAGAACATTGCACCACTTTCAGGTGGAATTAGTCCTGCTATAATATTGAAAAGAGTACTTTTCCCGCAGCCAGAGGGACCTAATAATGCGATAAATTCACCATCATCAACTATAAAATCCAGGCATTTAAGGACATTAATCCTTTTATTTTGATGACTGAATGAATGGGTTAATCCTCTTATGTGTAGTTTTGACATGATAAAATGGTTCAGAAATTCATTGGTTGAAACCGATTATTTTCCAATAGTACGTTGACGGAAGAAACGGATGAGGTGTAGTACATAGGATTGTTCAGTTTGTATATCTATTGAATCAACTTGATTATTCTTGAATACCTTTTGTCTTTCTTGAATAGAATCCGTGATATGTTCTATGTATAGGTTTCTTATATGATCTGACCTTGAATCAATTAGTTTACGTTGTCCTGTTTCTGCATCCTGTAATTCAATCAATCCAACATTTGGCATGACTGATTCTCTTGGATCTTTAAGTGTAATAGCAATAAGAGTGTGTCTTTTGTTCGTTATCTTAAGTTGTTTCTGATAGCCGGTATCCATAAAATCTGATATAAGAAAAATCACACTATGCGGTTTTAATACCTGATCAGCAAACCTTAATGCTTGTGTAATATCTGTTCCCGTATGATTGGGTTGAAACCTTAAAATATCTCGTACAACACGTAGCACATGCTTTTTACCTTTTTGTGGTGGAACGAAGTGTTCAACGGCATTTGTGAAACAGATTAAGCCAACTTTATCACTGTTTTTTATTGCCGAGAAAGCTAACAAGGCGGTAATTTCAGCTGCGATTTCCGCTTTTGTCTCATCAATACTACCAAATAAAGTAGATGCACTGAGATCAACAATCAGCATCATAACCAATTCGCGTTCTTCAACATATTTTTTTACAAAAGGTTGCCCCATACGTGCAGTAACATTCCAATCAATAGTTCGTATTTCATCTCCTTCTTGGTATTCACGTACTTCATCAAAGGTTAAACCTTGCCCTTTAAAAAAACTTTTGTATTCACCAGCGAATACAGTGTTTACTAAACGGTTAGTGAATATATCAATCCGTTGTATCTTTTTAAGGAGATCTTTCTCTTCCATGACAAACCAAACTATAGATTTTCATTGATTAAATCACAACTTGCTATTATATTATCAAAAGTAGGATGAGAAATCAATGCAAAATAGATGTGGAGGAAGGATGGAATTCAAGTATATTGAAGGCACGTCAGCTGAACAATACAATGAAATAAATACTGGGTTTATTAAGCATGTAGTATTCGATTTTGATGGAACCATTTCATTGATTAGAGATGGATGGCAAAATGTAATGGTACCAATGATGGTTGAGTTTCTACAGACAGAAACAGAAACCAAAGAATCACAAGATGAACTTGAAGGTATTGTTGTAGAATTCGTTGATAGACTCACAGGTAAACAAACAATATATCAGATGATGCAGTTAGCTGATGAGATTGAAAAACGGGGTGGTAAGCCAAAAGATCCTCTTTCGTATAAAGATGAATATAATAGTCGATTACTTCCAATTGTGGAAAAGAGAATTACCGATTTAACTAAAGGAAATATCCCACCTGATAGTTTACGGGTACCTAACTCATTTGAATTTCTCAAGAAACTTTATGAAATGGATTTAAAATGCTACCTTGCCAGTGGTACAGATATAGAATTTGTGAAAAATGAAGCAGAACTTCTTGAGGTCGCTAAATATCTTACCGGTGGTATATATGGGGCATTACGAGAATATAAAAAATTCTCAAAGGCAATGGTAATTCAGAAAATACTCACTGATTTTAATCTATCGGGGAATGAATTGTTAATAATAGGTGATGGATATGTGGAGATTGAAAATGCAAAGGCTGTAGATTCGATTGCAATAGGGGTTGCATCAGTTGAAGACAATATTTACAATATGAACGCTGATAAGCGTGAGCGTCTGATTCGTGCAGGGGCAGATATAATTATTGATGATTTTCGTGAAGGGGATGAACTTATAAGTTTTCTGTTTAATTGTTGAAGTCTAAGTAATACCATTTCTATAAATGTTTATCCCATCAACAGTTGTTAAACCTGTCTTGAAATACCGCACAAACTGGAAGTATGTGCTACATTAAAGAGACTTTAAAATTATCTGAAACAGTATAATATAAATCATATAAAAGTAGAACGGTTATACTTCGATTTCTTTCTATTTATTCTTTAACTCACCCCAAAGGACCGTTGCTTTACCTTTAGCCTCTACACTCAAATTCTCATTATTTGGTTTAGACATATTGGATATAATGAAATTGTCAACGACAAAATGTGATAATGGTACCTCACCTGTGTAAGCTATAATTCCAAGAACATCAATATAGGGTAGGTTGGGTTCATCAAATTCAAGAATATGTTCACCTTCAGATAACAGTTCAAAATGCCCATTATTAAAGTCGATTTCAATATTCTTGAGTGGCCCAAAGTTTACTTTTGGGTTCTGTCCTTTGAATTCTATAGGTCCCCATATACTACTGTGAAGAAAATCATAAGTACGTCTATATATGTTTCCATCATGGGTTCGCTGTCCAATGAAAATTCCAACACCCGAATTTACTGCTTCAAGTATATCCATTTTTACGTTTAATGTTTCAGCTTCTATTGGAAACCCAACAAATTCTAAGATATAAGTTTGAATCATAGCATGATGTTGCAGTGGTTCAATCCAAACATCCAAGGTCCCATCTTTTGTCTTCCAAGTAGATCGATTACGATTAATTTGATGCTTGGGTTGTTTCCAGGATTTTAGTTCTGCATCGTTGAAATTTTCAACCCATGCGTCTTTTATAACGATTTTTTCATCATCCAAATTCTCATTTGGATCAATTTTCACTGGACCTTTGTTTTGAATAGTTGGACCTGAAATTTCAAAATCGTCCAGAATCACTGAGGCATTTTTACTACAACGATCTACAAACATAGCAATGCCTACATAGTTGATTTTATCTATATCACTGTCTTTAAAATCAGCAATGTATTTTCCTTCAGAGAATAGATAGAAATCTCCACGATCGAATATGACATCAATTTCGTCGATGTTATATCCAATTGAGGGTGCAGCATTATATGCTATATTATCTGGATTACCTATTGTATGATTTCCAAATAAATAGGTGTGTTTAAATTGTCGGACAAATATATTTTCAGGTCTTCTACCTATATATATGCCAGCGAACGCATTATCAGTTGAATTAACCTTCAGTTTTACTCTAAGTTGCTCTACATCAATTGGAAATGCTGTAAAATCAAGCGTTGTATTCGTTTCTTGAGCAAGTTCACTTTCAAGATTTAATCGGTCCCGACAGAATGGTTGTGTATTAACTTCCAGTTGTCCATCTACTATTACCCATGCAGCTCTGTCCCGTTGATGTTCAAGTCTTGCCCAAGAATTTAGATTAGGTTCACCGAACTCTTCTACCCATGTATTCACATTTTCATCAAGAAGTGCATGAGGAATTGCTGGCATATCAAAATCATCAGGAGGTGTGATATTCCAAAGCCTAACAAGGTTGTCAAATCCAACACTTGCTAATGTCCTACCATCTGGACTAAATGCTATGTCATTTATTTCTATTTCGTTATCTTTCAGGTCTTTAAGATAGATACCTTTTTTCATATCCCATAAACTTATTACTCCATTATCTTTACCTGTAGCAAGAGTTCGTCCATCCTGACTAATGTCAACACAAATGAGAAATCTACCAAAATCTTTATCAATGCTTCGTATGTTTATTCCTGTATTTGCATCCCAAATATCTATAGCACCCCAGCCAACCGCAACTAATGTAAAGTCTTCAGGACTAAATTCAATATCAAATACATCATGTCCTGTTGGTTTGAGAGTATGTATAAGTGTTCCAGTATCGGTATTCCATACTTTGACACTCAAATCTTTATATCCGCCACTTGCAAGAAGTGAACCATCAGCACTAAAAGATAACCCATCAAGATCCGCTGCCCCCCATGAACGAATTAATTCACCTGTGTTAGTATTCCAAAAATCAATATGTCCATCCCTACTTCCTGTTGCAAGAATATCTTCAACTGGTGAAAAAGCAACATGCCCTATAAAAGCAGGATTTCCATTCAATACATTAAGGAGTGCACCTGTATGAGGATTCCAAAGATTTATAACTTTCTCATTTCCTCCACCACTTGCGAGTATTGAACCATCACGGTTAAATTCCAAACCTGATCCACGAATTGTATCAATTGTTCTCAAGAGTTGTCCAGAATCAGGATTCCATAGACGTATAGTTGCATCAAGACTATATGTTGCAAGTATTTCTCCGTCAGGACTATATGCAACATTTACGATATAATCTGTGTGTCCACTGAGTACTAAATCTGGTGTATCTGCAACAAGTGTCAGTGGTAATAAAAATACGATGATTGAAGGACAAATTGTGTTAATGAATTGTTTGACTTTCATATATTTTACTCCTACAAAAAGTATTACGTAAATTTTTTAAACACAAATTATGGAAATTCGAAAGAAAGGATGGGCGATACAGGACTTGAACCTGTGACCTCTTGCATGTCAAGCAAACGCTCTAGCCACCTGAGCTAACCGCCCATATATTTGTATATTGGAGGTGGCGGTCGGAATCGAACCGACGAATGAGAGTTTTGCAGACTCTGGCCTTACCACTTGGCGACGCCACCAGAATGGAGCGGGAGACGAGATTTGAACTCGCGACCTCCACCTTGGCAAGGTGGAGCTCTACCACTGAGCTACTCCCGCAGAACTTATAGATGAGTTATTAGATAGCCCTATCTAAAAGCAAGAGTATAATACCATAAATTGTATTTATTGTCAAATATTTTGTGCAGTTAATTAATATGAGAATTGTTATTCTATCTTAAATTTCAATATATTCATTATGTCCGATAATCGGCATTTATCCGTATATAATCGTATGAATAATCACATGTCCACATTGTTATTTCTGAATCCCCTGCTCGAAGATTTATGACTATTCGCACAGGGTCATTATCGAATAATTTAGTCGCTGTCTCTTCATCATAACCGGCATTCATTCCATTTTTTACAAGAACATAGTTGTGAAGCATCACATCAACTTTATATGGATCAAATTCTGCCCCAGATTTACCGATAGCCATCATAATCCGCCCCCAATTTGCATCGTTTGCAAACACCGCAGTTTTTACGAGGGGAGATTCAGCAACGGCTCGTGCAGCTTTTTCAGCATCATCTCGATTTTTTGCATTTTGTATTACTACTTCAACAAGTTTTGTCGCACCTTCCCCATCTCTTGCTAACATTTTGACTAATTCAGTACAGACATGATGTAGTCCTTCATAAAATGATTCATAGTGAATTCCGTTTGGTTGTTGTATCACATTGTTATCTGCTTTACATGTAGAAAGAAGAATTACTGTATCGTTTGTACTACGGTCAGTATCAACGGTTAGGAGATTGTATGATTCATCAGCAACTTGTGATAAGGCAGTCTGTAGAATATCACTTGTAATACAAACATCAGTGGTTAGGTATGATAACATTGTAGCCATATTGGGGGCAATCATACCTGAACCTTTTGCAATTCCACCGATTTTGACGGGTTTTCCATCAATTTCTATTTCAACTGCCACAGATTTTGGATGTGTATCTGTTGTCATTATGGCTTCTGCAGCATCATCACCCCCTGTTGTACTTAATTGTTTCACTGATTCTTGTATTCCACTTTCAATTACATCCATAGGTAATTGTTGTCCTATTACCCCAGTAGAAGACACAAGTACATGTTCTGTCGGTATTCCAAGATGTTCTGCAGTCAATGTTGCCATCTTCTGAGCATTTCTCATACCTTCATCACCTGTACATGCATTCGCATTTCCACTGTTAATTATGATTGCCTGTATAGTGGGATCACTTAGATGTTTTCGACATAAAATTACCGGGGCAGCTGTGACACTATTCTTTGTAAATACACCTGCTGCTAATGCAGGTTCATCGGATACAATCAAAGCTAAATCTTTCAAATTATCTTTTTTTATTCCTGCATGTATTCCTGCTGCCTGGACACCTTGTACAGCTGTGATGCCTCCATCAATTTGTTTCATTAATTCTCCTAATTAAACTATAGTTTGGACAGTTTCAAATTTTATTGGGTCAAAAAGCTGAAAGAGGGAATCCTTTCAGTAAATTTACATTTTTGAAAGGATGATAATAATGGACCCACTTATCTACTAAGATCACATTTTATCAAGATTTAGGTCTCTCTTCAAGTATAACAATTTCGAACTTTTTTGTGTATTTATGAAAGGTTTTATAAATACACCGGACATAACTTTCTCTGTCGCAGACAAAGGCGTGCGAATAAAAATGTGTCCCAAGAATGTGAACCTCGTTGTGATACGAACACGCAAAAAAGTCTAAACCTTATCAATATTTTTGTTTATAGTAGAACTTAGAATTAAAAATACATTTTAACAATATCAGAATACCTCTGGCATAGTGGCGAAGTTCCCTCCCCCGTTGAAGAATGTCTCATTAAAGTAAACATTAAAAATAATACCGTTTCTGAGAATTAAAGTCTCCTTAATGAAGCACAAACTTTATGAAGATTAAGAATTAAATTAGGTAATACACGGGCGGGGAAACCCGCCCTACGATAATTTTATGGTCTGATTACCGAAAGATATATTTAAACTTCATTCAGTTCGTGTATTATTTCAAGACACAAATAGCATCTAATCAGGGGGAATCATTTATAGAAATAGTATTACATTTCTTCCTTATCTCTTTTCTTCTGTGGGCGGGGAATGCCAATAAGGCATTCATACCCGGTGAATGTCTAAATGACATTCATACCGTTGATTTGACCGAATTCCACACGCGGATTCGGCGTTGATTTGGGTGAATGTCTAAATGACATTCATACCGTTGATTCCTTGATTCCTTGATTCGGATTCCAATCCCCGATCTTACATCAATTCTTAAAACAAATTGACACACAAATCCAAGTCATGCAATAATCTACACAAAATCACCACATTGGAATGGAATATGAACCAAATTCCTATAAAAGGTTATCATCAATTAAGGAAAGGAAGAAAATCTATAGCAGGGATATATTATTCAATTACAGTTGCCACCAAAGATAGAAAGTCTATCCTAACCAACCAAGATATTCCTGAGATTATCTTTAGAAGCTTAAACTGGCTTGAAACAGAGAAACATCTTAAATGGATATGTATCATGGTTATGCCCGACCATATTCATATAGTTATTGAACTTGGAGAAAAACAAACTTTAGCCCAAATCATTTATTCATTCAAACGGTATACAGCTAACAAAATAAATATACATCTGGGACAAAAAGGACAGGTCTGGCAGGATGGATATCATGACCATGGAATTCGTAACGATGAATCCTTGCAAGGGATTATTCGCTATTTCTATGAAAATCCTGTAAGAAAAGATATAGTAAAAAAACCAGAAGATTATCCACACTGGCGATGTATATATAAAATGTAAGAATCGGGATTCTCTTCTATAGGATACAACTCCAATCCCCCATCTTACATTTCTTCCTCTCCTCTTATCTTCTGTA
>CAZZBB010000044.1:0-18958 GCA_964652195.1 uncultured bacterium | reverse complement strand
AAATTCAACATTTTCACGATTTACCATCAGGGAATTTAGGATTAAAGGTCTGTTTTTGCACCCTATTCGTTTGTCTGTATATTAGGATTAAATGTTCAATCTACGACTATGCATTCTAATCTTATTTCTAAATAAAAATTTCTCTTTTTCGTGGCATAACAATTAGGTTGTGCAGTATGAGGTGACATCCTACATAAACCTGTAATACGACATTATTTTTTTGAAATGGTATTATTATGCAATTTGAACCAGAAGATTTCATTGTTGAAGAGATTCCACTCTATAATCCGACTGGGGTTGGTGCACATACCTACTTTGCAATTCGCAAACGTAATCTTACTACATTTGAAGCGATCAAACAGATAGCAGGTGTATTAAATGTCAATCCTAATGATATTGGGTATGCGGGGTTAAAGGATAAGCATGCACTGACCACGCAAGTTTTATCAGTACATAAGATTCCACCGAAACAGGTTTTAGATATTGATTTGGCGGATATTGAGATACTGTGGGCAGCAAGTCATGGTCATAAATTACGTGTAGGACATCTACGCGGAAATCGGTTTATGATAACCTTACGTAATATACACCAAATAAAATTACCGATAATTCAGGGAAGAATGTTAAGATTCCAATCAGAAGGTATTCCCAATAGTTTTGGCGTACAACGTTTTGGGTATAAGCAAAATACACATTTGATTGGAAAGGCTTTGATACAAAAGGATTTCAAGACAATTGCAAAATATATGCGGACGAATAGTTCAAGTGAAAAAATAGAAAGAACTGGAGAGGGAATACTTAAAGATAATCTAAAAAATATGGATAGGGTGATTTCATCTATTCCCCATAGGATGCGGAAGTTATATCTGTCTGCTTACCAAGCATATCTATTTAATTGTATTTTGGATATGAGGGCACCAGATTTAGGTAAGTTGTGTAATGGAGATGTCGCCATTAAACATAGTAACGACGCTCCATTTCTTGTGAAAGATGCTATTAAGGAACAACCGCGTGCGGATGCATTTGAAATTAGTCCGACTGGTCCTATTTTTGGATATAAGATGCGGCAACCCATAGGTAAGATACGGGAGATGGAGGATAGTCTGCTTAAGTCTGAGGGTGTAGAACTTGATGACTTTCGGAAGGTAGCAGGTATTCGACTTGCTGGTACCCGTCGTCCGTTACGCATGAAATTAGAATTTCATAAAGTTGAAAAAGTCGATCATGGTATAAAAGTATGTTTTACTTTACCTGTAGGCGGTTATGCAACGGTTGTATTGTCTGAATTGTATAAATATCTTGATGTCTGAAGTATCGCTTTTGGATCAGTTCCGAACTGTGTCTACCAGAATGGGAAATTTGTCAGTAACTGATTGTATAATATGAAACATGTTGGAACGGATAGGTATTAACCGCAAACTAACAGTTTTCGGTACATTAAGAATTAGACTTTATTGCTACATAAGAGTCTAATCATATAAAAATTTTCGAGAAATAATATGATTAGCAGTGTTTGGTGTATTAACTCTTGAGAATTCACAATATATCAGATATACTGAACTGATTACTATCAGTTCTTTGAACCAGATAAAGCGAATCATTGTGGTACATTGAGCATTACGAAACATTATTTTCATTAAGGCGATAAGATGGATACTCTACAGGAACTAAATGAAAAACAGAGAGAAGCCGTAGAACAGAAGGATGGTCCTATCCTTGTAATTGCTGGTCCTGGTACAGGTAAGACAAGGGTTATTACGCATCGTATTGGCAATCTAATACGTACGCATAGCGTTAAACCTGAGAACATCCTTGCCATCACCTTTACAAATAAAGCTGCACAGGAGATGCGGGATCGCATTTTTGAAGAAATTGGTGATCCGCATGGTTCACACGTTAATGTGAGAACTTTTCATTCCTTTTGTGTTAAAGTATTGCGTGACCATGCCGATGATATTGAACTGAATGATAACTTTGCTATTTTTGATCAAGAAATACAGGATGAGATCTTGGCGGAGATTGTCAAAGATTTAACATTTAGCTCAAATGACTATCCACCTTGGCGATTAAGGAGTGTTCTCAGTGATTATAAAATTCATTTATATGATAAATCCCAGACATTTGAGGTAGATTCTGATATTCTACTTGATATTGACGATGAAAATGCTGAATCCAACATTAGGGAAATTTTAGATGCTTATCAACAAAAACTATCTGAATATAATGCTTTGGATTTTGATGATCTCCTTTTGAAGACAGTCGAATTGTTTGAAAAAACGTCTATCGTATTGGAAGAATATCATAACCAACTTCTATATATTCTTGTAGATGAATACCATGATGTAAATAGAGTCCAATACCGACTTCTACAACAGTTATGTCCCACGCCAACGTCTAATCTGATGGTTGTAGCCGATGGGGACCAAGCGATTTATAGTTGGCGTGGTTCAGATCCAATATACATAGAGAAATTCACGGATGATTATTCTCCTAAGATAATTACATTAGATAATCACTATCGATGTAGTAAAACGATCTTAAGTGCAGCACAAGAAGTTATAGCGAAAAATCCTGAGTGGCAAAAAGAACGTACCCTTAAAACAGTGAATGATGATGGTCGAGATATCTTTCACTATACCTTTTATACGGCTTCTGAGGAAGCACGGGGTGTAATTAATCTTGTTCGAAACTTGGTCAAACAACGCGGTTATTCTTATCGAGATATTGCTGTTTTTTACCGAACACATAAACTCGCGGATGTATTATCTGAGCAACTTAATCGAACAGAAATAAAATACCAACGGATTCGTCCTACCAATGCATTGGATGATGACAACTTAAAAGGGATTCTCTCCTACCTCTGTTTCCTTGAGTGGGAACTAACTCGAGATTTTGAATATGCTGTTAATTTTCCTGAACGTCGTATCGATGATTTGACATGGGTACGGCTTAAGTGGTTAGCAAAACGAAAAGGGATAGAGTTATCCAGATTATTGGAGTACGTAGAAGATTATCGAGAAGATGTTGGTCCGTTAACGCGGCATAAAATTCGTTCTTTTTGGAAACAAATTAATGAATTGAAGCAGGATATACAGGGAGAGACAATCGGTGACATAGGACAAAGACTTCTAATGAACTTAGAGTTATCCCGGACACCATATCGTGTCAAAGAATTATCTATTATTGAGAGGTATGATGAAATACAAAACTTGGGATTAGTGCAAGATGTGCTTTATAGTACTATTGCTCTGGGTGAGCCTATACGGATTATTGCCAGTTATGGAATAGACGAGTATTGTGCTACAGAGATTATAAGACAGACATTGACAGACTACCTGGATCAGGATGTTGATATTCAGTATCTCCCTAAACAAGATACTATGGATGTATCTAACAGTAGACCCATACTCAAAGAAAACAGTGTTAATATACTGATAGGTGATTTTTCAGAACTCCAGGATAGGGAGGCAGGCACCAGAATAATCTCGATTGGTTCAGTTCCTGATAAGAATGATGTGATACATCTTGGGAACGCTGTAGTAAGAAGCGTCGTTGCTTTAAAGTTATGTCAACGCCTTTTAAGTAGATTTGAGACACCAAACATGTCTGATATGGTAATGTACGATCTGGAAACAACAGGAATTAATACAAAGATAGCAAATATTGTTGAGATTGCAGCGATGCGATTAAATGGAATTGGGGATCAGGTTGAGTGTTTTGAACGATTAGTTAAACCTCCCGGTGGGTTCATCCCTCCTTCTGTTACAAAAATACATGGGATAACCATGGAGGAGGTAGAGAATGAACCGAGTATTGAGACGATCCTTCCAGAATTTTGTGATTTCTTCGGAGACAGCATCTTAGTTGGACATAATATTGTAGGATATGATAATTTGATTCTTGACCGGGACATGAAGGATATCCTAAACAAGAGTTTATCGAATCCATATTATGACACCCTTATTACAGCACGGAGATTACTACGAAGACAACGCAGGGGAATTGAAGCTTTAGCTGAGAAGTTCGGTATAGAACATAGTACATTACATAGAGCGATGGAGGATGTTGAAGTTAATCGGCAGATTTTTCAGAAATTAGTACAGATTGATCTGAAAAAACAGGAATCAAAGTCACTACCGGAATTATTACCACTTGTTGGGATTGGAATACTATCAAAATCAGAACCTGATGAACGTAATGAATTCTCTGAGAATATTGCTTATCTTAATGCTGCTTATCGATATGTCAAAATGCATCCTACTCCTTTCCCTGAAGATATACCTCTTGATCTTGAAGAAACTGAACAGATTGAGGAATTTATCAAGCATCTACATAATAAGAAACCACCTATTCTTCAAGAAGACACAGATTGGTTAGAAAACGAAGCAAGATTTAAGAATCTGCTCTTAAAATTTGGAAAAGCGGATATTGGGGATACCCTGACAGATTTCTTAGATTATCAAAAATTACTTACCAATTTGGATGAAATTGATAATACATCTGAACAGGTGACATTAATGACTTTGCATGCTGCTAAAGGCACTCAGTATCCGGTGGTTATTATAATTGGTATGGAAGAGGGTAGTTTTCCTATGTGGAAACGTGGTATGACGCAAGAGGAACTTGAGGAAGAACGTCGTCTTTTCTATGTTGGTATGACCCGTGCTCAGAAACAATTATTTCTGTCTACAACTGTCTATCGACAAGGGGATAGAGAGCATTCTACATCTATGTTTGTTCGTGAGGTATCCTCTGATTATATGGTTAGATGGAGTTCATTTAGTTAGCAAAGTCGTCAATTTAAGAATTCTCCAATCATATTTGGGATTCCTATTCCTCTTGTAGGTTGGGTTGAGGTACGAAACCCAACATGTTACGCTTTTATATATGGAGCTTTATGATCCGAATAGACGTTCAAAGCCACATATTCCCCAAAGAATATATAGAAGTTCTTGAAAAGAATCCACATCCTCCACAAGTCATTCATCAGAGAAGTGAAGCAATTGTAACCTATGGAGATGTACAAACATTTCGGTTACAAGATGAGGTATATGATCCCAAACGAAAACTGAAGGATATGGATGCTGCAGGTGTAGACATAGCACTTCTCAGCACAAATATACCACCACCATGCATGCTCTCACCTGAACTCGGTAAGGAAGGGGCACAAGCGATAAACAATGCTATTACTGAACTTGTGGATCAACATCCAGACCGATTTGCGGGTTTAGCATGTCTACCATGGCAAAATCCTGATGAAGCCATTGTAGAATTGAATCGTGTGAAAGAACTTGGGTTTCGTGGGATAATGCTCTATTCACATATTGGGGGTGAACCTGTTGATTCTCCACAATTTGAACCCGTATTTACACATGCCGAATCTTGCCAAATGCCTATTGTTATGCATCCTACCGTGCCAACTTGGGGGGATGCAATCAAAGATCATTGGATGATAGGGATGATGGGATTGCAGGTAGATAACAGTTTTGCTTTACTAAGGTTGATTTTGAGTGGGATACTTGAAAGACATCCATACTTGCAACTTGTCATGCCACATGTAGGTGGTATTTTACCTTATATGAGCGGTCGATTAGATCACCAAACAGAGGTATTAGGGAGAGCACGAGAACATATCGCACAACCACCGAGTGAATACTTACGTCGAATATATTTGGATTCAGTATCACCATCACTACAATCATTGGAATATGCATGTGAGTTTTCAGGTGCGGAACGGCTACTGTTCGGAACTGATCATCCGTGGGTAGATATGCTGCGGTTTGTCGCGTTAATTGAGGAAATGTCTATTTCTAATGTAGACAAAGCACAAGTATTTGGTAAGAATGCTCAGAAATTGTTTAAATTAGATTATTAGAGGGTAAGAGTAAGATTTCTATATCAATTTAGCATTAGAGAGGATGTATTATGTCAGAGGAATTAACGGATGCTCAGAAATTCTTTTTTGAAAATAACGGGTATCTTATTTTAGAGGATTTTTTCACGACATGCCATGTTGAAAACCTAAGGACTGCTCTTGCTGAGGTTATTGAGAAACGGCGCGAATGTGAAGAAAAAGGGGTAACACAGACTGGAATGACACATATCCACGGTGAGAAGAGTACTCGCATATTCTATATCCTTGGAGACCATCCACTGTTCTTAGAACTGTTAGATTGGGAACCGATGTTACCCTATATCACAGGTATCCTGAATGAGATGCCACATCATCATGCATCCGATGCAATTATTGAGCATTATTTAGATTTGAAGGAACGTCCAATGGGATGGCATATTGATGGACATGATAATGGATACCGGAATCTACGTCCAATACCTTTATTGCAACTCAAAATCGGTTATTATTTAACAGATATGACCGTAGGTGGGCAAGGTAATCTCTGGCTGCTTCCGGGAAGTCATAAAGCCATGCATGACCCTAATCATGAAGACCTTAGGTATCCACATGAATATCCTGGTGCGTTAGAAGTGTGTGCTCCTGCAGGGAGTGCGATTCTATTTCATAACGCGCTTTGGCATTCATCTGGTATGTTTACAAAATCTGATGGTTGTCGTGAGATGTTATATTACGCCTATGAACATCCATGGATGATTGCATCTGAGGAACATTGGGGGTATCCAAAGAAATTCTACAATTCGCAGCTTTCACCTGATCAAAGGAAGTTTTTTCACGGATTTGTGTTTGATCCTCCTGAACAAAGATGGGGATAATCTAAATTTTGTTTCTTATCCATCTATATAGATTAAGGATTACATACTATGAGACTAACAGAGTCGGAAGTATCATTTTTCCATGAAAACGGATACCTTCTCCTTGAGGATGTATTAGATGATAGTGATCTCGGTCCAGTTATAGAAGAATATTCGGATCTCATAGCTACCCGTGCTGAGAAATTGCATAGTGAAGGAAAAATAACTTCGACCTATGCGGATAAACCATTTACGGAGCGTTTGTTACATCTTGCTGCAGAAGCCCGTGAGGTTACTGCGAATTTAGATATTATGCGTGCTCGTGGCGAAGCAACCTTTAATTTTTTGAAGAATCCTAAGATTTTGGATCTTGCTGAATCCTTTGTAGGCTCAGAGATATTATGCAACCCAATACAACATATCCGCTCTGTTTTGCCAGTAAAGGAATCTCAACATGAACCAACACCTTGGCATCAGGATGCGGGTGTGTGTTGGCCAGATACCGATCCGTATTTTATGTTGACTGTTTGGATTCCGATTGTAGATGCTACGTTGAAGAACGGATGCCTACAAGTCCTTCCAGGGAGTCATAAATATGGATTATTTGAACATGCTTGGAATAGTGCTGGTTTAGCAGTTCCACCTGAACATCAACCGCCAAACCTTACACCTAAAGAACTGCCTATACGTGCTGGTGGTGTGATCCTGTTCCACAATTACACACTACATAGTGCAAGACCGAATGAATCTGATACTGTGCGGTGGAGTTTTGATTTACGTTACCATGATGTGTATCAACCAACGGGTAGACCATATTATCCTGCATTCCTGATGCGGAGTCGAATAAGACCTGAAGCATGTCAGACAGATTACGAGACATGGTGTAAACGTTGGGAGTTTGCTTTGGAAAATTCCAAAGGTGTTCAAGCCTATCGATGGCTGCGATAGAAGTGAGGGAACAGTGTTAGAGATTTCTGATTTACCAACTGTCAATGCATCATTAAATTCAGTCAGTGCAATTATTCTTATCGTGGGTTATATATTTATTCGTCAGAAAAAAATAGCAGCACACAAGAATTGTATGTTAGCTGCGTTTTCTGTATCCGTTCTATTCCTAATCAGTTATGTAATCTACCATGCGAATGCTGGATCAACCCCTTTTACAAAACAGGGTTGGATCCGACCAGTTTACTTTACCATTCTTATCTCACATATCATCTTAGCATTTCTTATCGTTCCATTAGCGTTGCGTACTCTTTACTTGGCATGGCGAGAGAGATTTGAGCAACACCGTCGTATTGCTAAAATTACATTTCCGATCTGGCTCTATGTTTCAGTTACCGGTGTACTCATTTATCTTATGTTGTATCAGATGTCCTGACAGATACAATAGATTGTAGGCATTTCTTTTGGAGGGGTGAAAGGTGTGTAGTAAAACGTGAGTTTGATAAATAGTTAGACTTCCACATTTTCTCTTAAAGTCCCCCTGATAAGGGGCGGGGAATGCCTTAAGGCATTCATACCGTTGATTCTTTAGAAGGTTAAAAACACCAAAATGACGATTTTTTCAGGAAATGTGCCCGTTCTTGTTCTATTTGACTCTGTCCTGTTAAATATCAAACTCACGTTAGAATAATAAAATAGGCCACTCGATTAGAGTGGCATTCAATTCTAATGGGTAATTTCTAAGCAGAAAATGGACGGAAACCCCGTACCATCAAACCGCGATCACTGTTGGCTTTCTTAGCTTCCTCCGCAGCCGCTGCACGTTTCTCTGCCTCTGCTCGATTTTGTGCTGTTGTTCCACCGATGATGACAAAGTCATCTGTGCGGCGATAACGATTGATGAACACCGGACGCGGTTTATCAGACATATTCTGTTTGGATCCGTGTATTGTCTTCACATTAAAGAAGATAGAATCGCCTGCCTTGCCAATTACGGGTAGCGAACGTTCCCACGGCCATTCATCCTCTTCTAAACCGAGATGTGAGAAGGTATCCACATGTTTTAGTTGTCCGAGTTTATGTGACCCCGGAACAACATGGAGTGCCCCGTTAACGAGATCTGTATCCACTACATAATTCAAAATTCCGACTGGTCCTTGGTGACGATGTTCAAAATATGCTGAATCCTGATGTAGGTGCTTGGGATGTCCACCGACAGGTTCCTTATATAGACACTGACCGTTGCCGAATATCTCTACATTTGGTCCCAAAATTGCTTCAACAATTCTAATCGCATTTTCATCAAATGCAGATTGAAAGAATGCTCCACTTGTTTGATAATTCATTGCCAACACCATAATCTGTTTATCTCTATCATACCCATCGGGTGCAGGAATGAACAGTGTTCCATTTGGTGTACGCCATCCTTCCACGATCTTCTCTGCTTCGTCAATCAGTGCTAAGGATTCAGATGCTGCTGCCTCCATATCCTGATTTATTCTTTCAATGTAAGGTTTCATTAAACCGCGTACAACAAGACAACCGTGTTCTTCAAAGATGTCTGCTGCATTTTCTACGTCTAATGAATCCACAGAGATTTCAATGTCTTCAACGTAAATATTTGATTCTTGATTCACAGGTTGTTCTCCCTGAAACATAATAGGAATCTAACCCCATGGGGGTCGTCTTCCCGTTAAGTTTTCTAAGTAATCTGCTGTCTGTTGGACTTCCGATTTTAGATTGTTTTTTGCCTTTTGCTGACCAGATTCTTCAGTTGTATATGCAACTCTATATGTGCCTTTTTCCCTACGACGTAAGGAGAATTCACCTTGAACATTTCGATTTATATATCTCAACATGTCATGTATTACCCAGTATACATCAGTAGTTGAATATTGCAATTCAGATTTATCAGACTTATCCTTCACAGTATCAAGCGTTGTTTGCACAAGTTCGACAACCTCTGCTAATGTGTACATCTTATTTTCGTCCAATTTAATTTGGTTCATTCTGATTTCTCCAAGAATCTTATTGTAGGCATATTGGACGGTTTTTCATCGTAGGTCTGTCCTTTACCGTCCCCGTTTCGAATTTGAATTAATTGTGATGCAATACTAACAGCAATTTCAGGAACAGTTTTTGAGTTGATATGTAACCCGATTGGTGCATAAACCTTTTTTAATTTTTCTATTGGAACACCTTCATCCTGTAAATCATCGAAAATGAGTTTAATCTTTCTTCTACTTCCAATTAATCCGATGTATCGGGCATCAGATTCGACGACACTATGGAGTGCAGATTCATCGTGTTGATGACCGCGCGTTACAATGACGACATAGGTAAGATGACTCTTTGGATATTTACGCAATTCTTCAGCAATGTCCCCGATGATAATTTCATCAGCTTCAGGTAGACGTTCTTTTGATGCAAAATCTGCACGATCGTCAACAATCGTCACATCGAAATCTAACCATGTACCAAGCCTGCAGAGCGCTTGACCGACATGTCCCGCACCAGCAATAAGTAATGTGGGTCTTGGTTGGAGTGGTTCCAGAAACACAGACATCTTATTTTCTGTATGAATTAATTCTGCCTGGTTTTGTTCAAGGATATCAGAGATCCTCTTCTCAATATCTGATTCTAAAGTAGAATTTCCTAATGTTCCAACCCGTTCTCCATTGGTTGCAAAAACCATTTTCATACCGACTTCAACGCTCTCTTGTTCACTTTCAACAACTGTGGCACAAACAAGTGGCACTTTAGCATAGTTGAGCTGCTGTAGTTGTAAATATATATCTGCTTCGTTAGTAGATTTAGGTATATCGATGAAGATCTTCATGTTCCCGCCACAAATAAGACCGTCATCCCATCCATAATCACTGTCTAACTGAAATTCAAGCAGTCTCGGTTCACCATCCTGCATTAACCCAATTGCTTGCCGTCTTGCTTCCGCTTCAACACAACCACCACCGAGTGTGCCGATATTCTTTAAATTTGGAAGAATTAGAAGTTTTGAACCGGGTTTCTGCGGGGTTGACCCTTTTGTTTCAACCACAGTACAGTATGCACCGTATTGATCGGATTCAATTAATTGTGGGATTTTTTTATAGATTTCTCTCACTAATGAAACTCCATTGGTAAGGAGAACTGAGAATCATGTAAGCCTATAGTTTCGGTAGATTTTACACGGATATCTGTAAGAATTATAGCGATTAAAACCGTTGTTCTGCAGCACTTTGTGCAACGAGTTGTGTGAATTGCTCTCGTTGGGTGTCAGTGAGTTCTAATGGAATAATACCTTCTATTCCATCACCACCAATTTTGGATGGAACATTTATGAATACAGATGTAGAATCCGTTGATATTAGCGTACCAACACTCATAACCCGTTTCTTGTCTAAGGCAATAGCAGAGACGATTTGAAGGATATGGCTTGTTAATGTATACATAATAGCAGTATGACTGCCATTAGCATCTGAAATTGTATTTGAAATATCTTTAACTTTTCCCTCATCTAACAGTTGAGAAAGTGGAATACCGTTTACTCTGCAATACTGTGGTAATGGAAATGTGACAGAATCATCTCCTATGGCTAATGCAGATACATCTTTCACAGATATTCTAAGTTTATTGGCAATTTCGGCTTTTAGTTGAGCGGTTGCTATCCCATTTGAAATACCCATTACATTATTGGAGCCGATAGAATGATGTATCCAAGCGGAAATATAGTTTGCCCTTTCCATGCCAACCAAGATCTTTGAATTTACGATGTGTTCATGTATATTAGGGATTACATGTTGAACAACAGATAAATTTGATTTTTTCAACGCTTGGTTTGAACGATAACCTACTGGTGGTTCGGTTGGAAGAAGTATAACGATATCAGAATTGGATAATTTATCGGGTGAATTTGTAATTGATACATCCGTATCACTATTACTAAGCGCTCCAGCAAATGTGATATCCTTTAGATCTTCTGGCGTTCTATAATTCCTGTAAGCCCGTTTGCCTTCAAATTGACTATCAGAGTAAATGACGATCTTATGAGCTAATTCAGTATGAGAAATTCCCCATGCGACCGTTTGTGCTATTTGTCTGGAACCGAGTAATGATATTTTCATCTATTTTCCCTATATAAGTGATTCAACGATTTCTTGAAACCGGGTTTCAAGATTTTCACGCTGTATATCCATCTCTGAATCAGCTTTTAGTTTTGTCTCTAATAGTTCATCGTATCGCTCAACATATTCCATTAGATTTTCTACCTCTTTCTCATAACAGATAACTGAGGTTAAGACCTTTTCCTTCACAACAACTGGAAGTTCTTGAGTTGTAATCTGTGTTAGTTCCCATCTCCAGACTTTTTCTGAGATGTATGATATAAACCGGTCTAAAGGTTCACCCTCATAGCTGCTATTTTGGAGTTCCTTTACCTCTTGAATTAATCCTAAGACTTGGTTGAAAAGTGATTCTGGGAGGCTATTTTTTAGCTCCATCAAGATACGTCCTGTTGTAGAAATCGGTAGTTCGTTTTGTAGTAAGAAAACCCGAAGGTTAGGATAATCCTCTAAAGTTTTAATGTCAGTGAGCCATGTTTCACTAATTGCGGGGAGTTCATTCAAGTCGAAACTAAGTACTTGTTTTTTTCGTATCTGATCAAGTTCTGATGTATTCCTATTCAGTCCGGCATTAGCAAGTATACTTATGGATTCAGCTTCACCATACGGTTTCAAGAATGCAATCATCTCCTGAACTTTCATCTGTTCTGCTTGAATAGTTTCAAGTGATAGATTACCGTTATTTTTTCCATTGTTTGAGTTTCGTTTTTTGCTTTTCCGATTAGGTGTTGTAGACCGATTGACTTTCTTGGAAAGTGTTCCATCGTACTTTTCTAATTCCTCACGTAAGAGAGATAGCGTCATGTCCCCGTGGATAGCAAGCTTTTCTGGAGAAGTAATATCTCGTAAATTATGCCCCGTTTTTGCAACAAGTGCGCGATTTAAATTCCGTTCCAAGGTTTTACGATCTTTTTCGTTTTCAACAACAAGTTGACTTTCCAATGTAAGATTCATTAATCTTTTTGTTTGATCTGGCACACTTAGGTTGATTTCACATGTAGGTTGTAGTTCTCCCAATAATCTTTCTCTGTATTTCCCATTTAGAATTAGCACCCATAATGTAGTGAAATAACTGTGAAGTGATTCAGATTCCGATGGTACGTGTTCAATCCATTGCTTAATGATTGGAAAATAACTTTCAATAACTGTAAGAATCTCATTCAGTTCTGTTTCATTAACATCAAAACCGGGAAAGGCTTGTTGCTTCTGTCTTCCAGTTCTTGAACTTCGTCCATTAAGTGAAGGTTTTGTCGCCAGTAGTATTGTTTGAATTGGTTCAATGATAACTTCAAATTCGCGACTATGGTGGTTGGCATGGTTTGCAATTTCAAGCAAAGATAACCATACCTTTCGGAGTCTTTCAATTTGCAATGGATGCATTGAGGAACTTAATCCAATCCCAGTCAATTTTTCACGAATTGTTCCAGATGTCCACTCAGGCAGAGATAAATCGTCCTGTACTACATTGTCCTGAAGGACAGTAACATTGACAGGTTTGACAAATTCAGTTGCTATGAAGTACTTTTCAAATAACATATCATGGTAGAGTGCCACTGCAAAATCACAGATCTGATTTGTTATAGTATAACTGGATTGGATCATATGATTCAGTGTATATTGTTGGGTTTCCTGTAATTGCCAAGATTCAATGATCGGATCAATACAATCTCTAAGTCTCTTCGTAATTATATTTATAATCTCTTCTTCAAATTCCTCACTAATATACTCTGCATAGAACTCCGTAAACGTGGACATAGTATTTTTTAGTTCTTGAATAACGAGATCATCCCAGACTTTATTGTGGATCCGTTGTCCATTATTTAACATCAGTGCTTTGAGTCTGCTTTCCACACCTTGATGGAATTCAGTCATCAAATTGTAAGCATGTTGATTCACTTTAACCATGTAATCTTCAATTTTCTTTGAAGACTCAGTAATAGTATCTTCAATTTCATCATTTGATGCAGTGAATTGAAGTGATACCAACCGAAGTTGTTTAGGTTCAAGAGGATTATATACTGCAGCTGTGGGTAATACTCTGACTGATGGATTGGAATTAGGTTCATCCTCATTCATAAAATGGTTTTGGAGTGTGAGGCTGTTACCTAAGTCAATCAGATCCGGATAATTCTTTATGTGTGTACGAACGATACTTAAGACGGTATCATAGTCACCATTCTCGATTTCGGTGAGTACAATATCTTCGTTAAGATGCAATCGGTTGATGTGAGTTTGTTCAGGAATAACTACTTTGCTTGAAGAATAATCGGTATCCTCTATGTTTGTAAGTACATACGCCCCCGTCTTAATAGTATTAGGAACTACTAAACGTGATTGAAGTACTTCTTCAGTTAGATCAGAAAGAGTTAGAGATTTACCTAAATGTTGAACAGTGATGTCTGTAATTACACCATCAGCGAAGTCACTGATTTGTCGTGTATTGCGTTCTAATTCTTGTACACTTTTATGAACCCTGTCATAATCGTCAAGAGCAGCATTCTGTACCTTAGTTTCATCTATCCAAGATACCCATGCTCCTGGACGGTGCTTCATTTTTAATGAAAGTTGTCCATCTTCAGAATCGAACCCGGGAAGAATCTCACTTTCAGATGTTTCCTTGGGAGTCCAAACTATGAGATGCTTTTTATTCCTTCCCCCAAGTCCAATTCCAAATGTATCTCCCCAACTCATCCGACCTTCAACACTTGCTTTAAGTTTATCCGTTAATAATAATAGCGAGCCAGATTTTAAATTAAGCGATATATCTTGCATTGTGCAATTATTGCATGTCCTCCATATAGGTCTGAATCTATAAAGTAATTCCTACTGCATAGATATGAAGAATATATGTTATATCCAGATAGAAAGAGACATAATGTATATATAGTTTGAATATGATAGTAATTATGTAATATATAGTACGATATAAACTAAAATATTGTATAAATCCATTTTAATTATATAATCTATGAAAAATCTTGTTTAATCTCAAGTCCCCATACATCCCAACCATCAACTTTTTTCCTTGCGAATAGTTCAAGCTTACTCTGATTAGGGAACATCTCCTCTATCCGTTTTCGTACTTCATCCGGTTTTTCTGAATGTCGTGTTCGTTCTGCTTGTACAAGTTGTCTTATATTACGCATTCCCCTGGGTTGTGGTATT
Organism: uncultured bacterium; assembly: GCA_964652195.1. Lineage (GTDB taxonomy): Bacteria > Poribacteria > WGA-4E > WGA-4E > WGA-3G > MSPOR6. The sequence continues at coordinate 4,022 of CAZZBB010000044.1, read as the reverse complement.
ATCCCACGCTTGAAAACAAGGCATAATTCGCATTGGCTCATAGTATAAAAGCCAGGATTAACTCTACATTTATCCCATACAAATGCCACTGTTGCCCATCGGAATCCCCATGCCTTTCCTAAACTGATTGCTTGGTCAAGGTGGGGTGATGAACTCCACATAAAGAGCAAACAATTGGTTGATGAAATAGATGCAACATTCCATTCTGCCATATCTGAAACAGATATGGTAGGATAATGCTTAACTGCACCGCCACTATCTTTACCACCAGAACCGGTGTGTTGAAGTTGTCCTTTATAGTCCCATGGAGGGTCGGCATAAAGTATTTGATACTGCTTATCTGGAAATGGAGGGTGTGATATCATAGAAAACTCACAGACAAATTCATCCGAATGATGAGACCGTCTGTAATACAGCGCACCTTATCGAAGGTTATTTCTATTGGTTTAGCGTCTATTACTTGGCATCCACGCTAAGTCCATCTTGAGGGATGTCATTATTTGCAACTAACATATCACGAGAGAAAATGAAATCACTTCGCGAACTGCCGAGTTTTTGATTTTCGGTTTGTCGTTCACGGAAATATTGTGGTAGCGTTAAACCGGTCATCCGAATTGCATCTTCCGGACAGGCTTCAACACAATACCCACAGAATATGCACCGTAACATATTGATTTCAAAAACCTCAGGATATTTTTCTCGTTGATATCCTTCTTTTGTAGTCCACCCTTCAGGAGCGGGAGCCGCTTGTATGGTAATACAGTCAGCTGGACATGCAGTGGCACATAAAAAACATGCGACACACTTGATTTCGTCTTTCTCAGTTTTTGTTAGTTTGTGAATCCCGCGATACCGATCATTGCGTTCATTAACACTTCTCGGATCTTCGGGATATTGAACTGTTAATTTCTTTTTAGGGATGTGCTTTAAGGTAGTAAACATACCCTTAAGCAGGGCAGGAATATAAAGCCTATCCCAAAATGACATCTCTTCATTAACCTTCATAAGTGGAATCCTTTCTGATTAGAATGTAGATAATAGTCTTATCAATCAAATAATATTAATGAATATGTAATACCCTCACTGCCTTACTCTTTTACGTATTATGTCTATAATAACTCTATATACCATCTGTTGCGACGGTGTAATTTGGAGCTTCTTCTGTAATATCAATATCGTGTGGATGGCTCTCACGGTAACCACTGCTTGTCATTCTCACAAATTGTGTATCATTGCGGAGTGATTCAATATCCGGTGTCCCACAATACCCCATTGCAGAACGTATTCCACCGACCAATTGATAAACATAATTGCTTAATTTGCCCTTATGCGGAACTCTTCCTTCAATGCCGCGTGGTACAAGTTTCGCCATTTCTTCGTCACTCACCTGTTCTCCAAGAGCAACGCCTCTTTGTCTTAAAGCCCCCAGTGATCCCATTCCACGATGCATCTTATATGTTCTGCCTTGATAAATAACTGTCGATCCCGGACTTTCATCTGTACCGGCAAGGAGACTGCCTATCATTACGGAACTTGCACCAGCTCCAATTGCTTTAGCAATGTCTCCAGAATAGCGGATACCACCATCTGCTATAATTGGAACATCTGCTTTATCTGCCTCTTGTGCACAATCGTAAATTGCTGTAATCTGAGGTATACTTACACCAGCGACTACACGGGTTGTACATATTGACCCTGGTCCAACGCCTACTTTCACAGCGTCTGCTCCAGCATCAATCAAACTCATTGTAGCTTCAGGGGTGACAACATTTCCTGCAACAAGATCGATATTTGGAAATTCAGATTTCAGTATTTCTGTAGATCGAATTACGTTTTTTGAATGACCGTGTGCGGTATCCAAAACAAGCACATCTACTTCTTCATTAACCAACATTTCAACATCTTGTAGAGGTGTTGAGGGCTGAATTGCTGCCCCAACCCGTAACCGACCTTCATTATCCTTACACGCCTGTGGGAACATCTGTACTTTATCTATATCTTTTATTGTGATGAGACCACATAAACGTGAGTCTTCATCAACTATAGGTAATTTCTCTTTTCGTGATTGATGTAATATCTGTTTAGCTTTATCGAGTGTAATTCCCGGTGATGCGGTAATTAGTTTATCTGCAGGTGTCATGCGTTCTGTTACAGGAAGATCAAGGTTATTTTCATATTTTAAATCTCGGTTGGTTATCAAACCAACAAGGTATCCATCGTCTGTAACGATTGGTACACCGCCTATATGGTATCGTGCGGAGATGTCAAGTGCATCACGGATTGTTTTATCTGCTGTGAGTGTGATAGGATCATTGATCATTCCACTTTCAGACCGTTTTACCCTGTCAACTTCCGAGACTTGTTCTTCAATAGAACAGTTATAGTGAATGATACCGATGCCACCCTCGCGGGCAATTGCAATTGCAAGTGTAGATTCCGTAACTGTATCCATTGGAGCGCTGCATATAGGAATATTGAGGCGAAGGTTGCGTGTTAACTGTGTACTTGTGTCAACGTCATCAGGGAGCAGGCTTGATTCCGCGGGGATGAGCAGAACATCGTCGAAAGTTAATCCTTCTTTTGCAAACTTTGGTGGGAATTCATCAGAAAGTTTGGTGTCCATTGGAATCATCTCCTTTATAATGTTGATTAGGGTAGGTGAGAATGAACAAAACAACTATAATATTATGCCTTGATATTCTCATAAATTATAGCATATTCACTATATTTAAGTCAAAAAATTAATTTTCATCAGAAAAGGGTTGTGGTATTAAAAGATGGTTTGTATACTGGTTTTACTAAGAGTATATATTTAATTGTGTATAAATTCTTAAGAATTGTAGTTATAGTATATGACAACTAAACATTATGTATCTTTAAAATCAAAAACTGTGGTAAAATGATATATGAAATAAATAAGGAGAAAGATTATGGCAAACTTAAATGTAGGTATTGTTGGTCTGGGTTGGGTGGCAGGTGCACATATAGAAGCTTTTAAAGCGGTAGCGGGATCAGATGTTACTGCAATCTGTTCCCGTCGTGAACATGATGAATCAGTATTAGAGGAAACTTACGGTACACCATTAAAAGCGTATACTGATTATGATAAGATGCTTGCTGATCCTGATGTACATGTTATTGATATCTGTACCCCACATCCGTTTCATGCTGAACAAGCAATTGCTGCTGCAGAAGCAGGAAAACATCTCATTATCGAAAAACCGATCTGTCTGACGTACGACGATGCAAAAGCGATAAGGGATGCTGTAAAGAGCAATGGTGTACATGTCTGTGTGTGCTTTGAGTGCCGATATAGTGCTCATTTTACGATGATACGTTCAGTTATTGATAACGGATTACTCGGTGAACTACACTATGCCGAAGTGGATTACTACCATGGGATTGGACCTTGGTATGGTCAGTATGAATGGAATATTAAAAAGGATTTTGGTGGAAGTACGTTGTTAACTGCAGGCTGTCATGCCCTTGATGCCCTTCTGTTTTTTATGGATGGAAATGTTGAAGAGGTAACCAGTTATCATACACAATCTACCGGAGAAGTATTTCAACCCTATGAATATAAAACCACAAGTGTGAGTCTACTTAAGTTTGAGGGTGGTCAGAAAATCGGCAAAGTGACTTCGTGTGTAGATTGTCTACAACCCTATTATTTCCATATTCATCTGGTTGGTAGTGAAGGGAGCTTGCTTGATAATAAGATCTATTCTGCTAAACTGAAAGGTATGGATAAGAGTAAATGGAGCAACCTTGAAACATCACTAATAGATTCTGGCGATGTGAGTGACCATCCGTATGAACCGCAGTTTCAAGCATTTATAGATAGTATTGGAAAAAATGAACCGATGCCTTTGACCGATTTTGATACAGCCTTTGAAACGCACCGTGTTGTGTTTGCTGCTGACCAATCTGCTGAAGCAGGTGGAAAAAAAGTTAAGTTGTCTGAATTGTCTGGTTAGACTCGTCTTATCTGTCAGACTTTATAAGGATGTCCTAAGAAGTAT
>CAZZBB010000043.1:0-22948 GCA_964652195.1 uncultured bacterium | reverse complement strand
CATAGATAAAGTGTCCTTTGAGACGGACATAGGTAATATCATCCAGCCAGACGTGATCACATCGGGCGACATCAAGGTTTTCAAGATGATTGCTCCAGGGACGCACACCCTCAATAGAGTTGGTGGTTTGACAGACCTGTTGACTGCGACCGACAGGTTTGTGGATTTCATCAATCGGGCAACACCTTTATATCCGATAGTGTATCCGCTACGCACCCAGCAACTGCGTGATACGCCTCTATCCATAAGTCGGATACCCCAAAGATAACCGTTCTATTTCCTCTCGGAGACCGGCTTCAGAAGAGTCGCTGCATTTTCGAGTAGTTGTCGCTTCCACTTTGAGTTGTTCATCGCTGATGTTGTGTCTGCGACATACTTCTGCTTGGGAACTTTTACCCGTAAGTGCTTCAAGAACAACTTCGGCTTTAAATTCTGCGGTGAAGGTTCTTCGTTTACGTTTCGCCATCGGATACTCCTTATGAAAGTAGATCGGTATTATACCACAATCTTGGTTTAGACAGTGGCCCGAATTTCCGGTGGCGTACATATACCTTGAATTGAATTGTATTATTTCTGTGTGACTTTATTCATAATATACCTAATGTTTATCAGATTAGTTAACTAATTTACACTGGTTGGACAACACCGTAGGGTAACTGTTCTCGTTTTAAGCCAGCAAACAGATTTTCCATCGCCATTGTAGCCATTTTCATGCGTGTTTGTATGGTAGCACTACCAAGATGGGGAGCAATGAGAAAGTTTTCTAAATCAAGAAGTGGATGGTCAGTATTGATCGGTTCCGGTTCGGTTACATCTACAGCAGCCCCAGCAATCTGTCCTTCTTTCAATGCATGATACAAAGCGTCGTGATCAACAACCGGACCTCTGGCAATATTTATGAGTATGGCTGTCTGCTTCATCAATTCAAACTCGGTTTTACCAATCATGTGTGTTGTTTCATCAGTTAGAGGAACATGGAGAGACACAAAATCAGATTCTTTCAACAATTGTTCCAATTCCATATATTCTATACCAAGTTCTGCCTCCCAATCCGATCTACGTTCGCGTTTGTTATACAGTACTTTCATATCGAATCCAAGAGCACGTTTTGCTACAGCATAACCAATCCTACCCATACCAACTATTCCTATTGTTGAATGATGAACATCATATCCCCATAGTATGTTCGGGTCGTAGTAATTCCATTCTCTATTGACATGGACATGGTTGTATGCCGGAACAACATTACGAGCAGTTGCAAGTAAGAGTGCCCACGTCATATCTGCGGTTGTATCGCTAAGGACTCTCGGTGTATGTCCAAGTGCAATTCCACGTTCTCTTGCTGCATCCTCATCCACATGGTCATACCCTACACCAACAACTGAAACAACCTTAAGATTCGGTGATGTGTCAAACATCTCAGCTGTAACAGGTTCATGTCCGTAAGTCATTAATCCTTCAAGAGGTGAAATTCTTTCAGCAATAGGTGGCAGAATTGCACTGGTATGCCACATGTCAACATCACATTCAGCTTGAATTTTCTTGAGTATTGAATCCGGTATCGGTCTGGTAATGAATACTTTCGGGGATGCCATAGTATACCTCATTGATGGAATTATGGGTTAGTAATGGTTAGAATTTATAGAATAATAGATTAATCAATAAATGCTTCATTGTATGTCAACCATTCCTCATATATCAATGTCTATACTATCAGATTTTATTTTACTGTTCAAGTCAATATAAAGATACGTAGTTAAGATCGGGGATCGGAATCTACTCCTACAATGAGTCTAATGCTTAAACTGACGCCTATAGCGCCAAGAACTTTACACACCCAATATACAAGTATTCGTTCCAAGTAATTGCACGTCTTAGATAGATATGGTATACTGAATGAAATTCATACATATCAAATTAACTCAATAATTTCAATGTACATTGAAGAACTCAATTATACATTAGTAGAAATTCCAGCAGGGCCATTTACTATGGGTACATATCCAGATGGTCTTCGGAAGACAGATTCTGAAGAACCACAACGAAGTGTCACTCTTGATGCCTATGCAATCGGCATTTATCATATAACAAATGCACAGTATATCCAGTTTGTAGATGCCACTGGATATAGACCACCTGTATATTTAAAAGATGAAAGGTTTAATGAACCAGATTTCCCTGTTGTTGGTGTGAGTTGGTATGATACAATCAATTTCTTAGAGTGGATTACAAACATTACTGGATTGCCTTACAGATTACCATCGGAAGCAGAATGGGAAAAAGCTGCGCGTGGTACTGATGGTAGAGAGTATCCATGGGGAAATGAATGGGATTCAACGAAGGCAAACACATCTGAATCACAACTAAAACGGTTGACGCCTGTTGGGAGTTATCCTGAAGGGATAAGTCCTTTTGGGTGTTATGATATGAGTGGTAATGCTTATGATTGGTGTAGCGATTGGTTTCATGCAGAGACTTACAAACATTCTCCATCTGATAATCCTATGGGGGCTGTTGAAGGACGGAGGAAAGTGATTCGGGGTGGATCGTGGTTGCCACGCGGGATGTTCGCTGCTCGGTGTGCTAATCGGGCTGCCTATGAACCTATCCGTACTGTTCATAATGTAGGTTTCAGAATTGCAATTGATCTGGAGTAATTGAATTCTATCAATACAAACTATATATCTACATTCCTTAGAGTTCTAAATGCCTTTACAATCACACAAAGAATTCAATATCAAATTACTTAATTGGTTCAGGCTATACAAACGTGATATGCCGTGGCGCGGTATTACCGATCCTTATCGGATTTGGGTGTCGGAGATAATGCTACAACAGACACAAGTAAATAAAGTTGTTGGGTATTACGAGACTTTTATTAATAATTTTCCTGATATACAGACCTTAGCATCTGCATCACTTCAAGATGTGTTGAAGGTGTGGGAAGGTCTTGGATATTATGCAAGAGCAAGGAATTTACATAAAGCTGCACAGATGATTATAAAGGACTTTAATGGTGAAATACCGAAGGATTATCTATCCTTTAGGAGTTTACCTGGGGTTGGGGATTATAGTGCCTCAGCAGTTATGAGTATTGCATTTAATCAACTGTATGCTGCAGTTGATGGGAATATAAAACGTGTTCTATCAAGATTGTTCTTACTGGATTATCCTGTGAACGATTCTTCGTCAACCAAGGATTTTCAAGAGAAAGCAGATTCACTCTTAGATTTTGATGATCCTGGTAACTTCAATCAAGCAATGATGGAATTAGGGGCGACAGTGTGCCGTCCCCAATCCCCTACCTGTGTTGTGTGTCCAGTTAATAGGTTTTGTAAAGCATTTAAGGAAGGATTACAAAATGAGTATCCATTTCGTCTACAGGCTCAGAAGACACCTGAACATAAAATAGCAGCTGGCATTATCTACAAAGGTTCAGATGTGCTAATTGTTCAACGACCATTAGATGGATTGTTAGGAGGACTTTGGGAGTTTCCTAATGGAAATCTAAATAATGGCGAAACTTCTGACGTTGCATGTATCCGACATATTACTGAGTCTACGAACTTATCTGTATCCAACCTTAATTATATCACTCAAGTGAAACATGCCTACACGCATTTCAAGATTATTGTGGATGCTTTTGAATGTGAATATATACATGGTGATTTACAACTCAATGGACCTATAGATGCAAAATGGATCAAAGTAGCCGAATTAAAAGATTTTCCTTTACCCAAGGCGACTCATAAAATCATAGAAAAACTAATTCTTTGAACCGAACTTTGCTTCATATTTCTCCCAAACTTCGTCTGGTAAAGGTGTACTCGCAGCCCAGACATTCTGTTCTAATTGTTCTTTGTTTAAACTACCGATATTGTTTCCTTGAATTCTTTCTTCACGTAGACAGAACTGGAGAGCAAGTTGTAATAAACTGACTCCTTCTTCAACACACCACTGCCAAATTGGGTAAGCTTCAGCGACATCTCCTTCTTTTTTCCAGCGTCCACGTTCGATTTCTGCATCAATATCAACACCAGTAAGGATTCCACGTAGGATTGACCAACCATTCATAACACCTACATCTGCTTCAGCTGCAGCAGGTAGGATTGTGTCAGTGACGGTTTGTCTTACAAGGTTATAGTCATTAAAACATAAGAGCAGATCAACATCTCCTGTGGCTATAGCTTTTAAATGGAAATCGTGTTGTCGCATTCCATAACCAACGAAATTAACGAGTCCGCGCTCTTTACATTTTAATAACCCTTCAAGAGTGCCACCTTTTTCAAGTGTAGGATCGATTTCGATTGGGTCATGGATTAACATGCCATCAAGAAAGTCAACATTCAGGATTTCAAGTTGGTTTTCCAGATCAGCGATTGTTCGATCCGCAGAATAATCAGGTTTTCCCTGTCCGTATCCACCCCATTGCGCACCAGAATGACAACAAAGTCGTGCCGTGATAATTACATCTTCCCGTGGTATTTCTTTCATTGCTAATCCAAGTTTTCGCAATGAATCGCCATAACAACGTGCACAGTCGAAGTGGTTTACTCCAATTGATACAGAATATTTTATTAAGTCAATTGCTTCTTCATCAGTTACATGTCCAAAATTGTTCCCGAATCCTTGAGTTCCATAGGGTACAACAGGTATACTTAATTCAGTTCGACCTAACCTTCTTCTTGGAATTGTTGGTAATGGTTGATTTGCCATAAAATTCTCCTATAAGATTTACGCATTTCTTCTTAAAGTTCCTCCAATAAGGCAGACTTAGGGTTAAATCAGTGAAATAGCGACTTTTCAACCCCTAACCCTTATCAAAGAAAATGCGTAAGTCCTGTTCCATAGTAATCACTGTACTATTTAAAGTTCTGTCTTGTCAAGTGGATGTGTCTCCTCTTCTTTTGCTAACGGATACGGGTCTTCTTTCGTCAGTTCACCGTTCGGGAGTTCGTAGTAGAGATGACCGTTAATATCGTACACATTCGGGATACCTTTTTTGCGGTTTTCCTCTTGTGCTCTTTTTGCAGCCCGAATGCCAATCCGCAGCATTTCATCCGCCGATTCATGGGTTTCAAGGCTTAATTTGTTGTTATGCATTATGTACCTCCATTGTGAATGTCTTGCATAAATATTTCAAAGACAGTTTCATTAATCACCTTAACTTCGTTACCCTCACCTGAAGCGATTTTCTGAGGATGTTCACCAGAATTGTAGAATAGATGCCACACATCCACCATATCCTTGTAAGTATACCAAAAGTTGTGCTTACTGCGATAAAACCGACGTATGACATCTTCTGTTGGCACATGGTGTCCGCCTGCCTGTACACGATTCCGCACCCGAGCCACACTTGTCTCAGCCGATTTGAGAAAAATAAAGACAATGGTAATGGTATAGCCGGCACTTTTTAGTTGAGAGATAGTTCTTGCGAATCCTTTACCTGCAAGCGTCACCTCTACAATAAAATCTGTCCCTGCTTGGATAAGCTCCTGGATTTCTTGTATAAATAGTCTGCCAGCTTGAACTTTAACGCTGTCCAACTCCTCCGGTCTGGATACCAGTCTTTCCGCAATCGCATCGGCACTGATATATAATACAGAGTTATCTGAATCGCGGAGATATTCGGACACATAAATCGTTTTTCCAGATCCGTTTGGACCGGCTACGATTATTACATTTCTCGACAAAGTATAACCTTCTAACTGTATTAGTTTTACTTCCGTATTGACATCTTTCGCGTTGCAGTGAAACTACCTGCTTTAAACGTATAGAAATATACACCGCTTGCCACAGGTTCACCTTGTGTATTTCTGCCGTCCCAATACGCGGCGCGACTACGGTTCTGATAAATACCCGCAGCTTGATGCCCTAATGCCAATCGTCGTATCAGCTTTCCATCAACCGAATAGATGCTCAATGTAACATCCGCAGGTTTTGCTAACTGATACGGTATCCAAGTTTCCGGATTGAACGGATTGGGGTAGTTCGCGAGCAAAGCCGTTTTGTTCGGAGTCATCATTTCCAAAATTTTCTCAATCATAGTGACACTGTGCTTGAAAGCTAAGGAACCGTCGTCGGCTTCGCCAACAAGGTTGAGCAACTGTTGAACTGTTTCCCGTGAGACCATCCTGTCATCGATGTAGACCTGCCTAGCGCGTATGGTAATTCCGCCAATCTGGTTATGTGAAGAAATAGCAGAAGGGGCATCTATCTCTGGATCGTCAAGGTTATTGGCAACTGCAATGATATCTTCTTTATCAATAACTCCATCGTGGTTTACGTCAAATTGTTGAAAATCATTGGCATCTTGCCCGACATTTAACCAGACCAGAATCAGATCAAAGATGTCAACTCTATCGTCGTTATTAACATCTGGACTAGACTGTCGTTCATTTCCACCCCTACCGTTAAGCTCTTGTTCGGCTGCATTCACTAAAGTATATAGGTACGGAACCGGATCTATAGTCGGTCTCTCCTTATCGTTTTTACCATGTGCAGGCTTAACTAATTCTTCCATCTGTTTTTCAAGTGAAAGATCCATTTGTTTTTTTGTAAGCGTTCTGACTTCAATGTGTACATGAGATCTATCAGTATCATTGCTTTGCCCAAGACCTGTATTCCCTTGCCTACCCAACAGATATCCTGGCTTGACATCTTCATTCAATTCTACATATACTTCTCTAGCGTGAAGGTATAATACGGTTTTCTGATCAGTTTCACTATAAACTGCAATAACAGAGGAGGTATTAGAATTCCCTTTATCAGCTCTAATAACTTTCCCCGTTGTCAATGAATAAAAACGCTCATTTCTAGCGGGATCAAACTCGGTGTTAGTTTGTACATCCCAACCTGAGTGACCGCCGTTATAACAAGTTTTCCGTTTTCTTCCCAGGTAAGATTACAACCATAACCGTTGTATTCATGGTTAGTGTACCGATCAACTCGGTGCAAACCGGTGTTATCTTTGTCCAGACTCATCTGAAATAACTTAGCTACTATCTTATCTCTTTGCTCAGCCTCTTCAGCTGTACCAATTACCTTACAACCATCTTTTTCTGCTGTACTCCACCCTGTAGTCAAAGTCCCAGGTGAAACCTCCCAACTCACCTTAAATGAGTTACCTGTCGGCACTAAAGGCTCACTCAAGATAGTTCCCCTAGTTCCATCATAGACTATATCCGGACGGAGGTTCGGGATGTTCCATACCTCAAGACCGTCAAGAAAAGTATTTTGTACAACAACTTTATCCCCTGTACGAAAAGCATAAGAATCATTTAGAACCAGCAAACAACCTAACACCACAAAAATATAACAGACCAAACTTATCAAGGAACACTTTATAGGTTTCAGCCTACGCTCTGGAACTGTTGATGCAACAAAATAACGTATCATAGTAGAAGCCTCCTTAAATTGGATTTATAGTAAAATCCGAAAATATGTTCACAATCCCCTGTAGATGTGGTTTCCTAACCAATGCAGAATGCCACACGGGGAATCATGACAAATTCGATACAGCGTATTCGTCCAATGACAATCACACCGTTGATTTGGTGTTTTCTGCCGGACTTCTCTCCAAAATTACCGAGTCAATAACTTATAGTAGGCTTTAGAATTAATCGGACACGCCGTACCAGCGAGGTTAGGAAACCCCGTCTACCGTGGGAGGAAGTGTCTAATTATTTTAAGTTTCACTATAATCTTCATTCTCATAGTTTTGCACTATTCATACGTTAGAACACGTATGTTGCCAAACTGATCATTTATCCAAATAACATCACCCCAACGAGAAAATCCTGTCATCATTATCCGAGAATTACCTATCTGTAAGTATTGAGGGTCATCAACTTTTGAGTATTTCCTTGGACGTGAACTGTAAGATCTTCCATAAGAATTACCTTTTCTTAGTGAAATCATTTCTGCATAACTCGTCATATTAATTTTATAACCGTATGCATGAAGCCATCTTAAAGATGCCCTTGGACTTAGCAAGACAAGTCTTTTGTTTCGATTTCCGACCTTTTTTACAGGAGGTATAAAAATGGTGTTTATCTTTGTGTTGACTGGCAGATTTTTACCTTGTTTCATTTTTTGGAAAGACTGTTGCCTGGTAACTGAATAGTTGTAAATATAATCTGATATAACCTGTGATTCAGCCAAAGTCTGTTCCTCGGTAAGTTTCTGTGCACAACCCACAACAATCACACTGACTGTAAGGAGTAGAACAAAAGCGGCTATTTTCAGCTGGACATTCATAATATTACTTATTGTTTTATACTTGCATTGGAATATATAACAGAAATGTATTGAGGTTAAGACCACCTACAGTAGGAACATTAGAAAATTGATATTTTTCTAACATTAACGTTTATAGGGCGAGACACCTCACCCTATAACGAATGTTAAAATTCAAAGTTGACAAAACGCTAATATTGATCAGAACCTTCAAGTGGTAATGGAACTGCCCAGACATTACGGAATTTCAGGTGGTTTCCGTGGTCTTGTAAGAGAAGGGGTCCTGGTTCACCAACAGCAGAATCGATATTTGCACCAGTGGTACCTGGTAAGATGACATTATTTAGAATGACCAATCCATTTTGAATAACAGTGACTCTGACACTATCTACCAACTCAGAATTATCATTTAAACGTGGAGCACGGAATATGATATCATAGGTTTGCCATTCAAGAGCAGGTTTGCAGGCATTCACAAGAGGGGCAAATTGATTGTATATTGCACCACAATCACCTTTCCCAGGTGCGTCAATACCGTATGAATCTAATACTTGCACTTCATATCTACCTTGTAGAAATACGCCGCTATTTCCTTTAGCTTGTCCGGTTGCTTCAGGCATATCGGGACACATGAATTCCACATGTAGATAATGGTCAGTGAACTTTTCCTTAGTCATGATGTCGCCAGTACGTGGAACAACGGTCATGACACCATCTTCAACATCCCACTTGGCTTCACCACCATCACGTGTTGTCCAGTTATTTAGGTCTTTTCCGTTAAAAAGAATTACTGCAGAATCTGGAGGAGTTTGTAACATAAGTTTTCCTTTCTAATGCTATATATTTATAATTTACCCTTTGTATTAGGGTTGAAGATATCCTATAATTTTAATCAGATATGTCTTTTTTGTCAATGGTTAAGGAATTCAAGCACAGAAGTTTCTTCTTGTGTTATTATTAACCTTAGACTTTTTCAGAAACCTTCTCCGCCAATCTTATAAGTGCAGGGGACATGTCCGATTTTTCAAGTTCTGCTTCAATCATGACAAAATGTTGGGTTTCTGCAAGTGCAGCCTTCATAGCACAGTCAAATTCACCTTCGGTGCGGACAGAAAATGCATGTCCGGCTCCAATCATTTTTGGGAGGTGTGTGTAGTGCCAATTTACTATTTCATTAAAAAGTCCATCAACGAGGGGACGCATAGTACCGTAACCATGATTGTTTAGAACAAGGATAATCGGGTTAAGTCCGTAGCGGATAGTCGTTGAGAGCTCAGTACCAGTCATTTGGAAGGCACCATCTCCGACAATAACTAGTGGTCTGGAATTAGGTTTACCCAATTGTGCCCCAACAGCAGCGGGAATTGCAAACCCCATTGAGGTATAGTATGCCTGAGAAATAAATTCTGTCTGTTCCAAAAGGCGTAAATCCGAAGCCCCCCAAAGACAGTCCCCTACATCAGGGATAACTGTCAGGTCATCATTTAGAAATTGATTGAGATGTTGGAATAGTCTTTTCACAGTTAGAGTTTGGTCGGGAACCATGACAAAGGATTCTGCTACTTCCAGCACCCATTCCAAATTCACTTCCGGGCGTTTGTGGAGTTGGGGAGAACACAAACCATCCAGAAAATCTTCAAACGTAACATCTTCATACGTAGAGTAACAGACAGTGATTTTATCTGAAGTAGCATATATACTACGACTTCGCGCAAGATTTGCGGTGTAAATCCCAAGGTTGACATCGGTCATAAATGCACCGAGAATAATAAGACAATCAGAGGTTTCAACAAGCGTTGTGATCTCTGCTCTGCCCATTGCACCAGCATAAATACCCAAGTAGAGTGGATGTGCCTCTGGCATAACAGATTTTCCCAGCAACGTTGCTACCACTGGAATCTGCTTTTCTTCTGCAACTCGAAGTAATTTGTCTCTAAATCCGAATCTATGCAGTTCAACACCTGCTAAAATGACAGGATTTTCGGATTGATTTATAAAAGCAATGGCATCAACTAACGCAGCATCAAGTATTTCAGGGTCACTGTAGTGTTCTCCTGTTGAAGGACGTCTGTGGGCTGCCCCATGTATGCTTACCATATCACGTGGCAGTTCAATGTAACCAGGGCGCTTATGCCAATAGACTGCATCCAACACTCTATCTATCTCGTTCAAGGCGGTAAAGGGTTCATCAAGTAGTGCCGATGCAACTGTAATCTCTTCATAGATACGTTGTTGTGTATAAAAATCTTTGCCAGTATGGTGCAAGAGAGCACTCTCGGTACGTTCATTTATTCCTGGGGCACCGCTAATGACAACGAGTGGTGATTTTTCAGCGTAGGCAGCAGTGACAGCGTTAATCATAGATAAACCACCTACACCGTACGTCACACATGCAGCCCCCATACCATTTACTCGGGCATAAGCATCTGCAGCAAATCCCGCTGTCTCTTCTCGCGTTGTTCCGATATGTTGAATAGAACTCTTTTCAATCATATCAAAAAACTGCACGACATAATCACCAGGTATACCAAAAATGTGATCTATTCCGTAACTTTTTAGTTTTTTTAGAAGGTAGTCACCGATTGTTGGCTGTTTATCTGGCATAAGAATTCCACATATTACAAGTTCAATATCTTAAACCTTTGTCAGAAACGATGTCTCGGGACCATCCAATTCTGATAACCGCGCGTAACTACAAATCCTCAAGGCAGAACTTTACCGCCCTAAAAATTTGGTCAATTCATCTGATTGAAAACTTACACCAATATTTCCACGAGATTTGTCTTATACACCACTGGATCGGAGCAATAAACTGCTATTCGTTGATATAATCTGAACGCAACTCAAATATATGTTGGGTCCAACTGCCTGTTCGGCCATCAAGCTCAACTTCAAGTGCCATGATCTCTTCCAATGCAGCATAAGCATCTGCATCTTCCTGATTGGCAAACTCAAATTCAACCAATCTATGTGGAGTTTCACCGTAGTAGTTGTCGTAAGAGGCTATTGTTTTTAACTGTGTCGGACCGACTGTTATAGAAGAAACAGAATCAACCCAATCCAGATATGCTTGTTTTCCACCAAGGGGATAATCTACCAACAAAACACTTTTAACCTGCCAGTTCCCCTCATCGGTTTTTGAGTAGTCGGAACGCTGGATAAATGTGTACAAGCTCACATCACTTGCATGGTTGGGGAGATCGCTCATAATCTCAGCTATCTCCGGACGATTCAGGTATGCTGCCATTTCAAGGAAACTATCAAATTCATATTCAACCAGTCGATTCGGACTCATAGTCGGGTCTTGATTGTCGTAAGAACGTATCCGGCGGACCTCTTCAAAGGTTTGTAACGTTGGAGCAACGGATCTGACCCATTCAAGATAGACATCCTTACCACCTTCCGGGTAGTCAATTAGCAAAACAATCTTCATAGGAATCGCATCCGCCATGCTATCTTCCGGTGGCATAGAATCAATCACCACATCATGCACCCTTTGACAACCTGTAATACCAATTATAGTTACTATCAATAAAAGAAAGAAAGTGAAACATAAGTTCTTTTTTATCATATTAATCTCCTTTGTATGATATAAATTCTTTAGATATTCTATGAAATTTATAGATAAATTTCAAGATAATATGGAATTGTTAAACTAATGAAATCAAATCTAATGTATTATGTTTGAACTTTGATTTCTTCATCTTCAACAATTACTGGATAGGTACGAATTTTAAGACGAGGATCAGTAATACATTCACCTGATTCTGTATTATATGTATATCCGTGTACTGGACATACAACAGTATTGTTTTTAATCCTTCCCCTTCCAAGTGAACCCATTGCATGTGGACATGTATTATCTATTGCACAGAATTGCCCAGCTTGATTAAAAATTGCAATTCGTTTTCCATTTACTGTGAAAGATTTTCCACGTCCATCCTTTATTTTAGATGTTTTTGTTACTGTGGTAAAGACTGACATTGGAATTACTCCTTTACACTACCTAAGGTAATGCCTTGTACAAATTCACGTTGCATTGCTAAGAAGAGGATGACTATTGGTAATAAAGACAGAAGTGTTCCTGCCATTAGCATTCCATATTCTTGTCGGTATGTCCCTATAAGATTTGCTAATCCAATAGGAAGGGTGTATTTTTGTTCATCACGTAGGACGATGAGTGGCCAGAGATAACCATTCCATGAACCGAGGAATGAGTAGATTGTTAATGCGCCAAGTGCGGGTTTGATTATGGGAAGAATTATCCGGTAATATATACCAAATTCTGAACAACCGTCGATTCGCGCTGCGTCAATTAACTCAGAAGGTATGGTTATAATGAATTGACGCATAAGGAAAACCCCAAATGCTCCGACTGAAAATGGGATGATTATCGCTTTATAACTATTAAGCCAACCGATATTATACATCAAACCAAAGAGAGGTACTAATAAAACCTGGAATGGAATCATCATGGATGCGAGAAGGATACCAAACAGAACTTTCTTGCCTTTAAACTGGTATTTTGCGAAGGCAAAACCACCTAACGAACAAAAGAAAAGTGTGAGTAGTGTTGATGCTGTGGCAATGAACACACTATTGATGAAATACTGGTTATAGGGTACAACACTCCATAATTTTCGATAGTTTGTCGTTAATTTTTCCCAGACAATTGTTATATATGGCGGTCGTTTAATTGTTAGATTTAATGTCAATACTGTTTCTGGCGTAATTAATTGATTCTGATGAGTACTGTCTTTTTCGACTATAATTTCTGAATCAATAGGTTTCATCCTAATTTGGGATGATTCTAAATTTCCTGGAATTCCATTCAACCGCCATTCACTATCATTCCATAACGATGTAGAAAAAACAAACGGTTCTGTTGACGTGTACGTTTTGCTTCTTGTGGTAACTGCCAAGGAAAGTTGATGGTATGAGGTATCACCATGAATTGGGATTATAATCCGTCGTATCCGTTCAATTGGAATTGAAGAGTTGAGAGAAGTAGATAAAGTTTTCGTATTACTCTCATTAAATTGGTAAGATAAATTTACAACTGGATTGGTGTTATGAGTTCTTGATGATTCATTAATTCCAATCATATCAGATTTCCATGCTACAGAATCTATAGTGATACGTTTAAAGTCAATATCTTCTATAACAATTGGACCAACAGATACTTGTTGAGTGACATTTTCATACACGGTTTGGACAGTTTCAGATATAATTCCATTCTCAACCTTACGAATGATGTCTGCTTGTGTACCCTCCCATACTTTATTCGTAAGGTTAGGGGAGTGTTGCATCCATACTCCTTCAATCATCTCATTCTTGAATAATGCTCTTTGTTTTTCATTAAAATTATCTAATGGTTCTGCCAAATATTCTTGTATCTTCCTCCATATACTCTGTTTTAAATTAGGTAAAATGCTGACCCAATCTTTCGAATTTAATTCCTCAGGTTTTTCTAATGTGGGATAAGTCTTTGATGATATATAAGGGGAGGCGTTAGTTCGAGGTGGTAATTTTGGTAACCACTGTATTGGAACTGCGAAAACTTCGTCTGCAGTTTTGAATGATGAACTTAACAACCACAAGAGTGGGATCATAGTACAGAATGCTGCTAAAATTAGTAATGGATACCCAATACCAATAATTAGCGTCTTCTGTCTTCCACGTCTTTGAGTCTTGTTATCATTCATACACAGTATATACTTTCAATTTAAATGTATCTTTAGAGTTGCAAATTAGAGTCAGATTTGTTAGTTAAAGTTATAGAAGAATGTATAAGAAATGTTGTATCTGACTAAAGACAAATCTAAACTCTTCAAAAGAGAATGAAACCTTCAAAGTGATTGAATGAATATCAGGAAATCTGATAAATTTCCTAAAAACTTGGATTGAATAGATATTCATCAAGTTTTGCGTCTACGAAATCGGCATTATGATCAAGATCACTATTTTCAAAGGCTTCTTCACACCCTTTACGATATTTTAAACGTCTTCTTGATTTCAACCAATAAATCCGGTGTATCATAGCAATCATGTGTCTTGGTTCGTCAGATTCGTTCGGTACACCTCTATGCCATAACCGCATATCTCTAATCAATGCACTTCCTTTCTTGGCATTACCTCGTATTGGTGGTGCAATTTCACGACGTTTTGCTTCAATCTCTTCATCTATGTGTCGTCCACTGATATCTAAATGTGATCCGGGCCATAATTCCACACTACCATTTTCTTCAGTTGTATCTTGAGGAGATATATTTACAACAACTTCAGCAGTTGGATGGGCAACTTCCTGATTCTGCCACAGATGATCTCCATCTCTATGAAGTGGTTGTGTCGAACTTCCTGGACAGTTGGTATTCCCATTATAGAAGTTATTATATAAACCTTCACCCAATAACTGTTTAGTGATTTGGATGATTAATGGATTTGCTACAACATCTTTGAAGATGTAGGGAGCAAATGGTGGAGGTCCCTGTTGTAAATGTCCTTTAAGCATACCTGCACCACCCCATTTTCCTGCTTTTATCAATTTCTCGGAATCAGCATCCATTCTTTCGTGTAATACGTCTAAGGATTCATGACTTATTACATCTTCTATAACCACATATCCATGAACTTGAATTGCGTTTACAGCTTTTTTGATATGTTCATCAGATAGTTTAGCATCAGTAATTTCTTTAGGTTGAACTTTTATTACCATTGAAGAATTCCTTATAGAGAGCCTGTACAGCGGTTTCCATATCAGTGGATTTTACACCAAACATCATACTGACTTCATTTGAACCTTGGTTAATCATTTCAATATTTACCCCTGAACCAGCTAATGCTCCAGTTGCCCGTGAAGCAATTCCAACAGTATGGCGCATACCTTCGCCCACTACCATAATGAGAGATAAATCTCGTTCAACAAAGATATCTTCTGGGGCAAGTGTTTGTCGAATTTTCTCAACCACTCTTTTTTCTTTTTTCTCAGATAAATTCTCCTCTCGTAGAATGACAGACATATTATCTATTCCAGAAGGAATATGTTCGAACGATATATTCTCTTCTTCTAATATCTGTAGTAAACGTCTTCCATAACCAACTTGCCTGTTCATCAGATACTTACTGAGATACACACAGCAAACATCCCGCATCGCTGCAATGCCAACAACCGGAAACTCAGTTGAGGTGCGTTCAGGGACAATTAGAGTACCATCTGCGGTAGGATTATTTGTGTTTCGAATGTGTACTGGAACCATTGCCCGATACACGGGTTCAAGCGCTTCATCATGAAAAACTGAGAATCCTGCGTAGGAGAGTTCTCTCATTTCTCTGTAGGTAAGTTCAGAAATTGGTGCTGGATTTTCAACAATGCTGGGATTTGCAGAGAAGACTGAATCAACATCGGTAAAGTTTTCATAAACTTCTGCCCGAACAGCCCCGGCAAGAATTGCTCCTGTAATGTCAGAACCACCTCGTGAAAAAGTGACGATGTTTCCTTTTTTTGAATATCCAAAGAAACCTGGAAAGATAGTAATTCCCGGTCGGTCACTGAGATTTCTAAGGTGATTGTAAGCCTCAGGAAGTACTTGAGCATTCCCCGGTTCATCAGATAACAACATACCAGCATCTTTTGGGTTTACGTAGTGTGCATCCTCACCCTGTGCTTCTAACACCTGTGCTATTAATCGAGCACTATTATCTTCTCCCCCTGCCTTCATAGTATCCATGTATAGATCTGAATCATCAATACTGGAATTTAGACGTTCAGTTAAATCATTAGCAATTGGTTCAATTACCTCATGGGGGAGTTCCAATTCCTTAGCGATGTTTCTATACCTTTCTATGGCTTCTGCACATTCTGATGCTCCTGTTTTCCCCATTAATCTTTCAGATGCAGCAGCAATTAATAGATCTGTAACTTTAATATCATTACTATGTCTCTTTCCAGGTGCAGAAACAACGATAATACGTCTATCGCTGTCTTTGGTTATGATGTCACAAACTCTATTGACTTGTTCTGCATTTGCAAGAGAACTTCCTCCAAATTTTGAAACTTTTAGCAATCCAATTCCTCCAACTAAATTTGTTGATAATTTACAATTATACCATACCTATGTTAATAATGTCATTTATTCAAATACAATATCCGAGGATTATAGCAAAAGTGGATATCCATTCAGCTCAGCATTCGATGAGACCTGAAAAAGTTTCGAAATAGCGTTCAATGCATGTCCGTAGCAATATAACAGGACGGTGAGTTTCTTGTGTTCGAGTGGATGTCCCAAGGTGTTGTGCAGGTCTATTGGTATTGACTGTTTTACATTTTAGCATTGTTTGTTATTTACGAAATCATTTTGATGTATTGGGATGCTTGACATCACAGACAGTTCAATGTATTTCTCTATATCAAATGATTATTAATTGTGAGGATAATAAAATCTCTCGAAAATAATTAAGAAAAAGTTGATTTTTTTAATTTGCATGTGTTATGCTTTTTTATTGATTAGGATTATTGACAAATTTGATTTCGCTAATCCTTGAACTATACCTTAAGAATAAGGAGTCTTTATCATGTTGAAAGACCTTTTTAGCAGCCGCCTATTTCTTACTGCGTTGGCGTTCTTTGTTCTCTGTGTTGGTTTGAGTCTGCTGTATTTACAGTATGTGAAGCATCAAGGAGCAGAAGAGCTTGCTGAAGCGCGTAGACGCGTTACGGCTTACAATGAGAGACTGAAAGCCGCAAGGGCGGGTACTTCAGAAGGTGGAAACCCCCGCATTGATGGGGCACACCACCCTACTCCATTAGATACGCCAGAAATAGAAACTTCTCTGAGTGCTAAGGAATTGAAAGATTTTGCGTCTGATGTTGAGATTTCAGAGACAGAGAGAAAAGAATTCTATCGTTCATACGGACTTGAACCGCCACCTGCGGGATATACATACATCATGAATCAAGATGGGAGTATTGAGCTCCTCAAGTATGGTGTGTGGCAAGTTGGACTCCATTCGCATCAAGGTTTCGATGTCTTGTATTTGAGTGAAGAAGATTGGAAACTCTATCAGGCACTCTGGGGGATGACACATCATAACGTCATAGAAACCAGAAATATTCCACCTGAAGTGGTTGAGATGGCACGGGAACGATTAGAAGCACTCAAATCGAATGGACAGGGGCCGATCTTTACGGGAACGACAGCTGTCAGTTGGAATGGTCTCACAGAAGAACCTTCAGATGCAGAAGGACGCAGGGCATACGAGGCAAAAGTAGCCGAGGCGTACCTCAAATTGGGTATAACACCCGAACTGCGCCAGCGCCGCAATCGTAAGCACATGGATTACGATTTAATAGAGCAATTGATCGTTGAATTCAAGGAGGAGTTACGGTGATAGCACCCACAAATTAAATGTTGGGACTTCGGCTTCGTAGCGACTGCTGTTTTCTCATAGTGGTCACCGTCTTATTTATCGGTCCACCAAGAGACAATTCCCAATATCTTGAAAAAGTGGGTAAGGACATATGGTGTGACAAAATTTCACGGCTATCCCTGCCTGCATAATAAAAGTGTGGTAGCAGTGATTCTGCATGACGGCTTTCACCCGTCTCCTGAACTTATGTACTGCTACCGATAAATGTCTTACGAAGGTATCACTTGCAACTTGCCACAACCCTTCCACGGGTTAGGATAGGACTCTTCCAAACGGCAGTGCGGGAAACCCTATCCAGCAAGTTTCATTACGATTCAACATTATTTTAGTGTAAAGTCAAATCTATTTTCAATGCAAAACCTAACATCTGTCTACATCCCCTACTTGAAGGAAGGTGTTTTGACGGGAAGGAAGAAAGAGTAATAATGAAAAAGTTTTTGGTATTCTTTTTAGCATTTTTCGTTTTTTGGTCGAACGGTTATGGTGAGTTAAACATTAAAGGCCCCACTGTTACAGCAACAACTGAGAGTGTAGATGGGTACGATGCCTACATTACTGAAATCTATTCATGGAATCCAACATCAGAGTCTTACGTGTTAGAGGATTCCTATAATGCTCATATTAAATTGAAGGTACCTGTTGCAGTTTTTGCAGAGGGTAAAGGTAAATTTTCAGTATGGTCTGAAGGAGATCTACACAAGTATTCGTCTCCATATCACCCTGTGGATGAGTCCCCTGTACATGTTTCGGCATTGACAGGTGACAGTTTGACGGGTGTCAAAGTGGGTTCCGGGTGGCCGTGGATCATTTTCAGTGGTATGGAAGCAAGGAAGGTCATTGCTGAAGGGACATTGGTAACGGACACCCCAGATAAGTATGAGGTGAAAGGAAGAGGCAAGGTCTTCACGAGTTCAGGCGGGGGTTCAGGTAGTGCTGGTGGTGTCGGGGTTGGCACGAGTCCTGTTTCAGCTTCGGGTAGCTGGATATATGACAAGACGAGTTTCCGTATTAGTGTCTTAGATATTCGTCCACCTCAACCAAGCACTTCCAAGTAAGTAGTATTCAAGGTGTAAGGACAGAAGGCTGTAACAACGGCTGTGCAAACAACGAGACGTACAACTATTGCAATCATCAAGACTCGTGTTCTGTGCGTTCAGACCATGTGTTCTGGGTCCCCAACGCAACCACAATTACTGCTGTTGTTACAGTCAGGAACAACACGGGTAGTAGTTCCGGTAGCGGCACTGGATAGTTTTTCCGTTAGTGGCAATACAGGTATTGGATAGTGATTTGCATAAGTGGTGGTATGTTTTTTCGTATGCTCAAAATTGCGCTGTGACCTATATCAAATGTGCTAAGCCGTATAGGATCTGCACGGATGAAAGTAGGATTACTCGTCAAGTCCTGATGGAAGGAAGTACGACTATTCTTCAAACAGTAATGATGTCTTTTTTAATAAGTCAAAATCACCAAAAGCAACTTTAGGTATACCATCATATACAATTTTACCGTCACAAAGTAAGATGAGACGGTCAGCATATTCTAATGTAATGTCAGAATCATGGGTAGCAAAAATTAGAGTCTTCTCTTCTCTTCTTATTTCCTCACAGAGTTCTTTCATAAGATTTCTAAGATGTTGTGCATCTTGCCCGGTAGTGGGTTCATCAAGAAGAAAAAGATCTGGTAGTAGAGAAAATGTTGCTGCAACAGCTACGCGTTGTCGTTGTCCACGTGAAAGTGAAAATGGTGCCTCTTGATTCAAATCATTCAACTGAAATCGTATCAATACATCCTCCATGCGTTCATGGATAATTGAAGATTTAAGTCTGGCATTCTTTAGTCCAAAAACTACCTCATCCATTACAGTTTCGGCTTGTAAAATTAGGTCTGGATTCTGAAATACAATTCCAACCTTTCCAACTAATTGGTGTAATTTCATAGTAGATATATTTTCTTCGTTTAATATAACCTTACCTGATATTGGCGTTAATAATCCCCCTATAAGTTGTAGGAAAGTTGTTTTTCCAGAACCGTTTGCTCCCATAATTGAGACTATCTCACCTTTTGAGATATTACAATTTATTGAATTTATGACATTTTCTTGGTCTTCATTGTATTTGAAACACAGATCTTTGACCTTAAGGATAATTTCCATTTTAGAAGACGAATGAATGTCATCTTTATTAGCATTATTTAATCTTTCATCAGCATCTGGAATTTGAATACCAAATTTTTGAAATGGAGTCAGATCAAGGAATGCCTCTGACTTTGGTAGGTCCAGCACAATTTGACCTGCCTCCATTAACCACATACGAGTAAAATATGGTAAGATTTGTTTAACTTGGTGTGATGCCAAAACAACAGTTATACCTTTTTCCCTATTTAATTTTTTTACTATCTCTAATATCTCATGGATTGCTTTAGGATCTAAATGACTTGTTGGTTCATCTAAGAGTAAAACCTTGGGTTCCATTGCACAAATAGAAGCCAACGCTACGCGTTGTCTCTCTCCACCAGAGAGTTCATCAATTTTGCGTGTTTTAAACTCTGATAAACCTACCTCGTCTAAAGCAGTCTTGATGCGTTGATTTATTTCATCGGATGGAAACCCAAGATTTTCAAGTCCAAATGCGATTTCGTCTTCAACAAGTGTACAAAAGAGTTGATCTTCAGGGTTTTGAAAGAGGAGAGAAACCTGTTGACATGTAGTTGAAAAGGGTTGACTTGAGATGTTTATACCATCAATGGCAACTGAACCTGAATAGATTCCAGCTGACGAATGGGGAATCAAACCATTAAGTGCTCTTAGATATGTGGTTTTGCCGCATCCTGTTTGTCCAGTCAGTAATATAAACTCACCTGGAGAAATTTGAGCGTTAATACTATTTAATGTAGGTGTATATTGACTTGGATAGGTGAAAGAAAGATTCTCTATCTGAATAGACACCATAGAGATTGATTCTTTTTAATTATACTGAAATTCTTCAATCTGGATTGGAAGTGACCCGAATAGTTGTTCTAAATGGTGGGTAATAGATTCTTGGAATGCATCAATAGCGTCCTGTACATTTTTTTTCAAATCATCATGAAGCTGTGCATGTTGTTGCCGTATACGGTTATAAAGATTACCAATATATACTTGTAATTCTCCAATTCTCTCAGATTGTGTTTTTGCAAATGAACTAACAGTCTCTTTAAATACCTTCAACTCAGCCTGTAAGTATTCTTGAAAGATATCATTCTGAAAATTATCCATGGCTACCTGAGCTGCATATTGAAAGTCTGCATGAATAGAATTATACTTTTTCTTTACCTGTGAAAATAACTGCTGAGCGTATATTTGTACTTCATTCATGTTAGTATCTTCAACTGGCTCAACCTGTGAAATTCTCTTTTTGAATGTATCCATTTCACCAGATAGATAGTTTCGAAATTCCTCAACAGCAACGGTATGCCGCGTAATTTTCTCAAGATGATAACCCATAACTGCCAACCGAACAGCTTCAGGGAACATCTTTGGATAATTTTTAATTACTTTTACCAAGAATTTAAAGTATTCATACCCCTGTTTAGAGAACATTTGAAAACGCATTGATCGTAGAAATGCCCGAAATTCAAGCATTCTAATAGTTCTAACGTTATGTGGAGTAAATGGCATATTTTCAAGCAATTTATAACATCGTGCAAAATAGTTTTTCAGTGTGGGATCGTACAGTGTTGAGATAACGCGTCTATATTCACTAATTAGTTCATCCCGTTGCATTTCTGGAACGAAATTGAGACTCATATCTGTATTATTCCCCGTGGATTCTACCAAAAGTCTATCTTCTTGTTTTAGTCGATGCCATAGGTCTGTTTCCTTCAATGCAGTTAATAATCCTGCCATAGCCATTGGTATTCCAGCATCCTGTATAAAATCTATGTGTGAATCAAATTCTTTATCTCCATCAAGACCTATTATGAAACCGCCTGTGACTTCAATTCCAGTATTTTGGATTTTTCGGACTGCGTTCATCAAATAACTTCCTGCATCTTCTTCCTTACTTGTATTTTGACCTTTGGAAGTGCTAATTAGGGCTTCATCATTAGGTGATTCAATACCAAGAAAAACCATATTGAATCCAGCACTATGCATTGCATCAAGCATTTCTGGAATTTCAACAAGGTTTACACTTGCCTCTGTGTATAATGCGAATGGAAAATCCCGTTCCTCTTGCCACTTTTGTACAGCAGGAAGTAAACGCATTGCATCCCGTTTGTTTCCAATAAAGTTGTCATCAACAACAAACATTGCACCATCCCATCCCAAGTTATATAACATTTCAAATTCAGACAACATCTGTTCATTGCTTTTAGTTCGTGGAACACGTCCAAATAACTTTGTTATATCACAGAATTCACAATTGAAAGGACAACCGCGAGAGAATTGCAGTGCCATAGATCCGTAGGAATTAATATTAATTAGGTCATATCGTGGAGGTGGGGTTATGGATATATCAGGTTTTCTTTTTTCTCTATATACTTCATTTGCAGATCCACTCTCAAAATCAGTTAAGAATTCCTCAAAAATCTCTTCAACTTCTCCAAATAGGAAATGATCAACTGTTCCATTACATTCTTCTTTGATGTTATCATAGTAAGAAGTTGGATGTGGTCCACCTGCTATAATTGGAATTGCATTTTGATTACACCGTTCAACCACATCATAAAGTGAGTCTTTTTGAACTATCATTGTTGAAGTTAAAGCAACATCAGCCCACTCCAGATGTTCATCTGTAAGCGACTCAACATTCATATCAACAACTTTTAGATTATAATTCTTTGGAAACATGCCTGCAATTGTTAATAATCCCAAGGGTGGCATAGAGGATTTCTTACCAAGAAAATCTAACGCATATTTAAAACCCCAGTATGATGGTGGGAATTTAGGGTAAACAAAAAGGGCATTTGGCATGTTTAGGTAACTCCTAATGATATATGTATATATGAGAATCATGATGATATATGATAATATGAATCATATATGACTACATATAGTACTACAAAATCATGATTATGTCAAGTCAGAGGTCTTCAATTGTCGATATTAGGTGATGTATATTCTTTAGATATCAGATATGGTGTGAGAAGTCACGCCATATCTGATCTATTGGAAGATATTCGTTCCGTATTTGAGACCAAACAATCGGACACCCCTACATCACACCCCACAAAAACATTTGAACAGATACATAAGGATCACGGCGCACATACAGATACTTATACCACTTTTGAAAAAGAGAAT
>CAZZBB010000042.1:0-55299 GCA_964652195.1 uncultured bacterium | reverse complement strand
GAAATTAAAAGATCGTCACAGATCGTATATATTGCTACAATAGTTAATTCCATGGGTTTCTCCAAATATTCTATAATGATAAACATTATAGAGAAAACCCATGGATATAAAAGCAGTTTATAGGTAGCAACTTAGGTTATAATAGTTATCGCCTGTTACATTAAATAGATAGCCTCTACTATCAAGTATGCTGTGAAAATGTTGGTTTTGTTGCATAGGTTGTTCCTTTCATGACTTTTATGTAGCTTGAAATATACGTATCCAGAATGGTGTATGTTCCATTTTGGTGGTGGCAACATAAACATTTCATTTTGTTTTTGTAGGCGGTTTGTTAATTCCAGTAGTTTTCCCTCGCGTTCAGTGACACTTTCCAATTGTGACTGAGTCTGTTCCAATTGGTCTATCAAGAGTGTGCCCTATTCTATAAGAACCGAGACCATAGCACCGTTCATATTTTCACCAGTTCCATTTAATCCCAGTTTATCCCAAAATGGGAGTTTCAATGGGACACAAAGTTTTGACAACCACAGACACAATAATTAAAATTCATGTAATGACATGTTATCGTTGAATGCGTTATGCATAAACGAAGCACTAAATGTTAAATGTTAGTTTCACAATAAGGAGTATAGAAATGGATAAAGAAGTCAAACCAATTAGTGAACAGACAGAAAAACAGATGGAATTAGGTAGTCCACAACATATAGGTGAATCAATTCTTTTAGAACTGAAAATAATCATGATAAAGAGATAATCAAGGTATTAGACATTGTCGATGAAATTGTGGATAAGTTTAGTGGAGATCTCAAAGAAGACGATGTGCGCAGAAACGTATCAGAAGCTATTCAGTGGTTATGCAATAAAGGGTTGTTAGCAGAATACAAAAAGCATACTAAAGGAGTTGAGTATTTTATCACGAAACTGGGATACAAATACTTGAAACATGGAACTCAGATGATTCTATAATGATTGCCTATATTTTCCACACGATATAAGATCTTCGCTTTTTGCTGCGTGGCTTCCACTTGCAAAACAATTACTGACAGGTATCAGGTAATAAGGAATGTATCCGAACTTTCGTCTATCTGACGGGTAACTTCTTCAGGGTCTTGTCCAGTATGAGGGAAACATTGAAGTAAAAATGGTTCCCCACCGTTTGAGATCCTACATCAACTTGCCCGTAGTATTAAACGCATCACGATACCCTCCGGATAGATCTCCGTCAAGTATAACTTGAATGTTTCACTTTTGTGTTGCTATACGATTTATCTCCTTGCTTCCTTTATTATTATCCCGATTCATACCCGTTACTTTAACATATACTTCGTTTCAAATAACCTTTTACTAATCATACTTCAGAGGCGTAAATTAAGTAAAATTCTCTTAATTTTTCCTATTTGGTACTCTTATGAAAAACATATTCTGAATTAGACAAAAATGTCAAAAAGGTATATCATGGTTTTACTATACTCAACTGGAGGGAAAACACATGACATTTAAGCAAAAAGCAGGATATATGCTAATAGGTTGTTTATTCACTATAGTAGGATACATACTTGCAATAATAGGCGGTGGGTTTACACACGCACAACAAAACGAACAGGTAATTGATAAAATCATTTGTAAAAGTTTAGAAGTTGTTAATGCAGAAGGAACAACTGTCGTGACCATACAGGAAACCGGTTTAAAAGGTGGTAGGATGGATATTTGCGATAGAAATGGAAAAGTAATTACAAGGATTATGTCAAATCTCAGTACCGGGCAATTTTTTACCTACGATAAGAATGGCAAAATTCGTATAGGTATCACAGAGAGTTCACTGGGTGGTTCTATATACATCAAAAACAAAAATGGGAAAGAAGTTGTTGGCATCGGAACAGATGAACATGGCGGTCACATAATCATCGAAAACAAGAACGGAAATGCAGTTGTTGGCATCGGAGCAAATGAACATGGAAATGGAGATATACAATCCTACAAAGGTAGTTGGAAATCCCACTAATGCCCCTCATGTCTTGATACCATTGCCGCGACAGAAGTATCACAGCAAACTGCACCGCAGTTATCAAGTCTGTTTCTTTATCTTCGCGATTGCTCCCCGTTCCGCCAACTCTGATTTCGCTTAATGTGCGCGCATCTGGGAACTTTATCACCTACGCGCGGTCTGCATCCCAACAACGGAAGCCCTGTGTATCCTACGAAACAATGCCCCGAAGTTATACCTTTGGCATAATATTTGAAATAAAGTTGACATATCGAAATGACACTGATTATAATACAATAAAATCTCAAGGTATATGAGGTGTAAAATGGAATTCAAGGAAGGGTATCCGTTGACGCAGGTTGTTCATAATGAGACGTTTGATGAGACTTTCACAGCGTACATCAATAAAAATGGAGCCGCGTGGCTTGGATGGATTCCAGAATTACCAGAGGTGAAATGTGAGGGTGAGACGGTAGAGATCGTCCAAAAAGAACTACACGATACGCTCCACCAAACTTTAGTTGCTTTAGAAGAAGCATGGGATGAGCAATTTGAGGCAGACGTGAAGGCTGGACGTCTTGAGCCGCTTATAGAAAAAGCCAAACGAAATTGTGAGGAAGGCAATTATACAAAGATTGTCTAAACTCATTGAACCAATTCCAGCATATTAGGAGCAGAATACTACATAACAAAGACGACAGTTTAGTCTTTCTCATCTGTCTGTTCTATACCTATAATATTTTGTTTTTCTTTATATTTCGCAATCGCTCCCCGCTCCACCAACTCCGTTTTCGTATAATATGTTGTTATCTGTGAACTTTTCCACCTGCCAGTAATTTACATCTCAACAACGGAAACCCGGTGTATCCTACGAAACAATGTACCCGAAGTGATACCTTTCGATAATATCCTGTGCTTCGCTTGTCACATAGAATGCCGTTGCTATCTTTTCATGATCTGTCTTGGGTATCCGAACTATCAAAGGTTGTGTTACAAATTGTTGTGCATGTGTTGCATTCCCACCAAGCGATGCAAGGATGTATCCTGCAATTGTAAATAGACACCCGATGAACATATATACTAATTTCTGTTTGAAATTCATTGCCATTTCTCCTTTTTGTTTAACAACAGATAAATTGAATTGACTTGCATTATATCATATTTTCAACTACACTATAAAAAGCATAGTTGGTAGAGAATGCGATCCACCTCGCTTGAGGTGATCTCTACCGATACCGAATCGCATAGGGAACTATGCAAATAAACTATGCACGGTTTATAGGAGACAAAACGAATGAAATACTTCCTAATCACACTCCTGCTATTCAGTCCCATCACAATCCACGCAGACAGCAACCTCACATCAGACGACCTTTTGAAAATTCAAAAAATAGTTGAAAATACTGTAGATAAATCTGAAAAACGAATCAAAGAATACGTTGATACCAAAATTGATAGTGTTGAAAAACGAATATCACTTGTTACGACCCTCGTATACGCACTTATTGCCTTGATTGTCTTAGGTATCGGTATTCCACAATTCCTCATCGCACGCAAAAGTAGTATTACCAACGAACAAGAGAAATAAATCAAGAACTCCGAACCGAGATAGAAACCCTCAAAAAGCAACGTATACAAAGTCCGTAACTACGAATGTTGATAAGGTAAGAGTAGTCAAAACAACCGTAGGAAGCGATGCCAAATTTCATTGGCATGGTAAACCCGCATTAGCAGATTGGTATGCAGAAATAGAGATCCTATTTTCACAAACACCTATAAATTTAGAAGTCTTAACCTTTTTAGGTTACAATATCAACTAAACATCCATTTTTCTTGCAACTTTTAGAGATTTTAGTGTATAATAACTTAAAGTTGTGATTCGATTTCCATTTTCTGGCGAAGAAACGGAGTTTATTGAACAATGTTGCAGAAACATCGACAGGTTCTTATCTTACTCGTAGGGCTATTATACGTCTATTCGGTATGCCCTCTTCTCTGTGCATCTTTTGAACAAAAGTTATGCCATGACAGGGCTCAAGAAATCCTGAGCGGGGTTACTGAAACACACTCAACCTGTTGTCAAAGCACTAAAACAGACACAGCGGGTGAAGCCGAAACGCCATCTGAAAGTGGTACGTGCTGCTCAAAAGATTTAGAACTTGTTCTTCCGGACGATAGATACGACACGCACGAGTCCCGTGAATCAATCAAGCAATCTCTTGTCTCAATTCTTCCTATCTCGGCAACTATGCCTGTTGCCACTTGGGAATCCTTTAA
Source organism: uncultured bacterium (assembly GCA_964652195.1). Lineage (GTDB taxonomy): Bacteria > Poribacteria > WGA-4E > WGA-4E > WGA-3G > MSPOR6. Next base: position 51,038 of record CAZZBB010000042.1, on the reverse strand, counting down.
GATTCCTCCCACTCTTTTTTCTACACTTTTTTCCGACCATTCTTTGACCCGTAGAGGTCCTCCCTCTGCTTAATACTTGGGTGAGTTCCCACAAGGAACGCTTCGAGGACTCACTTATCCTTTAGTTCCAATACTTTTACAAATTGTTTCCTGAATTTCTTTTTATGTAAGATTTACACTGGGAAACTGTCAATAGATCTGTAGCGCGGGGTCTTAGGTCTCGCTGCGCTGCGACACTTTCGGATGACCTAAATTATAGGATATAAAAATGCGTCTATTTTTACACGTGATACTGTTCACTTGGGTTTTTATCTCTTTCGGATTCGCACAAGAAAGCTGTCCTGCGTGAAGCAATCCCATCTTACCGCCCAGCGGTATGATGAGTGAAGTCAGTTTGGCTTCAAAAGAGGTAGATCAGTTTCGAGTAAATGTCAATATGTTGATGTCCCCTGATGCACAAGGTGGACATCTTGAATCAAGAGGACTTTCATCAACTGGAGAGGTTGTGGATGCACCTTTGCATAGACACCATGTAGCATTGAGTACTTACCGGCTTGATGTTGGGTTGCAATACTTACTGAGCGATCAATGGACATTGCAGGCAAACATTCCGTATACAGACAGAAACCAGGAAGCAAGCATTGAATGGATTGAACCGGTCAGTTCTGAAGATAAGCAAGCCATCTTGCGAAGTAGAGATATTCATCATCGGAATGAAACCTATACTGGACTCACAGACCTGGATTTGTTTTTAGGCTATAAAATTTTTGGATTCTTCAGAGCGGGGGACGCGTTATTTGCGCGGTTGGGCACGACGGTTCCAACCGGCAAAACCGAAGAAAACCCGTGGGAACTTGGAGATGCGGGGATTAAGCACCTCCATATCCAATTCGGCACTGGGACTTTTAACCCTATTGCTAATCTACAGTACAGTCTGCCTCTCTACCGGGGTGCGACTATCACTGCTACCGCACGTGGAGTGTTCCCATTCTATGAAAACAGCAAAACGTATCAAGGATCAGTAGAGTTAGGTTATACAGTTGGTTTTACATATCGTCTTTTCGATTGGTTTTCATTTAGCGGAAACTACTTAGGGTTTTACCAATCCTCTGCTTCATGGGCTGGAGAACGTGATATCAATACTGGGATGCGTTACAGCATGGCAGCATTGGGTATATCCTTGGTAGCACTGAGCGATATTTCTCTGTCTGCCAATGTCATGTTTCCGCTGACGCAAGAAACCCTTTACGATGAAAGCGATGCAATTGAATTTGGCAATTTGGTTTCTCTGACCACATCCTATTCATTTTAATTTAACGGAAGGAAACAGCGTAATCTCAGAATTTCACATTTTTTCGATTTTTCGTTCTGTGACAAAGTTTCCCTATCTATGTTGTGTAACGACGGCAACCATTAGTATATAACGCTAACTGAAAAGTGCATTTTGAATATGTTGTATAGTGTGTTGTATCTGCCTGTCAGCACACTTTTCAAATTCCGGCAAAAAAACTTTCGCATAATACTGTCGGACAACCAATAAGGCAGAATTAAAAAGGAGAAACACGTGAAAACGAAATTGACGCGACGAATCGTCGCATCTTTCTTGGCAATTTTATCTGTGCTACTCTTCTCGATTTTTTCGATTAATGCAGAGGACGCACACGAACATAATAAAGCTCATCACCACGGCGATCACACAGCCTCTGGTGAAAAAGTGCGTTGTGCGGTTGATGGCATGATGATGAAGCCCTCGGCAATGGTCAAGGTCGAACAGGATGGGAAAGCCTACTATTTCTGCAACGACATGCAAGCAGAAATGTTCAAGGCGAATCCAGATAAGTACCTCCAAACAATCTCAGTCGGAAATTTGACATTTGATCTCAACGTGCTAACTATAGATGCGTACAAGATGATGATGTCTCACATGGGAATGGGAGGCATGATAAAAACCGGTGAGATTAAAGGAAAAACACACTATTTCAGTATATACCCGACGCAAGACCATGGCGAGATGGCGTTAGGTGATGTTAAACTCGCCATTCAGGTTACCAATACTGAAGGCGAGACGAAGATGGCACTACTGAAATATAGCAAAATGACGCACACCTACGAAGGGTTCATTACTATGCCAGAGGGGACAGAACATGAGGTTCGCATTCGCGTGACAAGCCCCGCTGTCAAGATTTCACTCTAATGTGGCTATCGGCTGTCGGAAACCATCAGCAAAGAGGTTTTCTGATAACCAGAATCCTCTTTCTGACGGATGACCGCTGGTTGCTGATGGCTATTCTTTTGAGAACTGAATTGCCTATCCTGTCAAGGAGACGAATAATGCGTGGGGTTAATTTACAATACCAATTACCGGTTATTGTTATCGGAAGCATGATTCTGTTACATGTTCTGGTGCCAACGGGAGCACATGGAGAAACTCATACAACGTCAACCTTGGAGCAAACTGATGTAACAACGTTATTTGCTGAAACGCTTGAATTGCCGAATTTAATTCGAGTTGCGGTTAACCGAAATCCAAAAGTTAAAGCCGCAAAGGCACGATGGCAAGCGACAATTGAACAGTATCCGCAAGTGACAGCACTACCCGATCCAATGTTCATGTACGGCTACTTCTTGCGGAGCGTGGAGACACGAGTTGGACCTCAACGCCATCGGATTAGTTTTTCACAAGCATTTCCCTATCCCGGTACCCTTGATGCAGCTGGCGAGGTCGTCAAAAAAGCAATTGAGATTGAAAACGTGAAGCACGAGCAGGTAATACGCGATCTCATTGTTCAACTGAAACTGAGTTACCACGAATTGGCGTATCTCCAACACGCAGTCGAGTTGACACGGCAAAATCACGAGTTGGTAACCTCTATTCTCACGATTGCTACGGCGCGTTATGCCGAAGGAAAAGTAGCACTCAATGATGTACTGAAGGCGCAGAGTCAACTGGCACAGTTAGAATACGATCTCGTGCTGCTGGAAGAATTGCAGCGCGTTGAACATGCAAACATCAAGGGAGTCCTATCTGTTCCTTCAACAACGCCGCTTGGGGTGCCAGTGCCTGTTCCCTACGATCCGCTCGATGCGACGTTAGCCGATGTGGAAAAGCAGGCATTGACAAAACGACAGGAATTGCGAATCGCGGAGTTAACCATCGAAAAAGCCACCAAGGGAATCGTCCTTGCAGAACTCCAAACTAAACCCATGCTTAAGTTCGACCTAATGACAATAGAAACTGGTAAAGCCTTGATGTTTGACACACCCGGCAGTAGTAAAAATCCGTTTAGTATCGGTGTTGGTGTGACAATTCCTTGGTCAAGTTTGAAGAACAGCAGCAAGGTTCGCGAGGCACAGCAAAATCGTGAGGTTACCACAGCGAAGAAGCACTCTCTGGAGGACGAAACGAAGGTTGCCCTCCACAAAATTTATTTTCGTCTTGAGAACGCGCGACGGCTTGTCGAACTCTATGAAACGACGCTCATTCCACAAGCCGGTGCTGCTATTGAGACTGCTGAAACGTTGCATCAGGAAGGACCTAAGAGCATTACAGGATTTCTTGAGACGCAAAGTGTCTGGTTGAATTTTAATCTCGCTCGATTGCGTGCGATTGCAGACTATCAACAAAATATAGCTCGATTGGAGCAGCTTGTTGGGGGAAAGATTGATGATTCACAAACTGAGCAATAAAGACAAATGTCGTTTTCACTATCGAAAGTGTCCTGTTACCTTATACATCAGTCTCATAATACTCACTGTATTGGTAAGTGGGTGTGCGAGTCGTCGACTGGAGACGTACCAAGAGTTGCGCAACACTGAGGTCCAACCGACTGCCTATTACTATACTGAAGTCGAAAAAAAAATTACCACTACTGAAAATGAACCGATTGTAGAACCGGACCCATTACTCAGCGAGATTGAAGCAAAGGTGTTAAAATACCAAAAACAGTGGCAAGACCAATTGGAAAGTGAAACACCGATGCCAAACCTGTTTTACGATCTTTCGACAGAAACTATCAAACCCTATCGGGAATTGGCAGCATCCCCTGAAGACGCGAAAGCCAGACTTGTGCAACCTATTGGGTTGGAACTCTTGGTAGCACTCGGATACGAATGGAGTCCAGGGTTGAAAGCTGCCCGTGAAAAGATTCGGGCGGTACTGGAACAATATCCGCAGGCTGTCTACTTAGAAAATGTATTACGTCAGTATAACGCTTTCACAAAGCAACTTAATACGAAAGTCGGACCGATGACCCATAAAGAAATGGTAACAATGAAATTTCCGTTCCCAGGGACCTTAGCGTTAAAAGGGCAGGTCATCACTGAAGATGTGCTAATCGCCAAAAAAGAGTTTGAAATTGCCCTACGAGATTTGGTGACCGAAATTAAGTTGGCTTACTACGATTATCTTTTTGTCGTTGAGACAATCCGTATTAACGAGGAAAATCAGAAATTGCTACAGCAGATGATTGCCATTGCGCAAACGAAGTTTCGTGTCGGACAAGGCAAATATTCAAATGTCATTATGGCACAAGTGGAGTTATCGAAGTTAGCAAATGTAATTATTACGCTTGAACAGCAGCGGGAAACTATTATTGCACGCATTAATACATTATTGAATAGCTCTGCGGATTTACCATTAGGGGATCCTGTGCCAATTGAAGAAGATCGGGTAGTTCTTACTTTAGTTGAACTGTATGAATTAGCGGTTGAAAACCGTCAGGAAATTCAAAAACAGAAGTTAGCAATCAGAAAGATGGCTTTAGTTGTGGAGATGGCGAAGCAAATGACATATCCTGATCCGACTCTCGGTGCAAGTTACTTTGAAAACCGGAACATGCCCGACCTGAAACACACACAAAAAATACCGATGACTTTTATGACGCAACGCACATTAAATCCGATAAAAACAGCGTGGTTCGGACACCGAGATTCGTATATCCAGGAAATGGATGTAAAAATTGTGGCAATGGAGCACCATATTGAGAAACTTGAAAGCGATCTTCACTTTGTTGTGAAAAAACATCATTTTGGAATGGAGACGGCAAATCGGAGTATTCGTCTTTACCGTCAGTCGCTGCTTCCACAGGCGCAACAGGCGTTGAAGGCTGCGAATACAGCCTATCAAGCCGCACAAATTGACTTTTTGAGTTTTCTTGATGCCCAACGCACTTTGTTAAATTTGAGGATTGAAGAGCAACGGGCACTACGCGATTATCGCCAACATCTTGCCCAGTTAGAGCAGGCAGTTGGCGTGCTTTTACCCAAGCAGCCATTGATCCAAGAATAGCTCTTTATCTTAATATAAAGGCAAGCAATACAAGGAGATCACAAAATGCATAAAAATTTCTTCCTCGCAACCATACTGATGATTAATGTGCTATTCATGTTCGGCTGTAGTCAGCAAGAGAAAACTGAGATGGAACAGCATGTTAGTGAAAACGGTGAATCAATATTGAAGGACACGTCAAGCATGGATGAACACGCCGCTCATGCGCCAACTGAAAAACCTGGAGCAACATCGGAGAGCACGATGTCAGATATGGATGAACACGCTGACCATGCACCAATGGTGGCATCCTCGGATGCAGCAAAAGCAATCCGGTATTGGACTTGTGTTATGCACCCGACAGTCAAAATGCCCGAACATGGTAGTTGTCCAGTTTGTAAGATGGATCTAATTCCTATCTACGAGGGGTCAGGACTGGAACTCACTGAGCAACAGAAGGCACTAATTCCAGTACGCACTGAGTCTGTCGCTTTTCGCGAAGTTTCGCGTGAAATTCGGACAGTTGGAGTTCTGGATTATAACGAAACCCGCATGGCTTACGCTTCTACACGAATCTCCGGGTGGATTGAGGACTTGCACATTGATTTCACAGGTATCAACGTGCGTGAAGGTGATGAGCTCTTGTCCATCTACAGCCCAGAATTGGTCACGGCACAAGAGGAATATTTGACAGCTCTTAAAAGTATTGAGGAACTTAAAAATACAGAATACGTTGAACTGCGCAGGTCGGTTGAACAGACTGTTACCGCTGCGAAATCCAAACTTGAATTGTACGGATTGACCCTAAACCAGATTGAAGATATCCGCAATCGCGGAGAAGTTAGGACGACCTTACCGCTGTTCGCACCGATAGCTGGAACTGTGGTTCACATGAACGTCACGCAAGGTCAACACGTAAACAAAGGTATGAGTCTTTACCACATTGCCGACCTTAATAGTTTATGGATTATGGCAGACGTTTACGAATATGAACTGCCGTGGATCTACATGGGACAAGCGGTTGAAATTACTGCGCAATCGATGCCGGGACTAACATTTTCTGGCAAGGTCACTTACATTTATCCATTCTTTGACACACAGACGCGAACCCAGAAGGTCCAGATAGAAGTCCCCAATCCAGATGGACGACTCCGTCCGGGGATGTATGTGACGCTTCAGATAAAACCGACACTTGCAGAAATTTATACCCAAGGAGCCATCTCAAAAGCACCCTATGCGTGCCCAATGCATCCGTGGATTACGTCTGAAAATCCTGCTGACTGTGAGATATGTGGCATGGATCTGGAACCGACACATTCCGATATCATTGCGTCTGAAGCGGAGGGGAAGTGGGTTTGTCCGATGCATCCTGAAGAGCAGTCTGACGAATTTGGAGAGTGTTCCATTTGCAGCATGGACCTCGTCGAAAAACAGTCGATAACAGCTGATGGGCATTCTCACATCCATCAACTCGCGCCCGCGCCTTCTGTCTATGCAGATCAGCCACCGTTGATTTTCAAATACGTGTGTCCTGACCATCCTGATGAGTATGCAACAGTTCCAGGGCTATGTCCGCATGATGGAAAACCCATCTACATGACCGGTGAAGTCTTAACTGTACCCAAGAGTGCGGTCATTGACACCGGTTTACGGAAGATCGTCTTTGTGGATCGTGGTGAATCAGGTTATGAACAAATTGAAGTTAAGGTAGGACCCGAGGCTTGGGGGATATCAAACGACTCAGAAACCAAACGCAGATACTATCCAATTGTGAGTGGACTTACCCCTGGTGATATGGTTGTCACGCATGGCAACTTCCTGATAGATTCGCAGACGCAATTAACAGGCTCCGCATCCGGTGCTTATGGTGGGGCACTCGGCGGTGAAGAAGAATCAAAACCCCCTGTCCATCAACATTAAGGAGTCGTCAGTTGTCAGTACGGTTTTTTCAAAAATCCTTTCATGCATCAGATAAGAGGCGTTGTTAAACGAAAATCTCTTAACCGATAACTGACAACCAGTAAAAATGATTAACCGAATTATTGAAATCTGTATGAAGAACCGCCTGTTGGTGTTAGTTATCTTTGTTTTTGTAACAATCGCGGGTTGGTGGGCATTGAACAGAACACCAATTGATGCCTTACCTGACATCGGTGAAAACCAGGTCATTGTCTTTGCGGATTGGCCTGGACGAAGTCCACGGGATATTGAAGATCAAGTTATTTATCCCTTGAGTATTACCATGCTTGGTATTCCCGATGTCAAAGATGTTCGCTCAACCTCAATGTTTAGTTTTGGTTACATTAACATAATCTTTAAAGATGATGTTGATTTCTATTGGGCTCGCACGCGGGTATTGGAACGAATGAATCTTGCGCAAAAGGACATGCCGGACGGGGTTGTGCCAATCCTAGGTCCCGATGCAACCGGTGTCGGGCAGGTGTTTTGGTACACTGTTGAGAATGGGTACTATTGCCCTAATCATCCAACGAAACGCTATGCAAAGCCTGGTAAATGCCCAGAAGATGGAGAAACGCTTATTGCCTCTAATTTAGAACTTCATGAACTTCGGACGCTTCAAGACTGGACGGTGCGTTACTATCTTGCCTCTGCTGATGGTGTCTCCGAGGTCGCCTCGGTTGGTGGGTATGTTAAACAGTATCAGATTGACATCGATCCGAACACCTTATTAGCGTATAATGTGCCACTGTCCGCCGTTTATAACGCTATCCGTGGAAGCAATCTTGATGTTGGTGCCAAGGTTATTGAGGAAGGCGGAATGGAGTTCCTGATTCGAGGCTTGGGTTTCATCAAAAGCATCGCCGACATCGAAAACATCGTTGTCAAAGAACACAACGGTGTACCTATCTACGTCAAAAACCTTGGAACCGTCAGCGAAGGTCCTGACTTTCGGCGAGGTGCTTTAGACAAAGCAGGCATCCCAGCAACCGGCGGGGTCGTGCTAATGCGGTACGGTGATAATCCACTGCGTGTGATTGAAAATGTCAAAGCCAAAATAGCGGAACTTACACCTGGTCTCCCATCGGGAGTCAGAATTGTCCCGTTCTATGACCGGAGCCATCTCATTCACCGCGCAGCGGATACGCTGAAGGAAACGCTGACTGAGGAAATTATCGTCGCGGCGGTTGTTATCCTACTTTTCTTAGGACAAGTTTCGAGTAGCTTGATAATCGCGCTTGTCTTACCGATGGGGGTTCTGCTTTCGTTTGTGGGAATGCGGATTATCGGTTTACCTTCAAACATAATGTCAATGGCGGGTATCGCCATCGCGATTGGAGTCATGGTGGATGCAGGTATTGTAATGACGGAGAATATCGCGCGACATTTAGGGGAACCACATCCAGGTGAAAGCAAACTTCAAGTTGCAACCCGTGCCGCTAAAGAGGTGGGACCACCCATCTTTTTTGCAATGCTCATTGTTATTGTTGCATTCATCCCTGTTTTTTCTCTTACCGGTCAAGCGGGTAAACTTTTCAAGCCGCTTGCCTATACAAAAACGTTCGCTATGATTGGGGCAGCACTTTTGGCGATTAGTTTTGTGCCGGTTTTAGCATCATTTCTACTCACGGACTCAACCCGAACTCCAACGGGTGTGATTTCCAAGTGGGTGGCAAAATTCTTTTCGCTACTCAGCTGGCCCCTGAGAAAGTTAGCGGATGGAATTACATGGATACTCAGAACTCTCTATCGTCCGATTATTCGATTGGCTGTAAGAAATATTTGGACGAAACTTGCTGTTGTTGCCTTGGCATTATTAATTTTTGGTGCAAGTATACCGCTGACCCCTTTCTATAAAAATATTGGACAAGAATTCATGCCTCCACTTAACGAAGGGGCGTTGCTGTTTATGCCGGTGCTGCTGCCTGGTGCCTCAATTACGCAGGCAAAGGATGTTATGGCAAAGCAAGATTTGATTATGAATCGATTTCCGGAAATTTCACTTGTCGTTGGGAAATTGGGGCGGGCGACGACTGCAACCGACCCTGCCCCAATTGGCATGTTTGAAACTATCGTCAATTTAATTGATCCTGCGAAGTGGCCCAGACGCGCGGTTATACGCGATTCAACAGAGGAGCTTGTGTCCGATCTTGTCCAACGTTTAACACACGACGGACTGATAAGTGAGGAACATGCCAGTCATATCAGTGCTGATTTTCTGGGTGATGTTGTTACGGTAACCGTAAAACGGTTTGATACCTTAGCGACAACGTATCACAATTCTTATCTGTCAGTTGACGAGCGTGAGAAACTCTATCGTGTCTGGTTATTACGAATCCTTTTAGAAGAACTCCTCGCTGAAAAGCGAATGGGTGGGATGGGATTGGAACAGGTTAAAATAGGTGAATCTGAGACTGAAGTGAAATTGCATCAGATCGCCGAGGAGATTGAACCAACCCTTAAGCATAAGACTTACTTCCGGACGAAAAACCGAAACGAACTCATCACCGAATTGACAGAGGCTACCCGAATGCCAGGGATTTCGCCTATTATGACGCAGCCCATACGCAATCGAGTTGATATGCTCGCAACGGGTATACAAACCCCAATTGGAATAAAAGTGTTTGGTAAAGACCTGGCGAAAATTGAGGAGATTGCCGTCCGGATTGAGCAGGAACTCCTTAAACTTGACGGGGCACAGGGGCCTTATGCCGAGCGCATTGGAAATAAGCCGTACCTTGAATTTCACATTAACAGAGAAGAAGCCGCGCGCTATGGCATCCAAATCAAAACAGTGCAGCAAATCATCATGACGGCGATAGGTGGCATGAATTTAACTTATACCGTTGAGGGACGAGAGCGGTTTCCGATTCGTATCCGTTACATGAGGGAATTGCGGGATAATATTGAAGCACTTAAGCGCGTCCTCGTGCCAGCACCTAAAGGGATGCATATTCCGCTTGAGCAACTCGTAAAAATCGAGAGACGACCGGGGCCAGCGAAGATCGCGAGCGAAAATACGTTACTTTTTTCTCGTGTCTTTTGTGATGTGGATGTTGACACTATTGGACTGGTTGACTTCGTCACGTTAGCCCAAAAGACACTTGATGAGAAGATTAAGCCAACCTTGCCCCAAGGCTATTTCTACACTTTTAGTGGACAGTATGAAGCGGAACTTGAGGCTCGCAATCGATTAACGATTGTTGTACCGGTATGTATCGCCGTCATCTTCATGTTGTTGTATCTCCAGTTCAGGTCGCCTTCTGCAATGTTTTCGATCTTCTTTGCTATTCCCTTCGCATTCATCGGTGGTATGTGGATGCAGTGGATGATGCAATATGTGCCGGAGGCACTCGGTGGCGGTTACGCCATTAAATACAGTACAGCAGTGTGGGTAGGATATATAGCCCTGTTTGGCATAGCCGTCGAAGATGGAATAGTCTTAATTGAATACCTACTGGAACGCGTCCGAGGCGGTGAACCTATTGACGAAGCGGTAATCAACGCTGGCTTATTGCGCGTCCGCCCAATCATCATGACCACAGCGACTACAATCTTGGCATTATTACCGATTATGTTGGCAGAAATCAGCACTACCACCGGTGCAGAATTGATGAAACCCATCGCAGTGCCTACCTTCGGTGGCATGGTCTCGGCAACAGTGGCTAACCTTATCTTAGCACCTGTGTTATTTTCACTCTTCTATCCCATTGAACGCTGGGTTCGCCAGCGGTAGAAGGATTTTTGATCATACTGCAAAATCAATGGAGGAATCATGAAACTTCTAACCACATTCAGCACTTTTACACTCATTGCTCTTATAGGGTTTCCAACTGTCGTCACTGCACTTGAACTCGAAAAATACATGCATGTTGCAAAAGGTGGTGTAGTAAGCATCGGGCGCGGATTAACGGTCACCAACAGCGAACTGGAAACCGCGCGCACCGAAGTATTCTCTATCGGATTTCAATTGACACCTACACTCCGATTTTCAGTCCCGTTTAGTAGTTACACCGTGGATACTCGCGGAAGTAACGATGAAGTCTTGCCTTTCGGGATGTTAAATGTTGAGACTGTTGGTATGATGCTGACACTAAGTGGACGTGGGAAATGGGCACCATTTATCGGAATCGGAACTAATTTCTACGACTTTACTGAACAATTTGCCACCCCCGCCAATATCCAAAACACTTTTGGCGCAGAGGGATCTACTGGATTCAACATAAGACTTGTTGACAATATCTTTGAGGTAGCACAGTTAAACGGATCAATCAGTTATCAATTCAGTTTATTGAGACCCAAAGTTGGCGTACCTACCAGACCTGACATTGAAGCGTTATTGTTAAAACGACATAGCATCAATTTCCGATTAGATATCCTAGGGCTATAAGAAAGTGCGATAAAGTAGAACGATGAAACTAAAGTTATCCTGTTACCTGTCAATCTAAAAGGTTGTTAAATCCATGAAGAAAATCAAGAGTAGGAACCACAATCATTGGTACCATACTGAGTTTAACTGCCGCCCACGCCGCTTATTCGAACAGTTGGACAATTACCTCTTCCTTAGTTTATTTGTTCCGTTCTTCTTTATACTTAGCAATCACTCCCGTTCCGACAACTCTGATTTCGCGTAATGTATGGGCATCTGTGAACTTTTCCACCTGCCAACAATCTACATCCCAACAACGGAAACTTTGTGTATCCTACGAAACAATGCACACGAAGTGATACCTTTCTATAATATCCTGTGCTTAGTTTATCACATAGAGTGCAGTTGTCACACATTCTTGATCCGCTAGGATGTCCGAACTATCAAAGCTTGCTTCTCAAAATCAGATACATTTTCCACGACAACTTCAGTAACACGCAGAAAACAATCCGACTAAACCGAATTATCGTTCAGTAACCTGTCGACGTCTCAAATTTTTGCCTTCGCGCTGAATTCCTGCCAATGTATGCCGATACACTTTCATTATGTTCGGTGCGATAATTGCACGCATCAGTTGTTTCAACTCTTCATTTACAGCTAAATTGTTGTCTGTTTCAGACTGGACAATTCTTGTGCTATTCATCATTTGTTCTTTTAGTCGGTCACCATCCGTCATGATAGGTTTGTATAACCCCGTTGCCATCTTCATCTATAACGATGCTGGCAACTGACTTTTCTTCCTTATTGGAGTACTATATATCTCAGCCATGTTCAGTGGCACGGATGGTGGCGATAGGTTTGCCTGCATTGTGGAAAACCTCTATATCGGCACATGTTCACGGACACCGATGAAGGTAGTTGTTCTCCCTGCCTAATTGTAGACCTATATACTTCCCCCATTTTCAGCGGCACCGATGGAGAAGGTTCATAGAAATCGTTGCAATCTTCAGTGTGCCTTGCGATGTCGTAATGCGGTGTTCCCGCCCAAGACCTATAAGTTTTTGATGTCTGCCTTGAATAAATGAAAGTTGCACATGGACAGGTTCCGGCATAGGTTAACCTCTGTGAATTAATTTGTTAATATCTTGCCATGATTCAAAAAAATATCAAATAGAGAAAGCTTTGAGACAGGGTTTTGGTGTTAATTGAAGGCATCATGGGGTAATAATAACACATACGATACGCGATTTTTCTATAGATTGGAATAAATTACCCATAAAATCGTACAAAACAATTGGCATCAATTTTGCTCCCTAAAAGTTGATTTCTGGGCAACCGTGCATTGTGTACCAGTAATACCTCTGAATGCTTAATCATATAATCACATATAACAGGAGTAAAAAATGAAAACCTTTGGTATAACAATCATCCTATCAATTTTTTTATTCATCATCGAGAACAGTGGGGGTACAATCTTCAATCGTTTCTCACTCATTGATTATCCCAAAACGGACGTGAAAAAAGAATGCCCACCAAAAAACTTTGATACGCCATCCCCGGAGATTGACTCAAGTGTAAGATGGCAGACGCAAAAACTCTATCAACCACGGAGTTCTGGTAATGTTCAGGTTACAAGGTTAATAGATACGCTTGATAGCATGTCCGATGATATCCATAAATTACAAGATGTTCAAAATTACGCTCATCTTTTGCCAAAAAGCATTTCATGGGGTCAGTTGAATTCCATTCTCAGTCAATTTGATCATGATTTCTACAAGCTTAGTGTCGTCCAAACACTTAGAAATCGAATCAAGGGGGATAGTTCAAAGAGCGAGTTTAAGACGTTTCTCAACCTTTTTGATGATGACAATGATTTCTATAAAACAAATGCCAGAAACTTGCTCAAGAAATGATCTCAATAAAGAGTAAATCCTGTTCGTAAATCTAAGTATAAAGGAAGGAAGCAACCACCGGAAGTTGCTTCCTTTCCTGCTAATTACACCAACCCTATATATTTTTTATGCTCAGATTTCCCCACAAACCATTGCTCAACAACCCAGTGTAGTGTAACCCTCAGAGATTTCCATGTTTTATCACTATTTAGGAATTTTCGCACACGTTTGGATAATTCCACACACCGTTACCGTAGAAGTGGAGTGAAACGTGGAATTGGGATGAACCCGATTAAGCCTGTGGGAGAATCTAACTACGGATACATTCTCTTGCAGTCAAAACCGCCTCTGGGTTTTATACTGGTGAAGTGCGCGCTGGATGAGATCCAGTAACGTCCAACCTTCGCGATTAAAAGCCTCTTCTATTTCTTGGTATGCCAAAGGGCAATAAGAAATTCTATAAGGTTCATAGAAATCGTTGCCCTTTTGAGCGTGTCTTGAGAGGCTTACATGCTGTGTGCCTGCACAAGGTCTATTAGTTTTTATGTCTACCTGTTATAAACAATAATTAAACATGGACGGACTTCGGCATGTCTTAACCTCTCTGAATATTACTATCATAACTCATAAGAAATATAAATATACCACCCCTTCATACAGAGACATATAAAGGCACTTTCCGCAAACTCTAAACCCTGATCCGAGAGGTATTTCTGAATCCTTTCTAACGCATGCCGATACACTTTCATTGTATTCGGAGCATCACTTGTATATATCAGTTGTGTTAACTCATCACTCACCGCTATATGGTATTTGTGTCATTATCTAATTGGACGATGGCTGAGTGATTTATCATTTGTTAGTTTAGTGAGCACCTTGCCTTCTTAATAAGTTTGTATATGACCTTCACCATTATCTGTTGAACGGATGACGACAACCTTCTTTCCTGCCTTATTGTAGACTTCTATAATCCCGTCATCTTTAGCTGCCACGCCTACAAGAAGCGTTCCTGCGTTGTTGTGGAGTGCCATATCCCCGCCACTATCACCCGCCCCGATGCCCGCAACTGCCTTTCCTGCGTTATTATAGACTTGCATACCCCCGCCATTATCACCTGCCCAAATGCCAGCAACTACCTTTCCATCGGGGTTGAAGACGTCCATAGTTCCGCCATTATCACCTGCCCAAATGCCAGCAACTACCTTATCTGAGTTGTTAAGGAAAGTCATATTCCCACCATGATCAGTTGTTGAAATTTCGATAACTGTTTCCCCTGCTTTGTTGACAACTTCCAATTCTCTACAAACAATTTTATCAATCACTTGTTCATTTTGTTGTGCATGTGTAGTATCCCCACCAAGCGATGCGAGGATGTACCCTGCAATTGTGAATAGACACCCGAAAAACATATATACTAAATTCTGTTTGAAATTCATTGCCATTTCTCCTTTTTGTTTAACAACAGATAAACTGAATTAACTTGCATTATATCATATTTTCAACTACACTATAAAAAGCATAGTTGGTAGAGAATGCGATCCACCTCGCTTGAGGTGGTCTCTATCGATACCGAATCGCATAGGGAACTATGCAAATAAACTATGCCTGCTTTAAAGGGGACGAAACAGATGAAATATTTTCTAATCACACTCATGCTAATCAGTATCATCACAATCAACGCATACAGTGAACTCACATCAAACGACCTTCTGAATATTCAAAAAATCGTTGAAGAGACTGTAGATAAATCTGAAAAACGAATCAAAGAATACATTGATATCAAAATAGATGGTATCAATACGAAATTTGAAAGTGTCAATACCAAAATAGAGAGTGTTGAGGAACGAATATCACTTGTTACAACCCTCGTATATGCACTTATTGCCTTGATTGTCTTAGGTATTGGTATTCCACAAATCCTCATTGCACGCAAAAGCAGTATTACCAACGAACAAGAGAAAATAAATCAAGAACTCCGAGCAGAGATAGAAACCCTCAAAAAGCAACGTATACAAAGTCCGTAACTACGAACTAAGGTTTCTCTCCGATAAAAAGTGTTCTATTTAGTATATGTTCTGGTGTCTCCTCCACAATCACAAAACAAATACCTTCTCTTGAGTTCAAGAAACTTGAAAATGGGTATTGGCGAGTAAAAGTAGGAGAGGGTTACAGAGCGTTGGCATTTGAAGATACCGAAGGTCTCTGTTGGTTTTGGATAGGAAATCATAAAGCTTATGAGAGGATAATTCGAGAATAACTAAAATATGCAAGGGAGTGGGTTATACCAACCTACTCCCTTTTTTCATATCCACCGCAACATTACGAACTTAACAGATTTGCTGTGCCTTATCGAAAACAGAATCACCTATAGTCAACAACTAAAAACCTCTGGTATAACATGCAACTTGACAAACTGTCATCAATACATCTATGATAAAATTAGAAGTTAAACCATTTCTAAATGAAAATTGTCTCTTTTTTAAAGCATATACTACCAGTCCAAATGCTGATTACACACTTTTTTCAATAAAATTGAAAATAAATTGAAGAAAATAACTATATCTAACAACTAATATTACCAAAAGCTACTTTTTTTGGTACAAACTTCAAGAAAATTGATTAAAGACATTTTGATGATATGAGTAAATCCTACTTAAAACCATAACAATGAGAAATTAATAATTAGAGAATAATGATGACCATCTATAAAAACGATCCTAAATACAATAAAGTCTTTATGTCAAGAAATTACCTATTTTTGCACGTATTAGTCAGGTTAGAATTGTCAAAATCAGTATGGACAACAAAAACACAAAATCACACTTTTTGGAAATTCTTAAAAAGTCAATTCAAAGTGGAGTAAAGTCAGTCTATGACAGGGGTTAGAGGGGTAATTTACACCAATTTCAATGTCACACAATGTGTCAAAAAGTGTAACTTTTTCCATATTTTCGGCACTTTTTCCACACCGGAAAAATTCAACATTTTCACGATTTATCATCTAAGAATTTAGGATTAAAGGTCTGTTTTTGCCCCTATTAGTTTGTCTGTATATTAGGATTAAATGTTCAATTTACGACTATGCGTTCTAATCTTATTTCTAAATGAAAATGTTTCTTTATTATGCATAACCTTTAGGTTAGGCAGTATTACATAACTTTTAGATTGTGCAGTATGAGATGATATCCTACATAAATCTGTAAAACGACATCATTTCTATAAATGACTTTCCGATAATGAGGTGCTATTTATGTCTTGAGATACTACACAAACTGAAAGTTTGTGCTACATTATGTAAGAGAATATAAGATCGGGGATCGGAATCCCCTCCCACAGAATGTAAGAGTAATACGATTTCTATAAATGATTTTCCGATAATGAGGTGCTATTTATTTCTTGAAATACTACACAAACTAACAGTTTGTGCTACATTATATAAGAGAATGTAAGATCGGGGATCGGAATCCCCTCCCACAGAATGTAAGAGTAACACGATTTCTATAAATGACTTTCCGATAATGAGGTGCTATTTATGTCTTGAGATACTACACAAACTGAAAGTTTGTGCTACATTATATAAGAGAATGTAAGATCGGGGATCGGAATCCAAATCAAGAAATCAACGGTATGAATGCCTTATTGGCATTCCCCGCCTACAGAATGTAAGAGTAATACGATTTCTATAAATGATTTTCCGATAATGAGGTGCTACATTATATAAGAGAATGTAAGATCGGGGATCGGAATCCCCTCCCACAGAAGAGAATACCCATATAAGAAAATGTAAGATCGGGGATCGGAATCCCCTCCCACAGAAGAGAATACCCCATAGAAGAGAATATAAGATCGGGGATCGGAATCCCCTCCCACAGAAGAAAGTACCTCCTACAGAAGGGAATACCACTTACAGATTACAACCCTTGACATTTAGGGTATATTCGAATGATATTCGGTTGGTTCGTCTAATTCTACAATCACTTCTGTTTCAATTTTGAGATATTTTGCATTAAGCATTATAAAATGTTTATCTCGTAAGAAAAGGTATTCTCCTTCAAATTCGATTCTCCTGCCGTTTACAGTTGTAGACATATGTGTGAATCCATCATCAGAGATGAGAAATAGGTCTATGGTATTATCATAATTAATAGTGAAACCTGATGCTAAAACATCTATCGGTGAGTTAACATTAATCTGTGAAATCGACGGTAATCTATGACTGTCCTGTCTCATTGGAAATAGGATTAGACTTGAGGTGATCGGGCATTTTTCCTTTGATTGGATTAATAGTTGATTTTGATCCAATTCGTATACCATTCTACCTCTACTAACTACCGACATGAACAGATTACTATAGCCAGAACTTTCGGTACAGAATTGGTCAATACCAGATGAATTTTGCGTTTCTACTTTTTCATCAGGATTACCTGTTAGAGAAAAGATCTGTTCATATCTATATTCATCATTTCCCAAGACAAGATCATGTAGAATAAAGTATCTGCTTCGAAGATAAAATATGGAACGTTTCTGTTCAAAATCTTCCGTCTTTTTCCACCCTTCAACATAATCGAAATGCGGAGAGGATATCCACCTTGTTTCTTTCGCGATATCTGTTGTATGTTCTAATTTATCACAATGATGTGTTAGAAGTTGTCTTCCGTGTGCAAATAGATGAAAATCTAACTTTCGATTATCTGGTTGTCCACAGTCAAAAAATAGATACTGTGCCTCAGAATCCCACGAGTCTCTCATGACGAAAAATCCAGAGTCTGGCATCGCATACGATAAAGTACTTGGTTGTTTACCGTTTTTTTCAGAGGATAATAGGTATGGGATATCTTCCCGTTTAGTTTGTAAGAGATATGGTATATTACTTAAGTCAGTTACATTTACATTGTTGTTATCTGGGTGACCATCAATTGGTGGAAATGATGAATCTGGTTTGCATAAATACAAACAGGCTTCTGATAACTTTTCAATTAGTTCCTTCAACTCCTCAAGACAATCAAATTGTGGCGGATCATCTATACTATTATAGAAAGTGAGAAACCTGCCGAAATCGGTTATTGCATCTATTTGAGATTTGAATGTTCTATTTTTATGAAAACCGTCTTGAAAGAAAAACGCATCAATTATCCATTTATATCTGCGGGAAGCAAGAGAGATAAGTTGTTCCTTGAACCGTAATTCTGGAAATAGCATTGCTGCAATAGCAAGTTCTGTGGTTGCATAGATTGGGGGTGTTGGGTAAATGGATAATTGTAATAGACAATTAAGGTAGGTTTTTACAGATGAAAACTTATCAGTTAATTCTAAAGATGTAGGATTACCAACGACCTTAACATGTTCTTTACGAAATTCTGTATATGCCAATTTGGCTGCTTGAATATTCTTTTCTTTCACAGACACATAGACAATCCCTAATTCGGGTATTTCCAAGTTAAGATATGAGAATACATCAGCATCACTAATTGGAAACTTGATACAATTATCGTGCCTGAAGTCGCGGTTTAGGATTCGGTTATAGGATTCAATTGTAGAATTCAGAACAGGTAAATTCTGAAGATTGATAAGAGAAAGTGCTACATCAATTGGTTGTATTAGGTGTAAATCGTCCGGTGAGGGGTTAACCGTTATGAGAGTTGAGGCAATCCTTCCATATCCTGCCAGTCGCCACAGATCTGATTGAGGTAAATTACTACATACACACCCAACTAATGTCAATACACCGCCAGCTACTAATTTTTCACGATCTATCTTAGAATCAGGATAGGTATACAGATATTCAGTATGCTCTAAGAGGATTGTAGATAGTAATGTCCAACCCTCCTCAGTCAGAGATTCATGAACAGAAATGGCAAGTATTTCAATTATCCGTGCAGCGACTGATTCAAGTTTCCACACGCTGTCTTGTGATAGCTTAATTGGTGTGGGGTGTATATTTACAAATTCAAGGAGTTCTTCAAAATCAGCAACCGGTTCAAATACTTCAAGTTCTGGTATATTTTGTTGTGAAAGTATATCTGCCACTTGCTTTACATGATCCAATTGAATGGTTGTATATTTGCCTAACAACAGAATCTCCTTTTATTGACTACAATATATCTGCATGGTATAATAACATTGTTCTTAGGTGTTGTCAAAATACATGTTGAATAGTAATAGGAGTCGAATTTAAACCAATAAGTCAAAGGAGTGTTTTATGGCATATACATTTCATCATATACATCTTAGGTGTGAAGATCTTGAAGGTGCAATTGAATATTATGAGAATATGTTTGATGGAAAGGTCACTGATACAGTGGATGTGAGAGGATTGAAAATAGTTCGGATGGATGTAGGTGGACAACGTATTTTTCTATCCCCGAAATTGGGTGATATGGATGTTGAAGATACAAGTGGTAACCACCGTTGGGGTGTTTATCAACTGGCGTTTACAGTAGAAGATCTGGACGCTGCTGTTGCTGAACTACAGGAAAAGGGTGCAGAGCTTCAAGACCTTAAACCATCGGGTCTCATGATGGCATTTTTCAAAGGTCCAGATAATGTTCAGATTGAACTTATTGAAATGTAAAACTCCAGATTGAAGTTGGTTCAAACTGAGTGAGATATTCCTATACTGACAGAATCCGTGATCCTGACCATTATTACTAAATGTGAGATTCTGTAATGAAATATAGTGAATTGTTTTATACAATACAGGGTGAAGGGAAGTTAATAGGGGTTCCATCTGTCTTCTTTCGAACCAGTTATTGCAATCTAAGATGTATATGGTGTGATACTCCGTACACATCTTGGAATCCGGAGAATAAAGACATTTCTGTTGAGGATAGTGTCGCAGCTATATCGCAATTTGAATGCCAGCATGTGGTTATCACTGGTGGTGAACCATTTATTCAAGGAAAGGAATTAGTTGCTCTTTGTCGTGCGTTAGATGAACACGGTTATCATATTACAATAGAGACGAATGCAACGATATTTGTGGAGGTTAATGCGCATTTAATCTCCATGAGTCCGAAATTGGAAAATTCAAACCCACCTCAAGAAAATCGGTTTTTTACACGACACCAACGTGAACGCATTGTTCCAAAGGTTATCAGACAATTTTTAGACGCTTATACTTGCCAAGTAAAGTTTGTTGTGGACAGTCCTGAAGATTTATCAGAGATACAGACGTTACAGCAAGAGATTGATATTCCATCTGAAACAATTCTGTTGATGCCACAAGGAATAACACCACAAATATTGCGTGAGAAACAGGAATGGTTAGTTGATCTTTGTAAAGAACATGGTTATCGTTTCTCACCACGAGTACATGTTGATATCTGGGGTGATAAACGTGGTGTATAATACTAATGAATTTGGGTCAACTTGTTTCCATTTCAATGCTCCAAATAATAGGTTCAGTATTACTGATCAGGGTGTTTAAGTGAACTATGATATCTTGCTCAAAGGTGGAACAGTAATAGATCCTGCCCAAGGGTTAAATAAAATTACAGATATTGCTATATCAAATGGCTTGATAATAGCAATTGAGGACGATATTCCGAAAGATCTTGCCAAACAAACGATACCTATAAAGCATAAATATGTCACACCCGGTTTGATTGATATACATACCCATGTGTACTATGGTGTAACTACCTGGGGTATAAGGGCAGACGATGTCTGTACGAATACGGGTACAACCACTGTTGTCGATGCAGGTAGCGCAAGTTGGGCATCCTTTCCCGGATTCAAGGAATTCATCTCTGAGCCAGCACAGACGAATATACTCAATTATATTCATATCTCTGGCATTGGACTAATCTATGGACCTGTAGGAGAAATACATGATCTCGCATACGCAGATCCAGACCGTGTCGCTGATACACTCATTGCAAATCGTGATATTACTGTTGGTGTAAAAGTACGACAAGGGAAAATGCAGGTCGGGGATAATGGTGTTGAACCATTGAAACTCGCTATTCGTGCTGCAGAACAAGCAGATACCCCAGTTATGTGTCATATTGGACAAGGCGTTCCGTTACCTGATGTGTTGGAACTCATGAGACCTGGTGATGTTATTACGCACTGTTTTCAAGGGAATGGTGATAACATAGTAGATGAGAAAGGAAATGTAATTCCTGAAGCGTGGAAAGCCCGAAATGAGGGTGTGATTTTTGATGTGGGACACGGTGGAGGCAGTTTTCGCTATGAAATTGCACAACGTGCTATGGAGCAAGGCTTTATTTCCGATGTTATCAGCACAGATTTACATACTGGAAATATAGGTGGCCCCGTATACGATTTGCCGACAACTTTATCTAAGTTAATGCATCTTGGTCTTACTTTTGAAGAGGTTATTGAAAAGGCAACCTTTAATGCTGCAAAAGCAATCAAACGAGAGAACGTAATGGGAAATCTAAGAATTGGTAGCATTGCCGATGTTGCCATATTAGATGTAGTTGATGGCGAGTATGAATTTTTTGATGCACATGATACCAAGTTCATTGGATCCCAGAAAATTGAACCTGTATTAACAATACGCGAAGGAAGAGTGTTATAGATGTCATTAGCAGATAAGATTAGCGGATGTTATCGTCGTGTCCTTATATTTTTACTTTCAATACTTATTTTAGGTTTTGCTGCAGGAGCATTTATATACAACAGAGTTGGTGGCAAAGAGGGGTTGCATTATTGGACAGCGGGGAGAGCGTTAAACAACATTGAGAAATCAATTAAAGATAATCGACCTGATGGTATATCCCAAGATACAATTGAATCACAATTTCAACAGATTCGCAGTGCAATTGATAATAGACAAATTGACCTTATCGTACTCTATGACACACTAAATTCCTATCAAAAGAAATTTCAAGGGCTTGGTTTATCTGTTGAGAAAGTTAAACCCTCAACCCCAGAGGTTGAAGAATTTTTATTAAGACTTCAGTCTGCAATATTAACTGAGGATAAATAATGTTTTTAGCTTGTTATTTTTATAAACAATCATGCGTTGCTATTTAGTTCTTTGAGGATCTCCCTTAGTTGAACTACACATGAATTATCACTAAGTTTTGTATTGCAAATTATACTTATTGCGCGTTTGAACCGAATACCTGCATCCCCCCATGACTCAAGTAGAATACGGTTGTCTTGTTCTTCTGGTTTGGCTACAGCCTCTAACAGTCTGTGAATAATTGAGAGATAATAGAGTAGATGATGTCCGTCAATACGTGATGCCATTTCTTCAAGGTTGGAATCTGTCTTAGCTTGAACTTTCCAATTTACCCAACGACCTACTAATTCCCCATCTAACATAGAAACGAAATTCCCTTCTTCATAATTCGCTCCAACACTGTTAAAATACTGTACCAATCTTCTTTCTTGCCAATCCAATCCAACACTACCCATATCAATAAATGACGCAATATCATCATTAATAACGATATTGCGTGCCTGATAATCAAGCGGACCTAATGTAGGTTTCCCATCTATGAGTAGATTAGAAAAAGTTATCCATATCATTTCCAAGTGAGATTTTGCTGACGTAGACATCTCTTTTTTGCTCAGATGTGTAAGATAACTAATTGTCTTTTTTCCTTGTTCAAGTATCCCCTTAAGGTTTGAGCTATAATCATACTCAAAGATATATGGTTTGAACTTATCACTATATTTCTCAAATACAGTCTCAATCTGACAGAGACTGTTTAGCGAATTCTGAAGGATCTGAGAGAGATTAGGAGCCTTAACGCATTGCGCTAAATCATCTAATGTCTGTTCCCCACACCATTCCAACAATAAAGCGTTGTGCTGTGCCGATTCCCAAATAACTTGTGGTACCTGACATCCGTTATTGTGGAGCGTATTAAGTGTGAATTGTTCAATCTCACGGGGTGTAAAACCGGTTGGAATTACAGGTTGGAATATTTCATAAGATTTTAGCAGATAATTACTATCTCTTATTCTCAGATGGTGTACATTCTGCTTATGTTTTACACCATGTTGAATAGGTAGTAATTCTAAGGTGTCGGGTGTCGTATTGAAATGTCTTGCTATGTCACTTAATAAAATATTCATATTGAAATCTAAGAACACAAATTTTGGTTGTTACCTATTTTAATGATCTGACAAAATAAGTAAATAGAAGTGGTAGATTTAGTCAAGAGGCTATTACAGGATAGTGTTCTTATACCTTTTGTAGACAGAGAAAAAGTTGCATGCCCTATTGATTCATGGTATAATTACAATGATTGCAAAGGCGTTACAACTATATTTACATAGACACATCTTCTGATTTGCACAGAGGGTTCTCCTTCTTTGGAGTCTGCTGCTAATGTGAAGAAGATGGAAGCACAAACCCAATGAGAAGTCATAAGATTTCTTGTAACCAGGAGGTATTTTTTTGGCTGTTACAATGAAAGAACTCCTTGAATGTGGAGTTCACTTTGGTCATCAGACCCGACGTTGGAACCCGAAGATGGCAGAATACATCTTCGCAGAACGGAACGGTATTTATATTATTGATTTGCAGAAGACTTTGCGAATGCTTGAGTCAGCAGTAGAATATGTGCAAACTGTCGCTGCAAATGGTGGGGGAGTACTTTTTGTTGGTACAAAACGACAATCTCAAGAAGCTGTCGTTGAAGAAGCCGTTCGAAGTAGTATGTATTATGTTAACCATCGGTGGCTTGGTGGCATGTTAACGAATTATCAAACAATTCGGCAGAGTATTAAAAGACTTGAGGAACTTGATGCCTTAGAAACAAGTGGTGAAATTGACAAACGTCCAAAAAAAGAGATCATACGTTTGAGACGCGAAAAAGGGAAGTTGTCTAACAACTTATCAGGTATTAAAGACATGCCTGCTCTTCCTGAGGTGGTTATTGTCACAGATACTCGTAAAGAACATACTGCTATTGCTGAAGCTAATAAGCTCAATATTCCAATTATTGCTATTGTTGATACAAATTGTGATCCTGATCCAATCGACTTGCCGATTCCGGGGAACGATGATGCTATTCGTTCAATACGGTTAATTTGTTCCGTGTTAGCAGAAGCTGTAATTGAAGGACGTGGCGACGCATTAGAAGGCGAACAAGTTGAAGAGGAAGTTGATGCGGTTGATACAGATTCAGATCAAATTGATAAAGTTGCTGAAACCGAACGCCATGAAGAACAGACATCACAGATATTAGACGAAGCACAACTTTCAGCTGAACCTGAGACAATAGGCGACGGAGAACAGCGACCACAGCGTCAACCCCGCCAGAAAAAGAGACCTAAACGTACACGACGGTCTCCATAACCACTTTATATACAACTATTTCATAATTATGACTGCCTACTGTTGAGTAGAACACAGTAGGTTCGTAGTAGTGATTACAATGTCACGATTTGAAATGTGAATTTGATATGTACTCATATATTATATTCAAGTTCAAATCTCAATTGGAGGAAAAATGGCAATTACAGCAAAAATGGTTAGTGACCTGCGTTCACGGACTGGTGCTGGTATAATGGACTGCAAAAAAGCATTGTCAGAAACGGATGGAGATATTGATGCCGCGATTCAGAAATTGCGCGAGCAAGGCTTGCGCGCCTCTGAAGTAAAAGGTGGAAGAGCTACTGAAGAGGGACTCGTAATATCTTATATCCATCCCGGGAATCGTGTAGGTACATTAGTAGAATTAAATTGTGAAACAGATTTTGTGGCACGCACTGAGCAGTTTCAAAAGTTAGCAAATGAAATTGCTATGCAGGTTGCTGCTGCAAAACCAAAATATGTTAAAGAAGATGAAGTTCCCGAAGAAGAACTTGAAGCTGAAAAGACAATATTGAAAACACAGGCATTACAAGAAGGAAAACCTGATCATATTGTTGATAAGATCGTTGAAGGACGGCTCTCCAAATTCTATTCGGAAGCATGTCTACTAAAGCAACCATACATTCGCGATTCTGATAAAACAATTGAAGATCTTGTCAAAGATGCCATTGCACAACTCGGCGAAAATATCGTAGTGAAACGATTTGTCCTTTTTGTTCTTGGACAATAAACAATAACTGACAAGTATTATTATGGTAAAAGTATTGAGAAAGGAGTGGTGATATAGATGCAAGAAGTACTAAACCAAGCTGAATCTCGTATGAAAAAAACCTTGGAATCAACTGTAGCTAAGTTGTCACATGTCCAAACGGGACGTGCTACCTCTGCTCTGTTAGACCAAGTGACCATCAATTACTATGGCAACAAAACTCCGTTAAATCAAGTTGGAACAATCACAACACCTGAACCCCATCAGCTTGTTATACAGCCTTGGGATAAAACTTTAATCACTGAGATAGAAAAAGCTATCGCTCAATCTGATTTGGGTGTTGCTACCAGCAATGATGGAAGTCTGATACGGATACAGGTACCAGAACTGACAACTGAACGACGTGTAGAACTTACTAAAGTCGTTAAAAAGTTGGCTGAAGAAGGAAGAGTTGCCATCCGAAATATCCGTAGAGACGCTAATGAATCATTAAAAAATAGTGAAGACGGTGATGGTGGATCTGGCGGTAGAAGAAGTAAAGGCAGAGGTGGTGATAAAAAAGGAAGCCGTGGTGATGCTGATCCCGTTCAGAAATTAACCGATACCTATGTAGATAAGATCAACGAATTAGCAGAAGCCAAAGAATCAGAATTGTTAGAGAACTAAACTATGTTTTGGCGGCGTACTTTAAGCGTTGTTTTGCTCATGCCGCTTGTTTTGCTGATAATCTATCTGGGCAGTTGGTTTTTTCTTATACTTGTTACAGCTGCTGTCCTGATGATGCAGGTTGAATACTGTCGGTTGGTGCATCAACTCACCGAAAAAATAAATCCGGTAATACCTGTAATACTTACGGTGGCATTTGGTTTTTTAGCCTTTTTCTTGCCAGACCCGTTAGAAGATTTGAAGGCATCTATGATGATGCAAGGGTTTTTGCTCGTTGTTCTGATTTATGCTTTTGCATCAAGTCTTTCTCGAGGCCAAGTGGCTGGTGAGTTAGTTACTGTCACCTTAAAACTTACCGGAATCGTAACGATTGGATGGGCATTTGCATATCATTGCATACTTCTACGTAATGTCAATGATATAGGGATGCAACTTATCATCTTATTGATTGGTACAATTTGGTGTGGAGATACAGGGGCTTACCTTATCGGCAGGGCAATCGGAAAACATAAGCTTATCACGCCAATTAGTCCTCGCAAAACAATTGAAGGTACTATAGCTGGATTGGTTGTTGGAATCTTAGTCAGTATTTTACTGTGTACTTTCATTCTTCAGGATACCCTTTCTTTGTTACATGCCGCAATTATTGGACTGTTGTTGAGTGTGTTTGGACAACTTGGTGATTTAAGTGTTTCACTTATGAAAAGAACCGTTGGTGTGAAAGATTCTGGGGATTATATCCCGGGACACGGAGGTCTACTCGACAGGTGTGACAGTTTAATGTTTTGCGCGCCTATCCTTTATTACTATCTCACACTAACAAACATTATTCATTAATTCAGTTATAGAATAGCTACCTCTGTTGCTTTGTTTCTGTCAACAGAATTAGATACATTCTAAAGATCAATTCTAATAAGGCGAGTGCATTGGCACAGCCAATAAAACTAATGATATGAAGCACATCGCTATTTTAGGTAGTACCGGATCCATAGGGAAAAACACACTAAACGTTGTTGACACACATAGCGAGGAGTTCAAGGTAGTCGCACTTGCAGCAAACAAGGATGTTGATACACTTGAACAACAAGTACGTAAGTTTCATCCACGCTTGGTTGCACTAAATGAGCCAAAAGCTGCTAATAGGTTAAAAGATAATCTCAGCGATCTTGAAAACATAGAAGTTCTATGTGGACCTGAAGGCATTCAAGCCGTTGCCACCATAGATGAAGCAGAACAGGTATTAGATGGTATGGGTGGAAGTGCTGGATTGTTACCAACTCTATCAGCAATTAACGCTGGAAAAGATATTGCTTTTGTTAACAAAGAAGTTATGGTGATGTGCGGTCCCATAGTTATGGAGGCAGTAAAAGCACATGGTGTTAACCTCATACCGATTGATGGTGAAATGAGTGCTATCTTTCAGTGTTTGGAAGGCGCACGGGATAGACAAGACGAAATCTATCAATTGATATTAACTGCATCCGGTGGGCCATTTCGAGATATCCCTAAAGATAAACTCTATGATGTAACCCCTAAACAAGCATTACGACACCCAAACTGGGATATGGGAGCAAAGATAACTATTGATTCTGCAACCATGATGAACAAGGGTTTGGAAGTCATTGAAGCAAAATGGTTGTTTGACATAGACCTTGATAAAATCGATATTGTCATACATAGAGAAAGTATTATACATTCAATGGTTGAATGGGAAGATGGATCAACTCTGGCACAACTTGGTCCTACGGATATGCGGATTATGATTCAGTATGCATTGTCATATCCTAATAGGTTGTCAACACCTGTTCCCCGTTTAGATTTATGCGAAACACAGACATTACATTTTGAACCTGTAGATAAAGATAAATTTCCATGTATTTCACTCGCCTATACTGCTGCAGAGGTTGGGGGTACTCTCCCTGTCGTGCTTAGTAGCGCAGATGAGATCGTAGTTAATGCTTTTTTAGAAGAACGGATAGGGTTCATGGATATACCAGTTATTTTGCAAACTGTCATGGAAAACCATGAGGTTATAGGTAATCCTACACTTGAAGATGTACTTGAAGTTGCCAAATGGACGAAAATAAAAACTCTGTCAATCATAAATAAATACGAAAATAAAAACTAAATTGGAATATATAAATTATTTAAGAATTCCGATTCACCCAAACATATATAGGAGATAAAATGGAATTCATTGAACCTATTCTTGGAATATTTCCTGCAATTAAAGGTGTACTTCTTGCGATCATTCCACTTGGATTTCTTATTTTTATTCATGAATTAGGACATTTTCTTGCTGCAAAACGTTGTGGTGTTAAGGTAAATACCTTCTCACTCGGTTTTGGACCAAAGATAATAGGGTTTGAGCATGGTGGTACCGATTATCGACTCTCGCTATTACCTTTCGGTGGATATGTACAAATGGAGGGTGAAACTCCAGGAGAACAAACAGGAGCAGAGGATGAGTTTGCAAGTGCTTCTGTTGGTAATCGAGCCTTCATTGTTATTGCTGGTCCCTTAGTTAACTTGTTGTTCGGTATTTTGGCTTATTGTTTAGTCTTTAGTATTGGACTGGATTATAATTCTGCAGAATTGGTTAAGGGATTAACAGGTGTGATTTTCTTTGAGAAGCAAGTTGTTCAGGAAGAAGTTCAGATTGGATGGATGGCAGAAAACAGTCCTGCCGCTGCAGGCGGATTATTGACTGGGGATGTAATTGTTTCTATTAATGAAGAAACTGTCAACAATTGGACAACCTTTCAAACGATAGTATTTACAAGTCCAGAGAAAGAATTAGAATTTGTGGTCAAACGGGACGGCACCCTAAAAACGCTAACAATTGTTCCAGATGTTGTCCAAAGTGCACGGGGTGATATTGGCAGGATAAGTGTTAGCAAGATAAGAGAAGTAATTGTTGACAGCCTTGATGAAAACAGTTTAGCAGCTAATGCTGGTCTTCAGACTGGTGACCAAATTGATACCATTAATGGTGAGAAACTCTATGACGTTCCATATTTTGAACCGGGTATATGGGATCCTGACTTAGAGTGGTTGGGTATGAAATATCAATCACTTTACCAAAATATAGTTGAAAGAGACCATTTTGAACTCGGTATCATTAGGAATGGAGAGAGGATAACACTACCAGTTCCTCTTGAATGGCAAATTAAGACTCTTGTTCAAAAGGGGAGCACTGCCGATAAAGCTGGGATTATGAACGATGATGTACTTATCAGTTTTGATGGAAAACACATTAATAGTGAATCTCTTTACTCAAATATTCAATCGGTAACCAATTATCCTATTGAACTTGGTTTACTCCGCGATGGTACACCAATAACTGTAACGATTAACCCTGAAGAATCTTCAAGAAAAGATGTCAAGGACTCTTTTTTTGGTATTGGATGGAATACATATTTAAGTGGAATGAAACTTTCAACCCTCCGAATGCCGTTACCTAAGTATAACCTTATTGAAGCAGGTAGAATGGGATTACATACAACTTGGTCGACCTATACATCAGTTACCAAGTTACTGAGGAAGTTAATTTCTGGTCAAGTTTCTCCTAAGTTTCTTTCCGGACCAGTCGGCATAGGTACAATGACAAGTGAAATGTTTGATAGTAGATTTGGCATAACGAGTATACTATTCTTTGTTGGTTTTATTAGTATTAACCTATGTATTGTAAACTTATTACCTATTCCAATTACAGATGGTGGCCAATTACTATTTTTTGCTATAGAAAAAGTCAGAGGACAGTCGTTACCACAGAAAGCACAAGCGATTATTCAACAGGTTAGTGTTGTTTTCCTCCTTGCATTATTCGTATATATTACTTGGTACGATATTCTATCGTTAATTGATAGACTAAGAGGCTGATATATCGGAAAAAGGGTAACTCATGACAACGGATAATCCTAAAGAAGAATATCTTCAACTCGTTACACTTGTGAGGGAACACGTGGCAGAACAACTTGAATTGGGTCTTAGTGAGACCGAGATAAAACAATCTGAGCCAAAATCAGGATTAACGGGATTTGATTTACCAGCTTTGGACGCTGAAGCACAAGGTTGTACGAAATGTGGTTTACACGAAGGTAGAACTAACGTAGTATTTGGCGTTGGGAATCCGAATGCTGAGTTGATGTTTGTTGGCGAAGCACCTGGTGCTGATGAAGATTTACAAGGTGAACCTTTTGTTGGTAGAGCTGGTAAATTGTTGACCAAAATAATTGAAGATGGGATGAAACTGCAACGTGAGGAAGTTTATATTGCTAATGTTTTGAAATGTCGTCCTCCCGGCAACAGGAATCCTACCCCAGACGAAGTTGAAACATGTAGTCCTTATCTTATTCGACAGATTGAACTGATTCAACCTAAAGTTATGGTAGCACTCGGCAGTTTCGCTGCGAAAACCTTATTAAATACAACCACGAATATATCTGCACTCCGGGGAAAACTACATCCATATACATTGTCAGATACCATTGAGAATCCGCCAAAGATAATGCCTACCTATCATCCAGCATATCTTTTACGTAATCCGGGTGCTAAAAGAGACGTCTGGGAAGATATCAAAATAGTTCTTGAGTGTTTATCATACGATTAATCGGTTTTTCGTTCCTTAAATTGACCATCAATCATATAGAACATTGGTTAAGACTTCGTACCCTTGTTTGTCTTCTGCCTGCTTGTTTAATCTTACCAACTAATTGGATATTCTACCAATGAGTTATGCTAACGTCGCTTTTCCAATCGCAGTCAATCAGTTGTTTACATATTCTGTTCCTGAACATCTTGATTCTGTTGTCCAACCGGGTGTTCGCATATTAGCTTCATTTCATGAAGGAAATCAGGAAGGGGTTGTTGTAGAACGGACAGATGAAACAGATTTGTCATCTGAAAAAGTAAAGAATATCTCAGATTGTCTTGATGATGTACCTACCTTCTCTCCTGAAATACTTGAACTCACCAAATGGATGGCGGATTACTACCTAACATCTTGGGGGAACGCTCTGTTCTGTGCCGTTCCTGCATCAATTCGGAACCAGAAGAAACAGAAAGTACATCTCCGTACCGAATATACACCCCCGATAGGCAAAGTACAAAAGGAAATTGTTGCTCTGTTAGAAGCGGAAGGGGATTTGTCTCCGACTCAGATTGTCCGTCGAATGGGAATCAGTATCACAAGTCTCCGTCCAAAAATAAAAGCTCTTAGACAGAAAGGCGTTGTGGATGTCATTATTACACATAAACCGAAAGCAACTGCACAGTACACATCTGTAGCATCATTAGTCTTACCACAGGACGAAATAAGGTCCGAAATTGATAAATTGACCACTGGTGATGATGGTTATGGAAATAAAACCGTTGATCAAGAAAAGAAAGTTCCCCACGCTGCTTCCCTTAAGCATGCCGAGATTCTACAAAGCCTACTCGAAGAAGGTAAACCGATAGCCACAGCTGAACTGACAAAACGATTCAATACCAGTCAGTCTTTACTTCGTACTCTTGAAAGACGTGGGTTTATACAGATCACAAAGGCATCCTCTATTCGTAATCCGTTGAGTGCCCAACCGGTTACTCCTACAGATCCAATTACATTAAATCCTACACAGTTAGCAGCCTACACAGAAATACACAACCGTCTTCAGTCTGAAAACCAAACTCAACCTACGTTTTTACTGCACGGTGTAACCGGTAGTGGTAAAACCGAAGTCTATATGCAGGTAATTGCGCCAATTCTTGAAAAAGGCAAATCCGTGATTGTGCTTGTACCAGAGATATCACTTACCCCACAGACGGCATCACGTTTTATTGGTAGGTTCGGCGAACGGGTTGCAATTCTGCACAGCAGTCTTAGTGAAGGAGAACGATATGATCAATGGCATCGGATACAGAAGGGGGATGCGAGAATCGTGATTGGTCCCCGTTCTGCGGTGTTTGCACCAGTGAATGAACTTGGTCTGTTGATTATTGATGAAGAACATTCGGATTCCTATAAATCAGATACAAACCCTCGTTACCACGCACGAGAAGTTGCCAGGAAACGGACACGCCTCGCTAATTGTGCATTAGTGTTAGGTAGTGCGACACCATCGCTTGAGAGTTTTTACAATTCCCATAATAGCTCCTATCAACTCCTTAGCATGCCGAGTCGGGTTTTGGATAGGAAGATGCCGAAGGTTCATATCGTTGATATGCGGAAGGAATTGGAAGCAGGAAATCGTACTATCTTCTCTACACATTTAAGACAGGCTATTACTGAACGGTTAGAAAAACGGCAACAGATTATTCTTTTTTTGAATAGACGTGGCTATTCCACCTATGTTTTTTGTAGAACATGTGGGTATGTTGAGAGATGTACAAATTGTTCAATTTCCCTGACATATCATCTTCAGAAGAAGAAGCTAATCTGTCATCATTGTGGACATAGTCGTGACACACATCCCACATGTCCGGATTGTAGTAGTACAGCCATAGATTATTTTGGTCGAAAGGGGTTCGGTACTGAATCTGTCGAACAAGAGATTATAAAGGCATTTCCAACTGCGAAAGTACAGAGATTTGATGCGGATACGACGACACGAAAAGATTCACATCAGCAGATTTTGACAGCATTCCAAAATCAGGAAATTGATATTTTGATTGGTACGCAAATGGTTTCAAAAGGATTGGATTTTCCGAATGTAACGCTTGTAGGTGTTATTGTAGCTGACACTGCATTGAATCTACCTGATTTCAGAGCAGGTGAGCAGACTTTTAGTTTACTGACCCAAGTAGCGGGTCGCTCAGGCCGTGCTGATACAGAAGGGGAAGTTATCATACAAACATACATGCCAGACCATTACTGTATCTTAGCCGCACAAAATCATGACTATATCAACTTTTATGAACAAGAGATTGAATCACGTAGATCATTACAATATCCACCATTCTCACATGTTGCCACACTCCTACTTCGTGGAAAAGACGAACAAGAGGTAATTGAGGCTGCACACACAGTTGATAACCATCTCCAAATATGGAAAAAAGAGAAATTTCCGGAGGTTGATATTTTAGGTCCAGCACCTGCACCACTATCAAAAATTGAGGGGAAGTTTCGATGGCACTTTCTACTGAGAAGTAAGAAAGTAGAGAAAATATGTGGACTTTTTCAATTGTTAACGGATGATCTGCCACCACAAATAAGGGCAACCGCTATTGAATTTGTTATTGATATTGACCCAACGAATACTTTGTAATATTATAAACCGTAGTGCTGGGATGAAAAGGATTCCCAGTAGAGCACTCACATAGATTAAAGGAATTAATTATTTATGGGCAACCGGATATTTGAAAAACTTGATAATGCTGACAAGATAGAAGAGAGTCCTATTCTCGTCTTCGCTGCTGATCCACTTGCTTCTGCTGGAATAAAAGGACTTGGTCAAATTCAACACCCAAAACCACATTACCGTACCCATGCGGAGTTCTTACAACTTCAACGCGATCTTGTTGATGATGGATTGCTTGACGGCCTCCTCATGACGCCAGCGGATGCGGAAATACTCGCACTTGATGAAAATCTCTTTGAGAATACACCTATCACACCAATAGTCAGAATGAATTCGGAAACGGCTATTTGGAATCCACGTTTTGGCGTTTACACTTCTCAACCGTCAATGCCTTTCCAAACTGTATTTCCCGAAGACATGGAGCGATATTGTGAGAATCTTGTTGGTCCTGCTCTTGATTGCCGCGTAAATCTGGGATTATATTCTATCACTCTTAATAACGATCCTATCGTTGATGAGCGGATGTTGCAATCCTATGTCCAATTTGCACATGTTGTTGGAGAAATTGAAGGATTTGATCATCTATTAGAGGTGTTCTTACCCAATGTGAAACTTCCAGGGATGGATGAGGAGAAACGGGGAATGTATGTTGCAGATTCTATTGTCCGTACGATGAGTTATCTCCGAAGACATCAACGACCCCGTTTTATTAAGACTGCCTACACAACCGCAGATGTATGGAAAGAGTTGTGTCAATTTGATCAGACACTTGTAATAGGTGCGTTGGGTGGACCTCGTGAAAATGCACGTAGCACACTTGTTCTTGCTCATAACGTCGTTCAAAATGGTGGACTTGCAATTTTGTTTGGTAGGACAATTTTTGGTGAAGATGATCCGGTTAGATTTGTTCAATGTCTTCGTCGTGTGCTTGACGGTGAACTTGATCCACAAACAGCACATGCGGAATATCAAAAACTACTCCGGACCAGCGGATAATATCAAACTATAGACAGGTTGTAGGCGGGTTACAAGGCAAAATTTCGTTGTCGTACCCGCCTATTTTAATTCGGTGCAGTATTTCAATATGTCACAGAAATCCATAACCAAACCAAGAGTTCTCTTACTCTTGCCGACACGTACATACCGAGCAACAGATTTTCTTGATGCTGCTTTGAACCTTGATGTTGAGGTGGTCGTGGCATCCGAGGAACCTGCAACAACTAAAGACCTTTCACCCCGTGATACGTTAGTTCTTAATTTTCGGGATCCAACCATTGGAACACAATCTATCAAAGAATACGCAGAGACCCGTCCAATTGCAGCTATTGTTGGCGTTGATGATGATACTACCATGCTTGCAACCACAGCATCCGCTGCCCTTGGTTTACCACATAACCCAATTTCATCTGCATTAGCAACCCGTAATAAATTACTTTTAAGACAAACCCTTGAGGATAAAGGTGTTTCTGTACCAAATTACAGACGACTCTCGGTTGATGATGACGCAGAAAAGAATAGTCGACAGATCGATTATCCTTGTATATTAAAACCGTTGTCTTTGTCTGCGAGTCGTGGCGTCATACGAGCAGATAATCCTACCGAATTTATAACTGCATTCCAACGTATAACATCACTTCTCAACAAAGTGAAGGAGTCAAGAGGCACTGATGCTGCTGATGATCCGTATCAATATATCCTTGTTGAAGATTACATATCGGGTATTGAGATAGCATTGGAAGGTATTCTCATTTCCGGTGAATTGAAGACTCTGGCTTTATTTGATAAACCGGATCCACTTGAAGGCCCCTTTTTCGAGGAAACCTTGTACATTACGCCTTCCAGATTACCTGATAATGTATTAGAGGAAATCCATAAGACAACTGAAGAAGCTGCTACCGCGTTAGGACTTCAACACGGTCCTATTCATGCCGAACTGAGGTATAACGAGAAGGGGGCACATCTAATTGAACTTGCAGCACGGACGATTGGGGGACTCTGTTCTCGTACATTGAAATTCGGAACAGGTATTTCACTTGAGGAATTGGTTATTCGGCATGCAATTGGAGATTCTGTAGACCCTTTTTCACGTGAGAATCAGGCTGCCGGAGTGATGATGATTCCTGTACCGAAAGCTGGTATTTTGGGTGAAGTACGAGAAAAAAAAGAAGCACAGAACGTTGAGAATATTGAGGAAGTCAATATAACAATATCGGTTGGTGCAGAGGTAGTGCCGTTGCCAGAGGGTGACAAGTATCTCGGTTTTATCTTTGCACGTGGTGAAACACCTGAAGTTGTTGAAGCATCCTTACGTGAAGCACATCAACATTTGCAGTTTGTCATTCTGTAGTGATAGAAATTCTTGGTTCATGTAAAAGTATGTGCTGTTTTCCCACTTTATTTTAGGATGTAAAGTACGGATTTTCGGATATAATCTCTCATAGATGAAGAGCAAGCTGAAGCCTGGGTATTAAATCATTCTATTTCTTACACCGAAATCACGTTATGTTAGTAAAGACCATTCTACTTCACAAAAAGGAATTATTCCAATATGAAGCAAAACTTGACCATACAAGCGCAAGAAAGTTTTTTTACTCGGCGAGACTTTTTTTCAACTAGTTTGAAAGCTGGTGCCGCTGCTTTCACAACAGGACTTTTGCCCAAGTGCAAGGTAGATACTGAAAGTCAATACAATGTCTTATTCATCATTGCTGATGACTTGCGTCCTTTACTTGGATGCTATGGATATCCAGAGATGCAAACACCTAACATTGATAGACTTGCCCAGCGAGGCACACTTTTCAACCATGCCTATTGTCAATATCCTTTGTGTAATCCATCCCGGATATCAATGCTTACTGGATTAAGACCTGATACAACAAGGGTGTTCTCCAACAGAGTAGGATTTCGGGAGACGCTACCAAACGCAGTGACGCTTCCACAGCACTTTAAAGCACACGGTTATCATACTCAATCCGTTGGTAAAATTACAAATAACTTGTCAGAGGATGATGCTTACTCGTGGAGTGTCCCTCCGTATAAACCGCCTAGTTCTTTTGACCCGGCATCAAATCCCTCTTGGCAGTCCCTTGACGTTGAAGACGATGAACTTGCAGATGGGAAAGCGGCAAAGCGCGCAGTAGAAGTTTTGGAGAAAATTCAAAACACCAGGTTTTTTCTTGCTGTTGGTTTCCGTAAACCCCACTTGCCTTTCAATGCTCCGAAAAAATATTACGATTTATACAAAGATGTAAACTTTGATTTTCCATCGTCCTCCAGCATACCAATGGATGCTCCTGAAATCGCTAACGTTGAATTAGGATCGTTCAGTAAATTTCAAGATATTCCTGCTGAAGGTCCTCTCTCGGATACGAAAACGTTAGAGTTAATTCGAGGGTATGCTGCGTCAACAAGCTATATGGACGCACAAGTTGGACGTGTTCTTGACCAGTTAGATGCACTACAGTTAACTGACAACACAGTCATTGTTTTTGTAGGTGATCACGGATTTCATGTTGGGGACCATGGTATATGGCGAAAGTACACACTTTTTGAGGTTTCTCTCCGTTCACCGCTGATTGTTAGCGTACCAGGACAGATTTATCAAGGTGTTAAAACAGCTGCCCTTACAGAACTCGTTGACATTTATCCAACGTTGTGTGATGTTTGTCAACTTCCGATACCGTCGCAGTTAGAAGGCATAAGTATGATACCAGTCATAGCACAACCGACACGTCCGTGGAAAACTGCTGCCTTTAGCCAAAAAGGACGGGATCTAGGAAAATCTATACGGACGGATCAGTACAGATACACCGAATGGGGAAACAGTGGTCGAAACGGGAGAGAACTTTATGATTATCATGCCGACCCAAACGAGACTGTCAATATAGCGGCTTACCCAGAAAACACAGGACTTGTAGCACAGCTCAGCGAGCAACTTAATGCTGGTTGGAGGTCAGCTTTGCCAGATGTGTCAGAACATAGTCCTATTCCACAAACATTACCCTGGGATATAAACAACGATGGTGTTGTTGATGTCCAAGATATAATCCTCGTATGGAACAATTTTGGAGTGAAGATTCCAGAATTCCCGAAAGCAGATGTAAATAAAGATGGAAAAGTTGATATAATAGATTTGCTATATGTCGCATCACACTTGGGGGAATCCTGCATTGCATCAGCATCTCCAAAATCTACATTCCCTGTTCATAAACATGTCAATAGCGTTGAAAAATGGCTTACAGAAGCACGCTTAGCAGACGATGGATCCAATATTTTTCGCACTGGCATTTCAGCATTAGAAGGACTGCTTAACAGCGTTATTCCAGAAAAAACAGTTCTCCTACCTAATTACCCGAATCCTTTTAATCCAGAAACATGGATACCTTACGATTTAGCACAAGATGCAAAAGTCCATATTCAGATCCATAACTTAAAGGGAGAAGTCATTAGAAAACTAAATGTGGGTTTTCAGGCTGCTGGAACTTATCGGGCCAAAGAACAGGCTGCATATTGGGATGGGCGTAATTCCGCTGGAGAACTTGTCGCAAGTGGAATCTATTTTTATTGTCTCAACGCTGGTAAGTTAAAAGTGATTCGCCAAATGGCAATTCTTAAATAGAATTGGTATTGATTGTTGGTCTTCAGGTGTTGGTGGGTTCACTAAAGTAATGGGTTTACCGTTTTCCAGTGACGCCGACTGCTTTGCGAACTTTTCCTAAGACACGTTTTGCGGTATAGCGTGCCTTTTCCGCCCCTGCTTCCAACACCTGATCCAATTCTTTACGATTTTCCATCAAGGAATCATACTGTTCTCGTTGATCAGAGAAAGTAGTTTCAAGTAACTCATGCAATTCATTTTTCATGTCCCCATACGCTAACCCACCATCAAGATAAAGTTGTCGTTTGGCTTCAACAGCATCCGCATCAGCGAAATGACGATAGATAGAGAAGATATTACATTCGTCTGGATCTTTCGGTTCTTCAGGACGTTTAGAATCAGTAACAATACGCATCACCTGTTTCCGAACTTGATTAGAAGGAGCAAAGATCGGAATGACGTTGTTATAACTCTTACTCATTTTCCTACCATCAAGTCCGGTAATAGTCATCACATCTTCCCGTATTAAGGCGTCAGGCACAACTAAGACATCTCGATAATTGTTATTGAATGTAAGAGCAACATCACGAGAAATTTCCAAATGCTGTTGTTGGTCAAGACCTACAGGAACAACATTTGTATCAAAAAGTAAGATGTCTGCAGCCATCAATACAGGATAGGTATAAAGACCAGTGTTAATACCTTTATCTTCTTCTCTGTCAGCTTTAACGTTCTCGTCAACTAATGTTTTGTATGCGTGGGCACGATTAAGCAATCCTTTTGCAGTAAAACACGCGAGTATCCAAGATAGTTCAAATACCTCTGGAATATCGGACTGACGATAGAAGATGACATCGTCCGGATTTAGACCGAGTGCCAACCACGTGGCAGTTACCTGATAGGTTAATTCTTCTAATTCTTTCTTCTTTTTGACAGTTGTAAGGGCATGATAATCAGCAATAAAGTAGAGTGCCTGATAGTCTTTTGCAAGTTCAAGAGCAGGTTTAATCATACCGAGGTAATTGCCGATATGGGGCTGCCCTGTTGGTTTAATTCCAGTTAATGCAATTTTTTTCAATTCTATTCTCCTTTGATAATCTACTCTATTATAACTTGTACTATCTATGCTGTCAATCAAACCTTATGTCATGTCAACAGTCAAGATTCAATTACTTGACACAACGTTCTATCTATGTTATGTTTTCAAGGGTTCTCCTACTACATAATTTAACCATAAAGTAAGTGTAGAGATTATCTGTTCGTAGTTAACCCTTAACTCATTAGATTGTTGTTAATAGATCCTATTCAATAGATTTAATTGAGCAACGATAAACCATATTATAGAAGGAAATGGAAATGCGACTTAAAGATAAGGTAGTTTTATTCGGAGGTGCGGGTTCAAATATGAGCCGTGCCACAGCACTGCTATTTGCTCAAGAAGGTGCAAAAATTGTTCTTGCTGCCCGGACAACAGATAAAATGAAGGAAACAGCCGAACGTATTGGTTCAAATAGCGATGATGTGTTGATGCACCAGGCAGATCTGACAAATGCCGTTCAGGTAGAGACGCTAATTGACACTGCTATTACCGAATATGGTGGTATTGATTGTTTTATCCATGCGGCAGGTGGTTTTTTCTCTACTGAACACGATATTAGCACCATGGATCCAGCATATTGGGATGGAGCACTGCAAAACAACTTGCAAACACTCTTCAACCCTGTCCGTGGACTTGTTCCCATATTAGAGAAACAGGGTGGCGGATGTATCATCACCATATCCGCTGGTGCAAGAGTACGTCAGGATGCTAATGCTGCTTACGCTGCTGCAAAGGCTGGTATGGTAGCAACTGCAAAAAACCTTGCCAAGGAATTGTATGATAAGAACATCCGTGTCCATGCGTTATGTCCGGGGATTATTTGGGATCCATTACCAGAGGGTGATATTGCACCTGTAACACCGCAGTTAGAAAGACTTGGAAATCCAATTGATGTAGCGTATGCAGCTTTATGGTTATGTTCAGATGAAGCAGCGTGGGTTACAGGGTTGGAATTAACGATTGATGGTGGGGATTCACTGTTTATTGATTCACCGATTCGGCGGGGTGTTTTGGAATAATGAATCATGAAATTCAGAGTAGGATCAGAGGTAATATAAGACGTAATCAGTTTTCATTTTCATCAATACTCTCAAGATGTTTAGAAATTTTGTATAAACTATTTCCTATATCCTTGAGTTCCCTAAAAATTCCAAATAGAGCCGTTGATATTATAATAGTACCAATAAATACAATTATTACTAAAGCATCTAATACCATTTCTATAAATGATTCTCCCATGATTAGGTGATATTTATGTCTTGAAATACTACACAAACTGGAAGTTTATGCTACATTAAAAAGATTCTATTAATGAGACTTTAATTACCAGAAATGGTATAACATAGCAAGCATTCCAGTATAATTAAAGCAAAGATTGTATAGAACTCTCTATACGATATCTACCATCGAACTTCACAGAATTCTTCATAGTCGATTAATTCTGTAATGGAAGGATTCTCGCCGCACATCGGACAGTTTTCATCTTGACGCAGTTTCATACGTTTGAAATCCATCGTCAATGCGTTGAAGAGTAGGAGTGTACTGATCAACGATTCACCGATATCTAAGAGAATTTTAATTGCTTCAACGGCTTGAATTGTTCCTATGATGCCGGGCAGCACACCAAAAACACCAGCCTCTTGGCAACTGGGGGCTAAACCTTGTGGTGGGGGTTCAGGAAAGACACATCGATAACACGGTCCTTTATTCGGATATAGAACTGTTACCTGTCCTTCAAACTGGAAAATACTGCCATGTACAATCGGTTTGCCTAACATGACACAGGCATCGTTAATTAGATAGCGGGTCGGGAAGTTATCGCATCCGTCCACAATCAGGTCGTACTGTTCCAAGATACTAAAAGCGTTTTCTGAGTTAATACGTTCGTTGTGGGGGATTACTTTTACATCGGGATTCATTTCAGTAATGGTGGCTTCTGCAGATTTTGTTTTCAGAGTGCCAATATCGCTCGTGCCGTGTAAGATCTGGCGTTGTAAATTACTGAGATCTACGACGTCATCATCAATAATTCCGAGTGTACCAACGCCAGCTGCAGCAAGATAAACGCCGATAGGTGATCCGAGTCCACCTGCTCCAATGAGCAATACTTTAGATTCAAGCAGACGAGTCTGCCCTAACCCACCTACCTCTTTTAAAATAATATGTCTGCTATACCGTTCTATCTGTTCATTCGTAAAGTTTAACATATTATCCTCCGAGATTGGAGAGAAGGTCTGAAATTGATTTTTCTGATTTAGCGGAGATACGTAGTGCAAAACGTTCGCGTGTATCTTCAGAAGTGCGTTCTATTGTGAAATCGTTATCACCATACATCTTCTGTAATACCGGTTCCAGATCGGATTGAATGGCTGCTGCGGTGTCTGCTGTATTAGGGGCAAGGTTGCGGTTATTAATCATAAATAGGATTTCAGAACCGTTAAAATGGATAGCATTCTCCAATTCTTCAGAGGCTTCAAGTAGTTCACATTTAGACAGTGTTTCTGCCAAAGCATCCTGAATTTTCTCTGCGTTTTCACCTTCAACATTATGCTTCCGATTGTATAGAAATCCTGGTTCATGATAGGCGTTATCAATACTATAATTCGCCTGTTTGAGAATCAACAATACGCCTGGACCGGCGTCAACATGTGAATAATCAGCGTAGTTGAGGTAATCATCAGAATCGGCTTCTTCCATCCAACGGTTGAATATCTTTATGAAGTTCGTATAGTTAATCGTGCTATCTTCGGTTGTATAAACCTTGATATTTATCTGCTGTAAATCCATTCTCTACTACATTTCCTTTCGTGAAATCAGGTTGGGATATAGATCTAATATTAGAGTGAAGTTCTCTTACAATAATTATGTTAAGGGAGTTCATTTACATTTGTCCATCAACGCCTACCACGGACACATTTTCAGCTTGTATCCAACTAACTTTTCCTTGTTTATCACAGACACAAACCATTGCATATTGCCCTTCTGCAACATCTGCCATCCAATTTCCCAAAACATATTTGGTTTTGAAGATTGGTATGTCCCAAAACCTGCGCCGAGTAAGCAGTAAGTTTTTCCAGTGGTATTATGTTTTATAATCGTTGCCATTTCTTTCTCCGATAAGTGTATTATATTGCGGAGATACTACTTGATGTATATTGAATTAGTATCATTTCACTGAAAGGTATTATACTTTAATACAACATAAAAGTCAATCTTATTGGGGTTTATTTCAGGGATATTTAGTTTTCACTATTTTTTCACAAATGTGTATTTTATATGCATAGCAAATATAGTGTGACTTTATACACTATATCTGCTATGCTTCACCTTAAAAAGACTATTATTTTGAGGTGAATAATGACAAGAAAGTTGTCTTGCCACTTGATAAACATATTAGCAAAAGTTCCAGACCCTCGCAAGAATAAAGGAAAACGACATCCATTGAAATCTATTCTCACTCTTGTGGTGATCGGATTGATGTATGGACATAAAGGATACACATCTATTGCGACTTGGGCGCGCACACAGCCAGCACTCGCAAAAGCAATCGGTCTTACACATAAGAAAACACCTTGTTCCGCAACGCTTCACAATATTTTGAAGAAAATAGATGTTGACGC
This sequence comes from uncultured bacterium, assembly GCA_964652195.1. Lineage (GTDB taxonomy): Bacteria > Poribacteria > WGA-4E > WGA-4E > WGA-3G > MSPOR6. The sequence continues at coordinate 8,279 of CAZZBB010000042.1, read as the reverse complement.
ATTAGAAAAGATATTGAGTGAGTGGGTAAATAGTGTTTGTAAGAATCGTTGTGTCTTGACAGGATGTTTAGACGCTGTCGCTATAGATGGTTAGAAATAAGATTAAAATTCATAGTCGTAAATTGTACATTTAATCCTAATATCCAGACAAACTATTAGGGGGCAAAAACAGACCTTTAATCCTAAATTCCCTGATAATAAATTGTGAAAATGTTGAATTTTCCCGGTGTCGAAAAGTACCGAAAAAATGAAAAAAGTCACACTTTTTCCTACATTTTGTAGGATTGAAATTGGTGTAAATTACCCCTATAACCTCTGTCATAGTCTGACTTTACTCCACTTTAAATTGACTTTATAGGAATTTCCAAAAAGTGTGATTTTGTGTTTTTGTTGTCCTTTCTGATTTTGTATTTTTCAAACTGCATATTAATTGCAATAAATGGGTAATTTTTTGACATAAATAATATTTTGTATTAGGATCGTTTTTATAGATAATCATCATTTATTCTCTAATTATATACTTCCCATAAAAGTACGGAATTGGAAGATTGGAAGGGGGAACTGTGAATGGTGGATTCCATCCTTCCCTACCTTACATCTGAATATTTGCTTCGGGGTATGTCCTGACTTTTTACTGCAGTTCTTTATCTTCATTTTTTTATACACCTTCAATGATCTCTGTCCTTAGTTCTGAAATACGTGTAGGATTCATGGTTATCCTTGTTTGTGTTTTGAGTCAATCTGCTATAAACCGAATTGTGTAAAGGAATTGTATAGAATTGTCCGATATTTATCATTATTGAATTATATTATATTTTTTCATAACACAATAAATCTTTATTCCTAATATATACAATATATTATAACATAAACATAAAGAGTTTGCAACCTTATTTTTCACGTATGTTACTTTAGATGTTTGTGTATAGATTTTCTTCATTATTTTTTATTTTAATCTGAATCGCAGATTGTGGGAATGCGTGGATTTTTTGTCTGAATTGCAGATTACACGGATTACGCAGATGGCGCGGATAAGAGAGTTTGGGGAAGGTAATATGATCTACGAGCAACTAACTGTTTGGTGTATAAAGGGAGAGAATGACATTATTGAAATTGTGCCATTACATCACCGAGTTTTTTGAGTGAATTATTACGCCGCAATGTTTCTCTGGTAATCTCTATGTGTTCAGCCACTTCAGGGGACAGCGTTTCACGGTATTTTTCACGATCAATATTCCTTAGTGGCATATCCGGATTAAGTACTCGGAGAACTTTCTTAGAAAACTCAATAAGGTATTCTTTCGCGCCGCGACCACCTTGTTCCGTCTCAACGATGTTCTCAGTATTCCCTTTCTGATAACGGTTTACTAAACGCTTGAGTGATGAATTTTCTAATACTTTATCACGACAATTGTTCTTGTACTGTGAGCGTTTTGTTGCGAAATAACAGAATATTCCGAGACAATCTATGAGCAACCACGCTTCAAGTTCCTGAATTGCCTCTACGAGAAAAACTTTACCAGAGAATTGACGGTCATTGACAATTCTTCGACTCTGATTTTTGAGCGAATTCGGTTGTTGTAATCGTTCATGCTGTGTCATCTGTCCGTCGCTGTCAATGACAATAATCACATAGTCATCCTGTTTGAGATAATTCTGAATTACCTTTCTAAGTTGTGGTTGAGGTCCACCAGCGGTGTAAATTGGTATTGGTGTGAGCTGCATAAATGATGTCAATTTATTTGCCAAACACTTGACTACTTTCGCATCGTTATTTGACTCTAAAGCCAAGATTCTTATACTTGGCATTAGGACTTAGCCTCTAATACATCTTGCAAGAGTTCACTATCAAAAATAGCACTGCCAATTCCAAAATCGTCAATCCAACCTCTAAGTGCTTCTCTTTCATCGTGGTAATCCTCAAGGTTGTGTACCTCTGTGCCGAAACCCGGACGGTTGCGTAACAGTAAAACACCAAGAGAATCTCCCAAAGTTTCTGGATTGAAGGCACCAAGCAGTTGTGAACTGTGGGTTGTGATGATAACCTGAGAATATTGTGCGATTTGCTCAAGTACGTATGCGACGTCTTTCAGGGCGCCAGGATGTAGATTACGTTCCGGTTCTTCTATAGCGATGAGTGGTGGTAATTCAGGCTCGTTCAGCAAAATGTAATATGCAATCAGACGCAGTATGCCATCAGAGGCACCATGTAATGGAACCATATTTTTATCCCCTTCCAATAGACAGAATTGGTTCTCTCCATTAATCTTACAGTAGTCTATTTCGCGATTTGTGCTTGCGGCAAGAGAATCACTAATGTTTTGGAAACTTTCTCGAGAATTATTATGCAAATTCCAAAGAACCTTTGGCAAATGTATTCCATAAGTGTCAAGTTTTGGAAATTCTCGAATCTCTTTTTCAGCAGGTGAAAATGATGATAGGTTCCCGCGTATAAAGGTTGTCGAAAAATCGAAAAATTCCCATTCTTTAATAAACTCGGTTAAGGCGCGTGTGATTGGTTTATTTCCGTAATTTCCAGCAGACCCCAAAGCGAGTTTGTTTGAGTTAAATGTTGTCTCACTTTCTCCAGTTTCGTCTTGGACTATTCCCTGTCCATCTTGGATTGAAATCACGTTTAAATCATTGACTAATAACTGTTCATCAAGGAACGAAAAATCGGGGTTCGCTCTCAGTTCTAAGTGATATAAGGTTTTGTTTTCTTTTATTTTAGTATATAGATGAAAACAAATTTTTTGATCTTCATCAGCCCAAAGGGAATCCATCATTAAGTTGTCTAAAGGTAAACTTTCACTAACGATAATCCTTTTAAGAAGATGCAACGCCAAGAATGTATTTGATTTCCCGCTTGCATTCGGTCCGACAAGCACAGTCAGCGGTTTAAGAGGAAGTGTAACATCTCGTAAACTTAAAAAGTTTTTGATGTGGACTTTTTCTAAAAATGCTTTCCCTTTAGACACAGTTATTCACCTCCTATTTCCTTCTATAAGATTATAGTTTGATATGTTGTGTATGTCAAATGCATTATACACGCTCAATCTCAGCCACATCCACAACAGATTCCAACCAATCAATTGCAGCCTATTCGTTCTGTTCGATGGTGATTTAAACTGCGCGTTATCATATTTCAAAGGCTTAGTCCGTTTACGTCTGTAAAAAGATTCAAGCACCTAATGTAGAATTACGGTCTGTTATGGTTGTCAATGTGGACCTATCAAAGCCTATCATGACACTCTTCCAGTATTGATTGGTGTTGCATCATGGATTAAACAGTTTCTTTCATTACAATGCAAATTTACAATATACCTTGTGTTTTTAAGATAGAATCAAGTATAATTTCTAAGTAATAGATATGTTTATTTATCAGTAAATGGTGGGTATGGAACGATTGGTAATGGGAATGGACATCCAATAGAAATACAATATTACCGTTCCCCAAACGGTAAAGAACCTTTCACGGAATGGTTTGAATCCATTCAAAATAAAAATACGTAAGAGAGAATTGACAAGCGACTTGCAAGACTTGAAGATTCCAATTATGGTGATTGAAAATCTGTCGGTGCAGGTGTTTTTGAATTGCGTCTCCACTTTGGACCAGGATATCGCATCTATTTTGGTCAAATTGAAAACACACTCGTCCTTCTGCTTTGCGGTGGAGATAAGAAGTCCCAACAAAAGGATATTGAACTCGCTAAATCATATTGGATTGAATATAAGGAGGCACATCAATGAGAGTAATGGGGAATTGGCGTGAGTATCAAATTAGAAGACTTGCTAATGATCCAGAGGCAGCCATTGATTTTCTGCGATTGACATTAGAGGAATACCTTGCTGATGGCGATCTGTCCTTCTTCCTAAAGGAGATTCGGGTCTTTATAGAATCGCAAGGGGGAGTTCCAGAACTTTCAAAAAGAACGGGTATTGATGCCGAAACTCTTTCGGATACCCTCTCTAACGAGGTAACCCCACGATTAGATATGCTCAGCACTATATTGAAATCATATGAGTGTCAGTTGTTAGTTGAACCCATGTATTGTGACACAAAATCTTGATAAAGTGCTTTTTTGTGTGTTACCATTTATATTATATTGCTTATATCTTTGCCCGAATACGTGCCGTATGGACGGTGCTTTTCATCTGAAAAGATAGGGACAGCCAACCGTGACCTCTGCCTCTGTGTATGTCTATGTTGGGTTGTTAGAGCCAGACACTCTAACATTTTCTTTATAAAGTTGGATAGGATATCCTTTTTGCTGCATTTCAGGAAATAGCGTTTGCGTATAAGGTTTGTTTTCATAGACATGCCAGCTAAATCCTGCAATCGCATCTGCTAATCTTATCCATGCACTCCATTCATCTCTTATACACTACCCCTTTTTCTTTCTAAAGTCTGGATATATGCTGTTTAGACTTTTTATCTAAAGCATCAATCACTACTATCGTTTGACATGTCTTTTCTACGTGCCCATGGATTACATCTGCTATTGTTTCAACAGTTGCGTTAACATAATCTTGAGTCTGGGTGTAGGTTGAATAGTAAATGCATCCTTCCAACTCGGTATTGTTATACCATTTCTAAGATATATGTGGCTATGTTGCACAGCACAAGCGTGCTGCGCAGCAGATATCAAACACATCAAACGAAACAACATTCGCCTGCCACATCCGTCTTGTGTTCTTGGACAGGTACGTTCACAATGAGAGGTGCGTTATGCCAGTTTACCAAGAATGTGACTATTTTTTGTCGCGGGGTTGTGGTTTCTCCGGTGTATCCGCAGGCTTTGGTGTAGGCTGTACAGGTGGATCAGTAGACTGTTCGGGTGTCGTTGACTCTGCCGGTGCCCCAACAGGGTTTGCTGGCATATCAGTTGGGGTTATAGGAGTAGAGGGTGTATCCCATGTCCGCTTACCTCTTTGTCCGCCAACTTCTTTATTGGGTTGTTGGGTTGACTGTTGCTTTTTAGCCATTTGTGTCGCCTCCTCAGGTCTATGAGTTTGTTCAACAATATAAGAAATAGGACAGATAATAATACTTATGGCAAGACAGATCATAAAAAAGTCTGATCGTCTATTTTGACTTTTTTCAACCTTCTGTATTTCATTGATGTATGTAATTTTGGGGTCATCATATAGTTTATGCGTAAGATCTCGGACTTGTTCTAATGCATTTTGCACCTTTGAAAAGGTATATATATTTAGAAGAATAACTATTAGCAGTGCTCCCACTGCAGTGTATGCTAATATAGGAGAATGTAATGAACTCCAAGGGGTGTTAGCAATAAACACACCTAAAAAAGCAACAATTAGAATACGTAAAAAAGTTTGAAAAGATTGGTTATTTGATCGCTTGGAATTGTAATAATTCTCGTCAGACTGTAAAAGCGTTTGCAAATCTTGTTCGTCTAACTTTCGCATTGTTCTATTCCTGCATACTACCTTACAGTGTTATTATAATATATCATGTCAATATATCATGTCCATCAAAAAATATCAAATCGTTTCGTCTGCGTAGTGACGTAAGACACATCAGATTAGATTTCTTGCTACTGTACGGTTGGCATTAGAGGGCACGATTGTCTGTGTCGTTGGTGCCAATGTCTGTGAAACAGATTCCAACCAATCAATTGCGATTTCAACATCCGTTTGAATTGCCATCGTACCACTTAACATGTTATAATTAGGAATTAATATGTATCTCCATGAAATCTTTTTACAAAATACCGGGCCTATCTCAGAATGCCATATTAAACCTGAATTTGATGATGGAAATCCCCTTCCCATAGTGATTGTTGGTCCTAATGGATCAGGTAAAAGTATTTTTCTCTCCTACATTGTTGACGCACTTACTGAGTTTGCTAAACAAGCGTTCAAAGACATTGTCCTTCCCGATAGTTCAGGTGGTTTACCATATTTTCGCATTATTTATCCGAGTGCAATAAGAAGCGGACAACCATTTAGCCTAAGCCTTCTTCATTTCAAAGCAACCAATAATGATTTGTACTATTGTGAAAAAGCTGGAAGATTGGACAAGTCAACCTATTTTAACAATCTGAAATCAGTATTTTCTCCAGTATGGAGTTGGCCATCAGAAGAAAACCATAAAAATGTATTGGTTAACGAAAAAATTGTTGAAACTGAAATGAAAAACGGTGCACATGCTTTTTTCCCCGCAAGTCGTCGTGAAGATCCTACTTGGCTAAACCCTATGAGTTTAGAAACACATCCTACTACTACTTTTCCCCGTTTTAATAAAAAACTTGACAAACCTTTGTGGATAGAAACCTGTGCAGAAGACAATATTTCTTGGGTGTTAGATGTATATATTGACTCTTTAATTGACCTACTACCCGGACTTAAACTAAACCAAAATCAGAATTTGATTTACCGCAATGTAAATTCCTCAGAAATTACAGAATTAAGTAATCGTACTGCTCTACGAAAAACTCGACAAAATGTTGAACGTATATTGCAGACAATACTTCAAGATAGAAACGCCGAATTAACTTTAAATTATCGGAACATTGAACCATCAAGGATTAGTGTAAGAATGAGTGATGGTAGGACTATCCCCTCACTACAGTCGTTATCAGAGGGACAATCTCAGTTGTTTAATCTATTCGCGACAATTATTAGGTATGGTGAGCATGCTGATCTCAACAAGAGCGTGAATCTCTCACAGATTACAGGTCTTGTGGTTATAGATGAAATTGCTGCTCATTTACACCGACTCTCCAACATGATATCCTCCCGAAACTGATAAGTCTATTCCCAAAGGTACAGTTTATTGTATCGTCTCATTCTCCGTTATTCCTGCTCGGTATGGAAAAAAGATTTGGTGCAGACAAGGTTACAATTCTTGAGATGCCGGACGGAAATAGGATTAATAGTGAACGGTATTCTGAATTTCAAAAAGCATTTGAATATATCCAATCCACAGAACGTTTTGAAGATGAAATAAAACAGCGTTTTGCAGCTGGGACAAAACCCCTTATTCTAACAGAAGGAGTGTTAGATCCGCGTTATATTAAAGCTGCATTGACACAATTAGAACCAGAACTTCTAAATTCTTTTGACATTGAATATGTAGGTTTGGAAAATGAAAAAGGAACACACTACGGGGGAGATAAAGGGTTAAATCATTTCAAAAACATCTATAAGGCAAATCCATCACTGTTTCATCGCCCAATATTGCTCCTTTATGATTGTGATACCCAAAAGCCACCTGACCAAATCGGAAAACTTTGGGTACGTTCAATTCACCCAAATAACGAAAACACTGCCTACACAAAGGGTATTGAAAACCTTTTCCCAATAAAGTTCTTTGAAGAGGAGTTTGAATTTAGAGAGGAATATTATAGTAGAATACCTAATGGTGAAGGTGGTTATGTTGAAAAACCTGATAAACCAAAATTTTGCGATTGGATCTGTGAAAACGGAAGTGACGTTGACTTTGCAAAGTTTGATAGCGTGGTGCAGATTCTCAAGGAGTTTGTTGAAGCACATCAACCTGCCGAGGCTCAACAACCATCACCCGAATAACAAGCATTTATGTAAGAGATTCTAACCAATCAATAGCAGTCTGTTCGTCCTGCTCAATTGCGATTTCCACTGCGCGTTTGGCATATTCCAAAAGGTCTTTAGCGCGCTTGCGTAGGCTGAGGGATTCGAGAACTTTCTGTTCAATCTCAGTCTGTTTCTCTTGGGGTAGAATTGGAATCACTGTTCCAGCAACTTGGTCTGGTCGCCAATGCAGAATCACCGAACCACCTACATCCCGCTTTACCTGTTCTTGTGTCAAAATAGAATTAAGCACCAGCGTCAAGAATTCGTTATTGATTCTATCAGATTTGTTGATTAATCGGAGTATACCACCAGCAGGAATCATTTTTTTGGGTTCTTCGCGTAAATAGTGGGCTATGCCTGGGGTTGCATCTTTACTGAGAAGGATCTCTCCCTGTTTCGGTTGGTGTTCCGTGAGTTCTCCGTACAATTCTTCTGAGATGTATTTTTCTTGTGTGATTTCATAAGGACTGAGATTACTCACCCGCACAAAAGGAATACCCTCCTCAATATACGCATTGCTGCCAACTTCAACACCCTTTTTCATAGTTACCAGATTTTCTAGTACTTAGTCAAAAATAGTTTGATAGTTTCTTTTGAAAATGGTATCCTTAGACTCAAGACAATTATTCAATTACTTTGGAGTCTATTATGCCAGCCAAACAATATCAAGTTATACTCGATCAATGTCAACGAGATTA
>CAZZBB010000041.1:0-26333 GCA_964652195.1 uncultured bacterium | reverse complement strand
TTTTTGTTTGGTGTTGATGCAAACACCACACAACGTTGTATTCCGAATGGTGAAGGATGGATTGGTTGGGAATGTTTACCTCGTGTAGACTCTCCGAATTTTGAGCGGTGTCCGACCCCACTAACACTTCTTGGCGGGTGTGAATCTGGACAGTTTCCTAAAGTTCAACCATTTCCAATTTGTCCAAACCGAAAACCGAAACCATCCTGTTCACTGAACGCAGTAAGATCAAAGGGTGGCTCTTTATATTAGGAGTAAAACTTATGAGAAAGAAGATGTATTGGGGGTTAGCTTCCCTCATTCTTATCATCGGTGTTGCGGGAGTATACTTTATGTTGCAACCCGAACCGGAACCTGAAAAGAAGTTTATAGTTCCATCAGAGGCAGACCTTGAACAAGCGAGAGAAGCAAAGCAACCGCCACGAGAGGCAAAAGAGGGCTTTACGTGGGAATGGCATGCTGACCACTGGCATGAAGTGCCAATTGCACAAAACGAAACTCCATCAGGGCATCCTGTCCAAGAAAACCAATCTGAAAAACCAGAGTTTACCGGTCCTCTTACATACCATAAGAAACTGCTTGAATCTAATCCAGTGGAAGCACTTCGCTTGCAAGCAGAAGAACGGGGGCATTGGAGTGCTGAATGGATACCGACATTTGAGCCCGGTGACCAAGAAGCCGAGTCTATAGCGTATAGTCTATATCTCTGCCTTTACTATGAAAGTATTGGAGATAAAGGTAACCCCATTTACAAGAAGGCGGGTGAGGAGTTTATATTACAACTTCGTGCCATTAATGATCACCCCTCTGCTAAGCGTAGATTGGATTTATTGAGATTAACGTGGACAGACCTACCACCGGAAGAATCCGTGACGAGGGTTTCTTCTTCGAATCACACTCTACCCCTCAAATAAAAGGAGAACTTTTCTTATGTTTAGACGCATTTTATTATTCACCCTCATCGTTTGTGTGTTATCCCTCTTTCTAATTCAACAAGTATCTTATGCTGACATTCCTGACTTGGTAAGACAGCATGAAATCAGTATTACGAACACGATAGGGTTAATGAATATGACGATAGGGAATTACAATACCCTCAAGGGTGCGATGGATACCTTGAACAGTGATTTTAAGGCCAACCAGAAGAAAGTACGCAAAGGCGTGGAAGTGACAGTTACGATTGCTGCTGGTGCGATCATCAGTGCAACTGCAGCTGTTATCTCTGGTGGCACCCTCGCGCCTGCAGCTTTCGCCGGCTATATAGCCCTGAGAACAGCAGCAGGGACCGCTAAAACAGCTTGGAAAAGTGCGGAGTTAATAAGTGCAATGGGGACCACGCTTTCTGCGATGGATGGTGCACTGTCGGACGTAAATAAAGCCTATAGTGGTGATGGTCGTGATGATGATAATAGTGATAATATAGTCTCTATACAACTTTATGTAGACGGTTCCCTCGTCACACGACAAACGATAGGATATAAACCGCGCTACAGAAAGTATCTTACGGAATGTGCAAAGCATATTAACCAAAGCTACGATTGGCTGAATACAGAAGTCAACACTAATGGTAGAGAGCAAGTAGATTCACATACTTATCTGTTTGAATTGTACTATAAACATTGGCCTTCTGAGCCACCGAGTGGCTATCAAGGGTACACATGGAATACCGTTGCCCTGCCGTACGACTATGAGTGCGAAGGCACCTGCACTGACATGTTCCGGTCTGCCCATGAAGCATTGACAGCACACCGTAGAAAATGCGGTCTTCAAAGTACAATGCATTCTACCAATGCTTATGTATTGGAGAGACGTTCTGTGATTGAGGGGTGTGGTGAGGTTTGGCATAGTTGTGACTCAGACGCTAATGAGGAATCGGCAGATCATAAAATAAGGTGGTGTAAAAAAGACTTCATCGATGCAAACGGTGTTGAGTACAATGGTTGTGGTCGGCGCTTTAGGAAATGTATGAAGAAAGTGTTTGATCATAATCTCAGTGATTTACTTCCAGCACTTTTTAGCAAGCACTCCGATGTTGAGGATAGTAGCGATGACGATCAAGAAACGGATGGTTATGTAGCCCCGTCCCCTACTCCTACCCCTTCTTACCATACGTGTGGGACACATGAAACGACAGTATCAGGAAATCATGGGTCAGCGGTTTGTGGCACAACTGGACACTATCAGTGTGATGGGAGTAGTCATGGTGCAGCGGTTTGTGGTACAAGTGGTCACTATGATTGTGATGATGACAATCATTCTATGCAAGCGTCTTGTACTGGGACAGATAGCAACGGTAATGATTGTGATGTGATTAATTTTTATATGTGTGATGGTCATACGCATCAGGCAGTAGACAACACGCCGGATTGTTCTAATTGTATCGATGGGTGTTCAAGTTGCCCGGTGACCTGTGCAAATGGTCATTCTTACGATCCGAGCAATAGTGGTGAGTATAACATGCACAGAACCCGGACATGCAAATGGTGTGCGCAAACGTGGGAAAAGTGCTTGATTGGAGTACCACAGTGTTTAGTCAAGACGAATCGAACTTGCTGGGCATTAGAGTAGACACACACAACCTTCTTATAGGCAGGTATCCGTTTGGATATCTGCCTTTTTTTGATTTAGCAATAATACCCAAAACAAGCGAAATGTGTTAAAATAGGATTAGATGATACTTGAAGCGAACCGTGTCAAGTAGGCGGATATAGACAAAAGATGAAAAAGTTGTATAATATCAGGAATATGGATATATTTCTGTACGCAGTAAGATAAAAGGGTGGCTCTTTATATAAGGAAGGTTGATAATAAAACGTATGATAAGCCTTTGACTTACTATCTTTTAACATGTTAATAACAAAATGTTAATAACAAACCTTTACGCTATTGCAGCGGAAGAACATCTCTTTAAATTAAGGAGAATATAATGAAACGTAGAATGTACTGGGGGATCACGACCCTCGTTATTTTACTCGTTGGTGCCACTGCAGTCTTATTACTGCAGGATACAGACACCGAGCCTGAAGTTATCTACAAAACGGATGTAGAACCTGCAAGGACACCAGAAACACCGATTGCAGAGAAACCGACCGCAAGACCCGGATTCAAAATGGTGCAGCATGATGATCACTGGCATGAAGTGCCTATTGAAACACCTGATACGGGGAAAGAGGAAACGCCTGAACCGACAGATGAAACTGTTGTCACTGAAATAGATTGGGACTCCCTATCCGATGAGGAAAGAGCCGAGTTAGAAAGAGAAGATAACCAAACCTATATAGATGTAATCGCCGATCTAAAAGGTTTTGAACAACTCTATAAGTTGATGACAGAAAACGAATATCCGTACTCACCAGAAGTTCTGGAAAAGATGCGAGCGGAAAGTTGGCGTATTACCGAAAGATTGGCTGAGCAGGCTGCCGAAGCCGAAGAACGTAGGGCGAAGATTGAGGAGGAGACATCACATGTTAAATAAAATTCGTATCGCAGTTGTCGTTGGTGTCACGTTTGCTCTCTTGTTGTCAACGCACGCCTTTGCACAAGGGCAACAACGCCCCGTTGACGTAACGATTACGCTACACACGGGAACGAAAGTAAAAATCACTTCTGAAGCTTCGGCACACCGTTGGTGGAACACAACCAACGGATACGTCCGAGATCAAAACGCCAAGATGGATAGACTGAACAATGATCTCAAGATCATAAAATACGGCATTCAAGATAAGAAAACGGAACTTGAAGATGCTGTAATCAATGGATTGGGAGCTTTATATGATGGCAGTAATGGCAGTGCGCTTGCATCCATAATTCTCGGACTTAGGAAAAAGAAGCAGTTGTGGGATATAGAGGCAAAACAGATTGAGAAATACGTTGAAATTGCCAGCCATAAACCCACTGTCAAGGCATATGCGGACGACAGGGATACGGTGTATGGGAAGTATATGGAATGGTGGCATTATGTAAATCCCTCTGGTTCTGGTGGCACTCCACCCGCAAAAGGTCCCGAACCTCAGCAACCGGATGTGCCAGATCCATTAAGCTTGCCGTGTAAGAATAACTGTGGCATGACGTTTTCCTCTGCAAGTTATTCTATGAGTACACTTGCAAGCACGGCGGAGACGTCTCATCAAGTCACCTGCACGCACGCGCACGGGTATACAACAGGTGAGTGGATCAGGATAACAAACACACACAACATTTCACAAGTGAGTTTGCCTACCCCTGCCCCATACTGGAATTGTCCAAATATTTCGAGCGAATGTCCAAAGAAAAAATGGCATATGGCATCTTGTCGGGGTGGGTGCGGAACAATGTTTACGGTGAGTGGAAAATCAGGTTGGTGGAACCGTGCGGATATGAGCCATATCACATGGTGTTCTGAAAAATTAAAGTTTGATCCCGTACATTTCGCTGCTCATTTGTCTATGACCTGTCGCGGGTATTATTTTAATTGCAAGGAGCAAACAAGCGACGATTGCATCAATGCAAGAAAGCACATTAACGGCGACTCTGAGGAGGAGACATCTAATCCATCTCCACCCTCTTACCATGCGTGTGGCGTTCATGAGACGACTGTAGCTGGCAGTCATGCGTCTGCAAGTTGTGGTGAATCAGGACACTATGCGTGTGATAGCAAAACACATACTGCAGCAGTTTGTGGGACAACTGGTCACTATAATTGTGATAATAAAAATCATTCGATGCAGGTATCTTGCACGATTCATAGCCCATGTGAAGTAATCAATTTCTATGCGTGTGATAATCATGATCCTGCAGTGACGTGTGCGAATGGACATTCTTATAATCCAACCATTGCTGGGGAGAATAACATGCACAGAACCCGGACATGTGAATGGTGTGCGCAAACGTGGGAAAAGTGCGTGAGCTTAGCCCCAATTTGTAACAAGCCTTATCGTAAGAGAAATGGCTTGTCGTGTCGGGCAATCGATTAACGTTGTCTACTTGACAGAACATTAGATTTTATTGGCAGGTATCCTTGTGGGGTATCTGCCTTTTTTTGAGTTAGCAATAATACTCAAAACAAGGGAATTGTGTTATAATAGGATTAGATGATACATGAGCGAACTGTGTCAAATAAGCGGATAAAAGATAATAGATCAAAAATCTGTATAATATCAGGAAAATGGATATATTGCTGTTTGCAGTAAGATAAAAGGGTGGCTCTTTATAAGGAGTGAAACTTATGAGAAAGAAAATGTATTGGGGGATCGTAACCCTCATTATACTACTACTTGGTGCCACTGCTGTTTTATTACTGCGGGATACAGACACCGAGCCTGAAGTTATCTACAAAACAGATTTAGAAACCACAAGGACACCAGAAACACCGATTGCTGGGTTTTCTTTTGATTTTTCAGTTAAATTGCCTACAGATGCTGAACTACCAAAATATAGTGAAGACAAACTCATAAAACTTTTACATAAAGCTTCCGGTGAACTTAGGGATATGGGAGATGAATACGTGACACAAAGTCGCTCATTAATGGAAGTAGCTAAGGAAGCCGATTTTGCAAAGATGATGGATTTACACCGGCAAGAACGTGAATTAGGCAGAGTTTATCGTCTTCTAAGTTCCGAACGGAGAGAACGAATACATGATATTCATCAATATATCGGCACTTTAAAATAGGAGTTAGTGATGAAAGTTAGAATTGTTTATATCATACTGTTACTGATCTTTAGTCTTTGTTCGTTAACATCATTAGCACAGTTAGCGACTACAATAGAACGTTTTGAAGGTTTGCTGGATAGTACAGAAAATACTGGATCCTCTCAACCTGTTGAAGATTAGAAAGAAACGATAATCTCTTCAATTACAGGACAGTAATGCTTCAAACTAACCCGAGCTTTATCCCATCATCAGATGCGAATGGTGTCTTTTTTCTGAACAAGTCTGTTCATATACTTTACTAAGATATCTCATAATTTTGCAAATTCAACGATCAGAGTTTTTATTTGTTAAGTATTGATATTTATCCATAACTAATCCTCCAATATCCTACCAAAGTCACCTATTCATAATTTATACAATTTCTGATAATTAGAGTCTCTTTAATGTAGCATAAACTTCCAGTTTGTGCAGTATTTCAAGACATGCTTAAGGACTGTTAATCGGATATTCATTTATAGAAATGATATAACAGTACAGTGTATCTCATAAATACGAAATGTTCGTATCAATACTATTTCTCTTCGTAGTTGCAGCCACTAAATATAAAAACCACCACCCGTTGTTTCAATATATAGCAAATGGCAAGATCAATGCATCGTCAAATATCTGATTTATGGGATATGTTATAATTACTTCGACACATGTTTTATTAATTGCAGGCATAAGAATTGCACTGTGTTACATAATAACATTGATATAATTAGAGTATCTAATGCAACTTGAAAGGAATTAATTGTAATTATGAAAATACAAATGTTGTCACTTATCGCTGTTGGACTATTATTTTGCTTTTTTGGATGTGATGAAAAACTTGGAACTACTATAGGTGATGTTATTTTATCGGATAATGGACAACCTTCACAAGAACCATCTATTATAGATAATATTTTAACTAACAATGCTGAAGAATCTTTTAATACCAACTTAGCACCGATACTAAATATGAAATGTGCGACGGTAAATTGTCATATTGCTGGTGGTCCTCAAGGTCTTGACTTCAGTTCATATCAAGTTTTCATAAGAGGAGGGGTTGAAGGATCTGTATTCATACCAGGAAATGTTCAAGGAAGTTCTATTATTGAAGAGATCGTTTCAGGTAGAATGCCACTTGGTGGTAGCAAGTTGAGCGATGCAGAAATTCAACATTTTACGGATTGGATAAATAATCAAGCACCACCTATAGATCTTCCTGTTGATGTACAAACTGACCCACAAACTCCTGAACACTCTCCACTTACAGTTTCTTTTGAGCAACACCTCTTACCAATTCTCACAGCGAGGTGTGCGTATGCTGGTTGTCACGTCGCTGGAGGTCCCGAAGGACTTGATTTAAGTACATACGAAGCTTTTGTATGGGGTGGAGACGACGAGGCTGTATTTATTCCGGGGAATGCTCGAAGCAGCGATATTATTGAAGAGATCGTTTCAGGTAGAATGCCACCAGATGGACATGGTCCTCCGTTAACTGCTGCTCAAATCCAACTTTTCAGAGATTGGATTAATCAGCAAGATCCTGCCGATTTTCCAAACCATCGTTATGATGATGATTACGAAGATGACAAGTATGATGATGATTACGAAGATGATGAAGATGATGAAGATGATGACGACGATGACGATGATGACGATGACGATGATGACGATGATGATGATGACGATGATGATGACGACGATGACAATGACGATGATTAAGTAGCAATTTTGTTAGAAAAATCGTATACTCAAATTAGTCTGAAATTCTTGGTCGTATATTCTATGAAATACAATGTATTATATAATTTCTACGGGTAAAGTTATCAGATAAACTTATAATAAGGCTACGTGATTCAGACGTATCATACAGCCTATTCAAATCATAGGTGATACTAAACCTGCTTCCATATTTTAGAACATTAGAGAGGAGTTTGTAATTATAAATATTCTCAAGTTTTTTTTACTCACTATTGGTTTTTTGTTCTGTTTGTTGGGATGTAATACTCAGTCCAATAATCCCATTCAACCTAATAATATTTCATCCGTCAATGCAAAAACTTCATTTGAACAACATCTATTGCCAATCCTTACTGCAAGGTGTGCTTATTCAGGTTGTCATGATGCCAATGGACCCCACGATCTCGATTTTAGGTCATACCAAACTTTCATAAGTAGTGCAGAGAGAGAGGATGTATTTGTCCCAGGTAATTCCCAAAGTAGTGAAATTATAGAAGAAATCGATTCAGGGAGAATGCCACCAGATGGTCATGGTCCTTCATTGACTGCCGCAGAAATTAAGCTATTCAGAGATTGGATTAACCAACAAAAACCAGCAGATTTTCCCAACATTCGTTATGAAGAGGATGATAATGATGACCACGACCATGATGACCACGACCATGATTAAACAACAATCATAAATTCATCCGAGTATATTGATGAATATCGTTTTTCTATTTTCAGATGAACACACAGGAACAGTGATGGGAAATAGCGGGAATTCGATTGTCCGTACTCCGCATCTCGACCGTCTATCTGAAAATTGCTATACTTATGATAACGCGTATTGCAATAGTCCAATCTGTACCCCTTCGCGTCTGTCAATGCTCACAGGACACTATCCGCATCAGATTGAAACATGGGATTTGGGTGCAATACTTGATCGTATACATAAAACGTGGGGAGATTATTTGGCAGCGGCGGATTATGATACCGTGTTGTGTGGTCGCACACATTTCAATGGAACTGATCGGCTTCTCGGATTTTCTGAACGTTTGTTAGACGATTTGCCTCGGTGGTACAATACAACAGGGAATCCGCCACGACGCACAGCAGAGGCACGCCGCGGTTCCAATTCACACGTTTCCGAATGTGGTCCAGGAGACCACGAACACACAAGATATGACCGAAAGGTCACGGACTTAGCAGTGGACTTCCTCCACCAGAAAGCTGCTTCACCAAGCGTTAAACCATTTCTGCTTTATTGTGGGTTCATGCATCCACACTTTCCACTGATTGCACCACCTGAGTTTTTCTCATTGTATAACCCAGATACACTTGATCTGCCTGATACATGGAACGAACCGCTTGAATCTCAACACCCAGTGATACAGCACCATCGATGGGCATGGCGAAATGACATCCCTCCTCCTGAAACTACTGTCCGTTGTGCTTTAGCGTCCTACTACGCGCTCGTTTCGTCTCTTGACGCACAGATTGGAAGGATATTGGAAGCAATTGATACGTCCCCATTACATGAAAACACTGTTGTTTTCTATACAAGTGATCACGGTGAGATGGCAGGGAGTCATGGTATTTGGCAAAAACAGTGTTTCTACGAATCAGCAGCAAAAGTGCCGTTGATGCTACGGCTACCTTCGGGTGAAACTGGTCGAATCAAGCAGAATGTCTCTTTGGTGGATGTTTTACCGACATTATTGGAAATTGCAGGTCTGGAAAAACCGTCAGATTTACCGGGTGACAGTCTGTTGGAAATTACCCAACATCAACCAAACGAAACAGCACGCGCAGTATTTTCAGAATATCATCATATGGGGATGCTAAACGCAGGTTTTATGTTGAAGCAAGGGGATTACAAACTGTGTCATTACGTTGGTAATGAACCACAGATGTTCAATGTAGAGATAGATCCGATGGAGAATAATGACTTAGCATCAAATCCTGAATATATAGAGATTCGTAGCAATTTACAAGAAAGACTTTTTGATATAGTTAATCCGGAATTAATTGATGTTCAAGCGAAAGAAAATCAGAGGACTCGTAGATTGGAATGTCAATTATAATGAATTAAGTATCATGGTTTTAATGTCAATGTAATTCAACTATTCTGATGAATTGATTCGGTGAATTTGCCTATACTGCAATTACTCATATTTCACCATCGAAATAATCAAGGGTTTCATCTTTTCGGTATATTCTTCTAATTACATAGGGTAAAACTTTATTGGAATCTGGATATTCACTCACATCATGAGGTATTGATGTACCAAGTATAAAAAGTATGACAGGTTCATCCCCTTCGTTGACGAATTTGTGTGCGCCAACTTCACCTGGTGGAAAGGCAATAAAATCCCCTTCCCGAACTTCCATATCTCCTCTTGGCGTTTTGAGAGTACATGTACCTTCCATCACATAACACATCTCCTCCCCGAAATGGTGTAGGTGCATTGGAAAAGTAGCTTTGCCAGGGTGTAATTTGTAGACACAATATCCTATATTCTTGGCACCGATGAAGGCATCAATATCTTTGAACTCAAAACCGAAGGGATGTGGTGCCTCTCTATTCACCCAGTCTAAATCTTCTATATTGATACGATTGATATATATGTCCTTGCGTGATTGTAAACAATCAACCAATTCCTGTTCTCCATCTTTGAAAATGGAATGTCCATCTCCTACCAGAACAGTATTGAACCGGAGTGCTAATACCTTGCGAAGTTGCAGTGCTGCTTTTGATGGTTCTTCCAATTTCTCATCTGCAAGTAGTGTTAAACGTCCCATCGGTTCACCAGCCACAATATCCCCAAAAAGTATTGCATGTTTATCTGAGAAATATAGTGCGATTTCACCAGGACTTTTACCATATTGAAGATGAATTACTCTTAATCCTGGAACTATTGATTCTCCATCTATTATTGTCCGTGTTGGTTTAATATTTAATAGTTCTGCATCTGCTTCATGCACTATTATATCTGCCCCAGTCCATTGTTGAAATGCTTCCGCTTCTCGTTCATGGTCGCGATTTGTAATAACAATCCATTTCGCACCACCCAGTTCTTCAAGTTGTTTTTTATCTGTTGCAGTTATTTCTACAGGATCAATTACGATATTTCCTTCATCTCTAACCCAAAGGTATCCGTTGAAATCAATCTGCCGGATTTCGCTAAAAACAGACCAGGTGTATATGTCATCAAGAATCAATTTTTTCATTCTCTTTCCTTAGATTTTAAACCGTATAACTCTAATTCGTGTATGTAAGGTTTACCTAATGTCCTTCTTGGTACGATTCCACCATACCGTGGTGAATATTGTGGTGCTTTGCGTTTGTCATCTTGTGTTCCTGTAACAAAGATCCGTAGTGCTTGTACCACTTTCCCTAAACGCATCTCAATATCAGGTCCAATATTATTCTTTACTTCCAAAAGTGCTTGCCAGCGTTTATTTCCCTTAAGTTGATGATATACCACTGCATTCGAGATATTAGTGCCACGAATTCTGATCTTATGTATTGTTCTTTGGGTTGGTAATGTAATATCTATCCGTCTTCCAGATGCATATCCCACTGATTTTAGGTCTCCATCAATCATTTCAAGCGAAGAACAGATAACCCCTCTACCTATAGATAGGTTTTCCCATTCTTGTGGTTCTATCAGCATTTGGATAGCTTTTGATTGGCAGCCAAGAAGTCCGACAATAGAAAATAAAAATGAAACAAGTAAAAATCGCATAATTTAAATTTCAATTTCTGATTATAACTTAAACTTCAGAATGTGAAAATAGTGGTCTTGAAAATAGTTGGAATACGGGTCTATGAAGTATAGCATATAACATATCAAAATCATAGTGGTAACATTAAGTTGGACAGAAGTATTCAATTATCCAGTTTATCCAAACGATTTAGAAGGCTTTATACAATTAGACGATGGATTTTTCTTTTAGACACCTTATGTTTTTATTGACAATAGCGTATAGGGTGAGTATACTAATTTATCGGTTAAGCCGGGATGCTGAAATTGGTAGACAGGCTAGATTCAGGGTCTAGTGTGCTTTATGCGCGTAAGGGTTCGAGTCCCTTTCCCGGCATATCATTCTCTTCTCAATGTTTCAGGCACTAACCATAGGAATATGGATACTGCGAGATAACCGATCCCACCCAAAGCAAATCCTGAATAACCTAATCCGAATATATCCGCTATATTACCGACAACCACAGGTCCTGCTGAACCGCCGAAGTCTCCTGTTAATCGCCATAATCCGAGAAACTCTCCTGTACCTTCTCTCGGTGCTAAATCCGCACCGAGTGTCATCATTGTACCTGATGCAATCCCGTTGCCAAACCGCATCATAACTGCAGCGAGAAGAAGCCATAAGAATGAACTTGTAAAAGGCATCAATACCATACCGGTTGCAAAAATACAGATCCCGGGTATTGTGGCAAATCTTCTACCGTAACGATCCATTAGATACCCTGCTAATGGGAACATAGACATGTCAACTGCAGATGCAATCACTTCAATTTGGCGTACTCCAGTTTCATTCAAACCAACAATGTCTGTAGCATATAATGGAATGATAATGTGGCATCCTCTTCGTAGTGTTTGAACACAAACCTGTCCTACACCTGCGGTTGCTAACAGTCTAAAATTTTTAATTGAAACATTAAGAAGTTGTCTAAGATAGGGTTCCTGTTTTTCCGTTTTTGTCTTAATTTCATGCTTTGTTTCAGGAATTGAAAAATAACATATCAATAGGGTTAGTACTGCGATAGCAGCAAACATATAAAAAGGAATTCGCAGATTTGATCCAAGAAAAATAGCAATGAATTTTCCTAAGAATGTGCCTATTCTATTTACACCACCAAATAGTGCGATAGATCTTCCACGCTTTGACAATGGAATTACATCTGCCATATATGCATGTCTGGATAACATCCACAACGCATTTCCTATACCACCAATTAGTTGTGCTCCGATAAGATGATATAAGTTTTGTGCTATTCCCATTGAGAGTGTCGAAACCCCAATCATAAGTAGACCCAGCAACATAGATTGTCTTCTGCCGATACGTTCTACTAAAATACCAGCAGGTATATTTCCGATCACACTGATTGCAATAACAATCGTAGTAATAGTATATGTTAATTCAAACGATTTGATATAGATGGATAGCGTGGGTGATATAATGCCTGAACCGGTTGAGAGAAGTAGAGCCGGGAGGTAGATAGGAAAAATCAGAGATACCCGACTAAAGCTGTTGGATGCCAATTATGGAATGACTCCGTTAGAGGGGAAGGGTTTATACACGAGTAGGTCTCATTTCTTTATCTGTCTATGTTAAGGATAGTGAATCTGTTGTATGTAATACCATTTCTATTGATTTTGTCCCATTATCAATAGCTATAAATGAAGTGTTGTGTGGCACAAACTAAAAGTTTATGCTACAAAAGAGAGTCGTGATATATCAGAAATGTTATAACTATTCTTGGTAATCAGAACGGTCTGTGTTCCCTCCATATTTCAATGTATAGATCATTAGGTTAGTCATAAAGCGATATACATCGGTAGACCGTCTTAATCGTAACGCTGTTCTGGATTCTATTTCTGCAGTCTCCATTGCACATAGATAGTCTTTTCGGTTGAATATTACTCCGAGTCTATTTGTAGTTTTAAGGGTTCCTTGGGAGTCTTTATATGTTAGGTTAGGCTGTTTTCTGCCACCTGGTGTACGGGGAACATATATACCCCAATGAAATTTGAATTTTGATGGTTGAGGTACATTTTCATTTTCCCAGAATCTGTCCCCACCTTCAGGAGGTTTTTTGAGAGTGTAGTAAATTCTATATATTTCGTGCTCAAATGGCAATTTCTCTAAAGGATATTCTGGAAATATTAGACGCAATTCCTCTTTTATCAGGTTTGCGAAACTTGCTTTAAACCCACAATCATCAAAAAATAACGTTCCTCCTCTTTCAAGAACATATTTTCTGAGGGCAATGCGTTCTTCATCAGAGAACCCAGCTGTCATTTTCTGACCATCACGCATCAGTTTACGGTTAACGGTCATATTTGTATCGTGTCCAGTCATTATGATCAGTGGTGCATCCAGAATGTTCTGATCTGTTAATGGTAATGCCCGACCAGCAAAGTTCATGTCGGCGCGTATTGTCGTGTTTTCCTGTAGCCATTTTATGAGAGACGGAATTGCTGTTGGATCCTGCCACCAATCACTGAGGGAATGCTTTAGTCTGATGATTCGTATATGTGCCTTAATATCTGAACCTGTCCCCTTAATGATACCTCCCAATTTTTGTCCTATTTCATCTTTCAAGGTAGGTAGTTTTCCAAAACCATCACCTAAATCAACATAACCTGAACCGGTACCAGTTCCTTTTGTAAAGTTTCCAAATCCAGAACCCTCTTTTCCACGTACTGTAAGACCTGAAGCACCACCCCCTCCTTTACCACTTGCAGTTTTTATACCATCCTCCACACCATCGACACCAGTAGACAAGGAAGGTCCGTCAATATTAGGTTGATTTAAGATTGATTGTGGTGAAGGTGCAAGTCGAGTAACGTTCTCTATCAACGAGGGTGCATCAAGTGTAGTTTCGCCTTTCACAGGCGTTCCTGGTTTTATGGCTATTGGATTTCGGGTTGAACTTGAAACACCCTTAACACCAGATGTTAATACTTTCCTTTCTACCTTTAGTTCAGGCTTGGGTCTGGGTTTAGGTATATCTTTTCTCGTTCTATTCTCTGGTAGTGAATCTATAAGTTCTGCATATATCTGATTTTCTGGCGTTTGTAGGATAGGTTTTAGGAGGTGTATCGCAAAGATTATTAATGCAACACCATGCAAACCAATAGAAATCAAGAATGCATAACTTCGATTACGCTTTTTTCTGTATGTTTTATATATTTTCAAGTTCATATCTATACCTTGATGGTTTATCAAATGTATAGTGAATTATAACAATTTGTGGTCATCGGTGCAATGAAACGTCAAATGTTTCATTTTGAGTTGTCTGAACCACAGATTACACGGATTACACAGATTACACGGAGAAGAAAGGTTATTGTCTGCAGGATTTTCTTTCACTGCTGGAACTACAAATCAAGGAATCAACGGTATGAACGACATTTAGTCATTCTCCATCTACCGTGTCTGGGAGAATTAGATTGTTGAAAGAGCATCTTCATAACAACTATAGGTAGTATCATCAAACAGTATAAATTGAATAATAGTAGGTATGTTATTATTGCCATCAGCTAATTCCTGAATTGTTTGCAGTGCTACTTTTGCTGCTTTCTCTGTGGGATATCCGTAGACTCCTGTACTAATTGATGGAAAAGCAATAGAGTCTATACCATTCTCAGAGGCTAAGAGTAGACTTTCTCTATAGCAACTTGATAATAGTTTCGGTTCATCCTTATTGCCACCATCCCACACAGGACCAGCAGTATGGATGATGTGTTTTGCTGGAAGGTCACCACCGGTTGTGATAACAGCTGTCCCTGTAGGACATCCTCCTTGTGCTTCTCTAATCTTATCACATTCTTTTACGACTTCTTCCCCACCAGCACGGCGTATTGCCCCATCTACACCTCCACCACCAATGAGTTCTTTGTTAGCAGCATTTACGATTGCATCGACATCTGCTTTTGTAATATCTCCTTGAATAATTTCTACCTGTATCTCGCCAAACTGTTTCTTCATTCTTTTTCCCACTTTATATGTAATTCATAGTATTGTTTGGACAATATTTAAATTTTCTTTGCAGCTGTTTTTTTACCCATTTCGCCCCTACGGGGCTTGGTCGTGGGTAGACCGCTTTTTTCTATAGACATTTCGCCCCTACGGGGCTGCTATTAGGTTCATCCGATTTTATTTATAGCAGGTTACGTATGTGTACGAAACCATAAAAAAGATGACGGAAACACAGCACGATATGGACAAAAACTGTCTAAACTATAGTAATTCATAGTAAACTATTGAATTAATTGTACATTTTGAGATGTAGGAGTGAATTCCGATTCCCGACTTTCACCGAGTTAAGTCGCGAATCGGAGATCGTTCCTACAGGCATTTTGTGTTAATATTTCAATGTTTACTATAGTTTTTATTTTCAATGACACCTATACGTTGCAAATCATCTAAAATTACTGATTCAATTCCGATCTCAGTGGATAAATTTATATAATTAATTCCTTTCTGTTTACAGAAGTTTTGTAGTGTACTACGAAAAGTATTCATCTCTCCACGAAAGTGTTGTAATGTTTCATCATTGATGGTAATCTCTTTTGTCTCACCTGTTTCAGAATCCTCTAATTGCCATTCACCTTGTGGGAGAAATTCTATCTCTTCTGAACTTTGGATGTGTATCAATGAAACCGTGTAATCCCGTCCTAATAGAGAATTAATACCTTCTCTATATCCATTTACATCTAAAAAATCACTCAGTATAACGACTACACCTACTTTTGGTTGATAAATTGATAAATGAGTCAAACATTCATTTAGCTGTGTTGTCCCTCCAGTCTCAATTGGGAACAGTGCTTTCTCAATTCGGGTATAGTGTGATTTTCCATAAGTGGATGGTAACACGGATGAAAGTCGATCTGATAATGTATAGAGAGAGATTCGATCTGTATTTGCTAATGTGATATAACCCAAAGCAGTAGCAATCTGTTTTGCATATTCTAACTTTGAAGGTACCCCAAAGGACATTGATTGGCTTATATCTATGAGAATAGAAACAGATAACTCCTCGTCTGCTTGAAATAACTTGATGAAAGGTCTTTCTAAACGAGCGTAGATATTCCAGTCGAGATACCGCAGGTCATCACCGGGTTCATAGGGTCTATAATCGGTAAATTCAAGTCCTGTTCCTCGATTTTGACTCCGCCTCTCTCCCCTATATTTTCCGCGAAACAGTTTTTGAGATTTAAATCGGAGTTGGTCAAGTTTATTAAGGAAATCAGAACTTAGCATAAGATTGCCTACTTCAATATCAACATCTTACGAGTTGCTGTAAAATCACCTGCAATGAGTGAGTAGAAATATACTCCACTGGAAACAGATTCACCAAGACTGTTTTTTCCATTCCAATATGCTGCACGATATGGTGTAATGTATTCTCCTGAATCTCTCATACCTAATTCCAGAGTCTGGAGAAGTTTACCGGTTGAAGAATGTATAGTTATAGTAACATCAGAAGCTGAAGCCAATTGGTAAGGAATCCATGTTTCAGGATTGAATGGGTTAGGATAGTTTGGAAGTAGTGCCGTTTTCATTACTGTTTGATTTGGCGTTGTCAAAAGGATCAATAGATTTTCCAAGTACGTTATCCCATTATGAAATACGGGTGAGTCTTCGTATTCTGTCCATGCAAGATCTATCCACCCTTGGACCATTGCAGGTGAGAGTGTAGCAGAATCGACACTAACCGCCTGGGAGTTTATTTTGTCTACAATTAACATAAAGTCTATTATGTCAATGCTATTATCCCCGTTTAGGTCGTAAATGGTAGTAGCGTCTTTAATCTCTGCATCAAAATATGAGGCTAACTCAATCATATCAAGGATACTCACAATTCCATCTCCATTCAAATCCTCTTTGTTAGGGACTGGAGGGTTATAATTCGGGATACGTACATCAAATATTGCTGTAGAATCGAATCCGAAAAATCCGGACCACCACCCTTCGTTTTCATACACAGCCACTAACAGAAAATTATCACCTTTTTTTAATGTGATACCGAATCTATCTTGATAATTGTCTACTATAGAATCTACTGTTTCAAGATTCTGGTTGTCTGCTGTGTCCGCATCGTTGTAAATCAGTTCCCCGTTAAGCCAGACTTTGACAGCATCGTCACCACCGATAAACATTGCTGTAGAGAATTCGCGTTCAGTAGATAAGATAATTGAACCGTATGCGACATGATGATTTATATCATCTATGCCAAGTGCTATATCATTCGCAAGTTCATTGATATTATTACCACCTGTTTGTGAGATTCTACCGATTTTCCATTTCAGTTGACCAACAGGAGTACCCTCGACAGCCCCTTGCGTTGAAATGATAGTTTCTGTAATTTCACCCTCAGTTGCTGCTGCTAAATAATCTATGCCAGAATTGGCTGCTTGCTTACCGGAAATGTCATCAGCTGTTGGTACAATCGTCCACAACCACGGTCCTCTTATCTTCGGAGCATCCGGTATAAAACCGGGGTTACCATTGTCTTGTATAATAACCCCTCTACTAACCGCAGATGTCAGTGGAGAAAAATCTTCTATGTTGTTATTTCTAAGATCTACAGTTATCAAATTAGATAATTGGGCAAGTGGTGTTATATCTGAAATCTCGTTATCATGTAGAGTCAATCGTTCTAACCTTTCTAAATTTGCTAGTGCTTTTATGTTTTCAATATTGTTGTTAACAAGATGCAGATTTTGTATATTTGTGAGTGTATTCAGAAAGGAGATGTCCGATATATCACAGTTATTACATACAAGCACCTCTAATTTCGGGGATCCCTTCGACAAAGCATCAAGGTTTGATAAAGTTGTATTTGAAGCAAAAAAACCTCTTAAACTGCTCAGTCCGGTGAGTGGGCTCAGATCAGCAGTTGGCATGTTGTTTAGGCTTAGGTTTATCAGTCTATCTAAATTAGAGAGTGGTTTTAAATCGTCAATATCATCGTTATCTGAAATATCTAAATTGATCAAATTGATTAGACTTTCCAACACTGTTATATCTGATATAAAATTACTGTTAACTGCAAGGATTTCAACAGTAAGTTTATTCTCAAGTGGCTCAAGACTTTCTATAAGATTATTGCTTAAGCTTATCACCCTGAGTTGTCGCATTTCGCGCAATTGTGCTAAATCTGATATAAAATTGTCCTCCAGATTAATTTCTTGGAGGTTTATAGCATATTGAATCCCTTCTAAATTTTCTATCTCTTTGTTTTCTGCAATAAAAACCACCAAAGTTTCCATATCTTCTTGTGTGATTTTTTCATTCCGGTTTTTTCCGAGTACTTCTTCAATGGCAGCTCGTAGATTCTGGTCAGGAATATCAATGGTTTGAGCTGATGTGGCAAACGGAGCAGCAAAAAACACCACCCAAAATGTAAGTAGAAGTGTTAATAATTTCATTTCGTAATCTCCTATGAGCTGTGATAAGATTGGCGCGCTTGGAAGCGCGCCACAAAATTATTTTACTAATAACATTCTACGGGTGGCAGTGAATTTTCCTGTTGTGAACATATAGAAATAGATGCCACTTGCAACAGATTCCCCTGTCTCGTTTTTTCCGTCCCAGAATGCTGCTCGATTACGGCTCTGATAGATGCCAGCCGGTTGATGTCCTAATTTCAACTTTCTAACCTGTTGACCGTCTGCAGCATAGATATGCAATACCACTTCTGCGGATTCAGAAAGTTGATACGGTATCCATGTTTCCGGGTTAAACGGGTTCGGATAGTTCGCCAGTAACATCGTTTTCTTCGGTACAGTGATAGTCTCCAAAAGTTTCTCAAGATTCGTTATCCCCTGCTTAAATATATTAGAACCGTCATCTTCAAGTTGTGCCTGTTCAATCCATGCTTGCACCATAACAGGTGTCAATTTGACACTATCCATGACAACAAGATGGGGCGCGGCTGAGGTCGATTCACCGAAGGTTTGTGCTACGATAATCATATCCCTGACGGTAATATACCCATCCCCGTTTAGATCGGCATCAGGATTAGAAGTAGCCTCGTCTCCAAAGCTTTGTGCGACTAAAATTAAATCCCTGATGTCCACTTCTCCATCCCCATTTACATCCGCATCATGCGTTAGATTAATAAAAAGTATGGGAGCAATGACAGGAATTTCCCTTCGTAGAGTTGTTGCCTCAAAGTTTTCCAAGGTTAATAAACACTCCCCCAGACCGACGACTTCAAAGTCTACAGAGTATAAAGTCCCTTTTCCACTGACCGTGTCAGAAAGATTTAGGACAAGTATATTCTCAATTTTCCCTTCTTCATTGTTAATTGTACCTGGCTGAAACTGTGGAAACAACGGACTTGTTTGATCACCCGTTCCAGTTGTTATCAGGAAATCACCTTCGACCTGGCTGTCCGGAACAACCTGAAGCACATCAGGATTAAAAACCAAGTCTGCTTGCCAACCGGATAACTTTTGGATATTTTCTACGTTTAGGTGCAATGTAAAAGTATCCCCAATGGTTAAATCTGTTGAATCTGTATTGAACGTAAATCGGGTGTTTGGTCGAAACACGGAATATTGGGTACCTGGTTTAAACCCAAAGAAGGCACTAAAGGTGCCGTGTCCGTGATTGTCCAGTGCGACCAACAAGACGTTTCTGCCTTGTTTTAGCGTAATATCGCTGACAACATCCTGAAAATCATTGGATCCTCTATTAACGTAAGCTTCATGAATTACTTCGCCGTTGAGCCAGACCTTGACAGCGTCACTGCTCCCTATGAACATTGTTGTTTCCTGTTCTATTGGGGACTCTAAGATGGTTGATCCGTAGACGATGTGGTCGTATACCTCTTCATCTCTACCCCAACCAAGTGCTTCTGTCATCTGATTGATGTTATCTCCACCAGTTGAGCTGAGATTGTGCCATACCCATTTGCTTTTTCCAACAGGTTTCCCGGCGGTTGCCCCGTCTGTAGCGATCTTTATTTCAGTAGCTATCCCGCCGGTGGCGCGTGCCAGAAAATCTGTGCCTGATTCTATTCGTGTTCCTGGAACAATCGTCCATAACCACGGTCCTGTTATTTTATCGCCTCCGGTGGGAAACCCTGGATTACCGTCCATTCTCACAAATGTACTTGTTAAGACACTTACGGGTGAGAAGTCAGTAATTGCGTTGTTTCTAAGGTCTAATCGTTCCAAGTTCTTTAAACCGCTCAGCTGCGTCACATCTTGGATGGCATTGTTTTCAAGATACAAAACTTCCAGATTTGTTAAATCCTTCAGGGGTTCAACGTTGAATATGGCATTTGCATCAAGATTCAGGACAGTTAAATTTGTTAGACCTTTCAACGGTTCGAGGTTTGATATACCGTTATTTACTAATTCCAACCATTCCAACTGTTTCATCTGTGAGAGTTGAGAAAAGTCATTATTTTTGTAAGAACACCCGTGAATTTCTAACCGCGTCAAAGAAGTTAACCCTTCCAGATTTGGCATTTCATCTATATTTCTATCATTACCGTATTCTAACCAATTCAACTTTTTTAAAGTCTTCAACGAGGAAAAGTCTTTAATTGGACTACGCCACGCATCTATCCGTTCTAAGCTTGTCAGTGTGCTAAGCGGTGAGATATCTTCTATCGGATTCGCTGTGATTCCAATTCCAGTCAATTTTTTGAGATTTTGCAAAGGTGTTAAATCAGTAATCTGATTCTGCTCAAGTCCTAACCAATCAACGTTTTTTAAGTTTGCCAACGGAGTAACATCTGTTATCTGATTACCGCGTAGCTTGATGTTATTCAGTTTGGTTAAGTTTCGTAGTGGTGACAGATCAGAAATCTGATTGCGACGGAATTCTATACGTACCAGATTTGTTGCATACTCAAGTCCTCTTAAATCACTGATTTCTCTCTCGTCTGCTTCAATCACATTTAGTTTCGCCATATCTTCATAAGTAATCGTGGCACCCGGTGTCTTATTGAGAATTTCTTCAACCACTGTACGCAGGTTCGGATCAGGAATAAACACGTTAGGACCTGGTATATGACCATCTGGTTGATCATCTCTTTCAACTCCATCATAAATAACTGAAAGTACGTCCGTGAATCCTGCTGTCCACACATCCCGCTTAATTTTGCCTTCATCAGTTGTGAGCGTTAACAATCCTAAGTTTATCAGGGTTTGGCTTCCCAAAATATCTTGTCGAAATTCTTCCGTTTGGAGTCCGACAGTCGCTGCGGCATGTGCTAAACTCACCTCTTCCTTAAACCTATCATGGTAAAAGTGTATAGGGTCAATATCTTCAACTGTACCGACTGCTGCTACCAGTGCTACTCTGTACTGCTCAGCATCTTTCGCCACCAATTGGTCCATTATTTCTTTCTTAACATAGAGGCTGAGTGCATACTCTTTATCGTAAGATGGGTTCGGATTCGACTCAATATCACTGCGAACTGTATCTGTAATCGTCTTCATACCTTCTGTGTGGCAACCGAAACAAGAAAGTCCATTGCGTACAACAGGATCATCGGCAGCAGGGTTTGAAACAATTTCCGTAGGCGCTGCATCCAGTCTCTTGCCTGCAGCATCTATAAGATGATATGCCTGCAATCCGTTTGGCAAGTTGAAAATTATCTCACCGCCATCTTCTCTAAAACTCAGTGGATATGTGAAAATGTTTTGTACACCCTCATTGCCAGCAAAATCGTAGCTTTTCCAATATGCTCCATAACGGGAGGTGTGTCGTTCAACAACGCGGTTGTTTTGTGAAACACCTGAATCATTGAATCCTGCGCGCCAGACTCGACGACCTGGAGCATTCTGTAAATTATCAAGAGCATCCACGTCCAGTTTTTCTTCTAACTCACGAACTGTATCGGGGAGTTCGAGAATCTCGTTGTAGAGTGGCGGTAAGGATGCAGCTGCAATAAACCAATCTACGTGGACAAACGGCACGTTTACTTCCATCGTTGACTGCAAGTTTTTCAGTTTATCCAGAAATCCTGTGTCGGTTTCTGTTGTAAAGTCGAGAGTATATGGATAGGCATCTTCAATCAGTTCCCATCGGTTATTTCCACGTTCCCATTCATAATTCCGCAGGTCAATATAGAAGATCGTATTTGCGGTATCAATGGGTGTTGGTTTGACGATATTGCGCCCCCAAGAAAGACTGTTTACAAGTTTGGATAGAGCGTTCTGATATTCAATAAGTGTCTCCGTAGTTTCTCCTGAATTGTATAGGTGTGTCGTTGTAAAATAACGAGCATAACGACGGTCAAATGCTGAGAGATCGTCCAGATGATTCTGTATGACATCAACGATGTTATCATACGTGATGAAAATTCGATCAGTATCTGGGACGACATTCCAATCTGGTGCACCTGACAAAATCCATTGCCGCACAGTTTCGATTTGTGCCTCAGGCAGCGGATCTGATCCCCACGGCATTCTTTTTATCCTATCATCTGTGATTAACCTTTTATAAAACTCAGAATTATCCGGATCTCCCGGAATAACAGAACCGTCGTCTATTACTGTAGGATATTCAAGAAGAAGGTCTTCTGTGTAACTACCCCCTTGTGCATGACAACCATTACAACTATTTTCAAAGATTTTATACGCTTCTTGCGCGAGGTTCTGTTGTGCATCAACATTTTGAAAACCGAAAACCCCTACGATTAGAAAACTCAATATAACGAAATTCTTTAATGTTTTCATATTTACCCCTTTATTTTGTTATTAACATTTTTTTTGTAGCAGTGAAATCACCTGCTGTAAGTGTATAAAAATAGAGTCCACTCGCAACTGGTTCACCGAAATTGTTTTTGCCATTCCAATATATAGCCCGACTACGATTCTTATAAATACCAATATTTTGATATCCCATCATGAAATTGCGAACTATTTTACCGTCTGCCGAATAAATTCTCAAACTTACTTCGCCAGGTTCAGATAGTTGATACGGTATCCATGTTTCTGGATTGAATGGGTTTGGATAGTTGTTTAGAAGTTTTGTTTTTACAGGAATCAGTGTATCTAAAAGTTTTTGAAGATTCACTATGCCATCTTGAAAAAGCGTAGAACCATCGTTTTTTATCTGTGCTTGTTTAATCCATGTCTGTATCGATTCTGCAATTAATTCTCTATTATCTGACAACGTAGTCTTGTTGTGGATTCCTAAGAAACTTGGTGCGGATGTTGGCGAATTGCTTATATGTCCTGCTACGATGATAAGGTCTAATATGTCAATTTTTCCGTCACTGTTCACATCAGAACGTGGATTTGTTGACAAGTTTCCACCTAAGTTTTGTGCCACCTGCATGAGGTCTAAGAGATTCACTTCCCCATCCTGATTTACATCCTGTGAAGAAAAAATTCCTGGTTCTACAGTAATTGCAAATTGTATTGTATCCAATGATGTTATTTTTAAAGCGCTGGAACCTGCCCGTGGATTAGAAAGCGTGACGTGGGTATTGCCACTCTTTTTCGCGGCAAATGTCACTGACATCAGGATTCCTGTACCGTCCACCCCTGTGTTGTTTAAATATACCACTCCGACCCTTGTGATCTTTCCTGTGGTGTTATCTATGATACCTGAGAGAAAGAAGGTGCTACCGGGTCCGCCTTTCAAGAAGTCTCCTTCACTGACCTCAACTGCCTCAAGAACAGCAGGGTCATACATAACATCGCTTAACCATGCTGCAATATCTGTTGCGTTTGAAATGTTTAGATTTAATGTAAATTGACTGCCAACACGTACGGCTGTTTCTACAATAGAAAAGGATACCTCTGCACTCTCTGCATCAGTGATGGTGATCGGTATAATAGGTTGGTTAAGATCAATAGGGTCTGAGTTAGGTGACTGAACAGATAAATCGTTAACTGTAACAAACGCTTCACCGATTGCCTTTGCTGAAAACGTAATCGATAACAATCTACCTGTTCCATTCACTCCTTCACCGCTAAACCTTATCACCTCTATTCCTTGAATGCTTCCTGTTGCCTGGTCAATCGTCCCGTTGTCAAAATAGGTCTGTGTATTTCCAGTTTTTAAAAAATCACCTTGGAGAATTTCGACTGCCTCAAGTAAATCTGTGTCAAAAATAATACTGCATTCCCATCTTGCCAAATTGGTGACATTCTCTACATCAATGTGAAGTGTAAATGTATTGCCAACTGCCACTTTTTCTGTATCTAATACCCAGGACAGTATCGGTAAGTTTTCAACTGGATTCGGTTCGTATTGTTCCATAATATGAATTTCAACCGTAGGAGGCGTGAACTCTATAATTTTATTCTTAGGATCAAGTAATTCAATTTCTCTAAGGGTGATATTTGTTGTCCCCATAACCTTTGCTGCAAATTTTACAGAGAACAACGTTCCTGTTCCACTCACACCGCCTTTAGCCTGTCTTACCCCAAAAAGATCGGAGATTTGCCCTGTCGTATTGTTAATTGTACCGCCTCCGAAAATAGTGTTCCCACCAGACTTCAAAAGATCACCTTCGGCAACTTCAACCGCTTCAATTATATTAGGATCAAAATCAAAGGCACATTCCCATCCTGCTAAATCAGTTATATTTGCTACATTCAGGGTTAATGTAAACGTATCATCAACATGAAGTGGTGTTTTATCTATGGAAAATGAGAGACTTGTACTATCATCATTAGGGTTGTTAGTGGTTTGTCCCATTGTTATGCATGGAAATATCAAATAGAGTATCGCGCAAAGTCCAAGTAATGTAATGAATTTGTATTTGCCATTTACTAAACTCTTTCTGTGTATTTCCTTATCATCAGTTATAAAAGATGTCAAATCGGTAAATTCCTTTACTAATTAAGGGTGTTTCATAAATCCATATGGCATTTGTCCAAATCAACGCCAAATGCGCGTATGGCATTTGGCGGGTTTCGTTCCTCTACCCGACCTACAAAGAATTACAGAATAATAAATAGAAATGGTATAAAGTCAGATTTCTCCATCTCACAATCCACTTAAAAGAGACCATTTTAATTTTTATATTTTGTTCTCAATATTCTTTCACTATTATTCCATTGTACATAGATTTATTTCATTAACAGCATTTTCGGTTTTTGGATGTATATGCTACATCAAAGAGACTTCATTAATAAAGATAGCATTACTACAAATTTCGTATTTCTAACTATAGTTTGGACAATTTCCGTATTTTCTTTAACAAGTGTATACATACAACTTTCGCACCGCTGGTGCTTGGTTTCTTGTGTCATTTAGGTTTCTACAGACCTTTCGCTCCGCTGGTGCTACGGATTTAGTCAATAGTAATCTTTTCTGCAAGTTTCATGTTGTGGCTTAACTCATCAATTAATAAACTTTGAACACTTTTACGAGATAGACATTTCGCCCCTACGGGGCTTGGTCGTGGGTAGACCGCTTTTTCTATAGACATTTCGCCCCTACGGGGCTGCTATTAGGGTCATCCGAGTTTATTTTTAGTGGGTTACGTATGTGTACGAAACAATAAAAAAGATGACGGAAACAAAGCACGATATGGACAAAAGCAGTCCAAACTATAGTTATATTAGTTGGATAATGGAAAATACAATTTTCTCATGATGAATATAACATACGGTCTAAGACAAGATTATCATATAGTTTATCATAAAAGAGTTAATATGACAAGTATATTGAATTCTCTACCATGAGGAATTGTCTAAGACCTTCACTCCAATAAGAATAAACTTGTACCATTTCAATGAAATGTTGTCGTATTGCATGTTTATGTAGAATGTCATCTCATACTGCACACCCTAAAGTTTATGCATAAAAAGAGACAGTTTCATTTAGAAATAAGAATAGAACTCATAGTCGTAAATTGAACTTTTAATCCTAATATATAGACAAACAATTAGGGTGGAAAAACAGACTTTTAATCCTAAATTATCTGATGATAAATCGTGAAAATGTTGTGTTTTTCCCGGACAGTAAAAGTGATGAAAAATGGAAAAAAGTTACACTTTTTGACACATTGTGTGTCATTGAAATTGGTGTAAATTACCCCTCTAACCCCTGTCATAGACTGACTTTACCCCACTTTGAATTGACTTTACAAGAATTTATAAAAAGCATGATTTTGTGTTTTTGTTGTTCTTACGGATTTTGTATTTTTCATACTGCATATTATAGTTGATTTTTTGACATAAATACTTTTTATATATGGTTTGTATTTAGG
>CAZZBB010000040.1:0-10126 GCA_964652195.1 uncultured bacterium | reverse complement strand
TTGTGTGACATTGAAATTGGTGTAAATTACCCCTATAACCCTGTCATAGACTGACTTTACTCCACTTTGAATTGACTTTATAAGAATTTCCAAAAAGTGTGATTTTGTATTTTTGTTATCCTTGTGAATTTTGATAATTCCAATCTGCATATTATAGTAGATTTTTTGACATAAAGACTTTATTGTATTTAGGATCGTTTTGTAGATAGTCATTATTAATTCTCTAATTATATACTTCTCATAAAGATTGTGATTTTGAAGTAGGAATCTACACATATCATCTAAATATCATTAATCAATTTTGTGCTTTGTAATACCATTTCAATAAATGTCTTTTTATGAACATTTGAAATAAGGCACAAACTGAAAGTTTATGCTACATTAAAGAAAATTTAATTATCAGAAATGGTATTATTACCTTCTCATGTGTCTTAGACGTTTTTCTGTCTTTGATTTGTTGTTTTTATAATTTTGAACGATAAAAAAGTGTTATAAAATATCCACTTTAATTATACGGAGCTGCTAAATGTATTATACTTATACTATCTATAATAATAACACATGTAAATCACTATTACAACTATTTTTATCACATCCGTGACTTTAGATGTTTGTGTTTATGTTTTCTTCATAATTTTTTCTATAGTTTGGACAATTATAAGATTTTTTTCTTATCTGATATTATAGTAGTCACTTAATTCAAGAGAACATCAATTCACATTTGGCTAAGAGAATCAATTCAGAATGTCCAAAATCAACGTTTTGTGTGTCATTTAGGCATTCCCTCAAAATGAACCGAGATTATTCTTGTGCTTTTATAATAGCGGAAAGATCCCATAGATACACGACACCATCAAGTGCTCCACTTGCGAATATGTTCCCATTGGGACTGAAAGTAACCGTATCAACCCCTTGATTATGCCCGTTAAGCGTTGTGATCTTAGTGAGCGAAGTCATATCCCAAAGACTGAGTTTACCCCAATGTGTACCTACTAAAATCTTACCATTTGGACTAAACACCCCATCATTAAACGTGTCTTTTCCAGTGATTGTGGATATATGTTTGAATGTATGAACATCCCACAACTCAATTGTCGTACCCTCACCTTTACTTGCCAATGTGTCACCATCTGGATTGAATTCTACCCACTTGACTTCACTCTTGGATTGTAGGGTAGTCAAGTGAGTACCACTGGGTATATGCCATAGACGAATAGTCTTATCTTTACTTCCACTCGCTAACATCCTGCCATCCGGCATGAATGAAACTGCTAACACGTGGTCTGAATGTCCATCAAGAGTATTTTTGAGTTCACCTGTATCAACATCCCAAATCCGAACAGTTTTATCATAACTCCCACTTGCTATCAATTGTCCATCAGGACTATATGCTATTGAAGTAATCCAATTTGTATGTCCTAATAGAACACTCTCTTGTTGTACCTTACCTACATCCCATAACAAGATACTATTATCGCGGCTTCCGCTTGCTAACTGCCTTCCATCTGGACTGAATACAACTGATGACACACTATGTTTATGTCCTCCGAACGAATTTATATAAGATGCAGTATTCACATCCCAAAGATATAGGACAGTACCAGATGTATTTGCCAATGTAGAATTATCGGGACTAAATGCAACAGATTCTATATTTGATAGATGTCCACGAATCGTGTTAAGGATTTCCCCGGTAGCAGTATCCCAAAATCGAATTGTGCCATCGTTGCTTGCACTTGCAAGATGTTTACCGTTTGGACTATACGTTATTGATGTAATAGGATATGTATGTCCAACAAAGGTATTAAGTGGTTCAGTTTGTTCTTCGTGAACTTGATGAACATCCCAAAACTGAATAGTATGGTCCAATGAACCCCCACTTGCTACTGTATTACCATCTGGACTGAATGTAACAGATTGAGACGGACCGCTATGTCCTTTAAACGTAGCTTTAAGATTTCGTGTAGCGACGTGCCATAGCTTTACCGTATTGTCCCAACTTCCACTTGCTACCATGTCACCATTTGGATTAAACACTACTGATGTAATTCGTCCCTTATGTCCTGTTAATGTTGAGTGCATCGTCCCAGTTTTAACATCCCACAATCGGATGGTTTTATCAGTACATCCACTTGCTATAGTGCTACCATCCGGACTGAATGCCACAACATTAGGACGCACTTTTTTTGAAGAATGTAGGTGTTCATGGCTCTCATCATATTCACTGAGTGTTATTTTGATTTCGGCAGTAGTGGTATTCCAAATAAAGATTCTATCAAACTCAACAGTAGCCAACATTTTACCGTCAGAACTATAGACTATTGAATTAATAGGATTCCGTCCCCCAGGAGATTTTAGCATTGTTTTAAAGGTGCGCCTGTTAACATCCCACAATTTAGCGTAATCCCCGTTTGCACCACTTGCGAGGATCATTCCATCTGGACTAAATGCTACAGTTTCGACCTCATTTGTTGCGTCCATTAAAGCAAGTTCTTGCGTCGTCCCTACATCATAAAGCCAAATACCTGCATTAGTTGCTACTGCCAGGAGTTTACCGTCTGGTGAATACGCAATTTCATTCACACCACCTTTTCCCAAACGCGCGATTGCGCCATCAGGTAACCCCCAACGTGTGTAGTTTTGTTGTGCATAACTTGTGGATAAAAATAGCAGTGAAATGAAGAACAGTGTAAACAGAATTATCTTTGTTTTTGTTGACATTTAGTGTTCCCTCTGTAACAGGTAAATTATGAAGCTCCCAATTCGATAGTGAATTTGTTATTCTCTCGGATGACTATAAATGGTTATGATGGTGATCTTATACCATTTATATAAATGTGTATCCTATGAACAGTTGTTAAGCTTGTCTTGAAATACTACACAAACTGGAAGTTTATGCCACATTAAAGAGACTTTAATTATTAGAAATGGTATTACTTTGCTCAGTGAATTCACATGCTGAGATAGAAGCATAAATTACGCCTATTGAGAAGTCCTGACAGGATGAAACTGTCCAAACTATAGTAAATTAACTATTCCTAATGCGAATAATGTAAACAAAACAATTAGAATTGGTATAAGAAAATCTATGAAATGGTAACACGTTTAAAGGTTAAAGGACTCATTTTGAGGTGTACCCTTAAGAACTTCTTCCCAATCCCAAATAAGGATCGTGCCGTCTTCTCCACATGTGGCAAGGGTTGTGCCGTCTGCGGAAAAAACCATCTTGGATATCCAACTGGTATGTCCAGTGAGAGTGGTAATGATTTTCCCAGTTGTTGCATTTCGTAATTCAATAAATCCATGTCGACTTCCACTGACGAGGGTTGATCCGTCTGGAGAGAACGTCAACGATGTTGGTGGATCATTATAACTTATACCTTCCAATCTGATCACAGCATCAAAACTATTATTTTCAGGATTTCGGGAATAAATGTGTTTTCCCGCAGCAAACGTATTACTATCAGGTATGAACGCAATCTTCCCTTGGTCTGATAGACTCTGAATTTCAGTCCCAGTCATAGGATCCCATACCCTAATTGTCATGTCCTTAGCAGTCCATCCAGAGCTAACAACAGTCTTGTTATCAGGGGAAAATGCTAAACTGTAAACAGCAGTCGTACATCCTTCAAGTCTACACAGAGTTTGTCGTTTAGCAACATCCCATATTTGTATAGAATTGTCTTGACGAGAACTTACAGCGAGGAGTTTGCCATCGGGTGAGAATACCACTCTGGCTTCAAACCCACCACTTTTCTCCTTTCCTCCCAAAACACATAACAAACTTCTTGATTTCGTATCCCATAGACGGACAACAGTATGATCAAAATCAATTATATCTCTGGTTACAAATAGACTTCCATCCGGGGAAAAAGCTACTTCTGAGTTTTTTTCATCATTATTCTCGATACAATCAACACGCAATTCCTTTCCAGTATCAATATCCCATTCAGAAACAAACACCTCTGAGTTTCTCCTACTAATACTGGTGATTGTATTTATTACATTTCCAGGCTGATTCGTACCTTCTGTTCCTGTTGGTAGTTCATTGAATACTAAAGCAGAAATCGAACCCGAATGATTAATTAATGTGAATTGTTGATCCCCTGAATCGGTTTCCCACATACGAACAGTACCATCTGTATTTGCACATATAATCTGTTTACCATCTGGTGAAAAAGTGATTGCCTTAAATCTTCCGTATTCTGCATGTCCTTTAAACATTCTGATTGGTTTCTGGCGAATAGCAGTATTCAACATACGTTTTAATGTAGAAGATGCACTCTCCGTGTCAATTTCCCAGAGATGGATTATACCATCAGAACATCCAACAACAAGCAGACTACTATTTGGTGAAAATGCCAATATCTCTGGTGTTGTATCGGCATTAAGTGTAGACTTAAGCATTTCACTTTCTATGTCCCACAACAGGATTCTATTGGAACCTTCAATAATGGCAAGTGTATTGTTGTCTGGTGAAAATACCAATTCAGTGATATTTTCCATCTTTTTTTCCACTTTGAATATACAATGTCCAGTTGCGATATCCCATACCTGAATTGGAGGAATATCCTTCTTATTCCGCCAATATGCATTGGCACTTGCAGCCGCAATATATCGTCTGTCAGGGGAGAATGTGACAAGTAACGCTTCAGAAATTTCATCTAATGATGATAGTATAGACTGATATGTACCATCCGAGAGATTCCACAGACGTGTTTCACCGTCTTGTCCCCAGCGCACACCGTGCCAACCACTTGCACTCATCAGTTTCGTATTATCATCTGTAAACATCAACTTTCTAACTGGTCCACCAAATCCTTCAAATGAAGATTTCAGACTTTGTGTCTGTATATCCCATAATTGTATATTTCCATGAAGATCTCCACAAGCAAGAATGTTTCCATCTGTAGAAAATGCCAGCACATTGATATAGGATCTTCCCTGTTTTCGATTAATATCATGGTTCTCATAAAGTAGTGCGATTTCTTCTCCAGTATTTGCATCGTAAAGCCATAGTCCGATAGAAGTTCCAAGTACAAGTAATTTACCATCTGGGGTGAATTTAATATCGTTAACCTCACCCTTTCCTAAACGTGCTTTTGCTTTTTCTGGAATCATAATCTTTGTATACTCTTTCATGGTTTCCTCCACTTGTTCCTCTGAAGAAAGTGTCGAAGCATCATTATTATGATGGATGTGTTTTTTATTTTCATCCAGTGCATTTACGTCTCCAATCTGTTTACGCATCACTGGATTCGATTCAATATTAGCGATAATAGGTGAGTCTATGATATCAACAGTCGTCTCAACAGTGTCATCGAAGGTATATGGGTGCTGAAAATGCATGAATAATCTGTTGCTTCCAAAACCGAGTATTAACAAAATCATTGCTATAGTAGAAGTAGCCACTGCCCAAGGCATTAACGGATTGCTACCGACTGGTGTCCCCGGTTTGCTTCGTGAGATTTCTTTCATTATCGTATCCGTGAGGTTTGGTGAAATCTGGTAATTCTCTAACGCTTCTCTAATGATTCCTTCATCCTTCTGCAAACGCTGCTGAGCACGGTGTAGTCTGCTTTTAACGGTATTAGCGGAAACACCTAAGAACGCACCTATCTCTTTACAAGACATATCGCCAAAATAGTGAAGGGTCATGACAGTTCGTTCACTTTCATTAAGTTTAGCGAGCAATTTTTTGACAACAATACGTTGGGTTTCTGCCAAGGAGCGTTTGTTTTCTGTAGCAACATATTCCGAATAAGTTGATTCTTCAGGTTGCGTTATATCAAACTTATCTTGCAATTGGTTTCGAATGTTCTTATTCCGTAGCCAGGTATTACAAAGGTTTGAAGCAATTACATACAACCATCCAGCAAATAATTGTGGTTTCTTCAAAGTTCTGAGTTCCTGATATGCCCTCAGAAATGTATCCTGCGTAAGTTCTTCAGCAAAATGAAAATCCCCAATTTTCTTCCACACAAGGGCATGAACCTGTTTTTGGTATTTTTCAACAAGCTCCGAGAATGCATTATCATCACCTTCAAGACTTCTGTGAATCAGGTGTGTATCATTGTTTATCATAGATTCCCTCCGATTATATTTATAATGACAACGCAAAGGAATAAATGGGGTGCATAATTATAACTATAACGACTTGCGCTAATTAACTTTATGTAAAATTCCTAATACTATCATGCGTAAACAACATCTTTAAGTACCATTAACTTTCGTCCTAAACACTTATTCAAGATTTTCAAGTGTTCGTTCATTATTTTTGAGTAGCATAACATACTTTTCTAATGTATCCTTTAGTTCCATCCTTATAGTTCCTTTTTGTTGGTTTACTAAAGGATACCATAAGGATGGAACTAATAAAACAGAAAAGATTAAACCAGTGAATTTCAATATTACATAAAAAGAAATAACTGGCACAAGTCGTAAAAATAATAGAGTATAATAGAATCTAAGAGTATACTGAGAATGATTACGGGCAACATGACGCGCCAGAATACACTAAAATGCTTTGTATAAAATTGAAGACATTCCTAAAACAGTCAATTAACCCTACATAGCGTCTGGTGTTTTTTATCTCAGTCATACTTCTATTTCTCGCTCCGCTGCTTCTGTAGTTTTTAATTTATATAACTCCTTCAAGAATATATCATAACGAACATTCTCATACCCTCCCATTTTATCTACGAGCGGAGCTCCAATCGCGCGCGCAAGTTCATTACGACGACCAATCAATAAAGAAGAACTACGAGATAGAAATTCACGAATCCTCATTAATTCAGAATCAGTGACCATATCCAATTGTATCCAATCCTTATATTGGAATTCCTCAATTGGAACATTATACACTGGAACATCAGGATTCAGATTATTTTCAGATGAGAATGAATGTTTACGTGGCGTTTTGACAACAAGTGTACCTGCTGCTAAATCCCCTAACCTCTGCCAATTCGGACTAAACAACATGACTATCAATCCTACGCCATAAAAAGATGGCAGAAAATCTGCCAGTCGTACTAAGTTACGAATAGCGGAATCTGAAAAAGTAATAGGGTAGCCACCATCTTTGATAACACGCAAACCCAACGCATACTTCCCAGGGGACTGACCATTAGTTACGATCTCAAAAACCATATAATAACCCCAGAACATAGCAAATACAATTATACCGCCAATCGCACCCAACCAATTACCAAATATATCAGAAAGATATCTAATCATTCCAAGATTGACATAAATTCCTAAGAATAGTATCAGAACCAAGATAATTGTATCAAGTAACGCAGCATAAAAACGGGAACCTATACCTGCCTTCTGATAATTTATAGAGATCTGTTCAGGTGTTTCAACTGATAATTGTTCAAACATTACTCACACAATCTTAAAATATAATCAAGTGACCTATTAAAGCTTATGGCTACACTCACTCCCACCTCGCCCATGCTTTTGGCGTCGTATAACCCTCATCAGAATATGGGTCATCACCAGAAACAACAACAACACCACGATAATTTCGCTGTCCCTTCCAGCCAAGCCACGAAGCAGACGAACAATAATGACTCACAAGAACACGACGATAAGAATCACTCCGATTCATCTTAGAACGGTGTAATAGATAACCATTAAAGAAGAGTACACTTCCTGCAGTCATTTCAA
Organism: uncultured bacterium; assembly: GCA_964652195.1. Lineage (GTDB taxonomy): Bacteria > Poribacteria > WGA-4E > WGA-4E > WGA-3G > MSPOR6. The sequence continues at coordinate 2,455 of CAZZBB010000040.1, read as the reverse complement.
TTGGTATTTCGGATGTATCATCGAATCCCATTGCCTCATGACAACTGTCAAACTCATCACGCTTATTGTGAGGATGCCTATCATAAATGGTACCTGAACGATGACTATTCGGTAAAACCCACAAACACCCGTTATCAACTGTTGCATCATCCAATGTAATCCAAGCACCTACCAATGATCGGTCGCGAGTCGGTATTGGATGTTCATCCTGATGCCATGGGTTACCAGTATGTCCGGGAACTTTCCCCAACATCATAGATTGCATACACTTTACACCACCATCCCAGAAAGGTATGTGCGCACCTACGATTTCCTTTAGGACATCACAAATTTTGGGATGTTCAACGTAACGACTTATGATCGGACTGTATGTATGCGGTTCACCTACACACATGATACGGTCCAAAATCTCAGTTTCTGTAGCGTCCTCAGACATTGATGGAATCGCTTCACATCCATAATCACCACGGAAGATCTTCAACATTTCTGCTTTTAACTCTTCACATTCATCGGATGTAATCAAATCCGGAATCAATAGATATCCATCATTAATATAGGATTCTGCCCAATTATTAGGTTTTTTCATCTAAAATGTGACTACTCCTTTCATATACGCTAACCTACTGAATATAATACCATATCCTATACTGGATTCATACCAATTATAGTAAATCTATTATCTTCTGGATCCACGAAATTCCATACGAGGATTGCCAATTCTTCATTCAATACCCTTCTTATCCGTATAATACGTGATTTAGACAAACTCATGATTAAACAGACATTTACTAATAACACTAAAGCAAAAGAAATGGTATAATATATAAGCAATACAATTACACTTAGTCAGTTTAAAATTGAGAGCATAGATGACTGTAACAGATTTTGTCCAAAAGAAAAAACCGATTTGGGACGAATTAGAGAGACTACTTCAAGACAATCGGAAAGCATCAGCAAATGATCTGAATAGACTCGGATATTTATACCGACGTATCACATCAGATTTAGCCGTAGCACGCCGGGACTTTCCACAAGACCGGTGTGTAACCTATCTCAATGAATTAGCATCCCGCGCACATTCCAAAGTATATCAATCCTCTCCATTCAAACGCGGATCACTTTGGTACTTTCTCCGAGAAGGCTTTCCAAAAGTCATTAGAGAGAACATTATATTTGTTGCTATCGCTTTTCTTTTGTTTGGGTTGGCATTTGCTGGTGCATATTGGAGTGCAGTGAAAATGCCGGAATTAACTGAGGATTTGATCCCTGAGGAGATCGTTTCTCACATAAAAGAATTAGGGGGTACCGATTGGAATACTACTGCAGCAGAATATAGAAATCTATTGGCATCTCAAGTCATGACCAATAATATTAGAGTGGCTTTTCTGGCGTTTGCTTGGGGAATATTATTTATGGTAGGATCTGTATATATTCTAATCATTAACGGTATATTCATCGGAACAATTGGAGGGTTATGTCAGGTGCATGGGGGATCATTAGCATTATGGTCTTTTGCATCTCCTCACGGATATATTGAACTGACCATGATCTTTATAGCAGGTGGTGCTGGGATGAGATTGGGATATGCCCTTATTTCCCCATCTGTTCTCACACGAAAACGCACATTAATCAATGCCGCCAAAACAGCAATACAAATGCTTGGAGGCTGTGTCATTTTACTTGTCCTCGCAGGTATCATTGAAGGTTTTATATCTCCATCTAATTTACCTAACGGATTCAAAATCGCTTTTGGTGCAATCACAGGTGTATTACTCTTCATCTACCTATTTGTCTTAAAACCAAAATCCAATCCAACAACAAAATCGGGTATGTAAATAATTTGTCACTATATGCGTCAATTTTGTAGCATAAACGTGAAGTGCCACCGTTTATTCAGACCACAAATTAGCAAAGTTAAGACAAGTTTTTTCGTTGAAATTCTATAGGTGTCAAATACCCTAACGCCGAATGTGGTCGTTTTTGGTGATACACCTGAGTGATAAAATGTCCAATACGTTCTTGAGCTTCGTGAATGTCCTCATAGTCGTTGAGATGAACTTCTTCTTCCTTGAGGGTGCGGATAAGTCTTTCAGCATATCCGTTCTCCCAAGAACACCCTCTATGAGCCACTGAAATCTCAATGCGATGATGCTTCAGCAATAAGATATACGCATTTGCAAGATACTGAACACCTTGATCAGAATGATGGATCTCTGGAACACTTTGACGCAATGCTTCTTCTAACGGTTTCGGCGTCAGAGATTGGTTCAAGTGCTGACTGATATGCCACGCTCTGATGATACGAGTGAAGACATCCATAAGTAAACAAACATAGATAAAGTGTCCTTTGAGACGGACATAGGTAATATCATCCAGCCAGACGTGATCACATCGGGCGACATCAAGGTTTTCAAGATGATTGCTCCAGGGACGCACACCCTCAATAGAGTTGGTG
>CAZZBB010000039.1:0-33500 GCA_964652195.1 uncultured bacterium | reverse complement strand
GAACAATCTTACACTCCAGCGGAGTGCTATGTCTATAGAAAACACTATCGGTACATTCACGCACTCCAGCGGAGTGCTATGTAATACCATTTCTTGTAATTAAAGTCTCATTAATAGAATCTCTCTTTCGTAGGTTGGGTTGAACCCGGGGAAGGTCAAAAGACCTTCATACCCGGGGAACGCCTACAGGCGTTCATACCGTTGATTTCTGATTGTGAAACCCAACATTTCCGGCATGTCCAAAGCTACATATTGAGTTTCGTTCCGCAACCCCATAGGTGTCAATTTAATCATTAGGTTCTTCTGTGGGAGGGGATTCCGATCCCCGATCTTCTCTGCTCGCACAGAAACGGAATGAAACCGCTATAGGGCGAATCGAACGCTGGAATTGCCACGATTGTCATAGCACCTTCAAGGTCACATCTGGGACAATGTTTACGGGAACAAAGATCGCACTTCAGAAAATAACTGTTATTCTTTGAATAGGAATATAGGAGCACCAAACTCTTAATCCTATAAATCTACTAATCCTGCAATTCCTGGTTCAGAATAACTAATTATTTTGTTAATTCTTCCAATCGCTGTTTTATATCATCAAAATCCATATCTGGGTCTTCATCCATCTCCTCCATTATTCTCTCTGCTGCCTTTTCCCGTTTTATTGTCGCTTGGAGTTCTTCGGATGCTTCATTAGAATACTTGGATAGTATTTCAAGGGCATCCTTACGTTGGTCACTTAGGACGCTCTTTTTCTCATTTATTACATCAATAGCGTCGAAGTCTATAGGTCTTGCATCTAAAAGAGGTTTTAACTCCTCATTTAATTTAGGAATTGCTAACTGTATCTCCTCATACTCTTTTAGAACGGCTGCTACTTTGGGAGGAAGGTTTTCTACAACTATGTCGGTGAATATATGGTGTACAGACGGATTACCTGTATTATCCTTTTCCTCAGGTGTGAAACTATTGTCAATAGGTTGTGTGGTTTTACGAAGTTCTGTTTCTACATCCGTGTTGTAATCATTATCTGTGGACGTATCTTTAGGCAACGTTTCCGTGTCTGATGGTGTTCTATTATCCGCTTGTTCCTTTATTGTTGATGTGTCTTTCGGTGATGTGTCCGGTTCAAAGGGTGGGACTTTATACACAATTTCCGGTTCAGCATTCATTATTTTGAGGTAGTGATGCCGCCAAAAACCGATAGCCGTTACAACGATAACAACGGAAATAAGAATAATAACTAAGCGAAATTTTCTTTTCATAAGACTCTCCAGGGATAATGTAAATTGTTATTTGGTTCAGATCTGTTGCTTACCAGTCTCCAACTGTTTTTCGGTGGACACCTATCATCTCAGCTGCTTGTTAACGAGTTTTAGACTGACCACTGCGATATAGATATAGCATTGTCATTCTTTGCTTTTGATAACCTATTGATGTCTTTCTAATCAAGTTATTCAGTTCTGAAACACTTCTGAAATCTGAGGAGTTTGATATTCCTTGATTTCTATATTTAAGCTCTAAAATTAGGAAAAGTATAGCAGGAATAGAAAAATATTGAAAGGGAGAATAAATTATAAATGGTCTTACATAACTTTACTTGTAGGAGCGATCTCCGAATCGCAATCAAACCCTTTGAAATCGGGAATCGGAGTTCCCATCTACATCTCAAATGTTCCATTAATTCAAATGTTTACTATAAATACTCTTATCCGCGGAATCCGTGTAATCAGTGTAATCCGCGATTCAGACAAAAACAACACTTATCGGCGGAATCTGTGGAATCCATGATACAGACAAATTAACATATAACAACTTGGGTTATAATAGATTTGTATAATACGCTTTATATGAATTAATTAGGATCTGTAAACGCGAATACAGGTAGGCAACATACCAATTACCTACCTGTTTTTATATAAAGGTTATTGAAATAAGGATTAATACCAACAAAATAAGTATAAAGATGCCTATGAGCATAATATGTAGTGTTAAGTGCGACTTGAAAGTGCTGTAATCGCCGCTTCTTCATTTTCAAAGTATTCAAACACATTGACAAGTCGTGTCTGGACAATCAAGTTTTTGATATTTTTCCCAATATTGATTACACCGATCCGTCCATCTTTCTGTTTAGTGTAAGTATAGGCAGTAAGAAGTATTCCAAGTCCCGCACTGTCTATACCCCGAACACGACTAAGATTTAGAAGGATTCGTGGTGTGCGTGTGTTATCTATTTTTTTCCTCAAAACATCGCGCAATTCCGGTATGGCCTCCCCAATGATTTTCCCAGTGGGTTCTAAAACGGTGACACCTTCTTTGTTGTAATACGTAATCATGATGTGTTTACTCCTTTTCATAAAATGAAATAATGTTATATATTAATTATATCGCTTGAATCATAAAATTCTTTAGTTTTTTCTTAAAAAGACAAAAAAACATTAAAAAAAGCTAAAGAATTCTCTGCTAAATAGATATAATTAAGTATAAGGTTTTACGTAGTGCTGATATTTATTTGTAAACTCGCAACGTTGAAACAGAAAGGGAGGGATATATTATGCCGCAAATATACGGAAATCCAAGTAAGAGACATCTATGTCCATTCGATATCGTTCCCAATGAACCGCTTTCCGCAGAAACATCTATAGACCATTGTGTCACTTGTGTATGTAGAAACGACGAACATCTACTAAGCCACAACGATGATTTAAGACAAATCGCTTTTTTGACCATCATTGAAGAAACACCGAACTACGATCCTGATCACAAAAGTGGCGCAAGTTTTATTACCTTCATAAAGGCAAAAGTATGCATACGATTATGGCGAGAACAAAGAAAGTTATTGCAAGAGGTACCTTTCTCACATCAAGAATGTTGTGTTGACCAAAGTGAAACTAATAAGAATCCGTTAAAGGAGGCTCTGATCACACAAGTATGTGCAATTGAGAATATTGCTGAAAACGTGATACAGCAAATCGAAGTCGATTTCTTACGAAAGAACTTACCCAACCTTCTTGAAAAACTCACCGAAAAGGAAAGATGTGTCATTGAAATGAAGTTTATAAAAGAATATCACGGTACACAGATCGCACAAGAACTGAATATTTCAGAAGGACGCGTGACACAACTCAAACAAAGTGCATTGGTCAAACTCGGTAAAGCATATTTTACATTGCTCAATGCACACCAAGGTAATCCTTATAGAGAAACATAAACATACACCCAAGATAGCCAAATACCATTTTATACACTATTCTTATCTTTGTTAGTCTATGAATATTAACCATCTATTGGGTAGAGTATGTTTTTTTGATTTACGCATAAATTACTACCATTACAGATATATAATATCTCTCACTTGTAGTCTACACTACCAGTTTGTGCCACAATCCGTTTTCTCTTTAACAATAGGAAATGGAAAAAATATAAAAAAGTTGAAGAAATATTAAAAAACAAACATCATATTTATAAATTAGTTGACAGAATAGTAAACATACGTTACAATAACATATAGTGAATTATTTTAATACTCTGACTAATACCAAACCAGTATAATCAGAATGAATTAAGTGCACATATACACAGTTTTACAAAAAACATAGGTGGCTACTTACCAAACAGCGAATATACAAAATTGGGGTGACCGAAAAAAGTTACGATTTCGTAACTTTTTCAAATAATATTAATAATGAAATTACCAAATATCCAATACGTTCAAAATCATCTAAAAATAAATACATCGAAATTTACCAAAGTCTATATTGGATGTTCATTAGAAATAGAAGGGAAGATAGAAAATTACACAATTTCCGAATTTTTATATTTCTAAAATAAACACCGATGAACACAGACTGTGACAGGGCGGAAAGCGGTTTTTCTAATGACACACAATATGTCAAAAAGTGTAACATTTTAAACATATAAATAGTTAATATTTAACTATTGTTAATTTGGGAAGTGGTGTAAATTACAGAGAATTACTTGGTTGAATATATACTATAGTTTGGACAGTTTTAAGAATTAAACAAAGACTTGAAAGTCCATTCTTTATCTTTAGACACATCCCTCACTGCTGTGCTTGGGATTTAATGTTAGATAGCATTTACCAGACTCTTGTTTGATAAGAACTTATTAATTGATGAGTTAAGTCACATCCTGAAACTTATCGAAAAAGATTACTATTGACTAAATCGGCAGCACCAGCGGTGCGGAATGTGTGTAGAAACGTAAATGCCACAAGTAACCGAGCACCAGCGGTGCGAAAGGTGTGTGTATACCGTTGTTAAAGAAATTACGAAAATTGTCCAAACTATAGGAATATATAGTGTAAAAAGAAAAAATAAAGATACCTTAAATATTAGATTCAGGTGATATATTCCAAGTTGATAATATAGGTTTTTGAGATATGTGATAGATAACAGATTGTCTCTGACAACAAACAAAAACATAAACTATAATCCAATTTCATACTATAAGATAATCCAGAATCCTATTATTTACAGGATTTCTAAACTTGCAATTTTGGAGAAAATAAGGTATAATAATATTGAAATCGTAAATAAATTAATAATATTAGCAGATACTTTTGGTTAAAATTCTACAGCTTACTCCTTACCTCAAGAGCAACCACTTCTCAACTTATATTAATAGGATTTTAGCTTGTTTGAATGATAAGAAGATATTATTAAACGCTCTATCGGGTAAATGAATTGAGGAAGAAAACTATCTTATGGCGATAAAAGTTGGTATAAATGGTTTTGGACGGATAGGAAGAAATGCTTTTCGGGCAGCATTATTAAACACCGATTTAGATATTGAATTCGTTGCTATAAATGACTTAACAAGTCCTGAGACTCTCGCTCATCTACTACAATATGATTCTATTCACGGAATCTTAACTGATGAAATTACTTCAACTGATAACAGTTTAGTAGTAAACTCAAATAAAATACAGGTCTTTGCTGAACGCGATCCAGCAAACTTACCTTGGAACGACCTCGGTGTAGATGTTGTTATTGAATCTACAGGCTTTTTTACAGATCGAGAAGACGCTGAAAAACATATTACATCTGGCGGAGCTAAAAAGGTTGTTATCTCCGCACCAGCAAAAGGTGAAGATATTACTGTTGTTATCGGTGTAAATGATGATAAATATGATAAATCACAGCATGATGTTATCTCTAATGCATCCTGTACAACAAATTGTCTCGCACCGGTTGCAAAAGTACTTCATGAAGAATTTGAAATAGAGAGTGGTCTGATGACCACGGTACACGCTTATACTGGTGATCAACGCGTTCACGATTTTCCACATAAGGACATGCGACGGGCACGTGCTGCAACACTCTCCATGATACCCACAACTACTGGGGCTGCCGTTGCTGTTGGGAAAGTTCTACCTGAACTGAATGGAAAACTTGATGGGTTCGCAATACGCGTACCAACACCCAATGTCTCTGTTGTAGACTTAACAGTAGAATTACAGAAGAGTGTAAGTGCGGAAGATGTCAACGCAGTTCTTAAGGAAGCATCCGAGAATTCACTTAATGGTATATTAGGTTATTCTGAGCTGGATCTTGTATCATCAGATTTTAATGGGAATAAACTCTCCTCTGTTTTAGACGCGCCATTTACCAAGGTTATTGAAAATGGTTTAGTTAAGGTCTTATCTTGGTATGACAACGAGTGGGGATATTCTAACCGTCTTGTTGAACTCGCATCAAAAGTATTGTTATAGGAATGAATATGCGAACCCCTATCATAGCTGGTAATTGGAAACTTAATAAGACAGTCTCAGAGGCAGTTTCACTTACAACCGATTTAGCAAAATTAGTTGATAGTATTTCCGATGTTGAAATAGTAGTAGCCCCAGTTTTCACGGCTTTATCCAATGTACATGATGTAATAAATGGCAGTAACATCCAATTGGCAGCCCAAGATCTATACTGGGAAGATAGTGGGGCATTTACAGGAGAAGTCTCCGCACCGATGCTAAAGGATGTCGGTTGTGATTATGTTATCATCGGACATTCTGAAAGACGACAGTACTTTGGTGAAACAAATGAGACTGTGAATCAGAAAGTAAAAGCTGCTCTATCACATGAATTAAAACCTATTATCTGTGTCGGTGAACTTCTGGAAGAACGAGAAACAGGAAAAACAGAATCTGTAATAGAAGATCATGTTAAAGGTGGAATTAGAGACCTAACCGAATCTGAAATGGAATCTTGCGTCATTGCTTATGAACCGGTCTGGGCAATTGGGACAGGCAAAACTGCTACTCCCGATCAAGCACAAGAAGTACACAATTTTATTAGAGATATCCTGAAAGATTGCTATTCAGATAAACTCGCTTCGCAAATTAGAATACAGTATGGTGGCAGTGTTAAACCAGAGAATGCTGCAGAATTAATGTCCCAACAAGATGTAGACGGTGCCCTTGTAGGTGGCGCAAGCCTTGATGCTGAATCATTTGCCGAAATCGTAAAACAATCAAGATAGATAATATTACTTAGTAGAAATTAGAGAGGAAACAAATGGGAGTCATAGTAACATTAGTCGTAATCGTCTTTGTACCTGTATGTGTTGTCCTAACACTTATTATACTATTACAAGACAGTAAGGGTGAGGGACTATCATCAAGTGCATTTGGTGGTTCAGGAATGGAAACGGTCTTAGGGGGTCATGGCGCTGCTTCTTTTTTAAGTAAACTGACAACTTGGGTTGCCATAGGTTTTATGGTTATTTCACTGTTCCTAATGCGGTTTTATGGTGAATCAATTGATAGATCCCTTACGCCATTGGAAGAGGAAAAAACTGAACAGACCCAAGAGGCAACACCGGCAGATCAGGAGGAACAGGCAGAAGATTCTAAAGGAACTATAACGGACACGATTGACGAATCAACCGAAGGAAATACAACTGAAGAAGATACAACTGATACAGCCGAAGAAGATACTAAAGGAACTATAACACCACCGGGAAGTCCGGAATAATACGTGCCTGAAATACAACAGAACAAAGTTAGTCAAGATACATCGGAATCAAATGGGAGTCAACAATCAACTCCTGAACTCTCTTGGAAAGTCCACTCCTTTGTAGAGAATCCGATGAAATCTGTTCTGTTGCTGTTATTTATATCCACTATTCTTAGTATCATCTATATCAGTTTTCAGTCAATTGTTTACCTATTTCTTTCTGCATGTATACTCATTGGACCGCTCTACAAGTATTTTCTACCATATAACTACCATTGTGGTGTAGACACGCTTAGTGTCTCAACTTGTTGCTCCAACACAGATCGTTCGTGGAACACTTTTAGAAGTTCCTACGTCGACAAGAATGGTATACTGCTCAGTCCGTTTGCTAAACCTACACGTCTTGAAAACTTCCGTGGAATTTATGTCCGCTTCGGAAAACACCCTTCAGAAGAAATTGTAAATTATATCCAAACCAAAATAAGTACGGAGCGAAATGATGACTCTCCCAAATCATAATACAAATACCAACATTAGGACTGATGAAAAGTTAAAGATCGCCATTGAGAATGCAGTAGAAAATCAAGAAATCATTGACATACACACACATCTCTTCAGTCCTCCTTTTGGAGATTTATTGTTATGGGGTATTGACGAACTACTCACCTACCATTATCTGATAGCAGAGGTTTTTCGTAAATCGGATATTACATACGATGGATTTTGGGCAATGGATAGGAAACAACAAGCGGATTTGATATGGCAGAAATTGTTTATTGAGAATTCACCAATTAGTGAAGCCTGCCGCGGGGTTGTTACAACATTACATAAACTGGGGTTGGATGTTAGTTCAAGGAATCTTCAAGATTATAGAGATTATTTCAATAGTACATCGGTTGAAGCATTTATCGATACGGTTTTTGAACAATCGAATGTCACCAAAGTTGTTATGACCAATGACCCATTTGATTCTGAGGAAGCACCTGTATGGGAAACAGGAGATACTGGAGATACGCGTTTTGAAGCAGCACTACGCATGGATGTTCTCATTAATAGCTATGAAGAAACGGCTTATGAACACTTACGTAGTCTTGGGTATGATGTTGATCCTACCCTTTCAACCAAAAAAGGATATAAAGAAGTAAGACGTTTTTTGGAATCTTGGATCCAACGCATGAATCCAAGATATATGGCAGTTTCACTACCGCCTGATTTCCAATATCCTGATGATGGTGTGCTTGGAAGGTTGTTTGACAACTGCATATTACCGATTTCAAGAGAGTATAATGTTCCATTTGCACTGATGATAGGAGTTAAACGTGCTGTAAATCCACAACTCAGAATGGCAGGAGATGGAACAGGTAAAGCTGATTTAGATAGTCTTGAAACTCTACTTCGTGAGAATCCAAACAACAAGTTTCTCGTCACTCTCCTATCTCGTGAAAACCAGCATGAACTCTGTGTTATTGGTAGGAAATTCAAGAATCTTATGATATTTGGATGTTGGTGGTTTATGAATAATCCCAGTGTAATTGAAGAAATTACACGGGAAAGGATAGAGTTGTTAGGATTGAGTATAATCCCGCAACACTCGGATGCAAGAATCTTGGATCAACTCGTATATAAATGGAATCATTCACGACAAATCATCTCAGATGTGTTATACGAGAAATACAAAACACTTCTGGATGTGGGTTGGAAACTAACACAATCTGAAATCAAACGAGATGTGAATAACTTATTCGGTGGCAACTTTGAACGTTTCTTGAGTGAAAATTAATATGTGCAATTAGAAATATAACATGTATTTGTGGGTTAACATTCACATGGAGTTGAACTGCATTTAGGACAACCATCTGCATAAATCTCTGCTGCATCTTCAAGAGAAATTCCCAGCAAACTTGCTAAAGTAGATAACCACGCAAAAACATCTGCTAATTCCTCGCGTAACCGATCCCCGTCTCGTGGACATTTTCGAATCTCTTTAGCCAATTCTCCTACTTCCTCAACAAACCAAGTAAAAGTAAGAGATACACCCCGTTCTGCATCCCGTTCATAATAGATAGCTTCAATCTGTTCTTGAAATTTTTGAATTGTCATACTACTCCTTTGTTTGTATAATAGCATAGGTTTTTAGGCGTATCAATTCTAAAATCTTTCTGATTCATACCCTACATCAAACTAACTTTATAAAAAAATAAAGTCATCTAAATTCTATACATCACTTCAAGGAATAATCAATGCAGACACACCTATATCTATCAATAGCCGGTGAAAACCGATTAGCTATATATTCATTTGACAATAGTAATGGAAAGATTGAGTTTCAAGAAAATGTAGATGTTACCGGATCTCCAGGTCCATTAACACTATCTCCCTGTGGTAATTATCTATATGCTGGACTTCGCTCAAGCAAAGAAATTGCAACATTCAGTATTGATGAAAAAACGAAGCAGCTTACACTACAAAGCATAATCAATCTTGATGCAGACACATGTTATATAGCCACCGATAACAGTGGAAAATTCCTATTATCAGCGTATTACGGGGCAGGAAAAGTTACAGTTCATAAAATAGGTGAGGATAAGACTGTACAAGAGGAGTTGCATCAAACCATTGAAACCGCACCACACGCTCATTACATTGAAACTGATGCCTCCAACCGTTTTGTTTTCGTTCCACATACTGTTCCTGAAAATGCTATCTACCAATTCCTCTTTGATCAGGATACTGGAATGTTGACAGAAAATCCTTTTGGACATTATCATCCTGATGAACCTATTGGTCCCCGTCATTATTGCGAAAGTCCGAATAAACCGATTATATATTCATCTAATGAACAAGGGTCAAGTATTTCTGCATACAGATACAAGACAGTCGACGTGGCTGAAAAGTCAGATGGGAAGAATACATCAGATAAACCGGATTACACGGCACATGATGCCCAAGGATTATTATGGGAATTTCAAACAATTTCTAACCTTCCAGACGATTTTGATGGGGATAACAGTTGCGCACAAATCCACATTGATCCTCACGGCAAGTTTCTGTATGCCACAAACCGGGGACACAATAGTGTCGCTATGTATTCGATTGATGAAGACACAGGCGAATTAACTGCATTAGGACATCAACCCACAGAACCAGTTCCTCGGGTTTTTAATATAGATGAAACAGGAAATTTTCTATTTGTCGGTGGCCGAGATTCAGGTAAACTTGCCACCTACCGTATCAACCGACAAAATGGAAAATTATCAGAATTAGATGTATATGAAGTAGGGGAGACTCCTATGTGGGTGTTATTTCTATAGTTGTGTAGGTAAATCCAGATAGGTAGTATTCTTTGATAGCCTATCGAAGGTAAGTGTTACATTCAAACTTCAAGATCTTTGTATGCATAAAAAAGAAATGGGTATGGTAAGAAACCATACCCATAAATACTGTAATTACTAAATCTTATCTATTGATGTTGTAATTTGCTCATCTGATGGAAATTTTCCGGTCTCTAACTTAGAATAGAGCAATTCATCATCTACATAAACCTCAAATGCTCCACCACTACTGGGAATTAAGTTAACTTTTTTGACCTGACCCCCATACTTAGATTCTAAGGCTTCTGCCAAACTGGCTGCCTTCGGTTTATAGTTTCAAGAAGTGCAATACTCGATTCTAATATCCATTATATATAATCCTCCTAACTAAATGTCAGATTAATTAATTTTACCAAATAACCTGTATAAGTGCAAGTTTTTCTACTGTCTTGCTCTTGACACACCTAACATTCAACAGGTATAATATTCTAAGAAACTAAAGGTAAAAAATGAAAAACTTACAGACAAATATTAACTCTACATATTCTTCCCTCCTACATATATCTATTATCTTATTGCTATCCGCATTCCTTACATTAGAAAATTCTTATGCTATAGATTATATCAAATTTGAACGGGAATTCTCAGGTAAAGAATCTACACAAGGTTCATTCGGTAAAGACATCCATCTCACATTCAATAACGGCATTTACGTTTCTGACACAGAAAACAGATTAATTCAGAAACTATCACCAACCGGTGAATTCCTCTTTCAAATACCCACCAATCCTGAATCAAAAGAGAATATCCTGAAAAAACCAGGACATCTGACTGTTGATAGTTTTGGTAACATATATGTAACGGATATTACTGCTCATCATATTGCTGAAACTGCAGAACCTAAGATCTATATTTTTACTCCATGTGTATATAAACTCAATCCTACAGGTAAACTATTATATACATACTTTGTTGATCCGGTAGACGAACAACCGGGTGTTGTTCTACCTGCGAAATTAATGATTGATGAAAATGGCAAAACAGCTTTTGGTATACAACCAACTGGACATGATAGATCATTACGTGTTGCAATTAACTCACAAAACCAACTGTTTGTCCTGGATGCTAAACGCGGACGAATACATAAATTTGATGCGGATGGATCTAAATTGAAAACCTTCGGTCGATATGGGGCAGGTGATGGTGATTTTGATAAGGATTCTGCAGATATTGCAATTGATCCAAGAGGAAATGTCTTTGTTGCTGATACCGGTAATAACCGTATAGTGAAATTTGATTCAAATGGGAATTTTGTACGCGCATTTGGTACGAAGGGTAGGGATAACGGTGAATTTGTTAAACCTAATAGTTTGATAACATTACCATCTGGTGAAATTTTAGTGAAGGATTCCAGTAAATTCCGTAGAAAAGTTGGTGGGTTGCCAGAAGTCATCGCACTATCCCCGACATTAACGCAGCTTGGTGATAGTACACCAAGACAAATTGAACTGGCTGATACCATTTCAAATGCAACTCGTCCACAATATGGCCCATTTGCACAGAATGACATTACTCTCGGTGATACAGCATCAATGAACCGTCGGCTACGTTTGCTTGAAGAGGCTGAGTATAGACGTTACTATGATGATTATGAAACAGATGAGGAAAATGATGAAGAACTCGCTGATGAATTAAAACGTACCGATATCCGTCTAACCATGTTCCATAATGTCGTCTCACGAATCCAGAAATTCGATAATAATGGTAGATATATTGATAGAATCATATATGAAACAGACCAACTTAGTGAAGAAAAACATGACCTAACTTTTCTTGATATTGATCCTTCAGGTTATTTGTACTTACGGGATACCAGTGACTTTACAATCACGCAATATTCAGTTACTGGATTTACTGTGAAACCTTCCCATATGAACGGGTTTTATAGCACCCGTGCTATCAATTTCAGCAATAACTATCTTGAAGATTATGAGGATATAGACTTTTCTGTGGATGTTGATGATAAACTAAATCAGTTAGAACTTAAGAACTTATTTGGTTGGACATACAGTCTATCTGAGAAATGGCATCTAACCTTCCTTGATGAGTTAACCTATGGTGAACAGGATGAGCGTTATGTAACACCACCGAAGATTGAAGATAGCTTTGATTTTGAGACCCAAGCATTGGAGAATGCTTTTGCTGCGAATCTGAAATACATTACAAATCCAAATCCCTATAGATATAAGGAATTTAACCTATCTGTGGGTAGAATTGATGGAACTTCAGACTTAACACAAGATGCTCTATTCCCAGAATTAAATAGACAAAAACGGATTGATAGTGGAGATGCAAGCTCTACTGTTCTTGAAGTGAATTGGGATGTTTGGTCGCGAACAAATCTATGGTTTAGATACGCAGACCTAAATCCAGCAGAGACAAGTAGGAATTTTATACGACGATTCTACGATGTATCCGGTGATCTATATGAAGTCTTTGGTAGTCGTAATCAAGCCAGACAATTTCTTGGTGAATTTATTATAAAGTTCTGATTGAGATTGGATATGGAATATAGAGCACTTAATCCTGATGAATTTGAAGCATGGCTTGATCATGTAACACATGTATTTTCTGCTGGTCGTCAATATTTCTCCAATCACTGGTACAACGATCCTTGGAAGGATTTTGAGGGAATTCGAGTTGCAGTTGATGACGGACAAATTGTTAGTACAGTTCGCGTTTTTATCCGAAAGATGTATTTCCACGGTGAACAAATAACTGTTGGTGGTATCGGGGAAGTTAGTACAAGAACGGAATATAGGAAAAAAGGTATCGCTACTCAATTATTATTGGATTCCATTGAATTTATGGAATCCAGAGGTATTGCCATCTCAATGTTGCACGGAAGCCAACGAATCTACTCTATTGAAGGGTGGGAAAAAGTTGACAGATATGTGGCTAAAAAGACTATAATTGGAAAAGCGCAGCATGAGTGGAACATCCGTCCGTTTAACTTTGAGGATACCAACGAAGTAAAACAGATTGCAGAACTATACCACGATTATTCACAAAAATTCAACGGTATCTTTGTAAGGGATGAAATTGAATATTGGACTGATTGGGTAAAGACAGAATCCTCAAGTATGTGGATTGCAGAACGAAACGGCAAAATTGATGGATATCTTTCTGCAAATAGGCGTAACGGATATTTCAATGTTAAGGAGTTTGCTGCATCAAATTATGTATGTCAAGATGGTAGTGAGAATTTATTCTTTGAATCTATGATATCTGATATAATTACAAAATTGGATGAAGAGAAACTTGAGATAGACTATCCTGCTCCTATTGGGGATGGATTTAATGCACCGGTAGTCGAGAAATATGGAAGCACGATGTATCGTGTAATACAACCCACAGCGTTCAAAGAAGAAATGCAGCAAGAATTATCCGATGAACTGCCGAACCTTCTGCATAGTCAATCTGCACCAAATGCAAAGGATATACAATCACATCACATCTTCTGGACTACTGATGGGTTTTAAAGGAGAAAATTATGGCAAAATTACGCGTAGGTGTAATAGGTTGTAGTGGTATTGGTACTACCCACGCATCCGGATTAATTGGGTTAGATAACGTAGAATTAGCAGCAGGTTGTGATTTTGTTCAAGAAACATTGGATGCATTTAAGGCGCAATATCAAGATAAATGGGATAATATATCTCTTTATACCAACCATAAGGAGATGTTAGCACAAGAGGAATTGGATGTTGTTACAGTTGCTACATCCGATCACCGTCATGCCGATCTTGTTGTTGATGCAGCAAATACTGGTGTGAAAGGGATCTTTTGTGAAAAACCGATGGCTACCTCGGTTGAAGATGCAAAGAGAATGTTAAATGCATCTGAAAAGAACGGTACATATCTCTCAATTGACCATACTCGTAGATGGCAACCATTATGGCGACATACCAAGGATGAAGTTGTGGACGGAGGTCAAATTGGCGATGTCCGGTATGTGATCGGAACGCTCAGTGGTGGCCGCGCAATGCTATTCCGAAATGGCACACATTGTGTTGATGCTATCTGTTATTATGCTGATTCAAATCCTGAATGGGTTTCTGCGGAATTAGAAGACGGATACGAAGATTATACTGAATATAAAGGGGATGGTGGACACAATCCCGCAACAGAACCCTCTGCACATGGATACATTCATTTTGCTAACGGTGTCAGAGGGTATTATGCTGGTGGTCCTAAGAACACACCATCTGGGTTCCGGGCAGAAATTGTTGGTACCGATGGGTATGTACTCATAAGTGATCAAGGTGCTACAATTCATAAAGGTGATTCAGTAGAGAAAATAGAAGCACCTAAATGGGATGTGACTGGAATTCCCGCTGGTGTTCAGGAAACAGTTAAATTGGTTGAGGAAGGTGGAACACCTGTATCCCCTGCCACTGCCGGATATAATGTAGTTCAGATAATAATCGGATTCCTAACATCACAACAACGAGATAATGGAAAAGTTAAGTTGCCATTATAAGGTAGCTAATCAGAATCTTCTTTTAATACAGATCCATTTTCTGGTGTCCAATATAGATAGACTGGATCACCGATTTGGAAGGTGTGATTTCCTTTATTGATATAATCTTCAGAATCACTATTGTTTGGCGAGGTAGTCTTACCTCGCCATTGTTTGTTAACAATAACAGGATCATCAAAATCCGTCATTACGGTATATTGAAGGGTGGTGCCTAAATAACTCACATCCTGAATTACCCCGTTTATACAATTTTGAGAATCTATATGCTTTTCAGGTGCGATATCTATCCTTTCTGGTCGAACAGCGATAGTGACGGATGAATTAAGTTCCATATTTCTATGGAAACTACTCGTAAGGATATTGGAAGGATCAGTTTTTGTTTGAATCTTTATGTACTGGTCGTTTAGTTCGGTGACCATCCCATCAAAAAAGTTGGTAGTTCCAATGAAATCAGCGACAAAACGATTCTGAGGATTATCGTAAATTTCAGATGGTGTCCCCACTTGTAAGATCTTACCTTCATTCATTACAGCAATTCGATCAGATAAAGCTAATGCCTCCCCTTGGTCATGAGTAACATATACAAAAGTAATTCCTACCTTACGCTGTAACTCCTTTAGTTCCAATTGCATCTGTTTTCGGAGTTTAAGATCAAGAGCTGAAAGTGGTTCGTCTAACAAAAGGATAGAAGGTTCATTTATCAATGCTCTGGCAAGTGCTACCCTTTGTCTTTCACCCCCTGAGAGTTCATTGGGTTTTCGTTTTCCATAATTAGGCAGTCGAATTAGATTGAGGAAATGTTCTACGGCATCAGATATTTCTGTTTTTGAAACCTTCTTCATTTGTAAACCGAAGGCAATATTCTCTGCAACAGTTTTATGGGGAAATAGAGCGTAATTTTGGAAAACCGTATTTACCGGACGGCGATATGGAGGGATTTGATGCATCGATTTTGAGTTGATAAACACTTCACCTTCTGAAGGTGAAACAAACCCACCGATGATCCGCAAGGTTGTCGTTTTGCCACATCCACTTGGACCGAGTAAAGAAAAAAACTCACCACCTTCTATCTGTAATGAGATATTATCCACTGCAACAGTATCACCATACTGTTGTGTTACAGAAGAAAGGATAATCTGACCATCGGACATATCTAAGGTTTTCTCTGGCAAACAACGATATATTCTTCTTGCATCGTAGTTGATGTTTGACCAGGGATATTAGAGGGGCTATTCTTCACAGGCATCCTCTTATTTGGAATATTCCTAACGATTGTTTCCTTATGAGAGAAGCCATGTTTGTCAAAAGCAGATACAACAAACTCGTCAGTTGGTAATTGAATATCCTTAACTCGACGGTTTCCAACCACATAACAAATTGTTGAACGTTGAGAAAGTGTTTTTGCAACTGAATTGATACTACGACTTATGATATAACCGTACATTTTCTTCTTTAATCTTTATAAAAAAATCCCTGATTGTTTAACCTTGTGTTTACTGTACTATAAAGTGAAGGGCGGTTATTTGTATCTATATATCCATATTCTTTAATTACTTCCTTTTGAGGTAATTTCCACGCACCTCTGTTAAAGGTAAACATAGTAACTTTACTAGATACACCTTTTCTATGAGATTTTAACTCAATATCTTCAAAATCAGGTGTAATAAGGTTATTTTCCTTAAGACCAAGCAAGGTCTCAAGTGTGTATCCAATTCCTGTGTTACCTTTCCGTTTTGATACAACATAACCCATCTGATTAACCAGAATTAGTTTTTCTTTTAACTCTGTTATATCCATTATATACTTAATCTTGCGATAATACCTCTGTGAGAATTTGATTTACTGCTTGTGGATTTGCTTTTCCTTGCGTTGCGCGCATCACTTGTCCCACGAGAAATCCAATTGCTTTTTTTGTTCCATCTCTGACATCTTGTGCCGGTCCAGGATTATCTTCAATTACTTTCTGCACGATTGCTTCAAGTTCGGATGTATCAGAAATCTGTGATAATCCTTTTTCGTCGACTATTTGTTTGGGTAATTTGCCTGTTTCAAATGCCGCATCTATGACAGATTTTGCGATCTTTCCACTAATTGTGTTATCTTCGATTAGTTGTATAAGTTCACTAAGATGGTTTGGTGATAGCTTTGAATCTTGTATTTCGATTTCAGCATTGTTGAGTAATCGACTTATATCACCCATTATCCAATTAGCACAGATAGAAGGGTTATCACTCAGTTGAGTGGCTTCATCAAAGAAATCCGCAATTTGGCGTGTAGCGGTAAGGAATTCCACCTGCTCATGTGTTAAATTGTAATCATCGGTAAACCGTTTTCTTCGGAGTGCAGGAAGTTCAGGAAGAGAAGGTTGTATTTCATCAATCCATTCCTCATAAATTTGAACATGTACAAGGTCTGGTTCAGGAAAATAACGATAATCATCAGCTTCCTCTTTTCCCCGCATTGCTACCGTCTTACCAGTTTCCGTATCGAATAACAAAGTTTCTTGTACTACTTTTCCTCCTGAGTCAAGTATTCGTGCCTGTCGTTTAACCTCATACTCCATAGCCACGATCAATTCTTGGAAGGAGTTCTTATTTTTTATTTCTGTACGTGTACCCAATTCTTGACTACCACGTGGTCGCAAGGATATGTTTGGTTCACACCGTAAACTCCCCTCCTCCATATTACAATCGCTGACTTCGATATATTCTAAGATCTTTTTAACAGCACGACAGTAGGCGATTGCTTCTTCAGGTGAGTGTATTTCTGGCTCACTCACAATTTCCATGAGTGGAACACCAGCACGATTGAAATCCATAAAACTACGCGTGGGATCTCCCGTTACTTCTGCATGGATAGATTTACCTGCATCCTCCTCAAGGTGGATTCTACGAAGGGTTACAGTTTTTGTTTCTCCATTCAGTTCAAACTCGACCTTTCCATTCTGACACAATGGCATGTCATATTGGGATATCTGATAGTTTTTAGGCAAATCAGGATAGAAATAGTTTTTACGGTCAAATTTACTATATGATGTAATCTCACAATTCATTGCTAAACCTGCTCGTATAGCAAATTCTAAAGCACGTTTATTGATTACAGGAAGAGTTCCAGGTAATCCCAAACAGATAGGACAGGTGCAGTCGTTTGCAGATGAACCAAATGTGTATGCACAATTACAAAATAACTTACTTTCAGTACAGAGTTCAGCATGTATTTCTAAACCGATTACAATTTCATACTTATCCATGTGAAATTTCTCATATAATAAGGTATAGCGAAAAACTGCGCGAGAATCCACTCAGAGATTACTGGCAGAAAATCTCGCGCTCATTTATAAATCCAATTGATATTCTATTACTTTTTATATATCTGATAATTCGTTAACAACAGCTACATTTGCATCAACTTCTGCTTGAGATGTCATGCCGATAGTCATTGCATGAACACAAGGTAGACCCATCACAAATTCAATTGCTTCACGTTGGCTTTCCGAATCTTTAGCTAATTTTCCCATACCCAACACTTTCATTCCATATATACCTTTGCCAACATTTGCCATATGTTCCATTGTTCTTATGACATCAGCAGGAGAAGCATCCATTTGTACACCGGAATGATTAATTCTTGCCAACACAACCTCTACCCAATCGGTCATAGACGAAGTTTGAAATGCACCGAAATCGTGACATGAAACACCGTGAGCACGAATTAGTCCTTGTTCTTTACACCTTAAAAGCGCTTCCATTGCATCAGGATAACGTCTTGGCCAATCAACCTGTGTCAAGCAGTGTAAAAGGACTATATCAACATAATCCGTGTCTATCTCTTTGAGAAAACGTTTAATATCTTCTTCAACAGTTTCACGCGTTCTTGATACTGTTTTTGATGTGATAGTTACACTTTCTCGAGGAACTTCCTTCAAGGCTTCTTTTATATGCTGATGACTGCCATACTGGTCAGCAGAATCCCAAAATGTCACACCTTTTTCGTGTGAGTAAAGGAGTAGATCTCGAAAAGCATCTAATCCTAAGTCAGTTTGATTTGATCTGCCGTTCCAACCGTTTGAACCTGTACCAATTGAAAGTCGTGAGACATCTATACCTGTATTACCGAGAGCAACAATTTCCATAGCGGTATCCTCCGTGTGACCTAATTGATTGTAAAGTATACCATATTAATTGAAAACTGACAACAATTCCACAAGAATCATCGTTATATTTGAATGAAGACACTGTAGGTAATAAAATATGTGAATATACTGATAAATTTAAGACTAATACTAAAATTCTATATGTTTGACGAAGAGAAGAATAGAATAACTTTGAACCTATACATATTACAATAATATCAACCAATTCTGTTGTCTTTCGTCTAAAACTATCGTTACAATAGCATGTTAGACTAATCTACTTATCAGGATGTTAGACAATTCTACTTATCTTATATTGATTTGGAAAAACTATATGATGATTGAATTATTTTACTTTTTCTCGGGAGAATAGAAAGCAAAATGCAATATTATGCTAAAGCATATACATTGAGAAAACACATAATGGGTATAGGACTATTTATATTTCTATCTACCATACTATTCATCTGTTCTATATCATTTGCAGAAGAAGAACGAAGTAAACAATGGATTGATGCTTTTGCATCTATCGACAAAGGAAATTTAAAACAAGCTGTATCACAATTAGAAACATTAAAGAACTCAAACATTACTAAGGAAGAGAAACTTGAAATCCATCATTCCCTTGGATACTTGTATGAGAAACTAAAAAATAATCCTAAAGCAGTAGGTAATTATGTACGTTCAATTACACCAATGTATCCACTTTCAGATAGTGCTGCTTTCCGGCTTGCTAAACTATACGAAAAAATGAATAATAAGGATAAAGCAATCAGTTGGTATTCAGAATTGATAAAGGATTATCCTAAAAGCTACTACCTAATTGACGCAAAATGGAATCTCACCAAACTATATCTTGATAAGAAACGGTATAGTAATGCTAAGTCCACTGTGTCGGGTATTTCAAATGAACCCAATTTTAAGAGAAGAGCGACATATGCATTGGCAAGATGTGAAGAAGGATTGAAACAATATTCAACAGCATTTAAGTTACATCAAAAACTTCTCTCAGAAAACCAGACTGATTCAATAGCAGATAATGCTATGGGTAAATTAATAATGCTTGATAATGATCATAAATCATTAATACGAACTGTTGATGATCGATTAAACTGTGGTTTAGTCCTATATTATCAAGGTAGTTGGAAAGCAGCAATTAATGAACTTATGCCAGTTAGTACAAATTCAGATGTTAAATTAAAAGCTCGTGCTTTATATTTTATGGGAAAAAGTAACCAAGGTAGAAAATGGTATAATACTGCTTTAAAACAATTTAACTCAGTTGTTAGTCTTGGGGATAAATCTGAATATTTAACCCGATCATATTATCAAATCGCACAATGTTATCGAGCAAAAGGTAGTCTAACAACTGCAATCAAACATCTTGAAAGTTTTGTGAAAACATATTCATGGAGTGAATTGGCAGATAATGCTCTATACGATATAGCCCAAATTCATGAAAATCGTGAGAAAACAGAATTGGCATTAAATGCTTATTCACGATTAATCGAAATTGATCCTGGTGGAGAGTATGCTGACTTAGCAGCTTGGCGTATTGGTTGGCGCCGTTTTGACCAGAAGAGGTATAAGGAAAGTTATAAAGCTTTTGAAGGACTAAAAGAGAATTTCCCAAACAATCGGTATGCTATGGGTGCACACTTTTGGATGGGGAAAATTCGAGAACGACAGAATCAACCGGAAGTTGCCCATAAGATATATACAGAAGTTGCTAAGGCCCGGTATTGGTATTATAGTGCTCGGGCCAAAGCTATATTAGGAATGACAAATTCAGAATTAGTACTTAAAGCAGTTCCTGATGCAAAGTTGACAGCACAAGATGATTGCCCTGAACACGTCTTACCACTAATGGGATTAAGACTATATGAGGATGCTATTTTCCACTTAAACAAACATATTTCATTGACACCGAATCCTGATCCGTTCTGCTTTTTTGCATTAATTATGTCCTATGAAAACTTAGAAATGTATGATAAAGCCAGAGCAGTAGCTGATATGGCACTCGTCAGTCCATCCTTTGACGAAAATATAAGTTCAGATTTAGAAAAACTTCGACGTTGGCTTTATCCTCTTCACTATGAGAAATTTGTGAAAAAATACTCTAAGCAATACAATGTAGACAAGGCATTAATATTTGCAATGATATTAGAAGAAAGTAGATACCGTAGGGATGCAATTAGTTGGGCAGGGGCAATTGGTTTGATGCAGATTATGCCTTCCACTGGTAGAGAACTTGCTCGACAGTTAAAAATTCGTAAATTTAGATCTTCCATGTTGAAAGATCCTGAAATAAATATCCGTATGGGGACAAAGTATCTTGGATATCTAAATTCAATATTCGATAACAATCCACTGTTGGTATCTGGTGCATATAATGGTGGACCGGGACGGATGAGACGATGGCTGGATTCAAAGCAAATTAAAGATATTGATGAATTCGTTGAGAAAATTACTATCAGAGAGACACGATTACATATAAAAAAGGTCATCAACAGTTATGATAAGTATATTGAGATCTATGGTCATTCTGAAGCACCAGCCGTAAATTCTGCATTTGATAAATCTAATCAACAAAGTAATAGTCCTATCTTAGTCAACCTTCCAGAATAGTTTAGCACAATTAAATTTAGTCAACAGTGGAATTCCATTGATCACCTGTTGACTTTTTTATTTTAAGAAAATCTATAAACTTCATTTGGGTCTATAGAAGAAAGTGATTCAAACATTTTAATTATTTGGATTTACTATCAAGTACATCCAAATTTGAAACTATAAACATACTATATCTGGTTCAAAGTCCTTATTAAAGAGTACTCTATTTAACCAATCAGAATCATTTTGGTCTGGATAATCAGACCGGTAATGTCCACCACGACTTTCAGTACGAATGAGTGCAGATTTTGTTATCAACCATGCAATAGAGAGCATATTAATTGTTTCATAGTATTCAATGTATTTTGTGTTAGGAGAATTTGTTGTGCCTGGATGAAGTCCAATTTCTGACCCGATTATTTCTAAATTCTTCAATGTTATTTTCAAACCTTCTTCATTTCGTTCGATACCTACATTCTCCCATAGTGTATCTCGGATAGCATCTTTCACAGATTGTAAATCTAATTCAGACTCAATAGGAGTATCTTGAATAAGATCAACAAGTTCCATATCTATTTCAGATAGTTTTGTAGATCTTATTGAAGAAGCGTGTTCAGCAGCATTAACTCCAGCTCGTACGCCATATACCAGACATTCTAACAGAGAATTACTTGCTAACCTATTTGCTCCATGTACCCCAGTACAAGCAACTTCTCCACATGCGTATAGCCCTTTTATATTTGTCTCTGTTTCAATATTGGTTTGTACACCACCCATCATAAAATGTGCACCCGGTCTAACGGGTATTAAATCAATACTGATGTCCAAACCATATTTCTTAGTAGTTTCATATATTGTAGGAAACCTTTCTATAATATAATCTTTTGTCATATGTGTAATATCCAAGTAAACACAGGAAAAACCAGTAAGATACATTTCATTTTGAATAGCCCGACTAACTACATCACGAGGTGCAAGTTCACCATTTTCATGGTATTTATCCATAAATTGCTCCCCTATGATGTTAACAAGTTTTCCACCTTCTCCTCGAACTGCTTCTGAAATTAGAAAACTTGGTGCATTGTCAAGATATAATGTGGTTGGATGGAATTGTACAAATTCCATATCAATCAGATGACAACCTGCACGCCATGCAGCTGCAAACCCATCTCCAGTAGCAACTTCAGGATTTGAAGTACATGGGTAAATTCTACCGAGACCTCCAGTTGCGAGAACAGTGGCTTTAGCCAATAGATGTTCGATTTCACCATTCAGAATTACGTTTACCCCAAGACAAACTTTGTGTTCCCCATTTGAGTTATTTTCTTTGGATGTAATAAAATCTATTGCGAATGCATTAGATATGACTCTGATTTGATCATTGTTTAAGACTCTGTGAATGAGCACATCGGTCGTTTCTCTACCCGTTGCATCTCCTTTATGAACAATTCGTTTACGGCTGTGAGCAGCCTCTTGTGTGAAACGGGGTAGTGTTCCTTCCCAATCAAAGTCTGCTCCCCAGTCTACCAATTCAGTGACCCGAGGGATTCCTTCAGATACCATTGTCTCAACAGCCGTTACATCACATAATCCACAACCTGCATTGCAAGTATCTTCTACATGCAGGTCTACAGTGTCATCAATATTCATTGCAACAGCAATGCCACCTTGTGCATATATAGAATTGCTTTCTTTGAGGGTAGTTTTTGTAATAAGTGTAACGTCTGCGTTCTCACTTGCTGCAAGTGCAGCACGTAAACCTGCCGCACCACTACCGATAATTAGTACATCTGTATCCCAAGATGAGGAATCTCTCAATTTATCTACAGAACCATCTGTTTCGATGTCCATATAAACTAATTACCTTAAGCCGGAACTCATAGATTAGAATGAGTTGAGGCAAAACTATCGTTTACAGGCATTACTTTACCGATTCCTGTAGCAATCACTGTGCTATCCGAAAGTTCTACCACTGCAGTTGCCTCAATTAAACGTCGTGACATCTTTATTCTTTTAGCGGTTACAAGGAGTTTAACACCGGTTGGAGCCGGATTGCAAAATCGGACATCAAGCTGAGCAGTAACTGCAGGACCAGCAAATGACTCTATCCCGATATGGGTAATTACTTCATCTAATAAAGTACTGATTATACCACCGTGGAGAATACCTGCCCAACCCTGCATGTGATTAGGAGGAGTGCATTCAATAAATACTTCTGCCCCACTATCTCTAACATGGGGTTTGACCTTAAATCCATAGGGGTTATTTTCACCGCAAACAAAGCATTTATTATTGTTTTCTATCGCCATATCTTCCAAACCTTAAATTGTAAAAGCTATAATAGTGTTTAGAGGTACACTAAGTCTCTTGTGATAATACACGAATACTTTAGACGACTATATTAGGAAGTATCTAACATAGCAAGACTACGTTCTAATTTATCCTGTTCTATTGATAGTCTGTCAACTAAGTCCTTCTTCTGTTGAACAACATTTTCAGGTGCTCGTTCGATAAACTGTGGATTCTCTAAAGTCTTTTGGGCAGCCTTGATATCCTTAAGAATCTGTTGACAGCGTTTGGACAATCTTGTTTTTTCTTCCTCAAGATCAATCACATCTTCAAGTGGTATGTAGATTGCAAGATCCCCAATAACAGCTTCTGCAGATGCTTTAGGTTTAGGTAGAGTCTCTGCGATGACAATGTCATTAACTCGGGTAAAAGCAGGCAAATACTGCTCAAGATATGAATTAAGATGATTTCTAACCAATGAATTAGGAGATTGTATATGTATATCTATTGATGCACCATTTGGTACATTTAACTCACCCCGGATACTCCTAATGTTATCAATTACTGTCATTAGAGTGTCCATTGTCTCCTCCGCTTTATTATCTTCAGCATCAGAATGTGGCCACTCAGCAACTGTTACTGACGGTTCAATATTATTATCGTTTTCTTCACCATCTTTAGGCAGCTGTTGCCATATTTCTTCAGTTAGAAAAGGCATTACGGGATGTAATAGCCTCATTGTTTGCTCTAATACATCAGCAGCTATCCATAAGGCATAGGGTTGATTATGTGCAAGGCGCTGCTTAACAAATTCCAAATACCAATCACAGAATTCATGCCAAAGAAATGCATAAAGTGTTTGTGCTAATTCATGAAATCGGAAGTTGTTTAATGCATCCGTAGAAGAATTGATAGTTTTAGCAAGTCTGCTCTTAATCCAATTAACCTCAAGTGTATATTCATCAAATGAGTTTATATTTTCACTTGGCTTTGGATACTTTTCTAAATTCATAAGTATAAACCGGGCTGCATTCCATATCTTGTTTGTAAATCGCCTACCGGATTCAATTTGTGATTCAGGTAAAGGAACATAGGGAATTGGAGTACATGCATTTACGAGAGCAAACCGTAAAGCATCCGTTCCATATTTTTCTATTGTCTCCAAAGGATCAATAACATTCCCTTTGGATTTGCTCATTTTTTGTCCTTTGCCATCAGCCACAAGCCCATGAAGATATACAGTTTTGAATGGCACTTCATCCGTACATGCCAGTCCAAACATAATCATCCTTGCTACCCAGAAAAAGAGTATGTCCCATCCTGTAACAAGAACAGAAGTCGGATAGAATGTTTCCAACTCATCTGTTTTCTGGGGCCACCCCATAGTGGAGAAGGGCCATAATCCTGAACTGAACCATGTATCTAAAACGTCTTCTTCCTGACGTAAGTCAGTTCTACCACATTCACATTTTTCAGGTGTATCCATTGCTGCAGTAGCTTTTTCACATGCATTACAAACCCAGATTGGTAGTCTGTGTCCCCACCATCTCTGACGTGAAATAGGCCACGGTTCAATATTCTCCATCCACTGTAAAAACCGCGTAGTCTCTCGTTCAGGAATAAATTTTACATCACCATTTTTAGTTGCCTTGATTGCTCGTTGTGCAAGTGATTTAACATTCATATACCATTGCGGAGAAATAGTTGGTTCAATAATTGTACCACATCTGTCATGATGTCCAACTGCGTGTAGATGAGGAGTAATCTTAACCAGATAATCTAACTTTTCTAAATCCTCAACTACTTTTTCCCGACAATCGGAACGGGACAAACCTGTGTATTCTTGACCAGCCTCCTCATTCATATGTCCATCAGTAGTAAAAACAACACGTTGTTCAAGATTATGTCTCAAACCTATTTCATAATCGTTTACATCATGTGCGGGTGTAACCTTTAGTGCCCCAGTGCCAAATTCCATGTCAACAAACGAATCTGAAATAATAGGCACTTCTCTATTCGATAAAGGAAGACATACTGTCTTTCCAATGAGATGTTGATATCGTTCATCATCAGGATGAACAGCTACAGCAGTATCCCCTAACATAGTCTCTGGTCGTGTGGTTGCTATTTCAAGTAATATATCAGAATCTACCACAGGATATTGTATATGATAGAAATTACCATCAATTTCGATCTGCTCAACTTCAAGGTTGCTGACAACAGTATCACACTGTGGACACCAATTGACCATATATGTATCTTTGTATATTAGATCCTGCTCATATAATTTTACAAAAGCTGTTCTAACTGCCTTAGACAATCCTTCATCCAGTGTAAAACGTTCTCGTTCCCAGTCGCAAGAACATCCGAGTTGCTGTAATTGTGAAACAATATAACCCCCAGATTCAGACTTCCACTCCCACATTCGATTAATAAACTCATCTCGTCCGAGTTCATTTTTGCTTGTGCCTTCTTCATCGAGTTTTTGCTCCATAATTAGTTCTGTGACAATACCTGCATGATCTGTTCCAGGTACCCAAAGAACGTTGAATCCATTCATACGATGCCATCGAATGAGACAATCTTGGAGTGTAATATTTAAGGCGTGTCCTATATGTAGGATACCAGTAATATTGGGTGGCGGGATAACTATTGTATAGGAAGGTTTATCTGATATAGCTTCAGCGTGAAAATATCTTTTCTCTTCCCAAAATTGATACCATTTACCCTCTATATCTTGAGGGTCGTAGATCTTTGGAAGATTTGTCATATTAATTCCTGAAATCAACAATGCATTTAATTTAAAGAGTGTTCTGTTTAATGAGAGTAGTGTTTATCTCACAAATAGTAGGTTTCTCAATGTATCTAAGGCTAAACCATAAATCACGAGATTAACATTGCATATTTATCAATATTACAATTTTCTGATTATTAATAAAATTTTGCCATCCTTTAGACTATTTATGAGATAAACTTAACTGATGAAATTCTTGTGGTCTTAGGTAAAAGATGGTTCAACCCAACCATATGCTCCATCATCAGATTGATAAAGTAGGTTAACCTGACGAGTCTCAGAATTAAGAAACATAAGTAATGAATCTCCAGAAGTATGCAATTCAGCCACTGCTTCATTAACAGTAAGTGGTTTTGCAGCGAACTTTTCAGATGCGGGAACAACAGTAGGTTCATCTCCTGTGTCTATATCAGAATGACTATCGTCTGATCCCTGATTTAATTGTGCTACTACCTCACGATGTGGTGCATTGTGTCGTCTGTCTTTTACCCGTTCCTTGTTCTTTCTTATTTGACTGATAACTTTCTCAACGGCACCATCAAATGCAGTTCTAAGGTCATGTGTAGTATTCTTGGCATAAAACGATACCCGTGGTGCAGTTACTATAGTTTCTGCCTCAAAACGATGCTTTTCAGATTTGAGAATTACATTAAACTCCTGCATTTCACTGAAGCGTGATTCTATTTTTTCTGCTCGATTAATAATGTAATTGTGTATATCGTCAGTGATCTTCAGTTGATGTCCTGTATATGTAACTTTCATTTGTATCTCCTAATATGTTAGTTATTTGAGTTGCGTAATGCTTATGTTTATTCTTATAGCCATTAAGTCCTTTTTCTTTTCCGTGAAGATAGAATTCCCAATTCTTCACGGTATTTTTGAACAGTTCGTCTTGCAATAACAATACCTTTTTCTTTTAAGGCAGCACTTACACTTTCATCACTAAGTGGTTTTGCCGGATTCTCCTTGTTAATCATGTTTCTAATTTCAGCCTTTACTTGTTCAGCGGAAACCGAATTACCTTGTGTTGTTTGCAATTGATTACTAAAAAAGAACTTCAGAGGATAAGTACCAATGGGAGTCTGAACATATTTGTTGCTTGTTACCCTACTTACAGTTGATTCGTGAACTTCAGCCATTTCAGCAATAGTTTTTAGTGTTAAAGGTTTTATGCTTTGTGGTCCATTCGTTAAAAAATCCGACTGAACTTTAAAGATTGCCTCAGTAACTCTTTCAAGTGTTCGTCCACGTTGTGTAATACTACTTAGCAAATCAGATGCATCATTATATTTTTTCTGAATCCAGTTTTTTGTTTCCTCATCTAAAGAACTCTCTTCATCACGCATAAGGTTTATGTAGTACGGATTAATCCGTAACCGAGGGATATAATTATCCAGTGGCAATATATAATAATGATCATCAAATTCTACGATTCTTACGTCAGGAGTGATTCCTTGTATTGTTTCTGGGGATCTAACTAAATCTTTAACAGTAGTATCGGTAAAATATCTACCTGGATATGGTGATAGAGTACCGATAAATTCCCCTACCTTCTGTATGTCTGATCTATCCAACTCCAATTCTTGTGCTATGTTTAATATTCTTCCATTAAGCAATTCATTCAAATGATTTTCAACGATTATCTTTGCTATATGATATGGTAATTTATTCTCCAGTGGATTCCC
Source organism: uncultured bacterium (assembly GCA_964652195.1). GTDB lineage: Bacteria > Poribacteria > WGA-4E > WGA-4E > WGA-3G > MSPOR6. Next base: position 5,165 of record CAZZBB010000039.1, on the reverse strand, counting down.
ACCATTAAATTTATGATGTTGATTTTCCAAATGTGTGATTTGAATCATCAGTGTTTCTTTTAAATCTCTGTATGCAATACCTACAGGTTCAAATGTCTCTTGAATTCTTCTTAATACTGATTCAACATCCGATAGTGTGGAATTAGCATCATTGGCAATATCTTCTAAAGTAAGTTGATAAAGATTTAACTCATTACCTTTCTCCTTTATAGTGTATATCAGTTTATTTGTTACATCCTTGATTTGCCATGTATTTGGTTCTATATTATCTGTAGAATTTGACGTGTTCTCAATAGTTTCTATTTGATATTCTATTTCTTTTGATTCTTTTTCCGTAGAACTGTTTATTAGAGTATTAGACAGGTTTTTATTAATTGAAGTCTTAAATTCGTCTGAGATATTTTCTTCAAGTAGGTTATTCTTAAATTCATAAGGTAGTGTAAACAGTTTCAGAAGTAGTTTCCCATCATCATTTAAATTTCCTATTATCAGTTCTCCAATAGTCCTTTCAGTTTCATTGAAGGGGGCGAGTTGGAGTTGTTGGTATAGGTAATCATGTAATGTAATTGATTCAGCAATATCCGGTTCAGGTGTATCTAAGTCACTTTGTTCATATACATTGTGTTGACTAATCTCAGGTGAATCATCATATACAGAATTCCAATCAATATCTACATCCCGATCTACTCTATTTAGGTCTACTTCAGGGGTGTTCCATTCAGTTGCAGGATCATAATCTTGCTGAGATAGGAATGTGTCTTCACTATCTTCGACATCAAGTAGAGGGTTTTGTTCAAGTTCTTGCTCAATGAATTGTTGCAATTCAAGCTGAGGCATCATAAGCACCTTTATTGCTTGTTGCAACTTTGGTGTCATGACGATTTTATTTGTAAGCTGAGGAGTTTGTGTAAGTTTCGGTTGTATTTTCATTATGAATCACTCCGTCTATATCTATCAGAACGAAGAGTGTGAGATATGATAACGCCATTATAGCAATTCTTAAGCGACTATCGAGGCTAAATTGGATTCAATTTAGTTCTTCTCTTTAGCATAATGAAAGTTATGACCGAAATATAGTTCTCTGGCAACTTCGCTATTTAGAAGCTCCTCTGGCGTCCCTGATAATGTAATTTTCCCATCAGCTATTAGATAAGCGCGATCTACAATGTTGAGAGTTTCAACAGCATTATGATCGGTTATAAGTATTCCCAAATTTTTATTTTTTAAATGTAAGATGAGTTGTTTTATGTCAGCTACAGCTATTGGATCAATACCAGAAAGTGGTTCGTCAAGGAGAATAAAATCGGGTTGTGCTGCGAGTGCCCGTGCGATTTCTGCTCTACGACATTCACCACCAGAAAGTGTATATGCTTTACGATTTAATAAGTTTGAAATACCTAACTCATCGGTAAATTCGTATATTCTTTCTTCACGATCATTCTTCGACATACCTCTTGCTTCCAAAATTGCTTCTATGTTCTGTCGGACAGTCAATTTTCGAAAGATTGATGTCTCTTGTGAGAGGTATCCTATCCCTAATCGTGCTCTTTTATACATTGGTAGAAAAGTAATATCTCTTTCACCGTATGTAATATTACCAGAATTGGGTTTAATTAATCCAACAACCATATAGAATGTCGTTGATTTTCCAGCACCGTTTGGACCTAATAAACCGACTATTTCTCCTTGTTGAACAGAAAGACTCACTTCATTTACTACGATTGGACCTCGTCGAGTATATTTTTTTATGAGGTTATGTGCCTGCAATTCCGTTCCCACGTTAGTATTTTATTACTCCATATTATCTAATTTTAAGTTAGATTAGAGATGTCTGGTTTTTAAACTATTTAGATATGTAATTCGATCAAATAGAACAATCTCATATAACACATAATTGAATGTTTTAGTGATCTTATATTGTAACTCAAGTTGTCCCTATTTACTTACAGAGCACTCCGCTGGAGTGTCGGATGTTGATATAACTTTTTCTATAGACATATCACCCCTCTGGGGTGAAGAAAGTGTTTGAAAACTGTGTTGTAACGATCAAAATCCGTTAGTAGCAACTTGGGTTATTGTAATATAACTATTACGATTTATTAAGTGACTTAATCCTCTGATGTTTCTTCATCCTGCGATGTCTCATCACTAACTGACTCTTCATCCGTTTTCTCATCTTCGTTAGATTCTTCGTTTGTATTATCATTTGTATCTGAATCGGTGTTCTCTTCAGTAGATGTATCCTGTTTGTCAGAATCCTCAGACTTGTCCTCAGAACCCTCTTGCTTTTCATCAGTTTTTTCAGACTGAGAATCATTGGAAGTTGATTCATCATCGGCTGTATCATTCTGATCTTGTGAATCTTCCTCTTGTATTGGGCTTGCCTGTGTAATTGAGACTTTAAATTTTACATCCCCTTCGCCGGTTTGCTTACCGCTAGTACGATTATATGTAAATAATTTTGTTTCAAGTTTGTCTTTATTCTGGGTCACAATCACTTTATCTTTTAAGACTATTAGATTTGTAAGATTATTCATTGTAGCATGTTCACAGGTGGCAAACATATCCTGATCTCGAATCTCCACGCTTCCTTCAGCAATGATTTCAACTGTCTCACCAGTATCGGGATTACTTTTTAGAGTGATTTTATCTGCATTTAAGAACCCTATTTCAACGCCTTCTTCGTTCTTACGAACAGTTTTTGCATTACCGATGAGTATTGTAATCCCAATTTTCTGATCTCTTTCCATTCTATCTGATGTTCCAGTAATTACTTCTTTCGTAGAATCTGATTGGATATCATTGCCATTAGAAGTGGATTTGACAGTTTCTTCCTTATTCTTATCAGGAATGGGTGGATCCTCAGCTTCAACAGGAATAGACAATATACAGATTAATACCAGAGTAATGACAATCTTTACATATACAAGGTTTATTGTATTTGAAACCGTTTCTATATTTATTAATGCTGTAGAATTACTGCTTTTCATTTATGTCCTCGTCTTTTGGATAGAGTTCGAATCTGTTATTAGACATTGTTATAGTTTCGAGATTTGGATTTCCAACCATTTTATTTCCATACCATGTTGAATCGCCTCGTACTATCTTGACTTCAGTTGGTGAATATATGGTGCCGTCCTTATTTCTCCATTGTAGTTTTTCTGTATATAACTTACCATTCTCGTTTACACCAACTACATTCCCCTCAAGATATAAATTATCTTTATTTTTTCCTTGAGTATAGTAATGTCCAATTTGGCTTGTCAATGTAATAGATATCTTGCCATCTTCATAAATTTCAACTTCAGGAGACTTTACCGTAACTAAAGTCCCATGGAATTCTGATGATTTCCCCACCAATTCCCATTTTAAGACACCAGCCTCTTTATGTTGAGTCGTAAAGGTCTCAAGTTGTTGAATAGGTGTCGTTTCGTCTGTTGTAGTTTGTTCCTCTTCTCGCTCACATCCAATTACTAAAATAGAACTTAGAAGAATTATCGCCAATATTTTAATCAAAAACGTATGTTGGTATTGTTTGTTTACATTAGTCTGGCTGTGTTTTCCACCGTTCATGCATCCAAATCCATTGTTCAGGATATTTTCGTATGTATGTCTCAATAATCTTTGTGAATTTCTGAGTATTCTCAATTATATCCTGTTCTTTCTCATCTGTCTGTTCTAAAACCATCGGTGGTTCAATAATTGCCTTATGTGATCCATCCGGTTGCCGTATAATAAATGCTGGTAAAATGGCTGCCCCCGTCTTTAATGCAAATATGATCGGACTATAAGGAGTGTAGGCAGGTCTACCAAAAAAGTCAACGAAAACACCATTTACTGTTGTATCAACATCAGCTACGATTCCCAGTAGATTGTTACTTCTAAGACACCTTAATGCATCTCTAACCCCAGTATTCCTGTCAATTGTGGAGTAACCTGCTTTCTTCCTATATTCTTTAACTAAATCGTTTAGCCTTGGTGAACGTATTTCTCGGACAATTGGAGTTAAGGGTGCTATTTTTGTACTGATTGATGCAGCCAACAATTCCCAATTCCCAAAATGACCTGTTAGAATAATTGCACCATTTCCGAGAGATAATGCGTTTTCTATATGGTGTATACCTTCAAATTCAACATATTCTTTAATCAACTTTTGACTTGTCTTAGGAAACCGCATAAACTCTACAACAGTTTTACCTAAATTTTGATAGCACCTTTTTATATATAACTTTACTTGTCTTTCATCATGAAGGTTTAGACTGTGTCTGATATTATCATAGGCTATTTTTCTCTGATGAGAAAAGAATTTGAAAACTATACTCCCAAAAAGACATCCAATTCGTAATAGAATCTTACGGGGTAGTAGAGCTATGCAATGACCAGTAAGTTTGGCTACAAATAAATAACACCAATCTTTCATTAGGATAATAGTATACTAAATTCTCTGTGAAATTTCAAAGAAAATATAAGACCTCAATAGTATTCTTAGTATGAAATCCTCAGGTTGTAACGAGTTTGAAAAACGATCATAAATTCTTAGATAAAAAATGGTGAAAATGTTAGATTTTTCCATGTGACGAAAAGTGCAGAAAAAGTGAAAAATGTTACACTTTTTAACACATTGTGTGACATTGAAATTGGTGAAAATTACCGTTCTAACCTCTGTCATAGACTAACTTTACTCAACTTTGAATTGACTTTTTAAGAATTTCCAAAAAGTGTGATTTTGTGTTTTTGTTGTCCTTGCGAATTTTGACAATTCCAACCTGCATAATATCTGCAAAAGTTGGTGATTTTTTGACATAATATTTTTTGTATTTAGGATCGTTTTTATAGATAGTCATCTTTTATTCTCTATTTGTATATTTCTCATACAGATTATGATTTTGAAGTAGGATTCACCTCATATTATCTCAATGTCTTTAATCAGTATAGTACTTTGTACTATAGTTTGGACAGTTTTAAGAATTAAACAGAGACTTGAAAGTCCATTCTTAATGTTGAGACACATCCCTCACTTCTGGTGCTTAGGATTTAATGTTAGATAGCATTCACCAGACTGTTGTTTGATAAGAACTTATTAATTGATGAGTTAAACCACAACCTGAAACTTGCCGAAAAAGATTGCTATTGACTAAATCGGCAGCACCAGCGGTGCGGAATGT
>CAZZBB010000038.1:0-5665 GCA_964652195.1 uncultured bacterium | reverse complement strand
ATATCACAGTAAAAGCAGACTAAAATGTATCCACGAAAGTATTGCAACTGTTGTAAAAGTTTTACAACAGTTGTAAAAAAGAAATTAAAATCTCATACCCTTACAAACCTATACCAGAACAGGGTTTAGAATACTTCAAACAAAAACGGAGTATGAAAATTCTAAAAAAATAAAAAAATTTAACTTTATTTAGGTATTTCTAAAAAACCCGCTCTGGGACTGACTTTAGAGCAGTTTTAAACATTGCAAACTTAAAATTGTATTGTGAATGTAATATTATGGTGTATTTCATAAATAAGAATTGTTCGTACAGTACATTCTTACACGCCAGCGGAGTACTATGTCTATAGAAAACACTAGCTACATATTGAGTTTCGTTCCGCAACCCCATAGGTGTCAATTTAATCATTAGGTTCTTCTGTGGGAGGGGATTCCGATCCCCGATCTTCTCTGCTCGCATAGAAATGGTATAACATGTCAAATCAATGGATTAGAAGAATAGAAAATGACACAAAATTCGTCACAGTGACAAATTCTTGTGACCTTAAAAAAGTAGCTCTGAACCCAGTGTAGTACTGACGGGAAAGAGGTTTTTTCAATGGCACACCGTGTGACAAAAAGTGTGACTTTTTTCATGTTTTCGATGCAGAGAGAATGCAACAACAACACGATCTACTGTCTGAGTATTTAGGATTAAATGTCTTTTTTTATACACTGTTTTTATCTGTATATTAGGATTAAATGTCTGCTTTTATTGCTTTTTAACAATTTACAATATAGGTTATTGATAGTTGACTTCGTAGGTTGTGGGTTGAACCCGGGGAAGGTCAAAAGACCTTCATACCCGGGGAACGCCTACAGGCGTTCATACCGTTGATTTCTGATTGTGAAACCCAACATTTCCGGAATGTACAAAGCTACATATTGAGTTTCGTTCCGCAACCCCATAGGTGTCAATTTAATCATTAGGTTCTTCTGTGGGAGGGGATTCCGATCCCCTCCCACAGAAATGGTATCAGATGAAAACCAAGATGTATTGTCCATACTTAAGTTATACAACTATTAACATATGTGATTCACGGAAAATTGGTATAGTTAAAATTATAAACCCTTATACAATAAGGGTTCGCAAAAATGCTCCGTGAAAGTGCTATCATTTCAGATCAATAAATATTAACACTTTTTACATTCACATTATCCATACATCCAACATAATCTGAAGCAACCACAGCTTTAAAACTGTATGATGAAGTCCAATTAGCAACTCCTATAGTGAGTGAGAGGATCAAAACTATTCTAAAGACGGAGCCTGTAGACTACGACGCACTTAAAGCGGAAACACAGAAATTGAACAAGCATCGGATAAGCTCGATGTTATATTAGCACGGAGAGTTGAAGCTGAAAAAATAATTGAAGATTTAGACGAAGGCATAGATATAGATTTATACCATTTCTAAATAAAATTGTCTCTCTTTGTAGCATAAACTTTCAGTTTGTGCCACATTCCGCTTCATTTCTGAAAATAGGTAATGGGATAAAAAATAATAGAAATGGTATTAGATGAAAGGGTGAAGGCATTAGAAGAAATCAGAGGGAAATAAAAAATAAACTTGAATCAAGATAATCAGGATTAAGCAATATTAAATAATAACTTATCAATTTTCCGATTTTTCCACAGGCACTGGACTCGATATTCTGGGTTTGATGCAGAAAGGAATCGGTAAATTATTCCCACCAGCAGATGGTTATAGTTGATAGGGAGGGTAATACCTTTTCCGACATCACTAATTATTTGAATTCGCATGTATTGATTATATTCCCATATTGAGTGCAACTGCAGCAAGAAGGACTAACAACGATACGACACCCATCAAACTGGATACAATAGAGAGATTTTTCCGTATAGAATTCACATCAGGAGGGAGTTGATTCAGAGTTTCGTCTAACCCTTCAATTGCGATGGTTAATTTAGGTCCAAAAACAAAACTATGTAATGCAGTTAGAATGATTAAGATAATAAATAGTAACAATTTAATGAGTAATGTTCTCATATAAGCGGTAACCTCAACACCTGATGATAAGCCTAAACTCTCAAAAACGTTACCGATACCCGTAAAGAACAATATCATTACACATCCCCATACAACAGGTTCAAATCTTTTACCAATTTGTGTTAGCAACTGAATTCGTTTTACGGGGGGTAAATTCTGTCTAAAATAGGGTACGATAATCATTGCCAATGTGAGATTACCACCTATCCATGTAACAGCTGCCAAAACATGTATCCATCGAATTAATAACCAGATAATTTCCATTTAGATTCCTTTATATATGTTAGTATTTATATATGTTAGTATTTCAAAATAACGCAGTTCCTACTATGTAGCACAAACTTCCAGTTTGTCAATCTGTATGTCGGATACTGTAGAGATAGTGCCTCTATTTCCTCTCGGAGACCCGATTCAGAAGGGTAACTTTTCGGGTGATAATAGAGATTGCTTCGGTTGAAACCGAGTGTCTCACATATCTGCCGAACCGGATAGTCAGTTTGTAGTTCTTCAACCATTTCTCGTTGCTTCATCGGATACTCCTATCAATAAGATTGTTATTATACCACAATCTTGTTTTAGAGAGTGACCCGAATTACTGATGGCAGTATACTGCCTAAACTAAAAGCTTATGCTACATTTAAGGAATCTTAATTATCAGAAATGGTATCAGATCGGGGATCGGAACCCCTCCTACAGAAGAAATATAAGAATCGGGATCGGAACCCACCTCCCATAGAAGAGAAGATTAAGGTTCGGATTCCCTACATCCACTATGAAAATACTTTGACATAGTAATTCTCCTATATTAGAATACCTTCAATATTTTTGTGGAGATTTACTATGAAAGAGTATTTAGAGATTCAGAAACCAGATCTTGGATACACTTATGAGTTCCAAGTCAATGAGCTTAATGCAATGTCTGAATGTTTAGAAGCACACGGTTTTGCGATTATTAAGGATGTATTGTCTTCTGAAGTAGTGGAGTGTTTGAAGGAAGCTGTATATGTCGGGGCAGATCCAGAGAGAAAATTAGAACAGGCACAAAGCAGTACAAGACACGCCTGGATTGAGTCTGGTGAAGGTGCTTGGCAACTTCTTGAAGATGAAAAGTTTATGGATGTTCATCGGTATCTGATTGGATCTGATGAATTGACAGTCCATCGTTCGGCAGCGATTATCCGTATGCCGGGATCACATCCCGTTGCATGGCATACCGATTGGTGTGGGTTTTCAACAGGTACGCCAAGAAATACAGGTGAAGTACTAAATCGTGGGATGTGGCCATCTGGAAAGTGGTTTTACCTAACAGGTTCAAGACCAGAACATGGGGGTCTTTGCGTAATTGAGGATTCTCATGTTGAGAATTGGGAGGGACCTGAAGGATTTAACCTTACATCAGATAAAAGATCATTTTATAAAATCGGTGGAGAAGAGAAAGCATATACAGGTTTTGATGTTCCTGGTTGTGTGCCACTCTTTACCAATGGTGGAGATATGATTGTGTTTGCCCACCGTACCTATCACGGTGCATTTCCGAATCAGCTTGATGAGATAAGATTATCCTGTGCAATTGGATTCCGAGATCGATCACATCATATTGACATACCGTGGGAAATACCGGAGGTTGGCAAGCAATTCTTATCAGATTTACCATCCCATCTTCATAAATATACTCACGGATATACAAGCATTAATATGGAATGGCGGCGGTAGTAATACCAAATCTAAATGATATAATAGGATAACATCTATAGATTTGCTACTCCACTAACTCTTCAACTAATTTCTCTAATGCAATCCCCCTTGCATCTGTTGAGATGAGTATTCCATTTCTGTCTATGAGCCATGGTGTTGGAAGACTTGTAATCTTGAATTTTTTTACAAGCGGACCCTCATCCCCTTTTTCACTATAAATCTGTTTCCAACGAATACCATTCTCATTTAGATAGTTCCTTAAAAGCACTTCATCTTTGTCGAGACTGACACCAATAACATCAAAACCTTTACTTTTATATGTATTATAAACCTTCTTAATATTAGGAATCTCTTCTCGACAGAACCCACACCCGATCTCCCAAAAATTAAGTAACACAACTTTACCACGATAATCTTGAAGTGTAATCCCATTACCATCCAGATCTGTTGCTGAAAAATCAGATACAGGTTTACCTATCAATTCTAAGTCAGAGGTAATCTTATAATGATATTCCTTTGCCAATTCAGAATTACCTTGATTCCAATGCATTTCTGCAAGCTTATTTAAAACTCGGTAATTATCAGGAAACCGTTGTTGTAGTTCCTCTATTACTGAAAAGGCTTCGTCTTGACGATCTCTCATTTCAAGCATTGAAATAAGTACTAAATGGCACCAAATACTATCATGTGGAATAACTAATTTATAACGGGTAATTACATTATCTGCCTCTTTTTCTCGACCAAGTTTCACATAGAGACGACTAAGTGCAATATAAATATGATTATGTAAATCTGCATTAAATACTGAGTTCTGAATTCCATTTTCTAAGGCGTCAACAGCTACTTCAGGTGTACCGTAAATGTCTTCTGGTTGCGATTCCCATATTTGTAAGGATCTATAAACCTTAAAAGAAAAACTTAGGTTCAGACATCCATATTCTAAAAAGTCATGATGCCTACATCGGACAAGTGGAATATCATCACCATACAATTGACGTTCAGCACTTTTAGCATCACGATACTTTGAATGAAATTGGTATTCGTAACTAATCTGCTTTTTAGGGTCGGCATTGAAAGATGCAACAGCCTCTCCACCCTTTTCATCTGCAGGACACACCAATAACTGTTTATCTGACAAGTAATCTGGTTGTAGGTCGGAGAGCCACTGGGGAAAATCATCATGGTCATTATAGAAAGTTTGAATTGCCTTCCCAATAGCCAATAAGTTTTCTATACAGTTATCTATATTTTTTCGATAATGATCCAGTTGTATATTATCGTAAAGATTGTGCGTGTATATTTCATTAGGGGTCATAATACTACCTATAAATATAGTTGGGTGTTTGAAATAGATTAATTTTCAATGTATCTATATTGATTATTATACAATTTTCAATTGTAATATTTCCATTACTATTTTGCACTAATCACACGAACAGGACTTACGCGGTATGTAATTTATAGGTTTGACTTATTTATTGTCCACTAACTTATGATCAATATCATGAAGTAATGCCTATTCTGAAATATAACGTCTCTCTTTTGTAGCATAAACTTCCAGTTTGTGCTTCCTGTTTTATACCTAACAACTGGTAATAAAACAATAATTTATACAATTGGTATAATATCTTCAAAAAATTGTGAAACGTTTTAGATCAAAGTGTTTTCTTGTGTGTAAAACGAGTGCTTTTGCAAGTGTTGTTTGTCTACGCGTCTAAGTTGTTATAGATGTAAATCCTTTTATGTAAACATCAATCCAATCACCACAAGAGCGAGAATAGATTTCAATGGATGTTGTTACCATTTACTCTTGCGAGAGTCTGAAACTTTTGCTAACATGTTTATCAAGTGGCAAGACGATTTTTAAGTTGAAGTAAGACATTACAATTTTTCAGATATACTGTTATGTTAATTTATAG
>CAZZBB010000037.1:0-123942 GCA_964652195.1 uncultured bacterium | reverse complement strand
ATCTCGTTGACATTGATCGAGTATAACTTGATATTGTTTGGCTGGCATAATAGACTCCAAAGTAATTGAATAATTGTCTTGAGTCTAAGGATACCATTTTCAAAATAAACTATCAAACTATTTTTGACTAAGTACTAGTCTGCTGGGTCTAAATCTTGTTATTAGCAACTTGGATTAACATACCTCTATTACGAAACACAAATTTAATTCAAGATATTTTGATGATATGAGAAATCTTACTTCGAATCATCACCTATATGACAAATATATAATAAGGGAAAAAATGATGAATATCTATAAAAACGATCCTAAATACAATATATTCTTTATGTCAAATAGTCACCAATTTTTGCAGGTATTATGCTGGTTGGAATTGTCAAAATCAGGAACGACAACAATAACACAAAATCACACTTTTTGGAAATTCTTAAAAAGTCAGTTCAAAATGAAGTAAAGTCAGTCTAAGACAGAGGTTAGAGAGGTAATTTACACCAATTTCAATCCTACAGAATGTAGGAAAAAGTGTAACTTTTTCCCTTTTTGTCACTTTTCGACACAGGTGAAAAAAACAACATTTTCACGATTTTTTATCTAAGTATTTAGGATTAAAGGTCTGTTTTTACACCTAATAGTTTGTCTGTATATTAGGATTAAATGTTCAATTTACGACTACGAGTTCTCATCTTATTTCTAAATAAAAATGTCTCTTTTTTATGCCTAACCTTATGAAGTTTAAATAAATCTTTCGGTATTCCAGACCATAAAATCATCGTAGGGACGGCCAAATTAAATATAAAAGTCCCCGTCCGTATATTACCGAATCAAAAATTAATCTTCATTAGGTTAGGAAGTATCACATAACCTTCAGGTAGTGTAGTATGAGATGACATCCTACATAAACCTGTAATAAGAGCTTATTTCTTAGAAATGGTATAACAAACAAAAATCCGCTTTCATCCGCGTTATCCGTGTAATCCGCGATTCAGACATATAAAAGGGACTACAAAATGAACACAAATCTGAAATTTCAAGACATACCCGGAAAGATCCTTGGGCTTCATTTGCGGTGCATAGGTATCTGGGTAACGGCTTCCAAGAGGTGATTTATCAGCGAGCTTTAGCGATTGACATGCGAAAAGCGGGTAGGAATTCGCTCGTGAAATTGAATAGGATATTTACTATAAAGATATTCCGAAACCTATCGCGACGCGCAGATCATATTCATTTGATGCTTGTTAATGCCGTAAACTTTACACATCCAAATAGAGTTTTCTATTGACACCGATATTGAATATGGTACAATACCATTAGCAACAGGATACCATATTATTAAACAAATTAAAAGGATACGAACTATGGATTTAACACGCCAACCGCCACGTAGACCGACTAATTTAGGTGTTGCAGGGATTGTCGGTGCAGCACGTATGACAGACAAAGCTCGCGCATATAACGCAGAGACCCTTGATGACTTTGTTTATGGCAAGGAATCAGGATTAGATATGCGTATTCTTAAGTTTTTAGGTATTTCAGCAGACGATTTCGCGGAAGCAGCAGACGAAAATGATGATGTAACTCTTAGCAAATGGATGCTTGAACAGGGAAATAAATCTACCGAAGAAATTGAGGAATTCAACAACAAAGAACTTGAGAGAATTCCTGCTGATAGAAAACATAAGCAGATGTTGGAGGAACGACTCGCTAAATATGCTCCTGGACGCACGGACATTACTACCGTCTTACAGTCAATTGAACTCGACGATTGGGGTTGTTATTGGCAGGTGGATCTTACAGAACGTCCACCGCGTAGTGCTCGTTCAAGAGAAATTGCAGGTATATGCGGTGTAGCACGCATGGCAGATAAAGCACGGGCGGAACGTGCTGGAAAAATAGGTGAATACAAATTTGGTGATATATCTGGACAAGATGTCCGAATTCTGGAATTCTTAGATGTTTCAGCAGATGCATTTCAGGAAGCCGCAGTAAACAATCCTAACGATATTGAGATTAGTGAATGGGTACAAGAAAATTGTGATAAGACACAGGATGAAATAGATGCCTATAATCAAGCAATGGTAAATCGGAGACCGGATGAGACATCCCGCGAACGGTTTGAAGCGCGTCGGCAAGAAGTGGCTCCTACAAGAACAGATATTAATACATGGGTTGCACTACAGGACTTGGATGATGAACAAAGTTTTGGTATTGTCGATCTGCAACGACGTGCGCCTCGCAGTCCATACAACACGGATGTAAATGGTATAGTACACCTTGCCCGGTTGATTGATAAAGGCAGAGCATTTATCGGCAGTACATTAGGAGAGTATTTCTATGCTGAGGATTCAGGTATTGATCGTGCAACACTTGGGTTTCTTGGTGTTACACCTGCTGATTTTACCGACGCTTTGAAAGAATTTTCGACTGATGAAGAAGTAGGATCGTGGTTAAATGAAACCAATCCTAAGAGCGAAGGTGAGATTCAAGATTTTAATGAAAAAATGACGCAATTGGGACCAGAAAATGAGCGGTATAAAGCGATGATGGCTAAAATGTTACGAAGACTTGGTACGGATCGCACCGATATTAATACCTGGTTTGCTCTAATGGATCTTGATGATGAAAAGACCTTTGCTATTTAGTTCTTTCATACAATTCTTCTGGAGCAATGCATGAAAAACATTGATGCCATCGAAGATGTTCAGTCAGGGAAGACTACCGTTGCTAATGCAGCATGGTGGGGATTCGACCCTGAAGATGTCACAGATGCTTTGCAATCCGCAATTGATTCTGGTGCCAGACGATTGATTGTACCAAATATGCGTTCTGATTGGGTGGTACGGCCTATAAAACTCGCCAGTAATCAAGAAATTATTTTTGAACGCGGTACGGTCATCTCTGCTAAAAGGGGTGAATACCGTGGTGGTGGTGATTCCCTATTCACAGCACAAGATGTTGAGAATCTTACCATACGCGGATACGGGGCAACTTTCCGAATGTGGAAACAGGACTATATCAATGGACTTGTTCTTGAACAACTTGATTGGCACCGTTGGTATGGACAATATCCTAAAGCCGAATGGCGTATGACGTTTTCTATTCGGGGTTCCAAGAATGTAGATGTATTTGGGTTAACAATAAAAGATAGCGGCGGTGATGGCATATATGTTGATGGAGGAAAGGATAGGAGGTATTCTGAAAACGTCCATCTCCGAGATATTGTCTGCGACAACCATTATCGTCAGGGTATCAGTGTAATTAGTGCAGAAAACCTTACTGTTGAGAACTGTGAATTTTCAAATACATGGGGCACACCACCAGCATCAGGGGTAGACATTGAACCTGACTTAGCCGACCAAAGGATAAAGAATGTTGTTTTTTCTGGATGTAAATTTATTGATAATGTCGGGGACGGAATAGAGGTGTTCTTGGCACACACCTCCAGCGAAACTGAAGATGTAACACTACGGTTTGAAGACTGTTATGTGAGTAGTCAACACGGAACAGGTATCCGTGTCACAAAAATTAGCGATAATGGTCCTGGCGGTAGTATCGAATTTGAAAACTGCACTGTTGACACTACTGTTGGTTATGGTATCAAGGTTCAGGAGAAGTCTTTGAAAGGTGCCCGGGTAACCTTTACCAATTGTAGTGTTATAAACGGTGCTCAAGATAAGCAGTTTGGTGGAGAATGGTCTCCCATTTCGTTATCCCTACCACAGCCAGACATTGTTCAGACTATGGGAGGTATCGATTTTATCAACTGCTTTGTGGAAGACAATCGTAACCGTCCAGCGGTCGAATTCACACAACCAAAAAGTGATTATCCACTCCACGATATTACTGGAGATATTACAGTGTTGAATCAAAACGGTGTCCGTTCAGAGTTAGGTAAAGAACGTGAGAAACTTCCGCTGATTGTTCGCGAATACGCATAGGATATTGGGTAACATTCAACCTACACATTACCATGACAACAGAAAAACCACTCCCCGCTGAACCTTTACCTTCAGAGACCTTGACTGCTGTCTTTAAGGATTACGGTTGACCTACCTTATGAAAACCTAAAGGAGATTCATAAGTTTTATTGAAATCATCATCCAAATGGGAAATATAATTTTCCTATCAAGGGATGGCGAATATTCAGTATGTACACCAGATTCAGATAATCAATGGGAAACATCGTTCATACGAGTTGCATATTAATCTGTCAAATTCGCCCAGCATAGAGCTGATCGGTACAAAAGAGGAGTGCGAGCAATTCTACCAACAGTTCCAAGAAGTATTGAAAACCTATCAGCAATTATCCGTAACTGACACATTTATTTTTATACCTCGGTTGTTGTCAGAAACGTCTTTGGTCGGGAATGAAGGTGCAAAATAATGTTGAATAAATTCACATCACTCAATCTTGAACTACTATTTGTATTCACTTTCATCACTTACAGTCTCATTTCTTGTACATATATTAATATGAACTATCAGGAAAAAGCAAAGCAGATTACGCAGCATACTGAGACGTTATCTTGGGGCTACGAAGCGGAGAATGGTCCGGACGTTTGGGCACAGCTCAGTCCGGAATATTTCCTCTGCGCTGAGGGGAAACACCAATCACCAATTGATTTTGTGAACCCCACACCAGCAAAACTTCCGCCTATTCCTTACAACTACCGCCCAACAAGTATGAATATCCGCAACACGGGTCATACAATTGAAGTTGCGTGTCCAGAAGGAAACTGGATTGAGGTTGATGGCACGCGGTATCAGCTGCTCCAATTCCATTTCCATGCGCCAAGCGAACATACGGTGGCAGGTAAATTCTTTGATATAGAGGTGCACTTCGTTCATAAAAGCGAGGATGGCACGTTGGCAGTCGTTGGATTGCTAATTGAGCGCGGTCGTCACAAGTTCGCATTTGACCCTATCTGGTCCCATCTACCCACAGTTCCAGGTGAAACGCAACGTATTGAGAATGTTACTGAAGACGGCAGCTTGATAATCGATCCTCGCTTTATGTTTTCACCAAATGACCAGTTAACCGACGAAGCATCGTCGCGTTTTTGGAACTACTATCGTTACGACGGTTCGTTGACGACCCCGCCTTGTTCGGAAGGTGTCAAATGGATTATGCTGACAACACCGATCGAGATGTCTGAAGCACAAATCGCAGCGTTCAAAGCGATTATGCATGAGAACAACAGGCCGGTACAACCCTTAAATGGACGAAAACTGCTCGTGAATTACACCGGAGACGAGTAACTGACTCCCAAACGCCTCACTGAAATACTTCGAGAAAACGGAGTATTTGAACGCTGCGGTGTTACACGGTTAGAACATGAACTACCCCATGCATACGGAGTAACCTTCCTGAACATAACAACCGAAAAAATCAGGAAAAAGTAATAAATGATCGCTACGGTATTTGATATTGATGGCACACTGGTCGACAGTTTCGGTTTCGATGATGCTTGTTACATTTCCGCTATAAGAGCAGTCCTTGGTGAAGTTTATATCCATAATGATTGGAGCAAATACAAAAATGTCACCGACACAGGTAGTTTGCGACAAATTATGGAAGAGAATAAGATTCAGGAAGTGGGACAAGTTGAGGAAGTTCGCACAAAATTCGGTGAATTGATTCGGCAGTATCTTCAAAACGGTGGCAAATGCCTCCCAAAAGAAGGTGCTATTCACCTGATTGATAAACTTCTCGCTGCAGAGGACTACGAAGTTGGATTCGCGACAGGCGGTTGGGAACATACGGCGAAAATGAAACTTCGGCATGCAGGATTTGACTTGAAGAATATAGTCTTAACTTCCAGTGACGATGGTGATGAGCGCGTAACGATTATGAAGAAATGCCTATTGCGGTTAGGTCAATGCTTCCAGCGTGTCGTATACATAGGCGATGCTGAATGGGATATGCAGGCGACCCAAGAACTTGGATGGCACTTCATAGGAATCGGCGCGCGATTAAAGGGAAAATGCGAATATTGGGTCGAAGACTTTTCGAGCAAGGATACATTTATGAAGATGTTGCATACGTAATAAGAAAACTGTGTTATTTATAGGTGGACCTATGGAGAAACAAACAAGGTATTTATACCACGGAAGTAAACAATCTCTTACAAAATTAGAAAAACGTAAAGCGATTGCACCGCCTGGGAGACCACCTGAAGAGGCATTAGAAGCAATCTATCTTACACCGGACTTTCTATTCGCATTGGCATGTGCTGCCAGACCACCCGGTACATCAAATATAGATCTGGTTAGACGAATCATTTCTTTTCAATATCCAGATCAGTTTAATCCAGACGAGACGATTTATATCTATTTCGTGGACCCAGAAGTTATACCAGAAGAAAAGAAAGTACATATTGATCCATGGCAAATTGCTGTGAGTGAGGATGAAATTACCCCAGTTAAAATTGAAACATACAAGTCTGGAGACCTGTTAAAACACTATAAGGTTGTTGAAGAATTGCCTAAGGACGAAGAATAATATAGGTTGATAGTTGATATTGATTCATCATTAGTATTCTTTATTATCTATTTCTATAATCATATGAATGGAGTGGATCGTGATTATCAACAATTTCCTATACTGAACAGAATGCTGTAGAAAAGCTGTACAACTTGACCCCATTTTCGCTTTTGCACAAAGGTCTTCCACCGATTTACAACAAAGGAGAATATATAATGTTTATTGCTACATACAACGCAATTTATGCCGTTGAGGATAATGAAAATGGTGAACCCACCTTGCTCTACGATGGCACTGACCAAAAGGATGAGAACGGAAGTAGCACTCACGGTGCAATGGTGTCCTTGTCAAACAATCAATCTGTAGTAACTGCTATGTCTGATGGAACACTACTGGTTTTATCTAATGATGAAGAGAAACGAATTCCAACAGGTATAGACGATCCAATTGCTTCGTTGCTTGTTGTTCGTGAGGATCCATTGACTATACTGATTGGAACAGATGAAGGTGCTTTTGTTTATCGCCTCGTTGGAGAAGAAGGTCCAGCTGAACGGATTGCCACATTTGACGAATTAGAATGTCGAAAAGATTGGTACACACCGTGGGGTGGTCCACCAGCTGTCCGGACTTTAGCGAAAACTAAAGATGGATTCTGTTACGCAGATATCCATGTCGGAAGTATCATGCGTTCCAACGATGAAGGGATTTCTTGGGAACCTGTCACACCAGACCTGAATAAAGATGTGCATCAGGTTACAACGTGTCCTGCAGACGATAATAGAGTTTATGCAAACACACAGAACGGTGTTTATGTCAGTAAAGACAGAGGTGTCTCATGGGAAAATTACCTTGAAGGGTTACCGGTTCGGTACGGTACCGCTATTGCTGTACATCCAGAAGATCCAGATTTAATGATTGCCGCTGTGCAAAAAGGACCGAGAGGTGGTGGGGCTTGGCTTTGTCGATCTGAGGATGGTGGTGGCATATGGACTGAACTCAATGATCAATTTAATGAATCCACTGATCGGATTAGCACAGGGTTTATTACGTTTTCATCAGAAGGAACGGCGTGGGCAGTTATAGGTAAGACCCTTTACAAAGGAAAAGATCGCGCGGCAGATTGGAGTCCATTCTGGACAGCACCAGGTTGTGAACAAGAATATCCTATCAAAACCATTGCGTCTTAAATTTTACAACTAAAAGGACGACATAGTTATGAATGTATTAGGTATAGACTATACTTTTTTTGCTGTGAGTAACATGGAGAAATCTCTGGCATTCTATCGTGATACACTGGGTATGCCATTGGCATGTTTGGTTTATGAAGGTAAATGGGCAGAATTTGAATTTAATGCAGGAACATTAGCATTGGGTGCAGGTGAGGAATTCACACAACCCGGTGGTGGAATGGTTGCACTTGCAGTCGAAAGTGTGGAGTCTGCGGTAGAAGAATTAGAACAAGCAGGAATTCCTTTAGTATTGCCTCTTGGGGAATCCTCGTCATGTTATTGGGTTGTTATTGAAGACCCAGATCAGAATCGTATCATCATTCATCAACGGAAAGATAAGACTGTTGGTTAAGGACATCAAAACACATACCATTTAATAACCTAATAAATTAGTTGCAATCTATTAGTTATTTTAACCTGAAGTTATATTTAATTTGGAATTTCCACATAATATGGTTACAATAATATTTGGTCTAACGAACTAAACTGCTCTGTTATCATTCTGTCGACAACTGAGGAATTAGAATTGAATATTAATAAAGTAAGAATTTTCGTAATTATATTTTCTATATTTGTTATTGGAATTACTGGATGTGAACGGGTACAAGATGTACTTGAATCGCATATAGAACCGACTATTCCAATAGAAGAACGTGACCATGTATGGCCAGTTGACCAGAACGGTGTTGAAGTGCCTGTACCGGGTACATGGGTTTTGGTTTCACATACACATCTGAATTCCACATCAACAATTGGTGAAAGTTTCACGTTACCTGCTGATCCACAACCTCAATTACAGGTGTCTGACGGAACTTATACTGATGGAGAAGGTAGACTCTGGACAAAAATAAGACTAATAACCGCTGATGGAAATCGGTGGCAATTCCTTGAAAGGATAGATACAAGTGTTACCCCTCATCAACTTTATGCCGTCGTAACTGTTGATGATAACGGAATACCTATTCTTGAATATGCTGAATATCCTTTTGATTTGCCAAGATATAACGTCCAAATATGGGAGAAACAGTAATATAGGAAGCAACTTATCTAAGTCTCTAATCTATGCGTATCCCAATGCTCTTCCGTTTTTCGCTCTACGGATTTTTAAAAAACCAACGTTATTATGACCACTTCCTGATTTTAGCATTTCTGGAGAAGGGTTTATCCTTCTTTCAGATCGGTATCCTAATTGGGTTCCGAGAGGTATGTACCAACATATTTGAAATACCTTCTGGCGCGGTTGCTGACCTTTACGGTAGGCGGCGTGCAATGATCTTTTCGTTCTGTGCCTATATCGCCTCTTTTGCAACGTTTGCGGTCAGTAAATCGTTTCCGATGCTTTTCGGGGCGATGTTCTTCTTTGGGTTAGGTGATGCATTTCGCACTGGCACGCATAAAGCAATGATTTTCGATTGGCTTCGTTTACAAGGAAGATCGGATGAGAAAACGAAAGTATACGGATATACACGATCTTGGTCTCAAATGGGTTCCGCTCTTTCTGTCCTCATCGCAGCGGTATTGGTCTTTTATACTGGTAATTTCACTGACATATTCTGGTTCTCAATCCTTCCATGCGTTCTGAACATAATTAACTTCCTCGGTTATCCTGCTAAGTTGGATGGTGATAGACAAAGCGAGTTCTCTCTGAAAGCTGTTGCTGTGCTTCTCGGTACGGCTCTAAAACAGTCTGTTCAGTTTCCACCGCTCCGTCGATTAGTGTTCGAAGGCATGGGTTTTGAAGGGATGTATAAAGCAAGTAAAGATTTTCTACAACCCATACTGAAACAGACAGCAATTGCATTACCATTTCTTATTGCAATGGATGAATTTAAACGGTCAGCATTACTCGTCGGCGGGGTTTATTTTATATTGTACTTCATAGCCTCCTTCGCATCACGAAATTCCCATAGGGTTTCAGATTGGAAGGGTGGTGATGAAGGAGCAGCACAATTCATGTGGTGGATCAATCTCACGCTTTTTGCTCTTTTGATACCTGCCCTTTGGTATAGTCTGTATCCAGCGATTATACCCCTTTTTGTAGCGTTAGCAATCCTACAAAACTTCTGGAGGCCGGGATTGATTAGTCGTTTCAATGAACAATCAACACCTGAAATGAGTGCAACGATTCTATCTATTGAAGCACAATCGAAATCGTTAGCAACTATTGTATTGGCACCATCACTCGGTTTGTTGGTTGATTTGGCTGGCAATTTCTCACCAGTAGGTATTGTTGGTGCATGTATTGCAGTCGCAATTCTTTTTGCGTATCACAGTGAATTGGAACCGAATCCAGCATATAGTCAAGAGTAATACGACTCATGGAACAACAATCTCTCTTTCCCATAATAGACCAACAGTTTTTTCAACCTAATCCTCCTCCAACTAATCAACATGCAGTAGAGGTAATCAGAGGACTTAGGTATGTCTCGAATTATATCACTGAGTTTCAACATGATTGGTTGTTGAATGAGATTGAGAAACACGAATGGGGTAATTTTTACCAGCGTCGAATTCAACATTATGGTGAATCGTATTACCGAGACGATGATGAAACCGACGATGAAAGATCAGTTACTGAGATGCCTGAATGGCTCAAAAGACTTTGTCTGAAATTGCATACAGATGGACATATGCCTGTAGTAGCAAATCAAGCACTTGTTAGTGAATATGAACCTGGACAAGGTATTGGTAGTCATATTGATAAGGAGGCATGTCATATGGATACCATTATTTCATTGAGTTTAGGTTCAAGCTGTGTAATGGAGCTGACAAACCAAGTCGATGAAAGCCAAAAGGTTCCAATCTGGTTAGCACGCAGAAGTATTGCAGTATTAAGTGAAGATGCCAAAACCCAATGGATGCACGGTATTCCTTCCAGAAAAACGGATGTATGGGAAGGACGAAAATATGAACGGGGACGAAGAGTTTCAATAACTTTTCGAAGTTTGATGTAGTATATCAATCCTGACTTCTAATTGTATCTGAATTAGGTGCTAATGTATATTAATTCAGATAAAAAAGAATAATAGAGCACTGACAACTAATCCATACCTTGTGGGATATTTATTCTTAAGTTGACAGTTATAAATTCCATTTCATAGACCTTCCTAAGCGATCCTGCTTTTAAATATATCTGAAACTAAAGATTAGAATTATTCGCCATTTTCTTCAAAACCTAATCAAGAATCCAAAAACTGTTAGGATATTGAATACTTGACTAACAACAAAACATCTGTTAAAATCAGCAATATAGGAGGGTAATTGTATATGACACTCATATCTATGTTTGACCAGTCAGTTCAGCAGTTTGGAGACAAACCCGCATTATCACATAAGCCAAAAGGTGGCACTTATCAGGACATAACTTATACGGAATTCGGTAATTCTGTTGATGCTTTCAGTAAAGGATTAAATGCATTAGGAATAGAAAAAGAGGATAGAATAGCAATCTTATCTGAAAATAGACCGGAATGGGCAATATCTGACTTTGGTATTCTCAAAGTAGGTGGAATCAATGTACCGATGTTTTCTACATTAACCCCTGCACAAATTGGTTATATACTTAACGACTCAGGGGCAAAGATTATCTGTGTTTCTACCAAAAACCAGTTAGATAAAGTTATTGATATTCGGGATGGTGTTGAGACTCTTGAACAGATAATTCTTTATGATTCCAGTGAAGAGGAATTACCTGAAGGTGTAATAGAATTTAATGAAGTATGCGAACGTGGAAAAGAATTAGATGAATTGAATATAGATGTCAGTGAAGAAGACATAGCTACAATTATCTATACCTCAGGTACAACAGGTAACCCAAAAGGTGTGATGCTTACACACACAAATTTCTTATCGAATTATAACGCCTGTAAAAGCCTTATTGATGTTAGTGAAGCTGATGTATTGTTATCTTTCCTTCCGTTATCACACGTTTTTGAACGACTTGGTGGACATTATGTACCGATATTCTCTGGAGCGAAAATTGCGTATGCAGAAAGTACGTTTACAGTTGCACAAAATATGCAGGAAGTATCTCCGACGGTAATGCTTAGTGTGCCACGCTTATATGAAACGATGCATGATAGAGTATTACGAGCGGTAGAAGCAGGATCACTACTGAAACAGAAGATTTTCCATTGGGGTGTATCGGTTGGATCTGCTGTGAGTTCAGCTATTCAGCAAGGAAAGAAACCATCTGTAATGCTACAATTGAAACAGAGTATTGCGGATAAATTGGTATTCGCGAAGTTAAAAACTGCTACGGGTGGTAGGTTGAGATTTTTTGTTTCTGGAGGTGCCGCCTTACCTCAGTCAATTGCTGAGTTTTTCCATGCAGCGGGAATCTTGATTTTAGAAGGATACGGTTTAACGGAAACATCCCCTGTGATTAGTATGAATTATCCAGATAAGTGGAAATTCGGAACCGTCGGTGCACCCGTTCCTGGAATAGAAGTTAACATCGCTGAAGACGGTGAGATATTAACCCGTGGTCCCCATGTGATGAAGGGATATTTCAACAATGAACAAGCCACCACTGAGGTAATTGATCAGGATGGATGGTTTTATACTGGGGATATTGGTGTGATTGATGAAGGTGGTTTCATTAAAATCACTGATAGAAAGAAAAACATCATCGTTCTCTCCAATGGTAAGAATGTGGCTCCACAACCATTAGAGAGTCAGTTGGTTCAAAGTCCATATATTGATCAGATAATGTTGGTCGGTAATGAGCGGAAGAATGTTGCTGCCTTGATTGTACCTAATTTCGATGCGTTAAAGACTTGGGCAGGTGAGAATGATATAGATGCATCTGAAATTTCCACATTGGTCAACACACGCGAGGTTCAGCAACTTATTCAACAGGAAATACGCGGACATTTATCAGATTTTGCTGACTTTGAACAGGTTAGAAGGTTTGCTCTGCTTGAAAAGGAATTCTCACAGGAAGAAGATGAGATGACACCAACATTGAAGTTAAAACGGAATATTATTATGGAGAAATATTCAGATGTTATAGAGGGAATGTATCCAGAGGAAGTGTAATATCTTTACACAAACAATTTTACTTTGAAAATGTCGTCATCTGTGAGTTGCAATTAATACTGACACATCGCCAAACCTGTCAATCTGACAAACGTGTCAGTATTCCTTATTTCTCCGAGATACAAAAGACTGTAGAACCCACAGGCAATATTTATAGATAGCAATTACTTACGTGCTAAAGTTTCAAGGTTTTTCCCTGATAAATCAGATTCTACTATAGCATAGTGCCAAAGGTATTGATTGATTAGCACCAAGAAGTAGACAGT
The DNA here is from genome assembly GCA_964652195.1 of uncultured bacterium. Lineage (GTDB taxonomy): Bacteria > Poribacteria > WGA-4E > WGA-4E > WGA-3G > MSPOR6. Next base: position 110,926 of record CAZZBB010000037.1, on the reverse strand, counting down.
CTATTACTTGGTTTCCCACAAGTAATTTATGTTGAATTTTGCTGTGCCTTCAATCCCAGTAATCCCCTCCATTTGAATTCTTAGGTCTAAGAGTTCTGCGGACTCCGTTGGATAGAAAAACTGAATCCCTCTTTCGTTATCAGGGGTGGTGAAATATGCAAAACCTGTTATGTCAGCATCGGTTAGTATTTCTCCATTTATGGTAACTGTAACCTGACTATCACTCAGTCTTGTTGGCGAACCAAGAATTGTGCCCTTTGGATAGTATATCCAGATAATCCATCCGTGTCCGTCGTTAGGATTTGGGTTTGGATTCCCAGTTGGATTTGGATTCCCAGTTGGATTTGGATTTCCAGTTGGGTTAGGATTTGGATTTCCAGTTGGGTTAGGGTTTGGATTTCCAGTTGGGTTGTTATTGCCTCCCGGATCGTCTCCATTTGGTCTGTTATTAGTTCCTGGGTTGTTATCATCGTCCGAACCATCTCCATCGTCCCCTATGTCTGGTATCCATTTATCCTTAATATCTGTTGTATCCCCTACTCTTTCCACTCCTGCAATAGGTTTGCCTTCATGATAGAACAGATAGACGAGTTTTTCTGGATAGATGTGGATGATAGGTCCGTTTGGGTTTATTCCAACACCTGTGAGTGGGATAAGATTTCGGCAAGTGGAATCCCAGTCGTTGTAAATGCATAACGCACCTCCGGTGGTTGTAATTAAATACTCGTCTATATCGTCAGGTGTTAACATCGGGTTCATGTATGTAGTGATTGATCCTGTGGGAGAAGGGTCTGAACAACCTACTACATTGAAAAGAATGAACAGTATACAACTCATTAATCCGAATGATAACAGAGCGGTCTTCGTCATTGTTTTATACCTCACACTCATTTTTTCGCAGCGGTTACTATTTTATCAGGAGGATATTAGTGTTCTTATCAGATGTTGTGCTATTTGCACTGATGTGGAATGTTGCTGTTTTATTGGGAATTGCGCCTATGAGTTGTATTGTAATCTCCGCAGCCTTCGTTTCAACAGCGAATTGGACACCATCCTCAAACTGTGTTTCGTTGCGTATCTCAAGGTCATATGCCCTGTTAATACCAATGCTTAATCCTTCTACAACTCTGGCATTCATTGGGGCGGTGGAGTATATTTTTATAGTCCAGCCTACAGGTACAAAAGTGGGATTTTTTGTATTTAGATTATTACCGTTTGTAGGTAAATTGACTCTACCTGCGTTTTCTAATTCCTGCACAAGTGCTTCAGTGTTCATTGATCTTTTGGCGCGTAAAATTGGTTTCCCTTGATATTCGAACACAAAAGCGACGTTTGTCGGATGAACGTGGACGGTTGGGGTAAAGCCTACGTCAGTCAAGTCGACTTTAATATTTTCTGGATATAATTTTACGCAAACAGTATCAAAACCATCTTGAAGACAGATTGTATCTTGATTAATTGTGTCAAGATAACTATCTACATTGTCAACGGAGAGGATCGGACCTGTATAAGGGATATCGGAACATCCCATTATGCTCATAAGCATAATTAGAGTGCTACCGATTAAACTAAAGGTTAAACTTCCATTTTTCTTGAATATCTTATTTATATTAAATCTTGTTCTCATTGTTCCTCCGTGCGATTAATAGTCTGTCTGTATGTTCCATCCAAATTCGTGAACACGCATATTTTCACAAGCTAAATGTTCTGAAATGTTATCAATGTAACGGTCTCTGTTAAGAAGTGAAATACTCATCCATACAGGGATAATGTTAACTAACATAGCATTTGTGATAACGTATCTGGAGACGATTTCGTCTGTTGATCGGTTCTTTTTTGTCAGCCCTATCGTGCCCCTATGAGTGGAGTAGCCATCCATTGTTGATCAATTACTTCCTCTAATGGTGGTCTGAGTGCGTGCTTTGCTTCTTTCCCGCGGAAAAAATTTAAGCAGTTACGCTTCCCTTGGATTGCCTTGCAAATGATAATCGAATGAATGTCTTGTTGAGATTTTAACGATGTCCGCGCATTATAGGTTTCACAAGTGAATCTGTAAAGACTCACTTTAAACAATATTCCTTCTCTGCGTAAAACAATATTTCTTCTCTGTCTTAGTATCAGTATTGAATACTCTTGGTTTGTTCATTTCTGTTTCTTTCTTATGTTTTCTTTCCTATGCTAAATACAAAAAGCGCGTAAGATTAATATGCTATCCTTACGCGCCTTTATGTATCACAAAAATGTTGTTTATTAGAGTGACTCACAATGGTATCAACGATTTCAACCTTGTGATTGTCTAACTACATATCATCTCAGCATACCCATAGGTTTCATTTTGATAACAATATCTGAAAGAAGATTGTATTTAAGAAGGAACAAGAATCGTGAGTCCATGTTTGATAATCTCAATAGTGGCAGGGGTCTTGCACATAGGTTCACCATCTGCATAGAGCATTATCGGTGGATCGGTCTCAATCTTCATAATTCGCGTCTGCTGTATATCAACTGCAGGATGATTTACGTGTCCACCCCAGAAGAGCGTAGCCATAAGTCGGAGTACAGTGGTTTTTGAAACAGGACGAATCACACAAACATCAAATAATCCGTCATCATACACTGCATTTGGAACAATCTGAAACCCTCCCCCATAGCTTTTCGTGATGCCAGTTGCTGCAAGCAAGAGTGGACCTTCATGCCTACCAAAATCTGCTTCAATTCGGACAAAAGGATCTTCATAGTGAAACAATGTTACAATTGCCGCGTAAATATAAGAAGCCGTTCCTGAAAATGGCGTTGAACGTTCTGATCCACGTCTGCTTACCTCTGTATCATAACCACATGTTGCGATTGTAGAGAAATAGTGCTCACTACCCTCATCAGAACGGACATAACCTAAGTCAATACGCTTCTTTTTTCCTCTGAATAAGGTATCAATTGCTTGTTCTGGTTTTCGAGGTATACCGACAGCTGTAGCTAAATCATTTCCACGACCAGATGGAATTAAACCCAAAGTTATATCGGGGGTATTTCCTATACCGTTTATTGCTTCGTGAAGAGTTCCGTCCCCACCACAGACGACTATCCACTTTATTCCGTTTGATACCGCTTCCTGAGCAAACTGTTTTGCATCCCCACTTCCTGTTGTAAGTTTAATATCTCCTTTAAACTCTTTTATCGTTAGTGCAGCGTGTGCTTGTTCGGCGACAGTTTTTGCTTTACCTTTACCTGATATCGGATTTGCGATGAGAATGAAATCGTCCATAATTTATTTGTAGGTTATCTGAAAAATAAGTTCACTTAATAACTGCTATTTTACCAACTTTTTTCTGTTCTTCAAATTCAAGGATATAGATATAAATACCAGTAGCAATATCACCGATACTACCATTTGTTAACCACCATTTTTTACTATTACCATCACTTTCAGATACTTGTAACTCTTCAATAAGTCCACCTTTTGATGTGTAGAGTTGGATGCGTGTACCGACCGGTACATTATCAAATGTAATCGCCCCTTTATCTGATACGTGTGGTTGGATCGGATTTGGAAAGACACGAAAGTTGGAAAGATTGGTAATTTTCACCTCATCAATAATTCGTTGTATCTCAACCAGTTGGTTTCCATCTCTAATCGAATTTTCGTCAATATCCGCCAAGTTATTAACAACAATCTCATATTGATTGGTTGTCTTGGCAATAAACGATCGTAATTGTTCAGTATTAAATGCTAATAATACCCGTGTTCCCATTCTATCGCGTATTGCAGACACAGGACTTATTCCATCTAACTGTTTTTCAATGCGTAAATTATACCGTCGTTCATCGCTAATTGTTGTACCCATTCTTCGATCAAAAGTGACTACAATCCAATTTGGTAGTTGATATGTTGCATTCAGGATTTTAGGAGCAGTTCGGGGTGTGGCTGAAACTGCTTCAGAACGTTTTGTCTCAATCCTTTTTTCATTCATTGCTGTCACTGCATACCAGTAAGTCGTATCAATTTCGACAGATCTATCCAAGTATCTGGGTGTAGATACATCCATTGCAATAGCATTAAATTTATCATCAAGTGGTTTTTCCTGTTTTTCTCCTTCCGCACGATAAATAGTAAAAGTGGGTTGGACATCAGGGGTCTCCACAGATTCCCATGTAATCTGCACTGCTCTTGAGGTTAACGGTTTTGCCGATAGATCCCAAGGTATAAGTGAAGCCACCGAATTTCTATTCTTAGCAAGAGAAGATTCTATATAACCAAGTCCTTCCTCAAGATTTATATAGAATTCTTGAAATCCATTATCGTCCATGTCAGCTGTAAGCAGCGAGGGTGTTTCAGTAACTTTTTGATGATAAACCGGATTAAAAGTATTACCATTCCACTGCATTATGTATAGGTTTGGATTGGTAATCACAATCAGCTCATTGGTCTGGTCCCCATCTACTTCAGCTATTCTCATACTATTTCCATTAAGGCGATACGGAGCAATGTTCTGTTCCCACAATCGTCTATATTTCCCTGATAAATGGGTGTAAACAACGAACTTCCATATAGGCGAAGCAGCGGTGATATCAGGTGGGGAAATTGTACCGCCCACCACTAACTCTGGTTTTCCATCACCTGTTAAGTCTCCTGAAATTAATTGTCTCACAACATCAATTTCGGTTTTGACAGTTAATTCTAACTGGAAACTGTCGTTCCCTGTGGCAATATAGAAAAAGAGTTCACCCTCACTATCTCCGACCACAATGTTTTTCTTCCCATTACTTATGAAATCGTCAATAACAATATCTGGGGCATATATATTCTTTCCATCGGTTTCATTTATTAACGCTGCTGACCTATCAAACTGATTATTACCTGTATTTTCAAAGATAAGGATGCGGTTGTTGCTATTATCCACTCCAACAATTTCTTTATGTCCATCACCATCAATATCAACAACTTTACCACCAGAAATAAAAGGTGTCTCCCAAATTATCTGGGTCGGATAACCTTCCGGTTCACGGCTCTCTATCAAGAAGGTACGATCATTATCATAAGCAAGTATTTCAGATAAGCCATCCATATCTGCATCTTCTACTGTCATTGGGACGAAAGTCTCTATATCAATATTCGAATTTAGTCCACTTATTGTGTCAACTATTTCAACTATATCTGTAAGACTATGTACAAGATTATATCTTCCAGAAGGTGAGCGTTCATAGATAACAAGACTTGAAGTTGGGGAGAGATCGTTAGAGGCGTCGAAAAGAGATGTGCCGATGAATTCCAATAACCCGTCCTTATCAAAATCGGCAACATCAGAAAGGTTGAGTTGGGAAATACTGAGATCTCTATCGATATATCCATTTGGAGAGATCGAATGTCCCACAACATCGACGGTATAGTATTTTCCATCGTTATTATCAATCGTATTTAATCCAACGGTATTTTTTGCTGAAAAATAGAATTGATATTGTCCCGGTTCCAGTCCGAGTGAGAACAAATGCTCCTTACCAATTTCATTCTCTTCAATTGATGCAAAAGGTGCGATATGTCCAACACGACGATAAAACACTTTGTTTCGTGTGGCATCGTCTGTTGTCCAACTGAGTATTGTCGTAGAACCGTCCTGGTATATAGCTTCAGTCACATTAATTGAGTCTATATTGGGTGGTGTTCGGTCAACTGTTAATACCACTTGGTCGTGGGTTTTGCTGCCATCCCTACCAGTAACAACCAGACGAACTGTATAGACATCCTCTGGAATATTTGTTGTATCCCACTCAACCAATTGTTCAGATATTTTTTGTGTTGGTTGAGCATCAGTAAAAGGGGTGAATGTTGTAGGGACAGAAGTTCTGGCATAAAACATCTGCCATGAATCGAATTTATATCCTCCTGCAGTGCCATTAAAAGGTATTGATGTAGAACCACCACTATTAGTTTCTGGAGAGTGGATTCTTGCTTGAAGGACACCACTTGCCAACAGAGCGCGTTCAGCATTAACTGTTCCTGCAGCAGCAAGCGTTGTGTCTGGTTCCTCACTATCCTTCTCAAAGACAAGATCGGTTGTATTAATGAGTATAACCCTTATTTCTTCATGGGTGAGTGCTTCCCGTTTTGCTTTCATCAATGCTGCTATACCGGCAATGTGGGGAGCTGCCATTGAAGTACCAGTAAGAATTCGATAATTGTTGCCAAGTTGTGTACTCAGTATTGCATTTCCTGGTGCTGCTATATCCACTGATGCGCCAAAATTTGATTTGTAGTAACGTTGTCTGTGTTGTGTTGTTGAAGCAACTGAGATAACTTTACGATAACCCGCGGGGAATATGCTCGTAGCTTCCCCAGCATTACCAGCGGCACCAATTAACACAACATTTCGATTATGCGCGTAATCAATAGCATCTTCAATAACAAAGGAATGTTGTGAACTTCCCCAACTCATATTGATAATACTTGCACCATTGTCAACAGCGTATACGATTGCTGCAGCTGAGTCATCATCCTGCATCCGTGAACTACCGCCAAGTGAGAAACCTGCGCGTACTGCCATGAGAGGTGAATTCCAAGCGATACCAGCAATTCCTATACCGTTATTTGGCATTGCCCCTGCTATACCAGCGACATGCGTTCCGTGTCCAGATTCATCTATTGGTTCGTTATCCCCTTCCATAAAATCACCTTCTGCTTCAAGATTTGGGGCATCCGTAAAATCCCATCCGTGCATATCATCTATATATCCATTTCCATCATCATCTAAACCGTTATCAGGAATCTCGTCAGAATTAACCCAGATTTTCTGTGATAGATCGTCATGTCTGTAATCAATTCCAGAATCAATTATGGCAATTACTACCTCGCGACTTCCCTTTTCAATTTCCCATGCTTGTGGCATATTAATTAACGGTAAACTCCACTGTTCCTTATACTTTGGGTCATTTGGAATTATTCCTACGGCTAAAGTTGGACGGAGATAATTATAAGAGACCTCCTCAATAAGTTCACTTACTTCAAAGGAAGTCTTGAGTGTCACCAAATCTGCATGTTGAGAGAATCTAAGAAGGAATGTTCTTGCTATGTTTGAGCTGTCGTTTGATCTGTCAAAGGAAGAGCGAAATACAGGTTTGTAGGATTCTACATTATGCGATCTGAATAATGCAGCAATATTGGATTTTGCTTGTAGACTTTGGAGATCATCATAAGCAATAGAGGTAAGACGAATCAATAACTCACCGGGTGTAATGTCAGGGATAGCAGCATTAACAATTGGAAAGTAATTTATGCTGATAATTAGCAAAAGCACAATGAAGAGTCTTCTGTTGAACAATTTTAGATTCATATACTAATTCTTATATATAGGTTATTCTGTATGACCATCACCCTTCAATATATCAATAACCTTTCCTGTCTGGTCATCTATAATGGCGATTGCAAGATTTCCCAAATTATGGTTATAAAAACTCACTGTCCAAGCAAAGCCTTGAAACCAAGTATATTCATGATAGTTATTCTGTTCTTGTATCAGGGATTTTATCCGTGAATCAGACTTAGCTGTTTGTAGTATGATGTCTGAGTTTTTCTGTGATGATGTCGAAATTTTGGATTGCTTAAGATATAAGTGCTTACCGTAGTTTGCTTCGTCGGGTAATTTCTTGTGAGTTTTTTGTGAAAGTGTTCTAAGCAGCGTGGCGTGTTTAAGGTATTTATTCCTTACCTGTTCATATTTGTTTAGACCATTTGCAATTGGAATTCTCTCGTAAAGAATTGCACATATTTCTGCTGCATGTGCCTCAAGTAGCAGTATTTTTTTGATGTTATTTTCAATTTCAGCTTTCTCACGGAGCTCTCTAAGGAATGTTGGGTATAATCCATATTCATAAAACCGATTTGGATAATGAGGTAACCATGTTGAGATGAATTTTGCAATTTTCTCACGTTCTTTGGTAATAAGTTCCTCTGGAGTCGTGGATTTCTTCCATGCATCTTTAGCTTTTTTGAGATGAAATTGTAGTTTTTCCTGAATTTCATACGTCTCCTTTTCAGTACGTTCCACCCATTTTTTGAATCCGTGAAGCTTATAGTAATCGAGAACAATCTCATTCATAGGTATTGAAATAAGGGTAATACATCGAGCAGCTGTTTCATGCCAAAGTGCAAGTCTACCAAAATCTTCTTGTTGTTCATACAGTCTAATAAATGTGTTAGCGTTTGTAGTGCCTTCAAAGATAGCAGTACAAGGAAGGGGTTGTATGAGAAGAATAGAAACGAGTAGTAGTTGATAGATTCTCATTTTCTATTATCTTTGTCATCCGCTTTGGTGAAAAATATACGAACTTTAGCCGAAAATGTCTCATCTGGAGAAAGGACGATTATACCAGCGGGTATACCTTTTGCTTCTAAATTAATAGCATCTGTGGGACAAGTATACGGTTCAAAACAGATTGCATCTCTTCCGGGTGGCGTATAAACAACCAGTTCTCTAAAAACAGAATCTGACTCCATAACCATACCATGTCCTGTATCCTGATTTTCTATAATGCAACGACTGACTCCGTTATCCAATATTACATCTGTAAAGACATGATCCAATTTTAGTTTCCCGAATGGTTGTCCTGCGCGTAGGTCCAGTGTTCCTGAAACATCCTTTTGTAATCCTGTTGGAACAAGGACATCATCCAACTCCCAATATTTATTAGCTGGTACAGAGATTAAGGCTTTTGATGCATCGGCTTTACCAGAAAGATTGGTACTGAAGTATGGATGAATACCGAATCCCATGGGCATGTTCCTGTTTCCTGTGTTTCTAATCATAACATCCATTGTTAAGACGGCATCTTTAATTGTATAGGCAATCTCAATTTTGAATGGAAAGGGATATTGGCGAATGATATCAGGAAAATCTTTAGAATTTAATGAGCATACCAAGGTTGCCCCGTTTTCATCTGCAGAATGTTTGTCAACATTATAGGGACAATTCAATAACAGACCATGTATTGTCGTTGGCGATTCAGGTTGTTTGTCGAACTGATAAGTTTTTCCTTCAAATTCCCATTTCCCATCACGAATTCGATTTGGGAATGGAAAGAGAATAGGATTACCGAACGCAGTTGGTCGTTGTTCTAATGTTATTAGATCTGGTGGAGAGTCTATCAAGTGGAACCAGTGATTTCCATCACTGACCCGGAAGACGTAGCAGTTGTTACCGAGTTCTGGGACAATCTCGGCTACGGCTTTTCCTTTCTGTTCTATGGAATATACATCATAACCGTGAGACTGTATAGATTTACCTGTTATATAGAATGTTTCCGTCATTTTTGCCCCTTTATCAGTGTATAATAATAACTTTGAAAACACCAGAAAAACACAGATTACCCAATACCTACTACCATTAACATCCAATAATTAGGAAGTTTTAATCCAAAATACTTTGAAGGAAGTACTCGAGTGGATTTGCTCTTGTGTCAACGTACATATATACTCTGTTCCCAAGTTCATCAATAACGTGTATTTCAATCATATTGTCTGCAAATTTCGGATAGTCCATTTCAACTGTTGCTTTCTTATCCCCATTCAGTGTCAGTACATCATGCAAAACGTCATATCTTCCTCTAAATTTCTTTTGCCATTCTGTTTTGTTTTCTGTGGGATCTTCTTTCCACTGAAAACCTGGAGGAGGATTTTCGTTGGTTGGCTTAACTAACAACCGAACTTGATAAATTCCATCCGCATCTTCTACTTTGAATCTTGCTTTTTCTATTGATCGTGAGAATTTCCCAATTACCGTTTTATCATCAAAATAGGTATTTTCCGAATTAAAAAACTGACACTTATTTAACCACGCTGCACTACTTTTGGATAAATATTTAGATTGTTTGTCGTATGACATTAAATAAGATGGACTTCTGTAATCACGGTTTAAACCGAAGGATTTTGCAAATTCATAAGTAATAGCGTCTTTCGAATAATTTTCAGGTGAGTTTTTTAAAATAATCTCACCGCCTCGTTTCCTGACAACAATATTTTGTAACTGAATACTAAGGTGTTTTATTACAGCAGTAAGTTCCTTAGCAGTAGGTATATTTTCATCATCAGCAGTGGGTTTATTTTTATCGATTTTATCCACGACGATAAAAAAGAATTTGTTGTATGTCTCAAAATGCTGTTTAATTTCTTTCATCACTCTTGTATGAGTACTTTTGTGATAGTATTCATCCGCTGTATTCCCTTCAAATAGATATACCTTTGCAGAACCATTACTATTTTTTTCAAACTCAAAAGACTTTCTTCCATACCCGTGCCGTTCCATTTCATCAGCAAAAAAAGTTTGAACGTCTTTCAATATCTTATCTATTTTTTCCGGTATATCTGTTTGAGGTAGACGGTTGGTGGGTAAGAAGTAAATCGGTACAACGACACTTGGCATATTACTCTGTCTTGAAGGCAAAAAGTGTGTTATATCCCAAACACGGATGATACCATCATTTCCACCACCAACCACATATCTTGAATCTGCGGAGACATCAACACATTTTACCCAACTGGAATATCCTTCTATTGATGTGTAACGGTTTCCATTGTCCGTAGACCAAAATTCCAGCTCATTGGAGCCACCACTGATAATTGTGTTTCCATCCGATGTAAATACCAGATCATAAACATTTCCGGCAGGAATCACAGTATAGTTTTGCCAATCTGGTGGATGATATAATTTGATATCGTCATCATTATCTGCGATTGCAAGGATAGGATTCTGGAGATTGGGTGAAAACTTCATAGCATCAATCAGTAGATATTTTTTGTCTATAACCTCAATACTTTCTCGCTTGATGACCTGATTTCCATCGATCTCCCAGATGTTAACTTTATCATTGCTTGAATCTATCGTTGCCATTAGTTTGCCATCTGCAGAAAATGTATGGTCATCCTCAAAGTTTTCACCTTTTCGCCTGATTTCCTCTACAGGCTTTGTTGGATTACTAACATCCCAAAGTTCCAAACCGGAAGTCTCAACTGCTAAGTGTTTTCCATTTGGTGAAAAAGCTACACCATAACGTGGACCGCTGATAGAACTAATAAACTTTTCCTCAGCAATATCCCATAATTTTACGCGATCTTCAAAACTCCTAGAATCAAGGATAGCAAGTATTTTTCCATCTGGGGAAAATGATACTGAGTCTCCACTGAATTCTGCCAATGGAGTCGTGGGATTGTTGATATCCCACAATTTGATATTATTATCACTATCTATATTACGGGTCATACTTACTATTAAATTGTGGTTGGTAGGTGAAAATTTGACAGACTGCATATAACCACCATGTACAAATTCTGCAATAAGTGTTGGTGGTGGTCTTTCAGGGACAGTAGCGAATTTCTGTCGGATGTCATCTGGTATCTCCACAGTTCGGGGGATTCGTGGAGGAGGGTTATCATTTCTTGATAGAAACTTGTCGAGTTCCTGTTCTCTGTCGGTAACATGCTGTTTTAAGTGGTTAATCAGTAATATTACACAAAATAGGATTCCAAATCCAATAAATAATAGTGTTAAGAAAACTTTGATTTTCATATTGTTATCCTATTCTATAATGTCTCATATTTTTATTTACACTATGAAACTGATCGTACGATTGCTCTTCATTGTTTAGCACACCACTGGATGCCGCGCCGTAATACCTCTCGGAAATTCGGATTAGAATAGGTGACGTTGTCGTGTCCACTTTGTAGACAAAAAACACGTGAGTTACCATATTCACGACACCACCCTATCACATCCATGCAGTTCGGATGGTCAACGGTTAGCAGGATAGTACTATCTTCACCTGCAGATTTCATCGTATAGGTTTCGTCTCCCATTTCCCATTCAGCAAGTCCTTCAGTAATCGGATGGGTGGGATCCGTAATTTGTACCTGCAGTGTTTGCTTCGGAAAGTAACCGAAATCAGTGCGCTCATCAATACCGCACATATCGGAATAGGATTCCCATTCTGGAAATGCAAGAATTGCGTGATGTAGGATTACCACCCCTTGTCCACGTTCTGTCAGATCGAGTATGGTTTTTGCCTGTTTGTCTGTTGGATAGGGTCTGTGGAAGTTATAAAAGACGACTGTTTCGTATTCTTTCTGATCTGGATCTTCAACAAAGACATCCAAATCCTCACGGATAAAATCAATATCTTCCATACTACGAAATACAGCATCGAAATCTTTCTCACGAAACCCATGTTCACCTGTAACGACTGCGATTCTCATGGATGTATCTCCTATAATCGTATGTTAACACTAATCTATTATGGACTGGTAGGTAAGGACTCGGAACTGCGCATGGAACGGTGAATCTCCTATCAACTGTGTCATGAGAATAGCGATCAACTCTTCCATAGGATCAATCCAGAATACTGTGCTTGCGAGACCTCCCCAACTGTATGTACCAACAGAACCCAATGCATGTGTATCTGCAAGATCGGTAACCACGGCAAAACCAAGACCGAAACCACAACCTGTCCTTTCAAGAGGTTGCCAGTCATTGGAAATATGATTGATTGTGATGAGTTCGACTGTTTTTCTTCCAAGTAGACGTACACCATCCAATTCACCATCATTGAGCATCATTTGACAAAATCGCAGATAATCACCCGCAGTTGACAACAGACCAGCTCCACCTGAGTGATGAAAACTGAGTGGACCACTTGAAACTGGAGCATCTTCAAGAACTTTAATACCCCGATCTTCAGTAGGTTCGTATAGTGTCGCATATCTACTTGCTTTATTTTCTGGAACAGAAAAATCAGTATCAACCATACCTAAAGGTTCAAATATACGTGTTTTAAGAAACTCAGCGAACGGCATTCCTGAAACTACTTCGACAAAATAACCGAGTACATCCGTAGACATTCCGTAATTCCAAGCATCTCCAGGGTGATGTAAAAGTGGAATATCTCCAAGTTCTTTTGCCATATATTTGAGGTCGCCACCATAAAAGTCTGCCTCGTAATATCGTTGATTGATCGGATGATCCCACTCACCCCCATAGATCAATCCTGCAGTATGTGTCAGAAGATGTTTAATGGTCATTTCTCGTTCTGTATCAACAATTGCATCCCCATGGTTTGCATAAGCCTTCATGTCTTTGAATTCAGGAATAAATTCAGATACAGGGGAGTTGAGTTGAAAAAGTCCTTCTTCATAAAGCATCATCACAGCAACACTGGTAATTGGTTTTGTCATAGAATAGATACGGAAGATCGTATCAAATTCAATAGGCTTTTCAGATGCAATATCTTGATGACCCACCTTTTCAAAGTGGACAAGCCTTCCTTCACGAGCAATCATGGTTAATGCTCCGGGGATTTTTCCATTATCTACCCATTGTTGCATTATAGGTTTAATGCGTTCTAACCGCGCAGTGGACATACCCATATCTTCGGGTACCGCACGCGGTAGTCCTTGAAATTCTGTCATCAAAATCTCCTAAAAGTTCGTGGTTGTTATATATCGATTAATCTGTGAGTGCTTGATATGTTAACACTCTAAATTTCTGATGAATTGGATATCTGTTATTCATTAACTGAGTCATTAGCAAGGCAGTTAAATCTTCTTCAGGATCAACCCAAAAGGTGGTTGCTGCAGCACCACTCCATCCATAATTTCCAACGGAATCAAGTGTGTTTGGTGGGTCTTTCCGTGTAACAACTGAAAAACCAAGTCCAAACCAATTGTCATGGTGAGGATACCGCATCAGTTCAACTGTTTTCTTTCCTAAAATCCGTACCCCATCCAATTCACCACCGTTTAGTAGCATCTGTGCAAATCGCATATAATCACCTGCAGTTGAGACAAGACCACCACCACCTGATGGGAAAAAGCTAACATCATCTTTCGCGAGGGGGGCTTCTCCGACACGATCCAGTCCATTTTCTTTGTTCGGTCTATATAGAGCAGCAAATCTATCTACCTTTTCACTTGGTACTGAAAAACCGGTATCCTCCATTCCAAGTGGGCCGAATAAGCGTGACTGAAGGAAATCCTCAAATGGCATACCTGAAACTACTTCAACAAGATAACCAAGGACATCCGTTGAAACCCCGTAAGTCCATTTTTCACCCGGTTCATGTACCAGTGGAATTTCACTGAGTTTTTTTACCATGTCAGAAAGGGTTGAACCACTGGCAAGTACTTTCAATTCTCTATAGCGTCTATCGACAGGTTTACCTCCCCACCCGTAGGTAAAACCAGCAGTGTGCATGAGAAGGTGTTTAATCTTTATATCCTTCTTTGCATCAAGAATTTCAGTCTGATCCTCATTGTAAACCTTCATATTCTTGAATTCTGGAATGAATCTGGAGACGGATGTACCGAGTTGAAAGTGTCCCTCTTCATAGAGCATCATGACAGCAACACTTGTAATAGGTTTTGACATAGAATAGATACGGAATATCGTGTCAGCTTCAACTGGTTTGGCATTCTCAACATCTCTCATACCGATAGGTTCAAAATGGATAATTTTCCCTTTTCTCGCAACAACAGTAAGGAATCCAGGCAAGTTTCCCTTATCAACGTAACTTTGCATGACAGGACGGATCCGATCAAGACGTTCAGTAGATACACCGACAGTCTCCGGTACTGCCATTGGAAGTCCTTGTCCAAGTGCGAATGTTGTTATGCTAAATAGGAATAATATAAGAAAAACTTTTCGTTTCAATCTAATCTCCTTCTATGTTCAATATTAATTATCGTATGTGTTTTAAATAACCCCATCGTGTAGTAAGTTTCCCGTGAGGATCAACGCTAAGGATTTGTGCTAAACCTACATTCTTAGCCTCTTTAATCTCCGCTTGTGAACGTGCAACATCGGATATTCGTATCTCTTCAATTAAACCCTTTAATCCATTGGCATTATCAATATTTGGCACACCGATTGTAATTGGGTCATTACTTTGAAATGAGGCTTGGTTCGCTTTCTCAGTTTCCAATTCTCCATCTACATATACACGCCCCATCTCACCATCAAAGGTAAAGGCAAGGTGATGCCATTTATTATCTGTGATCTGTGTAGTGCCATTTATATTGAATGCACACCCTCCATTTGCACCGATCTGTGCGTGGAGAACTTTCTGATTGACTTCTACCCATATACCGTAGTTTCGATTTGTACAACCTGCTTGTTGTTTGCACACAATCCCTTGCCATTTTCCTGTTGCTTCTGTTACCTTTACCCAAGCTTCAATACTGAGGGTTTCTAATTCAAGTTTTTTGGATGAGTTTACTACAATGTAACCTCCTTTGTCTCCAGGGAATTGTAGTGCTGTTCCAATCCTACCCTTGACCCATTTAAGCGTTCCAATTATTTCACCATCGTGTCCGTTACCTGAGTCATCTCTTACTTTCTTTCCACCACCCTCTTCAAAGAGCCATACCGCCATGGTGTTTTTGTCTACGCCTGCTTCTACCTGAAGAGATAAATGAAAAGAAAATATTAATAGAATAACATACTGTATGATATAGATATATCGTTTGTATATATGATGCATATTTTCACCCTAAATTGTTTGGAATTATATGTCCTGTATCCTTATTTTTAAAAGTAGTACATACTTTCATTGTAAGTCAACATAGATAGTTATTAACTTACGTTAGGCATATTATCAAAAAATGCCGTTAATGTCAATTTTGGGTTTACACATTCTTATACCATTTCTAAGAAATGATGATGTATTATAGGTTTATGTTGGATCTTATCTCATACTGCACAATCTAAAAGTTATGCATAAAAAAGAGGTGTTTTCATTTAGAAAATGTATCAGAATTAATAGTCGTAAATCGAACATTTAATCCTAATATGCCAACACACTAATAAGGTGCAAAAACAGCCCTTTAATCCTAAATTCCCTGATGAAAAATCGTGAAAATATTGATTTTTTCTATGGTAAGAAAAAGTGTAGAAAAAATGAAAAAAGTTACACTTTTTGACACATTCTGTGACATTGAAATTTGTGTAAATTACTCCTCTAACCTCTGTCATAGACTGACTTTACTCCACTTTGAATTGACTTTATAAGAATTTGCAAAAAGTGTGATTTTGTGTATTCCTTATCCTTGTGAATTTTGACAATTCCAACCTGCATAATATAGTTGATTTTTTGAGATAAAGAAAGTTCTTGTATTTAGGATCGTTTTTATAGATATTCATCATTTATTCTCTAATAATATATTTGCCATTAAGGTTATGATTTTGAAGTAGGATTTACTCATATCATCTTAATATTTTTAATCAATTTTGTGCATTGTCATATATGTATGTCAACCTAATTTGCCACATATAAGTTTTTTACTTATAGATGTAGAAATTGGATGATTGTGTTAAAAAGTAGCTCTTGGTAATATTAGTTGTTAGATATAGATATTTTCTTCATTTTATTTTAGAATTTGTAAAAAATGTATGAAATTAGCATTTTTGTGGTTTTAGAATTAGATCATGTAGTTGACTATCTTTACAATATGATACCATTCCTCAATGAGGATTACTCCCTTTTCAATTTATAGTAAACATAAGATTTAATTAGACACTTTACTTGTAGGAGAGTCCTCCTGGTCGCGACCGGAAGGTCGCTCCTACAGAAGAGGTATGGGATGTGAACATATGTTGAGCCAATAGAAAATGTTGTATTAATTTTATTGTTCACTATAAATATCGGGTAGCTAACTGATAAAATCGTTGACATCAACATATAGATTCTATACAATTCTCAAACAAATAAACTCATGACATGAAATGAATGGTGAATTAAATTAGGTGCTTGTTGTGTTTGTGAGATATTTAAAAATGTTCAAACCGAATACATTTTGAGTGTAAGTAGTATTGCTTAAGGAGGCATCAATGGCAGAACGAATTAAAATGGGTTTAGTTGGCTGCGGTGGTATGTCCGGTGCTCACATGAACGGTTACCGAGAGTTGTGGAATAATGACCTAAAGGAGTACGATATTGTCGCCGCATGTGATATAGATAAAAATAGAGCCGAAGAACGGGCGAATCAAGCACATGAATTTCAAAGTGGAACAAAGCCAGCTGTATATACTGAAATAGATGAAATGCTTGATAAACATCCTGACATGGATTGTATAGACATCTGTGCTCTTCATAGTGCTCATCATGTACTCGCTGTTCCCGCCTTTGAAGCTGGTAAACATGTTATCTTAGAAAAACCCTTTGGTATTACGATGCGTGCCTGTAAAATTATGATGGAAGCAGCGGAGCGGAACGATAGAATTATATCTGTTGCTGAAAACTATCGTTTAGGGCATATGGAACGGACCCGAAGTTGGGTAATTGCCCAAGGACGAATCGGTGATCCTCGTATGTTTTTCTGGATTGATGTAGGCGAGGCGTTAGGTAAATGGGGTTGGCGCAACTTCAAGATGGATGCCGGTGGTGGTTGGGCATTAGATGGTGGAGTCCATTTTACTGATCTAATGCGTTATATCCTTGGCTTGGAAGCAGAAGAGGTATACGCTATAAATAAGGCTTATGAACCCTATCGTTACGATAATCCTGGAGCACGTGAAGGTGGATATGCAGTTGATGTTGAGGACGCAATGATATCTACGATTAAGTTTGAACAAGGTGTTACCGCTCAATGGACATGGGTTGGTTCTGCACCTGCACACGGTTTCGGACAAAAGGTTATTTACGGAAGCGAAGGAGCTCTTGATTGGGGGAGAGGCTTAGTCCCACGCGGTGGTGAACCAATTTCAAATGATGATTTAAGACAGGAATTCAGTGATAGCCTAACTGATGAAGAACGTGAATATTTCTTCCCAGGAGGAATCGGCAATACGGTTGCGATTGAATTAAAATACTTCGCTGATGCAATCAAAACCGGCGGGAAACCAGAAGTTGATGCAGTGGAAGGGATGAAATCTGAAGCAATCTGTATGGCAGCCTATGAATCTGGTTATTTCGGCCGTCCTGTAACAATCGCTGAGATCGAAAGTTGTGAGTTGGAAGGTTATCAGAAGGAAATAAATGATAAGTTAGGTATAGAATAAGTTCTCCGATTTCTTAACACCTAAATTGTCACTTCTATATTCAGCAATAATCTCATAAGAGGATATAAGATTCAATAGATAGGCGTGCTAAGATAGCGCGCCTATCTATTAGATTTTAGTGTTAATTTTCTTCTATAATTCTTGTTTAAACTACGGTCAAATCTAAGAATATACATACACACTCACCTACGGTAGGTACGGTATTCTAATCTAACCATTTGTAAATTCGGTGTTATATCTCTCATTACCTTGGCGTGTATGGATAATATAATAATCTACCGATATGTGCCAATATTAAACAAAGCAATAAGGAGATCTGCGTGAGGATGGTTGTATCGCAATTATCTCTAATCGGGATAATTGCTGCTATTTTCATGTTATCTTTTTCTGAGAATATATATGCTTTCGAAGAAAGAAACATTATTTCCAAACAACAAAATATAGGACGGCGTCCAAACAAACTTCTCGGTAGACGAAAAGGGTTTATTTTTGGAATAGGTGCGGGGGTTGGTAATGTCACATTCACCGCTCCTTTAGCAAGGTATTGGGGAAGTAGCTATACCGGAAACTGGCCGGATCCCCGAGAGATTAGATCTGCATTTGCTACTGAGCTAAAAGTTGGACATGGTTTTTCAGATCAATTTCTTCTATATTATTCAAGTCGTATCACGTGGTTACCATTATCAAGTCTCTACAGCGATACAATGATTGTTAATGGAATTGCAGGTTTGGGAATGATGCTTTATCCATTGCGAAGTGCAGATTTTTATCTGGTTGGATCTGCAGGACTTGCTGTGTTGACAACATATCAACCACCGTTCAGATTAGAAAGGGCAAGACAGACTGGACTTGCGGTATCGTGCGGTGTTGGTTATGAGCTTTTGCCACAACTTACAATTGATTTTTCTGTAAATTTTGGCAATGCAAATAATACACAATTTGATATAGAAAACGATATAAATCCTACAGATGAGATAATAACTTATCTACTAACTGTAAACCTGCTTGCTTATTAAATACAACTGAAAGCTTAATGTCTGTTAAAAAAATACAGAATTTTATAATAAAACTATTCTGTTTGATATTACTAAGCACATTTAGTGGGTGTGGTGACCTAAGTGATGAGGAGAGAATTGACCGAATCCGTTTCGCTGAATTTTTTCTTTTTCCTACAGCCCCATATATAGATAAATCCTATATAGAGATGGAATCAGAAGGTGAAGTAGCATCTATGGAAATTGACTTTGCTGTAGAAATGCAAGAAATTCAGAAAGTATATAGTGCATTTGTCACCGCTTATATCAAAGAAGATATGGGAGAACTTACTAAGACACTTGATACTGCAGCAGGCATGGAGTACGGTACATCAAGCGTCATTATTCATGGATGGAACAATATAAGGAAATATATTGAGGTTAATTGGACAGGGCAGTGGGGTACAGATTGTACAGGTGATCCTAATTCCCAACTGACTGATTTTCACATTCGACCCAAAAATGTTAAAGTTCCATGGATGGAAGCAAGTGTCAAAGGCTTAATGTTTTATTACCATCCAGATAGACCTGTATGTTATCATGATATTGGAAAATACTACTTCACCAAAAGGTCAGGAAACTGGCGGATTCACCAGATTGATGGTTCAAAGTTTTTCACAGACCCAAGATACAGAGTTCCGGAATAAAAGTCGTAAATAATACATTTGTTAATCAAAGGAATAGAAGAATGCCAAAATCTACAGATATCCGTATTGTTGATGTTGAGTTTGAATTTGAAGAACATCAATATCGCACCCCTCTCAAGTTCGGAGGGGTACCAACAGATCATTGTATTCTCTTTAATGTCAGTCTACAAGTGCAGACTCGCGATGGTAAAGAGGCACAAGGAAAAGGATCTATGCCACTTGGAAATGTTTGGGCTTTTCCTCCACGATACGTTCCGTTTGATCAAAGTCTCAATGCTATGACAAGACTTGCGGAATTAGCAGTAGACAACACACTTGAATGCTCACTATGTGCACACCCGCTTGAACTCTCTGAGGAACTTGAACCAATCTTTTTACAAACAGCTGATGATTTGTCGGAGTCTATGCAGCTTGCAACGCCAATACCTAAACTCTGTACTGTTGTAACTACAAGTCCTATTGATGCTGCGATTCATGATGCGTTTGGTAAAGCAAATGGTATTAATAGTTACAACGGATTGGACAGGGATTACATTCAATTGGATTTATCACACTTTTTAAATGAAGAATTTGCAGGTAAATATCTTGATCAGTATACAACCCGACACCCAAAACCTGATATGCCGATTTATCACCTTGTAGGGGCTTTGGATCCACTTACAGAAGCAGATATTGACGAACGACTTAACGATGACCTGCCGGAGACACTACCAGAGTGGATTGAAGCTGACGGATTGACACATTTGAAGATTAAGTTGAATGGAGATGATTTGGAGTGGGATGTTGCTCGTGTTCTTGCAATTGATCAGGTGACAGGGGAAACACAAGCAAAAAGAGGGGTTCAAACCTGGAATTATTCTGCTGACTTTAACGAGACATGTAAGGATGTAGAGTATTTACTTGATTTCCTTAATCGTATACAGGAGACAGAAGCACAAGCCTTTGAACGACTTGCATATATCGAACAACCGACTGATCGGGATCTGGAGTCTCACCCTGAAAATAAAATGCATAAAGCTGCAGAGATTAAACCTGTTGTAATAGATGAATCTTTGACTGATTTTGAAACCTTATTATTAGCACGCGATCAAGGATATTCCGGTGTTGCCCTAAAGGCATGTAAGGGGCAATCACAAGCTCTTCTGATGGGGGCAGCTGCACAAGAATATGACATGTTTCTTGCTGTTCAGGATTTGACTTGTCCGGGGGCATCATTCTTACATTCTGCTGGTCTTGCTGCGCGTATTCGTGGGGTAACTGCTATTGAGGGAAATGCCCGTCAATTTTGTCCAAGTGCAAATGATGGGTGGAGAGAGGAGTATCCATCAATTTTCAATATCACCGATGGCACTGTGGGGACACAGATACTCACAGGTCCGGGACTGGGTCATTAACATTTTCCGTTTCTGTCTTGGCATCAGACACGGTGATATTCGTGACTATATTTCGTTGTTCCGGATGTCTTACCGGTAATTCCTTAATCACTTCATTGATCAATTCTTCTATCATTGATTTTACATGATCAAATGGTATACATTCTAATACGATAATCGCTTGGTGTTCTGAAGGTGCTATATTGTATATCAACCCATATTGTATGCCTAAACGCATGATTTCTGGTTCGACGTTAATTGTTATCTGTCTGCATTCTTGTTCAGTTATGAAATAACTATCAACAATAAAGTGGGTGTGAATCCAAGCTTCCCGTACTTCAATAATCTTCATAATTTAGCAGTGTATCATGTAGGTAATATAGTGTCAACGTTGTCTAAGAGTAATTAATTGATGTGATGGGAACATCCCAAAGTTCTCGACTTTACCGTTGGACCAACGGATTTCAAGATTATCTACGCTTTCGTTATTAGCCCAACCAAATAAAAGTCGTGTATCGTTACCAGAAAGATAACTTGCCCCACATATAACCTCGCGTAGGATTGTTTGCTCTCCTACTTTCAACTCGACTTGAGATCCAATTGCATCAATATTTCCATCAGAACCAACCAACTTTACTGATAGCCAAGAATTCTTATTGCCAATTTCATTCCTGAGGATAATAGTTGGACGATTTGATTGGCAGAGAATTACATCAGTATCCCCATCGTTATCAACATCTCCATACAGCATGCCACGTACGACATAGCTTGTTTGTTTTAAACCTGCTTTTTCAGTTATCTCTGTAAATAGTCCATTTTCATTATGAAATAACTGCACAGGTTGTGCATAACTTAGTTTGTCGTCAATTTGGTCTACGTTATCCCAAATGTGTCCGTTACCAACAAGTATATCAAGCCAACCGTCATTATCAAAATCTATAAACCTTGTGCCAAATCCAAGTGCATAGAAAGACGGATTAGCCAGTTTTGTCTCGAAGGTTACATCATCGAAATATCCCGTTCCATCGTTCTGCATCAGGCAATTCGCTTCTAAAGAGAAATTTGTTACCCATAAATCAATGTCTCCGTCGTTATCATAATCTCCTGCATCAATCCCCATTGATCCGTTGGCAATTCCATCACCATTGAATGCTACACCTCTTTGAATACCCTCTTCCTTGAATGTGCCATCCTTCTGATTAATAAACAGTGTATTTGGGGACATATCGTTTGCCACATAAATATCTATCCAACCGTCGTTATTAACATCTGTACATACAACACCAAGTCCGCGCGTTGTTGGTTGAAAAACCCCAGACGATTTCGTAATATCTGTGAATGTACTATCACCATTATTTTGATAAAGCACGTCAGCGATTCCATGATACTCATTCGGACCGCAATAGATACGTAATTCGTTTTTGAAATAACACGGTATATCTGTTTCTAAGGAGTATTCAACATAGTTACATACGTATAGGTCGAGATCACCATCTCTATCTATGTCAGCAAAAGCAGCACTGGCACTTAGTAAAGGACAACCTACACCTGCATGTTTAGTAACATCAGAAAAAGTGCCATCTCCGTTGTTCTTGAAAAGTGTGTTTCTTCCCAGATTTGTTACATATATATCTCTATATCCATCTCCATCATAATCTGCAGCAACAGCACCAAGACCATATCCTATATCACCTACTTTCGCCACGGCGGTAATATCAACAAACCCGTCACCATCATTTCTGTATAGTCTGTTCATAGGTTCAGTTTGTTTATCTAATGTAGATGAAAGAGAATTGCCTTGGACAAGGTAAAGGTCAAGGTCTCCATCATTGTCAAAATCAAAGAGGGCACCACCGCTACCCATCGTTTCAACAAGACGACGTTCCTGTGAAAAACCATTAATGTGATGGAAATCAAGATTCATATCCTTGGTAACATCCAGAAAATATGGTTCAGTATGGACTGTTAAAGGGGATAAAAAAAGAAAAAGGATAAGGAAAAAGTTGTGTGTTTTTGTATCATCAAGTGTGAATGGCAATGATATTTATTTTAGAAGATTATTTATTGATTTCTGGACTGGGACGAACAACACGAAATCCAATCGTATGTGTTGAATCCAGAGGATAGAATTTAAAACGCAATCCTGAACGTAGAAATGCACTGCCTACATCCCATGCGCCTCCTCGAATTACCCTTGCACGTAATACATCGCGAAAACGAAGGTTTAATGGGTTTTTCTTAACTTCCTTCTCACTCATTTCATAGAAAGTGGTATTATATTCATCAAGGCACCATTCCCACACGTTTCCAGCAAGATCGTATATACCGTTTGAGGATATTCCGTTTGGGAATTGACCAACAGGTGTTGGCCGGTTGAATCGACGCGCAAAATTAGCATGGTGCCGTGCTTTAGGAGGGTCGTTTCCCCATGGGTATATCTGTCTTTCTGTCCCCCGCGCTGCACGTTCCCACTGTGCCTCAGTTGGCAAACTTGCACCGATCCATTCTGCGAAGGCTTGTGCGTCGAACCATGTAACCCCAACAACAGGTTGTTCATCTGCATTAAAGTTCTCATCCTTCCATGTCTCTTCACCATCATGTCCCCGTGGTGTCGGTCGATCTGTTGACTCAATGAAGGCGCGATATTGTGCATTTGTAATTTCGTATTTTGAGATTTGATATGTTGACAAATAGACAGTATGGCGTGGAACTTCAGCATCAAAGGTATGTTTTTCAAGGAGAGAACTTCGTAATTTTGCATCAGTATATGCAGATTCTGCTTCCTCTGGTGTTGAACCCATAACGAATACACCTGCAGGAATACTGACCCATTCGATAGTGGCGAGTGTTTTTTCTGCGGTAGAACTTAATTCAGCAGTAGTAATTCTTCCGCATGTAAGAATTAGGAATACCGATATCGTGATATAGATACATTGCATTCCAGACAAATCCCTAATTGTTCCTTGCTTTTTGTTCAAAATTAAATATTCTTAGAGAAAATCTTGTCCAGCTCTCATCAAAATTATCATCTCCATTTGAAGATCCACCAAATGAACCTACTTTGTAATCTATACCTGTAGCATCTTTTAACCTCTGTGCTATTTCAAAAATGTCTCCTGACTGACGAGAACTTTCAGAATCATTAACATTACACCGTAAAACATCTGGAGGTTCAGACGCCTTATCATCATACTCCAGATAGTTATATTCCTTTAATATACTCTTAAGAATAGCAGTAGGATCAAACTTCTTACGAAATATCTCTACGATTTCGACTGCGGCATTTTGTAAGGTTAATTCTAATTCATCTCTCGGTATTTTCCCAAGTTCATTATCCTCAAGAGAAGCAGTAAATATCCCCTTCCCCAAATCTATCGGTAGACAGTCTTCTTCTTCGTATAGATTACCATTCAAGGTATACCTAACACGAGCAAATCGAATTGGACCGTAACCTTTACGCTCAGGTATTTCTATTCTTACGAAATTGATAAAATCTGAACCAGTTACCTCTTTCAAATCAATACTATGTATTTCATACATGTTCATATTAATTCTCCTATGAAATAGGTAAATCCAATAGAGAGAATTCAACTTCAAGACGTTGCTTTACACAAAATGGAGGAATGTAACCATATACTAACTGTTCCATATCCCTTTGTGCATACGTAAATGCGATTATTTGGAGTTCAACTGCTGGGGAAAAATCTTCTTCAGAGATATCCGATTGAGAAGTTGAACCGGTCAGAAGACTACTCATATAACCAAGATCCATTATACCTTTTAAAGATTGTGGTAAGTTATGTAGGATCTCTTTGACTGGATCCAGTAGATCAAGTCCATGTGGCAGCGAATCATCAATTTCAATTTCGTAAATGAAAGCAGGATTTTCTTGCGATGGTTCTCTCTTACTACTAAAAACTGCATAGTGCCATGCCACTGCATAAGATCGTGTAACTGAAATATAAGGACTATTCAGAGTACTTGTAGCAATATGCTCAATTAACACCTCAGTTGTTGGATTACTTTCGGACGACCTGGCTGTAAATCCAATTTTACGAGAATCGTGTATATGCCAATGTGAACCGACACCTGCTCCCTTATAATATGTTGCCATAAATTCCTAATTGAGATATATAGTAACTGTTAGTATGAAACTACCAGTTACTATATATTAAGGGAGACTATTACCAGTTCTTAAGTTCACCCCATGTAACAGTTAGACGATCTTGGGGATCAACTGGAGCAGGAGCGGAGGCTTCACGGAAGTAATCAAACGTTACAGTCATTTTACCTGCACCCCCAGCATCAGCAATGCCTGCGTAGATACCAACTTCAAGAGGTTCTTGAAGTTCATTGGTTACTTTGCCAACATGAACCCAGTCACCTTCTGCATTTGGTTTGAACCAAGATTCATAGACATCGCCGTCGCGTTTTAGACGCATTTCAATAGGAATAACACCTTGTGCGGGGTTATAGTCTGGCTGTGTACCTACATATCCCAATGCTGCGGCATCGTTTTGACGACGTTGGTATTGGAGGACAGCGTTATTACCTTGTGCAGCACCACGTCCCCATAACTTTAATGTGACCCATTCTCCGTCGCGACCTTGACTATCCTTTGAGGTGGCAGAATAAACGATCAACCCCGCTACTGTGGATCCGTCCCCATAATCAACAACCATTGATGTTTCGATATCAAACTGATCTTGGTCAACAGTCTGAGAATAGCGAGTGCTATCATCATTTACCCATACATTGGCATTAAATCCTGCTACAACAGTAAGTGAACCGTCTTTCAATTCCCAATCACTTTTATTGCCATCTTTGATATTCCAAAAGTCTGAAATAGCTTGACCACTACCATTAAATTCATCGCTCTGTAATGAAGCGGAGAAAACGTTGGTAACAGTAAAGATGGACAATGCCATGATTGAGAATAAACAAATGATTTTATTCATTAATTTTTCCTCTTATATAAATGTAATTTGGTAGTTCAATAATTGAAACTATAAACCTGAGTTAGATTTAAACTACCGTATTCTCAATTTAAGAAAATTGAATTAAAAGAATTCTATCATGCTGAAATCGGACTGTCAATTGTTTATTAAAGTGAGTTCAATGTAAGAGAAATGTATTTTAATTCCTTGCCATGTATGATATTGAACCAAGGATAATTATCAATAAATTCACTCTATTTTAATTTCACAGTTGTAATAATAAACATTCTTTTCAGATTAAAAAGTTGCACTTTTTGTCACATTGTGTGACATTGGTAAAACCTCTCTCCCGTCAGTACTACACTGGGTTTAGAGCCGCTTTTTTAAGGTTACAAGAATTTGGAAAAAATGTAACTTTTGTGTCTTTTACTTTATTTTGAATCCATTGATTTTGAGTTGTTTGAATGTTAATTATCTTACAGACATTTAAAATAGGTAAGATTGGGGATCGGAATCCCCTCCCACAGAAGAAAAGATTGAGGAATTGAACCAACCGGATGATCCGTTCCTGCAAAGAGGAATTATAGACATCGGGTGGGGAACTCCAATTCTATGAAGACTATATTTCGAACCAACGGACGGGGTAACCCCGTCCCTACAAAGAGAATTATAACTGTATGGACGATTCGTAGTAGGTCTAATTTTTAGTTTTTCAAGTTCTTTTAGTTTTTCAAGTTTTTTGAGTCGCTTTTTTATGAAATGATGTATTGATAGGCTATAAACCCTGTTAGGGGTTGGGATAACATAGGATTTGATGAATCGGTGTAAAATTTTAAAACTTGAAAAACTTGAAAAATATGTGGTGAAATTCAATATGATAATCCTCTGTATCTGCATTTTTAGAGTATGACTAATTAGCTTTTGAGAACGATTCTCAAAAGCTGATAATTCTGAAGGTTTTTGTCGTAATTCTAACATGGATAATCCTATTTTCCAGATATTGAATTTAGAACTTATTAGTTAGTATAAGTATATTACCAATACACAATATAGTATTATATCTGTTTATTTCTATTATGACAACTATTTTTTAGCTATTGTAATTATGGTTTATGCATTTGTTGTTAGTTGTTTTGGTTTTCTTCATTTAATTTTATGTATACCAAATCAAAATTCAAGGTTGAAGGGTTGTTCTAAATCTGATATATTAAGAGTAGTAAATTTCGTAGAATAGAGATTGATACCCACCACATGCAAAATAACACATCAGACAAATTGATCGTAGACACATTTGTTGCCGATCCCGGTACACGTGTTGAAGGCCGTCTTCCCGTTGCGAGTTTACCCGATGGAACCCCTATTCGAGTGCCAATTATCTTAATCAATGGTAAGAATCCAGGGAAAACACTATACGTTCAAGCGATAAGCGATGGAAATGAACTCAACGGTATTGCTGTTATACACGAGATATTATCTCAAATTGACACGGAACAATTAAATGGTCAACTTATTGTAGTACCAGTACTAAATATACATGCTTTTCATGCGAAGCAAGCCCATAGTCCGGTTGACAATCTCAAGATGAATCGGTGTTTTCCTGGACGAGTAGATGGAACTTCAAGCTACCGGATAGCACATCAGTTGTTTGAAAAGGCAATTAAGCAGGTAGATTACTGTATTGATCTACACCAAGGTGGTGTTTCACCGATGATTGATGAGGTGAGGGTTCGGGTTGGAGATAAACATCAATTACATAAAGAATGTCTTGAATTAGCACGGGTTTTTGGAATTGGTTATATCCTTGATCAAAAGGGACCAAAAGGACAACTCGCACAAGCTGCTCCGGAAATTGGTATTCCAACTATTGATCCAGAATTAGGTGGGACACACGGATGGGATGAAGATAGCATCAAAAAAGGTGTGCGTGGGGTAATGAATGTACTTAAACATTACCAATTTTTGGATGGTGAGACAGAAATCCCTGAAAAGCAAGTTGTCGTAAATCGATTTGAATCAATTCTTAGTAATAAAGCCGGTTTTGTCTATTACAAAAAAGGATTGTATGATCACATTTCACCACGGGATACGATTGCCGAAATTAGAGATGTGTTTGGACATGTCTTAGAAACCATAAGAGCCACTGAAGAAGGGATATTTTGGTCACACCCAATTTATCCCATGGTGGCAAGTGGTGGTATTATTGGTAAGATTGGAACACCAATCAGCCATATATGATTTATTAACAAAAAAGAAAGCATAAATAACCAAACCAACAATAATAACCTTTCCTTAGGAATAATTAATGCACAAAGAGAATCGTAAAAAATTCATTGAGAAAATGCGCTCTGGTGGGGTTGCGATATTCGCAAATGCCCCTGTGGCAATGCGAAATCACGACACAGAACACCATTATCATCCTGATCCGAATTTCTACTATCTCACCGGTTTTGAAGAACCAGACTCAATTTGCGTGATTGCCCCCGATCATCCCAAACATCAGTTTATCCTATTTGTACTCCCAAAAGATAAAAATGCTGAAATCTGGAATGGTAAACGTGTCGGTGTAAAGGACGCATGTGCTGTGTATGGAGCTGACAAAGCATATTCAATTGAAAAGTTCGATAAAAAGATAGGTAGATATTTAGAAGATGCCAAGAGTCTATATTATAATCTCGGATCTAATCCACACATTGATACAAAAATACTGAATCTGTATAAACAAGAAGTAAAATCCCGTGTACGATCTGGGAAAGGGTTGCACACACTTGTGGATCCGAGTCCGTTTCTCAGTGAAATGCGACTCATCAAGACTGATGAGGAATTACAACGTATTCGGAAAGCAGCGGATATATCTGTTGATGGACATATTGCTGCCATGAATGCCGTTCACCCGGGTATGTATGAGTATGAATTGGAAGCTTTTGTAGATGCCACATTCCGAAGTAGTGGTGCAAACGGGACAGCATACCCGTCCATTGTAGCCAGTGGCGGAAATGCTACAACACTTCACTATACCTCAAATGACTGTCAGATCAAAGATGATACACTTGTTCTTTTGGATGCAGGGGCTGAATACCAACGATACTGCGGTGATATAACCAGAACATTCCCTGCTAACGGCACTTTTACAGAAGCACAAAGGGAGGTATATCAACTTGTCCTTGATGCACATTATAAAATTATTGATACAATTCGTCCCGGTGTCTCTATCGACGAACCACACCAGAAATCAATTGAATTGTTAACAGAGGGTATGTTGAGTCTCGGTTTGTTAAAGGGGAAAGCAGAGAAGATTATTGAAAAAGAAAAATACAGACAGTTTTATATGTACCGCATAGGACACATGCTCGGATTGGATGTACATGATGTAAACTGTGTTCGAGATGCTGAAGGTGAATATAAGACTTTTGAGCAGGGTATGGTGATTACAATTGAACCTGGACTCTATATAGCGGAAGGCACGAAAAAAGTGCCTAAAGAATATCTTGGTATTGGGGTGCGGATTGAAGACGATATTCTTGTAACAGAATCTGGTTATGAGAACTTAACAGAAACTGTTCCGAAAGAAATTGATGCAATTGAGGAACTGATGAATAAGTCGTAACTTATGAGTTATTATCGGTTCTATATTAGAGATGTTTTGCTTGAAATGGAGTCGGTTTATAACTCCGTCACAAGCATCTTCAGAACATTCTATTTCAATCTTTCAACTGATTAAAATATCCTAATTCAGCATCTCGAACGTACCTCCAAGATTGGGGAACAACGAAGTTTGGTATATGTCTTCTTAGCTCACTTAGAGGAGTTAGATGTCGCGTTTCCCATATATCAAGGATTTCAAAGGCATTAGCAACATTTCTTCCTTCAAAATACGTATCATACTCATGCTTGTTTACCTGAGCAAGATCTTCTACAGTTTTCCATATCTCATCAGGTGGTCCTGTCCAAAATTCTCCAACCCGAAACCCCCCACGCAATGACATAGTGGGACTTGAAACATACACAAATGCCTCTCTGTTCTGTATGTGAAAAGTAATTCGACGTCGGAGTTCGGCAGTTTTGCGTTTCATGAAGACTAAATCTGCATAACGTGGCTTCAAGGTTAGAATAATTGGTCGTATTCTTTTCATTAGGAATTTGTATATCCTTTATGAAATAATTCATAAAAAATGGATGGGATGACCCTCGTTGAGGTTTGTAAGAATGGTTCTTTATCAATCTCATTAGAATATACATTTTTAACCTCTTCAAGCGTAATAGGATTACGAAAAAGAAAAGTGTGAGAGAATTTTAATGCCATCAGTTCTTTAGTAGGATCTTGATTACACATTTGACTAATATCTTCCCATTTCAAAATTCCAAATTTCTCATACTTCTTATATAGTTCAATAGCACTATCAATTATGACTTCTTCCAAAGTAGAAACTGCCCTAATTATTTTCTTATTGCTAATGTACCATAAGATCTTGGCAGGTGAAACTAGCATTTTGTGACGTGTTTTTGTTTTATAGTATACGTTTTCCCAACGCAACAAAATATTTGGATCTGCTCCAAACAAATTCTCAGATGAAGTTTCTCTATCAAAAAGATTCATTGCATAATTGGGTTGAATGGGAGTTAAGAAATAATTCTGGTCAGTTGATTTTATAACCAATGGGGAGCAAGACTGCTCAAGTTCAAGGTTAGACATTTTTTCATAAATCTCTGCAGATTCAGGAGATAGTTTTCCAATTTCAGATAATACTTCTTCACGACTATAGCATTTTGAGAAACAGAATCTTATAAATACATCGTTAAGTTCTTGAAATCCCATTTCTAATAGACTTTGGACTAAACTTGGAGTCAGAGAAGATTCAAAAACAACTGCATTTATCTTCTGTTCTACTGCCATAGAAAGAATATCTGCAATCATAAATCGGCCAAATAACTTATTATTAGTTGAATTTGCAATTCTTGATATTGAAACCTTTAGAATGTTCTCTGGAGTAATATGGCGAACTCTGATAGCGATATTCTCAGCATCTAATTTTAGAAATTCACAAACTGGCTGGTTGCTATCAACAATTAATGCATATAGTTTTTCTTTGAACTTGCCAGCCTTTTCTTGATAATTTTGGAATTTAGATACATCTAACTTAATAACTTCCTCTGACTTTAATCGTTCCCAACGAAGGTGTAACCCAGATATGCGATCCCGTAAGTATGACTGTTCATCAGATATCTCATGATGTTGAATAATTAACTTTGTAGGATTTATTACATCAAGTCCAGTTGTATTGAAGATAGTTTTAGATTGATTCAAGAGTTTTCGGTCTCTAGTGACAAATGTATTGATATCAGACGCTGCTGCCTTTGCAAGTTGTTTAATATCAGAATCTTGATTCGATTTGCCACTTGGTAAGAAATTTCTCAATTGGTTTTCAAAGTCGTGAACCAATTTTGGGTCATATTTAATTTCACGAAAATTCTGTGCTCTATTGAGAGATCTTGTACGCTTTTCCTCATCTTCTTGCCGA
This sequence comes from uncultured bacterium, assembly GCA_964652195.1. Classification (GTDB taxonomy): domain Bacteria; phylum Poribacteria; class WGA-4E; order WGA-4E; family WGA-3G; genus MSPOR6. The sequence continues at coordinate 79,393 of CAZZBB010000037.1, read as the reverse complement.
TGGATTTCGTTGAAAAGTTCATCAGTTATACAAACATCAATAGAATCTACTAAGAAATCTGACAGTAAGGTTTTAGACGGCATTGCCTTATCACTATTCGGTTCATCAAAATCAAAGAATATCTGAGCATCAATTATTATTTCCTGTATGTCAGTTGATGTGTTTAGTTCTGAAAATTCAATTTGTTCGCTTTCTGCTAAGGTAAGATACCAGATTGTTAATTTATGTCCACCTTTTGATCGGCTTGGTTTTTCACCTTTAGGTACGAAATCTAATTTTTCCCACATTTTATTTTCAGGAAAATCCCGTCTACAATTTAGTGTAATATAATACTGAGTTATCGTAAACTCTCTTAATAAATTAACCAATTTTCTTGCTATACCTTGTCCCTGGAATTCCTCTGAAACACAAAGGTGTGTTATCCTGAAGTAACTTATGCGATCAGAGTAAAGAAGGTATCCTGCAAGTTGTCCTGACTCAGTTTTTGCCCCAAGCACCCAACCCTTATCTAAATAGCCAAGTATTGCTTCTTTTGGTAAGAATCCGAGTGTTCTGCTATGTTCTTTCATTAGCTTGTTTACTGCATCATAGTCATCGCGAATTAATTTTGATAGTGTTGTTTCCATAGAATGTTAAAAGGCAAACAGTAAGATGTAATAAACTATATAGGGTAGTAATCTTGATACAGTTTTGAATTATAACAATTAATATGAGATAAGAATTTGATAATATAGTGGAAACATAATAGTTAGTTCAACCAACCAATTCCCTGACTCAATTGGTATAAAGTGGGTTATTTTTGGGTAAGTACAAGCTCTGGTTCGTATCTAATCTCATATTGGTTCCATTTTTGTAATTAGACAACACCGTACGTATTTTGCATCCTGAGATATTCAAATAAACACTTTCATTATCTACATATCGTCAAAATTAGAAAAATGATGTATAATACTAATAAAGAAATTAATGATATTGAATTTGTAATATTCAACTTATAGAGATTATTCCTTAAGAAAGTTATCTCTGAATTATTGTTTCAGTTTTATATTATGACAAGAATTGGTGAAAATGTCTAACAATATTATCCTACAAGAATATATTCAGAAAATTACAGACTTAAATATTGACAGAGCAACTGGCAATGCTCCACACCAACCTATCTTTCTGTTGTCAATAATTGAATTGATTGAACAAGAGAAAGTCTGTGAAAATAAAATCATTCCATCACCAGAATTAGTAGAGACATTCATTAAATATTGGTCAATAGTTGAAAACCGGAAACCGAATCTTGCAATGCCATTTTTCCATTTAAGTAAGAAGGGATTCTGGCATCATCAAGCAAATCATGGATATGAAAACGCATTAGGGGTTACCACTCAAATTAAAACTGTTTCAAGACTTCGTAAGATTATTGCCTATGGACATTTTAACGACGATCTTTTTGAGTTACTCGTAGTACCAGAGAGTAGAGAATTAATACGACAATCAATTATTGAGAAGTATTTTGTTGATAAGAAGCAAGAAATCAAAGACCTTATTATTGAAGAACACAAGATTAATGAGTATAGTCAAAAGATACTTGAACAAGTAAAACATGCATTCGCTTCGGGTGAAAAATTCATACCATTCAAAACAGGTAAGAATATCCGAAAAACAGCTTTCAGACGCGCAATCATGAGTATTTACGATTATACATGTGCAGTATGTCAGTTACATATCATGACTCTGGACAGTATAAGTGTTACTGAGGCTGCACACATTATCCCTTTCAGTGTATCGAAAAATGATGATGTCAGGAATGGCATTTCTCTTTGTCAATTGCACCATTGGTCATTTGATAAAGGTTTAATTTCTCTAAATAATGACTATACGGTGATTGTTTCAGATTTAATGGTTGAACGCGGACCCGAACAATGGTTATTAAAAACTTTGAAAGGAAGAGAAATATTATTACCAAAAAATTACGAAGAATTTCCTGCCAAAGAAGCCATGGAATACCATCGTGAAGAAGTATTCAAAAAGTAGTTTCAACTCCAATATATAGATAATAAATCCAAATTCCGTTCTTGTCATCCAACCTTGTCATAAAATATTTTTCGTCTATAATATCATTAATTTCTGACATTCCCAATTTTGTGTTTGAAACATCCCTCAGCCACCTACCAGATTTAGACATAGATCAAAATTGTATTTTTATTGAAGAAAACAGAAAAACATACATCTAAACCATAAAGTGATAACACATAATCAAAAATAAACTTGACACAAGCAAAAAGATAAGTTAATATAATTATTACATATACTTATTAATAACAATAGTATGATAATAATATTAACTTTTATATAAAAGTTGCACTGAAAATGATAGATAATTATCCTCACTTTCAACATAAGAATTCTATGTACCAGAATGAGAACAAAACCCACAGAATGGGTCAATCTAAAAAGACAGTAGAAAAAGTTAAAAACACTTTTTTCACAGAACTGATTTAAATCGAAAAGTGTCCATGAAGGCAGTCCAGGATTACATTTATACATTGTCCGAAAAATATGGAAAAACAGAAAAATGTTACGATTTCGTAACTTTTTGTAACTTTTTTAGGGCATAATTACCCAATAAGTTACGAATTGTTGTAGGTTTTCAGATACGTAAATTTACAAAAACCTTTGTGAACCTTTATGTAGACAGGATTTAGAACAAATTGACAGAATCTTGCAATTTTAAGAAAAAAGTTGCGATTTCGTAACTTTTTACAAACTTTAGCACTATACTTAGCGATTTCACAAAGGATTATATAACATATCTCATAAATCAGATATTTGGCGATGCTTTGATCTTGCCCTTTGTTATATATTGAAACAACGGGCGGGGAGACCCCGCCCCTACGAAGAGAAATTATATTGGTACGAATAATTCGTATTTATGAGATATACTGTCGTAAGATTACTCTTATATTATGTAAACGCAAGTTGAGATATTAAACGTTAAAGAGTATACTTTTCTTATTCAGATTGACCAAATACTGTATACACCAATTCAGGAGTGGTTTAATTTATCATTCCAGCATTTGAAGAATTAGGAGTATTAGAAGATGGCAAAAAGAATGGCAGGTATGAACAAACACCAGAAAAGATCACATCGTCGACGCGAAGATCGGTTACGAGGTGATGATGTCAATTATTATCTTTCACTTGCATATTCCGAAAACCCTGATGACAGAGCACTCGCAATGGAAAATCTTTGTCCTTGTCATGTAAGAAAAAGAATTGATGCTGTCTGGGTAGCACTATATAAAGGAATGTTGGATGAAGATATTCGAGTGCGTCGTGCAGCGTGGCATACACTTGATGATGGAGGAAATCCAAATGATCCAAGACTGCAACCGCTCTTACAAAAGATTGTTAAAACCGAATCTGATCCAAAATTAAGGCAAAAGGCATTGGATCTTATCAAGACTGTCCAAAATGTAGAAGATCAGAAACAGGTATTAATTGCTCAAAAAACAGACACATTCAAAGGACGATGTGATTGGTGTGGAACATCAAATGTTTCTGTTAGGTATGACTATGAAACTGAATTTGAGACAAATGAAACGAAACGACTTATGTTAATTTGTGATAAATGTACTACAAATTAATGTTTTTGTAAGAAAAAGTGAATTTTTCTGAAAAAAATATGAAGAAAATATAAATTACTTACATCTAAGTATATAACATCTGCGCTGCGCAAGGTGGATATTTTATGATTCCAGATGATGTATTGGTGCATAAAACAGTGGAAGGCGATGTAGAGGCTTTTAATGAATTGGTTAGTCGCCACCATGCAAGAATATATGGACTCACGAATAAAATGCTCGGGAATACCGAGGATGCAGAAGATGCCACACAAGAGACCTTTCTGCAAGCATACAAGTCCATAAAATCATTTAGATTTCAATCTAAATTTGGAACTTGGTTATATCAAGTTGCCGTGAACACATGTAAGCAACATTTACGGAAGTCAAAAAGTCGAGATAGGTTAATAGAGGCTTACACAGAAGAATCTGCTGCGCGTGGGATGACAGAGGACCGCGAGATTCCTGAACGACAAGTAGTAAAAACGGAACAGAAAGCACAAGTACAAGCTGCAATTGATCGGTTACCTCCAAAGCAACGGGAAATTGTTACGCTCTACTATATTCAACAGTTGAAGTATAAAGAAATTGCCGAAATCCTTAATTGTTCTATCGGAACTGTCGCATCGCGTTTGAATCTGGCGATGCAGAATCTAAAACATAAATTAGAACGCTATCAGTATTAACAGTGTTATGTCAAAATGAATTTTAACTTATTAAATGCGAGGATGGTTATTTATGAATTGTGAACAGACTCGTGAAAAACTCGTCTTACATCGTCAAGAATCTATGTTTAAAGGTAACGAAAAGCAGGAGTTCTTGGAACATCTCCGCAGTTGCGAATCGTGTCAAGAAGAATATGAAGGCTTGTTGCATACTGCCGCAGTCTTAGAAAATCTTGAATCACCTGAACCGCCACCTGAACTACTGGGAAAAATACAGGACCAGATTCGGGAACTCCATAGAAAGCAAAATACTGCCATATTCGCTGCACCTTTTTCATGGATAATTGGCAAGTTCAAGTTTAATCTGTCTCCAAAGTTAGTAAATGGTGTGGCTATGGTTTGTTATTTGTTGGTTTCAGTTTTCTTAGTAAAAGTCATATTTTTTGATGATACATCAAATGATGATTTTGCAATGACTGCCATGGATAACTCCCGTTTACCACGTATGCGCATTTCACCATCGCATTGGGGAACTCTGAAACATGGAATTAAGCCAATGAATAATCCAAAGGCAATTGTCACACCAGGTAAGGAACGTGGGAATCTATCTGATCAATTCGCTGGTATACCAGTTTCTGATTTATGGCACACACGTACTGCCAATCAAGTTACCGATACCGTGAATGATGGACAATATACCAATTCCATCAGAAATAAACTCACTTTATTCTGGAGTGATATAAAGGCAAATTTATAATATGGAGGAATGTAGAAAGCAAATCTGTTAATAAGTGATGATTATTAGAAGGGGCACACATCCTGTATCCCTTTTATTGTGTTATAAAAACAATACAGCGTATCTCATAAATCAGTTATTCGGGGATCTTCTGATCTTGCCCTTTGCTATATATTGAAACAACGGGCGGGGAGACCCCGCCCCTACGAAGGGAAATTACCTTGGTAGGAACAATTCGTATTTATGAGATACGCTGTAGTATTAAGACCATTGATCTACAAGGACTATGAATCTATTAACTGATTACTATAATTAAGCAACGATAAATCTGAAAACCTTGCCTATATGATCATTTTTCTATAAAATATACAAAAAGTCATAAAAGACTCCGATTATTAGGTGTAGAAATTGGCACTCCCTCTCCTTGAAGTTTCAAATTTGAGAACAGTATTTCGAACTGATTTTGGACTTGTCAATGCTGTCAACGATGTTAGCTTTACCATTAAACGAGGTAAAACCGTTGGTGTGGTCGGGGAAAGTGGATGTGGTAAAAGTATCACCGGGCTTTCCCTTCTTCAGCTTGTTCCCAATCCAGGTGAGATTGAAAATGGAGAAATTCTCTTCTATCGGGACAATGCAGATGAACCCTTGGATATAGCACAGGTATCACCTCGAAGTGAGTTAATGCGTCGGATCCGTGGGAATGAAATCGCTATTATTTTTCAAGAACCGATGACGTCCTTGAATCCCGTTTATACTATTGGTGAACAAATTTCTGAAGCAATTGAATTACACCAAGAACAAAATACATCACTAATTGAACGGTTAGGTCTACGAAGGTCATCCAAATTGGCACGCGAACAGACCATTGAAATGCTTATTCGAGTTGGGATTCCAGCTCCGGAACAACGTTTTGATGAATATCCGCATCAACTATCTGGTGGTATGCGTCAACGTGTGATGATAGCCATGGCTCTCTGTTGTGCGCCAGCCTTACTGATAGCAGATGAACCGACGACCGCACTTGATGTAACTATTCAGGCACAAGTCCTGGCTCTCATGCAGGAACTGCAAACAGAATTCGGAATGGCAATAATGTTAATAACACACGATTTGGGAGTTATTGCAGATATGGCTGATGAAGTTGTGGTAATGTATGCAGGAAGGGTAGTCGAAAAGGGAAGTGTTGATGACATCTTCTATAATCCCCAACATCCTTATACACGTGGTTTGTTGAAATCTATACCTACACTCGGTGGAAGTCAACAAGATACATTACCTTCAATTCCTGGATCGGTTCCACATCCATTAGCATTACCAGCGGGTTGTTCATTTCAACCAAGATGTACGGATCGGATGACTGCTTGTGAACGTATGCCTGATCTAACCCAAAAAAATGCTAACAATGACAATATTCAGAACAACGATCATTTTGTAAGATGTTGGCTGAATGAGGAAACTGAAAATGGCAACACTCCTTGAAGTAAAAGACCTGAGAAAATACTTTCCGATTCGTAAGGGAGTTCTTCGAAGAACTGTCGGTCATGTAAAGGCAGTGGATGGAATCAGTTTCGATTTACAACGAGGTGAAACACTCGGTCTGGTAGGTGAAAGCGGGTGTGGAAAAACCACAGCAAGTCGGTGTCTTCTCAAATTAATTACGCCAACTAATGGGAGTTTCAAATATGGTGATGAACAGGTGGATTTAGCAGAATTATCTAATAAGGAGATCCGCCCCTTTCGCAGGCGTATTCAGATGATATTCCAAGATCCACAATCCTCACTTAATCCTCGCAATACAGTAGCAGATATAGTGGGAGAACCCTTACGGGTTAATCGAACCGTGCCAAGAAGTGAACTGAAGGATCGTATAGCAGAACTTCTGGAATCAGTAGGTTTAACACCTCAAGATATGCAGCGTTACCCCCATGCATTCAGCGGGGGGCAACGCCAACGAATAGGAATTGCACGAGCATTAGCTTTGAATCCTGAGTTAATTGTGGCTGATGAACCTGTTTCTGCCCTTGATGTATCTGTACAAGCACAGATTCTAAATCTATTGGTTGAATTAAGAGAGAAATTCCAACTGTCATATATCTTTATTGCACACGATCTCAGCGTTGTTGAACATATTAGTGATCGTGTCGCTGTTATGTATCTCGGAAGGATTGTTGAAATAAGTGATGCGGAGATGCTCTACAAGTCTCCAAAACATCCTTACACAGAAGCGTTGATCTCCGCAGTTCCGTTACCAGATCCAAAGGTACAACGAACCCGTGATTTGATTCGGATTGAAGGAGATGTGCCAGATCCATCTCAACCACCAACAGGATGTCACTTTCATCCCAGATGTCAATATGCAACTGACATTTGTAAACAGGAATCTCCTGAACTTCGTGAAATTTCTATAGGTGTCAAAGTCGCATGTCATTTGAGTGAAGAACTTGAGCTACAAGGAGTTTAGTTATGCCACAATCCAATCAGATTACTGCTGAAGAACTTGCCTCCTGTAGGAGAGAACTTGAACGCCGATGGAAGAGTCAAATAGTTGATAACAAACTGTTGGAACGCGCATGGCAGGTTGTTTACGACATAGCAACAATTCTTTATGATGAATTCGGTGCAACACAGGTTACTGTATTCGGATCACTTACTGAACCCATAGTCTTCACGAAATCATCAGATATTGATATTGCAGTCTGTGGGTTATCTGATGAAGTATATACACAAGCTAACGATAAGATTATGGATATTGACTTCGGATTCAAAATAGATCTAATTAACTTTGATACAACGAAAGGAGTATTCCGAGAAAGATTACAACAGCAAGCAATTCCTATAAAAAATGAGGAAACCCCTATAGTATGGAAAAAACAATACCATCATTTGCAACACCAAGTATTACCTGTTGTAGAGGAAGAGATATATGAAATGAACCGAAATAGGTTGCTCCAACGTATTGAGGATGAAAACAAAAAAATTGAATCTACAGTTGATGGAATAGTAACAGCATTAAGAGATATTGAAATAGTAGATTCATCATTGAAACATTATATTGAAGAATCAATTACTAATAAACTTGCTGATGTTTACAGTGGAATGGAGAGGATATTTCAACGGATTGCAATTGAAGTGGATGGAATCCTACCTCGTGGTAGTAGGTGGCATAAAGACTTACTTCAACAGATGGCAATTCAACGTCCTGAAAGACCTCCGGTTATTTCTCAAGAAACACTAACACTTTTAGATGCACTCTTAGAATATCGGCATAAAGTGAATAACATATATGCGGATGAGATAATTTATAAAAATACAGAGAAACATGCAAAAAATATCAATAAACTGTTTCAGGTTTTCTCCAATGAATTAAATCACTTTACTGATACTCTTGCACAACGTGTGGAAGATGATTGAAAGGAACAAACTATATGTCAACAAATACGGATCTTGGCTTTTTTGCAACGGACATTTCATTTAAAGATAGTGCAGCTATTGTCACAGGTTCAAGTAGAGGAATTGGTCGTGCCATCGCTATTGAATTAGCCCGTCAAGGTGCAGATGTCCTCATTAATTACAACCAAAATAAGGATGCCGCTAAAGAGGTGCAATCTGAGATAGAAGGTTTAGGTCAAAAAGGGGTTATCATTCAGACAGATATCAGCGATATAGATGCACACGAAAAACTACTGGAGACCGCGCGCAAGGCATTTGGTAAAGTAAATATCCTGATTAACAATGCAGGGATTACACGGATTGCGGATATTCTTGAGGAGACACCAGAACAGTTTGATCTATTGTTAAACACGAACCTAAAAGCACCTCATTTTTTGACCCAACGTGTGGCAAATTATATGGTAGATAATGAGATACCTGGATGTATCATCTACACACTTTCTATATCTGATTCGATGGCATCGGACAACCGGACGGCATACTGTATTTCAAAAGCAGGATTAGAGATGAGCATGCGTGCGTATGCAGGAAGGTTAGCATTACACAGAATAAAAGTGAATGGTATTGCCGCAGGTGTGATTGATACCGATCTTTCAAGGGTACGTATTCCTGATTATGAAGAAGCCGCAGAGAAAGGATATATATTCATGGTGCGTCCCGGAGCACCTGAGGATGTAGCACATGCCACAATCGCTGCCATGCGACTTTACGATACTGGGGTTGTACTACCTGCATCCGGTGGAGTGATGACACCTCTATTAAATCTAAGGTCTATGTCAGAATTAGATATGAATAAGTCGTAAATGGTGATCAGCTATTGGCAATCGGTATATGTATTAGGGTTCAGTGTAACCTGAAATCCATCAAATAATTAGGATCAATTCCGTTTCTGACATTTAAAGTCTCTTTAATGTAGCATAAACTTCCAGTTTGTGGTATTTCAAGACATACTTAACAACTATTCATAGGATATACATTTATAGAAATGATATAATTATTTCCATATACCTATATCTATTAATATTGACTTCTTGATTTTACATACCATTGTATAAGCAGGATCAAATACATTACCCATATCGTATTCTACTGCTTGACCTAACAGAATATGTGCTGCGCGTTTTTCCAACCCAAGTTCCTCTAACCACCTGAGTAGTTCTGTTGTGGCATGTTGTACCGCTTGATCTAAAGGGCGCGCATTACCAGCAGTAAGAATATAATCTTCACTCTCAGCACGGGGCCAATTGATGGACTTATCTTTTCTTACTTCGACTGTAAATTGTACATCAAATGAGATCTCAATTCCTGTCCCGACAATTTCACCATCTCCCTGAACAGCGTGACCATCACCGAGAAAGAAAAGACTGCCTGTGACAAATACAGGAAAATACACGGTTACACCCTCCTTAAACCCACGGTAATCCATATTTCCGCCGTGAGTGGATGAGGTCGCAGTAGAAATAGCTTGTCCTCGCGGAGGTGCAACACCAAAACAACCTACCATCGGTTCAAGTGATAGTACCAGTTTTTCTAATTGGGGTTCTGGTGAAACCATTGTCGCAGTCCATGTTTCTACATCAACATGCCATTCTACAGTTGAGCTTTCCAGTGTTCCTGCTGCCACATAGTATGGATCCAATACATTCGGAGCAACCACAGTTGCAGTCCGACCTATCGAACGATTCGGAACTATCCGATCAAAATGTACTGCTAAAGTGTCTCCGGGTTCAGTGTTTTCAATGTAAAATGGACCTGTTTGTGGATTGCCTCTTTCGGTTACTTGTATGTCATTTGCATCGTATCCCGCATTATCCACGGTAGTTGTGCAGACTGTGTCCCCACTTTCAATATGAAGCACAGGTTCATGTGCCCCGATTGCTGTGTAATAAACTGTCGGTTGAAATTGATGTGTTGCCATTGCAGATGTCCTTTGAGTAAGGGGGGTATGTCCAGTAATATACCATATCCACTATATTGCGTCTACTGACATTCTATATAATGAATTACAAGAAGAATGACTATGCAATTTCATTTTAAATGAAGAGTTATCATATTGTATACTTTAAAAGAGTTGACGTTCTAAATATTATAATGTTACCATTCCAATTGTTAGGAAAATTACTTCAATCAGAAATCTTTGAGGAGAATCATGAATAAGTTTTTGCAAAAACCACTTTTCTATCTATCACTTCTAATACTGATTACAACACATGCCAACGCAGCACACAACTGGACTGAACAGATTGCAAGTTTCAAACCTATGGTCGTAAACATAGAAACAGCATCCGAAGTTGTCTTTGAAACAGAAACCAAAGGCACGAGTTTCGCCACAGGTTTCGTCGTTGATGCAGAACGGGGTATCATTGCTACCAACAGACATGTCACAGGCAGCAGTCCGTCCTATGTAAAAATTAACTTTCACGACGGAAGTTTTACTGAAGCAAACATACTCTACTATGATCCAACACATGACTTCGGTTTTTATAAGATTGATCCTTCTGAAGTTGATTTTGAACTGCAGTCGGTTGTACTTGGTAAATGGGATACACTTTCTTTAGGGGACGATCTATTACTGATTGGAAACAACGAAAAGGAAGAGTACTCCATCAAATTCGGTACAATTGCAAACTTGAATGTCAACAAAGGTGACAGACACTCCAGCTACATACACACTACCTTTGACAGAACAGGAGGATCCAGTGGTAGTCCTGTATGGAACACAGCAGGTGAAGTAATCGCAATTCATGCTCGTGGAACGGATACATCGAGTTTTGAACTCCCAATTGATTACCTCATAGATGCCCTCAAACTGATTCAGGAAGAGACACCAATTCATCGCGGTGAAATCGGCGTTGATCTTGAACTTATCTCTATTGGTGAAGCCATAAAACACTTTAATCTTCCTGAGGAATTACGGAAAGAGATTGGACCCTCAAAAGCCGGTACTCCAAAGGTGATTCAGATTGAATCCATTTTACCCAGAACCACTGGAGAGAATCTTCTTCTCGCATCAGATATAATTTATCGTATTAATGACGAACTGATCCGTGATGATTTATACACATTTGATGCTATTTTGAATAATAATGTAGGACAAGATGTTACTTTAAATATCTATAGAAATGGAGAGAATCTGAGTATAGACGTTCCAGTTGAAGACTTAGAAAAGAAGAAAGTTGAAAGATTTGTGAGATTCGGTGGTGGTGTGTTCCACGATATCACCCCGCAATTGCGAGGTTTATTGTACCTTGAAGCCGATGGTGTTTATTTACCGCATGCTGCCCCCGGTAGTAGTTTTTCACGGGTTGGTGTACAGGAACGTAACGGGAATTCAAAAGTAGTCATCCTGAATATAAATGGTAAACAGATCCGAAATTTGGACGATTTTATTCAAGCGTGTAAGACTATCACTGATGGACAGCACACATTCGTCGTAATAAGAGACTTCAATTTGTTTGACAGTTCACCTACTCCCAAAAGCTTGACTGTCAATCTAAAGTTCGGTCCATTACAGCAATTTCAGTGGAATGCTGATCTATTAGATTGGCAAGAGCAAGAGATGATTGAATAGGAAAATAAAAACTTCTGTTAGTAATTGTTAGTGTCGTTGTTATTATGTTTCCATATTCAAGAGAACTCTGATAAAACCGAAATTGCTAAACATTCGATGTATTATAGGTCAAGACGGATAAATGTGAGATATGTACCAGCAAGCAAGACTAACAGAAATAGAAATAGTAAGAATAAATCCATCGCAGCAGCATTAAAATCACGAGTGATACTGAGTGTATCTTTGAATTTTGGAATTGCATCAGGATTTACAGATTTTTGGGACATACCTTCAGGTACACCAATTGCATGAAGGCTAATCGGAGATTGATGTATAGAATCTAAACTGGGTTATTCTTCTGCGTTGTTCTTACTAATCTTTAGTTAAATCCAGATGGAAAACTAAATCGTGTCGGCGTTGCTCATCTGAGATTTTAATGGCTTCTGAGGTAGCTGCAAATCCGTTATATTCTACTGAAACTATAGCCATCATTGGTAAATTTACATATTTAAAAAAATACCCATCAGCATCTGTATATGTTGGGTAAAAGCTCAAATCATCACTATTCATTCCGTCTAAAGTTTGGTATTGTAGGTTTAATTTACCTTGAGCATTAGTTAACGGTTTTCCGTTTGATAGAAGGATTTGGCCACGGATACACATCCTTGGTGTCACTTCGATTATTATATCTTTTAAGTTCAACCCAGATTCTATTTGAAATGGAATACCCCCAATGGATGACAATTTCTGAGGACCAACATCATTAACTTCCTGTATTTGTTCATCTGTTACTCGCAACTGGGATGTTTGTAGTCGCAAAAAAGTAATACCTGCATAGTTTATTGATTGTATCTCAACATCTCTGTTAGTGTGCCCCATCTCAGGTTTTACCACAAATTGCACACGACCAGGTAAGATGTTATTGAAATTGAAGAATCCGTTAGAGTCTGTCTGCAATTGGTGAGAGAGTGAGGAAACCTGGCACAATTCTCCATCAATAATATCTATTGGTTGAATTGCTAATTGACATTTTGGAATTGGGTGACCATTTATATTCACTACTCTACCAGAAAGAGTACTCGTATTGTCGTCTGTTATATTGTATATTGATCCCAGAATAAGTGCTAATAGACTCAAAACAACAAGAACACTTGCAATTATCGCTGGGTGTCTTCTTAATGCTAATAGACTCATTGTCTTTACTCCTTGTATATTATTTACTTAGTTCTAATAGAATATAGTAAAAGTAATGTGCTAACATTCAATTACAGATTCTTGACATATCGAATAATGAAATATTTGCTATAATTGAAATAGATATACTAAATATAACATTCAATGACGGTTACATAGTAAAAACTAAAGCGTGAATTCTCGGGTAGGTGGTTTCTAATGTGACATATACAGGTGCAGTTATATAAAGGAAAGCAGACCTAATATTTGTATATCAAGGATTATTACTATATAACAATGTCTTGGTGGTATTAATAGTTATCTTCTAAATAATCCGACTTTTTAATTAGTGTGCCTTGATCAATATACTTATTCAATACCTATAATTAGTCATCAATCTAAGGATTACTTCTTCGCTTTAATGCTATCTCTGTTTAGACAGATTACGTAGATAAAATAGCTTTAAGAATAGAAACTATTATTGGTATCAATATGTACCGATATTGCTTTAGTAATCAGCAACTGAACCATCAGGTAATCGACTGTTCGGCCAATTGAATTTTCTCCCTTGATTACTGACTTCAATTACTTTTGCTTCATCTACCTCTACACCTAAACCTGGTCCTTCAGGTAAAGAAACATAACCTGCATCATCCATTTCCCAGTTTTTATGCGAAACGCCAGCTGGAAGTACATTCTCATAACCTTCGTGAATTAGGAAAAATGGAACGGATGCGGATAGATGGAAACTTGCTGTGAGTCCAAGAAATGACATTGTACAATGAGGCGCGATTGGTACGTGGTGTGCTTCTGCAAGTGCAGCAACTTTCTTAACTTGTGTGATACCGCCACCGTGGCCAACGTCAGGTTGAAGTATGTCAATCACTTGTGCTTCAAGAATTTCTCTTACTTCCCATATTGTTCTGTCACGTTCTCCTGTGGCTAAAGGAACGGGGACAGATTCTCGGATTTTTCGCATGACCTCAATGTTCCCTGGTACCCATGCTTCTTCAAGAAAAAGAAGATCGTCCGGTTTGAGATGACCTGCAAATTGTTTAAGGATAGGGGGTGGTAAGCAACTATGTGCGTCAAACATTACTGCACCATCAGGCCCTACTTTTTCCCTTGTGTCGTGAATTCGCTGCAACATATTAGAGATATCATCTGGTGTTCCAGCAAAGGGTTTGGATCCACCAGGACCAGTCTTAATTGCCTTTGGACTTGGATATTTCCAGATTTTATTACGGCATGGACCGCCAAGAAGGCGATACACAGGAACCCCCCAAAGCTTTCCAGCGATATCCCACAATGCCATATCTATGGCAGAGATAGTGTGAACCATCAAGCCACCACCACGAATATTGCGATGTGCCCGAAATAGACGTTGCCAGTGATGCTCAATACGAGTAGGGTTTTCATCAATAATTAACTCTCCAAGGGAACGCGCCAATTCACAAGTGACTGCAGTTTCCATATTGTTAATCTCACCCCAGCCTGTAACATCCATATTGGTCTCAATCTTTACATAAGCCTTTTCACCTATTGGGTAAGCTTCAAGACTCTTTACTCGAATTTGTGATCCTTTGTCTTCATATTCTGCCATGATGAACTCCTTGACTTTTTGTTCTTAAGTTTTTCATATAATTATAACTTTGTCAATTCTTTTTATGAGTAAAATAGTCGTATTTAATTTTTCTTTGGGAAACTATAGATCCAATGGGATAATTTGGATTACTTGTTACATAAATTTTTGTCTTATAGAGATAAAAATTTATGCTTAATTGGCTCATTAGTTTGGAAGTTGATTTTAGTATATTTGAATTGAATATCATCCAGAACTACAACTTGAAGTGAACAGACATAAATCAAAGTCCGATTGTCATGACTAATCCTTCTATTCTTGAAAAGTTGTTGACGAAAACAACTGAAATAGGTAAAGTACAATTAGATGACAGTATTAACAATGACCTCATAGGAGACAAATGAATGGCAACGAATCAAGCATATCGAATTGGAATTATTGGTTGTGGTGGAATGGGTGGATCCCATTCCAGGGCATGGCAGAAACAACAGAACGTAGAAATAGTAGCCGCAATGGATATACATGAAGAATCTGTCAAAAAGGTTGCTACCGAGTATGACATTCCTGCTACTTATACTGATGTTGATGAAATGTTAGCAAAAGAGGATTTGGACATTGTTAGCATAACAACTTGGCAAGGACCACGGGCTGAAGCTACTGTTGCTGCAGCGAAAGCAGGTGTCAAAGGTATTATCGGAGAAAAACCGATGTCTGCGTCTTTGGGACAGGCAGATGATATGCTTACAGCATGTGAAGAGAACAATGTTAAACTGGTGATTGGTCACCAAGGTAGGTATAGACCCCAAAACACAGAAATACGTAGACTTGTCGCTGATGGCGCAATTGGACAACCAACAACCCTTCACCATAGAGCAAAAGCCCATGCTGGTTTATTAAATACTGGTACGCACGCGATTGATGGTTGGCGTTATCAATTGTCCGATCCAGAAACTTTATGGGTAATTGGTCAGACATCACGTACAACTGATCGCTGGGAACGAAGAACGATATGCGAAGATCTCTGCATGGGATTAGTCTGCTTTGAAGGTGGTGCACGTGCTATTTATGAAGGAGATCTCCCTGATCCGGGGGTGGCAATGCCAGTAGTTGCTGGAACAGAAGGACAAATCCGCAATGGAGATAATGGTACGGTTTTACTTCAAAACGGTGATGCAAAAGGATGGCAAGAAATTACTCCACCACCGGAACCCAAGAATCAATTTCAAGAATTGATTGAATGGATTGAAGGAGATATTCCTACCCATCGAGGGAGGGGAGAACAAGCACGATATACAATCGAAATCATGATGGCAATATATGAATCCTTACGTATCAAGGATGTTGTAAATATGCCTCTTGGAACGAAAGAATTACCATTAGAACTAATGGTCAATGATGGCACTCTTCCTGTATTAGAGGAAGGTCGGTACGATTTACGTACTCCATTTGAAGGGCAGACACGGAAAAGATAATTTTAACCTGAGTTTGATGTAAGAACTACGAAGTTTTTAGTTCCTGAGACATAATGTATGTCCAGGATAGGTGCGATTTCCCGACGGATTCCATACGGTAATGCCGGGGAATGGCTTATTGGCATTCATACCGTTGATTTCTTGATTTTACGGATTCGACGTTGATTCACCGCATTGAATTATATCACTTATATCGAACTTAATTTAATTCTACTTGTGTATGGTAAAGAAAGAACAAGAACTGAAGAATCTATAATCCTCTAACCTACTGAAGGATTCAGCAATTAAGGAGATGAGATGGTGGACGAGAATAGACGCTCATTCTTACAAATCGCTACAGCCATCATTGGCGGAGTGATGGGTTTAGCAGCAGGAATCCCATTAATTGGATTTGCTATTTCACCTGCATGGAAAAAAGGTGAATCGAAATGGGTTAACATCGGTTTAGTTGACCGTCTTAAAAACAGTCAATATAAAAAGGTCAATTATACTTTCATAGCAAAAGATGGCTGGGTGAAAGCAACAAAAAAACGGTCTGTTTATGTCACTGATAAAGGGAATGGTGAGTGGAGTGTTTTTACTCGGACATGTTCTCATCTCGGTTGTCTTGTTCGATGGGATGAAAGTCAGGAATCTTTTCTCTGTCCGTGTCATGGGGCAGTGTTTGATAAGGACGGGGCAGTGGTTGCTGGACCACCACCAGAACCGTTACAGAAGCTTGAGGTTAAAGTTGAGTCTGGAATTTTATTTGTGAAGGAGATCTAAATGAAACAGTTCCTTAATGATCGTCTTCCATTAGGTGAGGTG
Organism: uncultured bacterium; assembly: GCA_964652195.1. GTDB lineage: Bacteria > Poribacteria > WGA-4E > WGA-4E > WGA-3G > MSPOR6. Next base: position 62,341 of record CAZZBB010000037.1, on the reverse strand, counting down.
ATGGCACATCTGCGTAAACCTCTACCGAAGCATATAAACCTTCTTTTTTCATTAGGCAGCTTAGCAATGTTTCTGCTTCTGCTCCAAGCTGCTACTGGTGCATTCCTTGCCTTGTCTTATTCTCCTTCACCTGACCATGCTCATAACGCCGTTAAGTATATTACTGAAGAAGTTCCGTTTGGTAGTTTCGTACGGGGGTTACACCATTGGGGTGCGAGTGCCATGGTTGTTATTGTATTTCTACACCTACTTCGCGTTGTTCTATATGGATCCTACAAAGCACCACGTGAACTGACATGGGTTGTTGGTGTTCTACTCCTATTGGTTGTACTTGGGTTTGGGTTTACAGGTTATCTGTTACCATGGGATGAAAAGGCGTATTGGGCAACAGTTGTTGGTGTTGAAATAGCAAGTACTGCACCAGGGTTGGGGGATGTCGTTGCGAAGGTGCTCCGAGGTGGAGCTGAAATTGGTGCTGTTACTTTGTCTCGGTTTTATGCACTGCACACAATATGGTTACCCTGGATAGCGTTTAGCCTGGTAGGTTTACATCTTTTCTTAGTCCGATTCTATGGATCATCTGGTAAACCGAATAATACTCCAGAGGAGATGAAAGCAGGTAAACCATTCTATCCTGATCAAGTATTTGAAGATGTTGTCGGTATGCTAATACTTTTTATTATACTCGCATGTGCAGCAATTTTTGCTCCTGTCCCGCTCGAAGATGTTGCTGATCCGACTAATGCCAATTACGATCCTCGACCCGAGTGGTATTTCCTATTCCTATTTCAATTACTGAAATATTTCCAAGGTCCACTTGAGATTATTGGAACCTTCGTCATTCCAACAGTTGGCATGTTATTACTATTATTTCTTCCTTTTTTAGATAGAGGGGAACGGGATGTATTATGGAAACGTCCTATTGCATTGACTGTTACAAGTGTGTGTGTAGTAGCGATTGTTGGGTTGACAATTCTTGGTGCAACTGCCCCAAAACTTGTAACTGTAGAGGAAGAAACACCTTCTGAGACTTTGCAACAGATGACGCCATCTGAGGTGGAAACTGAAGCCGAAAAGGATGAAGATGTGTTTGAGTTTAATTTGACTGAGGAAGAATTACAATAGTATTACCCCAATGTTAACTGGATGAATATCAATCAATTTCACAGAATATTAGCTGAGTATGAATTAGGTAGAATTAATTCGATTCAGTTTGGAATACCTGGTAAGTGAAACCTTCTTCGCAAATATGTATGTCCTATATGTATTAGATTATAGATCAATTGGGTCAGACTTAAATCGTTCTGTTTATGGGATATTTCACTTGAAATATCTTATGTAGCATGGTATCTTAACTAAACAGATCTAAGGGAAGGTGATTAGAGAAGAAATCATTGTGGAGGATAAGAACAAGAGATCATCCATATTTACTGTTAAAGATGCTGAAAACACTATATTGTGGTTCTGCTTCTATATTGTTATCCTTACTATTGGTATTATTTTCCATCAATGTCTTCTCAAGAATTACAAAGTAATTGATTCATTCTATTTTATTGGGGAGCATATCTCAAAAATAGTGGCTTCATCAACAGTGATGATTGTTTTTGGTGAAGGAGTGGATATTATGTTAAGACGTTTCAGAGAAGCAATCCAAAGAGAAAGAGAAATTAGGGCACAAGCAAGAGCAGAGGGCTTGGAGTTGGGTAGAGAAGAAGGTAGAGAAGAAGGTAGAAACTTGGTCTATCGTGAAATTGAAGAATGGGAAAAAAGAAAGACAGAGGCTGAAGCACGTGGTGAGAAATTTACGGAACCACTCCCACAACGAAAACGATAGTCTCTAATTCCTGAAACCATATGATAGAACAATATCTAAGTCACCAAATTTTGGTGACTTTCTTTTTATCATACCATAATGGAGTTGGTGAAGATTGCAAATCCATTTTCCTGAAAAGTTTGTACCTATTCAATCCGATTCTGCTAACCTAAAAAACACCACAGCATCAAAAGGGTTACAGTTAGTCTCCTTCAGGGATTTAGTTCCTGAAATTACTGGTACCGGCTACTTGACTCATGCCATCGTATCATATCCAGCAAAGTTCATTCCACAAGTTGTTCGATATGCAATAAACACATATACCAAAGAGAATGGTTGGATAATAGATCCTTTTGCAGGTTCAGGAACTGTGGGTGTTGAAGCATATCTATGCAAACGCAACGCTGTCCTATTGGATCTTAATTTACTTCTAAATCACCTTATGCCGATGAAGGTTTTTCAGGGTAAAGACCTGTTACGTAAAGAACATTTGCACGCACTACTGGAGGAGATGCAGACCGATAATAAACACCAGTTTATACCCGCTTGGTCAAATGTTGAATATTGGTATGCCCCAGAAATCTTAAAATTGTTATCTCAGTATTGGGGTTATATCTATAACATTGAAGACAATATATATACTGGAATTATAAAAACAGCATTGTTGAAAGTAAGCAAACGTTTCTCTTATACAGAACATAGAACACCGAAACTTGCTAGATCAAAACGGAAATTAGCGTCTATAGAAGAACTTCTACAAACAAATTGGCGAGAACAATTAATTCAGATCGTATACGACCATACATTAACCACGTTAAAGAAACTCAACGATTTTCTGACACTGACACAATCACATGAAAATCAGGTCAATTATTATGGAGGTGTTGATTCTTCAAATTTCACTGATCATCGTGAGTATGATACATTGATAACATCCCCTCCTTATCTTCAAGCACAAGAGTATATACGTTCTACTAAGATGGATCTCTATTGGTTAGGTCATAACGATGATGAGATTAAACAATTATCTCGACTTGAAATACCATATAGAAAAGCAGATCATATTGTTAGTACACCTTCATTGGATATTATAAGAAACAAACTAACGCGTAAAGATTTATGCAATCGGTTGGACTCCTATTTTTGTCATACTCTGAATGCACTTGAGAATTCAATGAATCAATTGAAACCAGATGGTGTTGCTTGTGTTTTCGTTGGAAATCCTCGTATTGATGGGATAGAAGTTGAATTGTGGCGAATAATATCAGAATACTTCACAGAACGCGGATTCACATTTGAAAAGGTCTATGAAGATCGTATTAAAACGCGTCAACTTTTTGGTACTCGAAAAAACAAAAATCCTGAAGGGATGAAGTCGGAGTTTCTGGTAATACTTAGAAAGAAAGTAAGTATTTGATCTGGATCAAGCAATTTAAAACGCCTTTTCATTGTTAACTCATAATTACACTTAGAGATTACCAATTTCTACCCACCACTCTTCCAAAGTAATCTAATTTTCAATAGTATTAGATGTCATCCTGTGATGACATAAATGATAGAAGTAAAATGCCGAATAGTTAAGTAATCAAACTTATTGGTTGACATGATACCTCCTATGATATAATATTAAGCAAATCCTTCCAATGGTGTCAATATACTATCCATAAGGAGTAACAATGTACAAGATTAAAACCATTTGCCAGACAATCATATTACTTTTTATCTCTATTGCATTTGTTCTACCTTTGTTTGCAGATGAACATGCTGAAGATACCGATGAGGTAGAAGTATCAGTAAAAAAATATGTTAAATTTACACTCAGTGGTACGTTTACCGATACAAGAGATGTAAACTTTTTAGGCACTGCATCATCCAAGACACTTCGTAGTTTATTTCGAAAATTGGATACACTAAAGAATGATGATGACATTGCAGGTATCATTTTTAAAATAGGGAACATTGGAATAGGATGGGGAAATCTACAGGAAATCCGGGCAAAATTAATTGAACTTGGGAAATCAGAAAAAGAGATGATCGGTTATCTTGAAAGTGGAGGTAATGCCGAATACCTTCTTGCTACTACCATGGATAGAATTGTCCTGATGCCAACTGGAAGCCTCAATTTAACAGGGTTACGATCCGAGATTCTATTCTTCAAAGGACTATTAGAAAAATTGGATATTGAAGCAGATATGCTCTCAATGGGTGAGTTTAAATCTGGAGTTGAACCATACATTCGAGACACCATGTCTGATTCCTTTAGAGAATCTATGACAGGATTACTTGACGACTTATATACACAAATGTTGGAAAAGATTGCTGCTGGTAGAAAGGGTATTACAACTGATAGGGCTGCTGAATTGATAGATAATGGTCCTTTTGTTGCACATGAAGCCCTCGATTTTAGTCTTGTTGATGATTTGCTTTACTATGACCAACTTTTAGATAATATTAAAAATCAGAAGAATGAAGATGAAAGGGTTGAGATCGTTGAACCGGATGAAAAAAAACGAAAAATGCCGAACATGAATAGTTTCACCGGATTAATGCAGTTTTTTAGTATGCTAAACTCACCTCAACGCGCAAGACGACGTCCAGCTGCAAATCAACTTGCACTCATCTATGCAAGTGGTCCAATTTTACCAGATCTCGGTTCATCTTTTTCTACAATGTCAGTAATCACCCCTAAATCAATATCCAAGGCATTCCAAAAGGTACGTTCTGATGATTCTGTGAAGGTAGTTGTTTTGCGTGTTGATAGTCCAGGGGGTTCTGCAATTGCTTCTGACTTGATATGGCGGGAGGTAATGTTGACACAACGCGAGAAACCTGTAGTTGTGTCTATGGCAAATGTTGCTGCTTCTGGAGGATATTACATATCAATGGCTGCTGGTACTATTGTAGCGCATCCAGGAACTCTTACGGGTTCGATCGGTGTTTATGGAGGCAAACTAAATATGAAGGGACTCTATAATAAACTCGGTTTAACAAAAGAAATAATTACACACGGAAAAAATGCTACGATATATTCAGATTACGGCAATTTCACTCCTACCGAACGTGAACGTATTAAGAAGATGATGCATACTATTTATCACGAATTCGTCGATAAGGCTGCGGCTGGAAGGAATATGTCCTTTCAAGAGATTGAGGCGATTGCACAAGGAAGGGTGTGGACAGGGAAACAAGCAAAAGAACTTGGTCTAATTGATGAACTTGGTGGTCTTGATACCGCAATATCTATTGCTAAGAAAAAAGCAGGATTTACGGATGAAGATAAATTAGGATTGATGATACTTCCAGAACAAAAGACATTTTTTGAGCAAATATTCGAAAGTCTGTTAGAGGATGAGGCATCCTTACCTAATCCATTTCCATTGCAAGTTGCCCAACATAATCCAACATTGTCTATGCTAAAAAAACATTGGAATCAGTTGACAGCACTTTTAACTGTATTTCAAACAGAACGGGTAGTTACTGCTTTACCATTTGAAATCATAATTCGGTGATAATAAATGAATAATAACTTTCATGTAGATGTGACTGAAAAAGAGTTTAGTTTCTTTCAAGAAAACGGATATCTTAGCATTCCGCGTATTACAACAGATGAAGAGATTGAATGGCTAAAAGGTATATATGATGAACTCTTCACAAATCGTATAGGTGAAGATCAGGGACGCTATTTCGATTTAGCGGGTCCACGCGCGCACAACGGACAAGAGACATTACCACAAGTTTTAGGTCCTGAAGCACAGTTTCCAGAACTCAGAGAGACAGTCTATTTTAAGAATGCTCAAAGACTCGCTGCAAAACTACTTGGGGTGGAACAAGAAAAAGTCGGTGGTGGTGGACACATGATACTAAAACCAGCAAACTACGGGAATGAAACCCCATGGCACCAAGACGAAGCATACTGGAATCCTGAAGTCTTACCCCATAGTTTGAGTGTTTGGCTTCCACTCGACAAGGCTACCGTAGAAAGTGGATGTCTCCATTTTATCCCGCAGTCACACAAAGGTGAAGTACGTTGGCATCGTCATATCAACAACGATCCGCTTGTGCATGGTTTGCTAACAGACGATGTTGATCCATCGGAAGCGGTGGCGTGTCCTATTCCTGCGGGTGGTGCCACATTTCATCACTGCAGAACTTTACACTATTCCGCACCAAACAGCACAGACCATGAACGTAGGGCATATATCCTTGTGTTCAGCGGTCCAGGACAAAGGTTGGAGAAACCCGCACACCGTCCGTGGATAAAAGAGGAACAGGAAGCACTCGCCAAACTAAAATCCTTATCTGCTGATCGATAAAAGTATATTGATAATACATTAGTCTTATCAACGCAAATCTCAAACATAGAAAACAACAAATATGATTATATTTTGTACAGGTATAAGTTGTTCAGGGCGAAAAGAATTAATTAAAGATTTTGAAGCACTGTGTTTGCAGAGAGAACTTAACATAGGTTTTTTCAATGTGGGTGATTATATGCATCGTGTTGCTGCAGAATCACGGGTCCATTTCACTGAAAAAGTTCTTGATTCCGATCCAGCAGTCCTATCCTTAGCACGTCGTACTGCGTTCTATGAAATAGCGAGAGATGCCAAAAATTATGAACATGTAATCTTAGGTTTACATGCATGTTTTCGTTGGCGTGGTAGTCTACTCGAAGGTTTTTCATTTAAGGACATAGAAATTATTCCACCCGATATGTTTATCAATGTAGTTGACAATATCGCGGACATCTATACACGCATGGAAAAAAGCACGCAATGGGCAGGTATCAAAAAGGCAGCCCTCAATGTCTGGTTAGACGAGGAAGAATTTTTGACAAGACAGATCGCACATCTCACAGAAAAACCGCACTACACCGTCGCACGGCAACACGAACTCGCTAATTTTTATGAACTGCTTTTTTCAGACAAACCGAAATTCTATCTCAGTTATCCGATTACACTGCTAAGAAACACCCCGGAGGAAATAGAGAAAATCCGCAAACTCGGTGAAAAACTACGCCACTCTTTTATTGTTTTTGATCCGCTGACAATTAAGGATATGGCACTTGTCACCTTCTCAAAAGCGGATGGTGGTGATGACGAGATGTTGAATGTGCCTGAAACAATGAGCGAATTAGATGATGATGTGATTGAGCAAATAAAAACGCGAACCATTTCGCGGGATTACCAGTTTGTTCACCAAAGCGATTTCGTTGTTGTGCTGTATCCTACGGACAAATTATCACCAGGTGTTCTCAGTGAAATGAACTATGCTACCCGTCATAATAAACCTGTATACGCTGTATACAACGAGACGCGTAGTATATTCTTTGAGAACTTATGTGATCGTATTTTCGATACCTTTGAAGAGTTAAACGACTTTCTTGATGTTACATACTCAAAAAGTTAAATTATCGTTGTTTTGTTAGTTACCAGTGTTAGTTTACGGTTTATACTATATCTTATATTCTTACCTAAATCCGAGACTGATAGCTAAAAGTTATTAACTATGAATATTGCCATCCTGTCCCGGGGACCAGAGAACCACTCAACCCGCAGTCTCGTTACAGCTGCTGAAAAAGCAGGACACACTCCTATAGTTAGAGATCCTTTTGGTTTCTATCTCCAAATTGGTGGTGCCGGTCCCAAAATATCCTATGATGGAATTCCTTCTGAAGAAGTACATGTTGTTATACCACGTCTTTCAAGTGCTACAGCAAGATATGGTATAGAAGTTCTCTCACATTTTGAATGGTTGGGTACCCCAGTTGTTAATTCATCAAGTGCTATTGAGACAGCACGACACAAGTTTCGTTCTTTACGTGTCCTTGCTGAACATGGATTACCAATTCCCTCAAGTCTTACTGTCGGTTCTGCAACATTCTTAGATCATGCAATTGAAGATTTAGGGGATTATCCGTATATCATGAAACCATTCTATGGAACTCACGGAATCGGTGTAATGTTATTAGATACACCAGTTTCCCTGAAGTCGGCTGTTGAAACAATGTGTGACCTCCACCGAGATTATGTGATTCAGTCGTTTGTAGAGGAGGCAGCAGGTGTTGACATCAGGATTCTAATTATTGGTGGAGCAGTAATTGGAGCAATGAAGAGATGTGCTATCCCTGGTGAATTTCGTGCCAATATTCATCAAGGGGCAAACGGTCAAACTTTGAAATTGACAGATGAATACAGTCAAGTAGCGATTGCTGCAGCATCAGCATTAGAATTAGGAATCGCAGGAGTGGATCTACTACAAACAAAGGACGGACCTGTCATCTTGGAGGTAAATCCATCCCCAGGATTTGAGGAATTGGAATCGGTCACTGGAATAGATATCGCTGATAGTATGATTCAGTATGCAGTTGAATTGGTTGAAAATAGAAAATAGGTATTACCTAAGGTTCGGGTAATTATTTGAGTTCTCAACAACGAAGAATATTGATGTTTAACCACGAGTTTCCACCAATCGGTGGTGGAGGTGGTCAGGTAAGTTATTTCTTAGGAAAACATTTCGCTGCAGCAGGACACGAAGTACATCTAATTACCTCACAATTTCGCGATTGCCCAAGGATGGAAGTAGTAGATGACATTCATGTACACCGTGTGCGGGCTTTACGTAAAAACCCAAATGTCTGTGCAGTTCATGAGATGTTTACTTATGCGATAAGTTCCAGTATTTATGGATTAAAATTCGCAAAAAAATTTAGACCAGATATCTTGCAAGTTTTCTTCGGTATTCCTGCCGGTGGTGGTGCCTATCTTCTACAAAAGTACAATAATGTGCCTTATGTTGTATTTTTGGGAGGGAGAGACGTCCCTCGTCCTAATCCTGATCCCCCGTATTATCGTTGGTTATACCTGGTTTTGAAGCCTATCATTAGGAGTATTTGGGATAATGCTGCGATGGTTGTTTCATGTAGCAATGGTCTTAGGGATCTTGCTTATGAAACAGATTCAAACGTTAAAATAGAAGTAATTCCTGACGGTGTAAATTTAGAGACTTTTCAACCAGTTCAGCGGGATACCAATCCGAAAAAGATCAGAATACTCTCAATTGGCAGACTTATTCCACGAAAGGGTTTTCAATTTCTTATTCAGGCATTACCATATGTAAACGAAAACACAGAATGTGAATTTGAAATAGAGATTGTCGGAGATGGTCCATACCAAGAAGAGCTAATAAAGTTGGCTGAAAATCTCAATGTTATTTCACAATTACATTTTTCTGGATCTGTACCATATTCCGATTTGCCCCATAAATACTATGAAGCAGATGTTTTCATCCTTCCTTCATTAGCAGAGGGTATGCCACTTGTTGTTCTGGAAGCTATGGGTACAGGATTACCAATTATCGCAAGTTGTGTTCAGGGAATAGAAGAACTCGTAGCAGAGAATGTTAATGGTACATTGTTTAATCCTGGTGATGTAGAAGAATTAGCAAATTGTCTGATAAGACTCATCAATAACGGTGAAATGCGCGTTGAAATGGGGAAACGGAGTATTGAAAAGGTTGTCCCTTATGATTGGAAAAATATCGCTGGTGCATATCTAACACTTTATGAAGAAATTATTAAACAAGAATCGTAGGAGTAATTAGAAAGAGGAGAAATATTCAAATGCTACCAATTAGAATACTTGCCATTGGTGCTGGAGGTTTACAACGTGCTTTAACACATCAGTTTGTCCATATTCTCAATGAACGTGGTCTATACAAAGGTGGAATCTATGTTGGACAACCACGAGGTAGCGAAAAGGCAGAAGCTTTCAACCACCAGAATGGGGTTTACCATGTTGTATCTTTTGATATGGGTGGAATTCATGATATCCAACAAATCTCCAGTGTTATTGGAGCAACTACACTTTCTACGGAATCAGGACGTGAAGAATTTTATAATAAAACGGAGAATCCCCTTGACCTTATACTAATCGGTGTTACTGAAGCCGGGATTGCTAAAGGAGAATTAGCAATGGATGTGTTAGATGAAACGTTATTTCGATACTATTCACATCACGGTATGGATGCCTCTGTATGTGTTATTAACACTGATAATCTGAGAAATAATGGTGATGTTGTTCGTAATCTTATTCTTAAGGAGTATCCAAGACGATCTGATGAATATGTGGATTGGTTGGAAACACAAGTGAGTTTTCTTAATGAAATGGGAGACCGTCTCGTACCGCAGGTATACGCTGTTCCTGATGAGGTAAAAAAGGAGGCACAAGCACAAATTGAGCACACAGATGAGTTAATCACATACGCTGAACAAATGCCAGCGACATCTTTGATATTGGAAGATTTGGAAGATAGACTTCGCGTTCCATTTGCTGAACTGGGAGATTACGGTGTTATCGTCAAACAAACAAGTATTGATGCTTTTCACGATTGGAAACTGCTTCTAATTAATTCTGTTCATGTTCCCGGGATTACACATAAAGGTATGCTCTCTGGTTTCGAGTATGTTAATGAGGCAGCATCTCATCCTGTATTTGCACCACATCTGGAGAGACTAATGAGCGGTTATGCTAAGATAGTTGAAGCAGATATTCCAATAGAAGGAAAAAGCGCACATGATTATACCCATGAATTTATTCAACGTATCCGAAGAGTTAAGGATGACAATGCAAGAATAAACATAATTGAAACAGTGAAACTCCGAGAACGGGCTGCAGATATTGTCCGATCACCGAACTATTCAAATAGTTCTGAACTATTCAAGGCAGATTTTGCATATTCATTTGCTACCGTTCTACGTTTTCTAACACCCAATGAGGTGTCAGGGGATGATGATTATAAGGGAATTTCAGACACTGGTTCAGAATACGAAATCCGTGATCCAAATAGAACAATTCAGGATATCTTAAACGGAGCATTCGGAACAACTCTTACTGATGTAGAGAATAGACTGGGTAAAATATTCTCTAATGCAGGTTTATGGAGTTCACAGGATCCCAGGTCTGAAAAAGCGTTAAGTCACAATCAAGATTTTTGCAGACGTGTTGCAGAATATTATCATCACTTAGTGAATGGCAAAACATGTCTTGAATTGTTAGAAAGGCTGTAGGTGTAAATACCTAAATGACAATACTTCAAATTATCTTGATAATAGTTTTTTATATCCAATATTTGAACTGATATTTTGATATATCAACCATTAATTATTTGACACAATTACCAACATTATAATATACTTAAAATAAACACTAAATCCTACTGCTGGGAGATGATACGATGCGGGAAAAGATACAGTCTGTTCCTACAATAGTTTATCCAACATCAGATGGGGAACCTATGGCAGAAACAGAAGCACATCGTGACGTGATGATTGATTTCATCCAGATGCTCAAAAATCATTACGAGGAGGACGATGTTTGTGTATCTGGAAATATGTTCATGTATTATGAAGAGGGAAATACAAAGAAATCGGTTGCCCCAGATGTATTTGTGGTATTTGGTGTAGCTAAAAAACAGCGGAAAACTTTCCTAACTTGGGAAGAGGGACGGACACCTGATTTTGTATTGGAAGTAGCAAGTCCAAAAACGTACACAAATGATATTGGTAAAAAGAAAGACCTTTACGAATCTGTGCTAAGGGTGAAGGAATACTTCATCTATGATCCTCTTGGTCAAATTGTCCCCAGTTTTATCGGATATAAACTAATTGATGGGGAATATCAAGAAATAGAGTTCATAAATGATCGCCTTTCTTCAGAAGTGTTAGGACTTGAATTAGGAGAACATGAAGGGGAATTAGGGCTTTATAATCCAGTTAAATCAGAATGGTTACAACCGTTACACCAAGCAGTAAAGAGTGCGCGAGATTTAGCGGAGAAGGAACTTACGGCACGGTGCAATGCAGAGGTGCGTGCTGAACAAGAAGCAAAAGCACGACAAAACGCTGAAGTACGTGCTGAACAAGAAGCAAAAGCACGAAAGGATGTTGAGGATGAACTTGCTCAAGCTTTATCAGAACTTGGACGGTTACGCGCTGAACAAAACGAGTAAAAGGGTTTATACCTATCAATTGACTATTACAAGAACTAACTTTTAAACATAAAAAACAAATAGTCAACTCGTACAAGTCGTTATAGAATTAGAAAATCATGGAGATTCCATAAACAGGAGTTCCATGATTTTCAGGACTGTTCTACCATTCGTGTAAGTGTACAGTCTTATTTTAGAAATTATGTGTCTCCAATCTATGATCAGAGTAAAATCCAATTCGATAGGCTAATCTACGAGTGAGATAACACCCTTCTTACGCTGTAACACAGCATCATAAAACCGCATCGTACCAACACAATCTTGGATGCTTGATATAGGTTCTCTACCTTCACGAATCGAATTAGCGAATTCTGTTAAACTTATCCCATCCCCAGTCAATTCACCATTTCGCTCATCAGAGAAGTTGGATTTAAAGGTATTCCCATTACCTGTATAGTGTTTTGCTCCCCATAGACCATCTAATACAATGTATTCGTGCTGCCCTGTAATCTCAATATAATCGTAGTTGCGCTGCCATAAACGTTGACTGCTAAGCTGCATACTACCGACTGCACCATTCGTGTATTCTACGCCTACTGCGAATGAACCTTGACCATCTACCTCATTGTGAAATACACACAACTCCTTTACTTCAGCACCTGCGATGTGTCTTGCTAAATCAAAATGGTGAATAGCAAAATCAAGAAGATAGTGTTTAACAGTTCCATACGCGCCACTACAGAAGGAACAAAAAAGTTGCGTAAGTTGCCCAAAGGACTCGTTCTGCATGATGTTTCTGGCTTCACGAACACCGAGACTAAACCGACGTTGGAAATTAATCATAAATGTCTTACCATGTTTATCAGACGCTTCAGCTAATGCAAGTGTTTCCTCAAGGGATGGTGCAGGAGGCTTTGGAACAAAAACGTGATAACCTGCCTCAAGGGTTTCCAGAACAAGCGGTTGTCTTGGATCCGGTCCCATACAAATTATGACCGCTTCCAAATCCTCTTTATCAAACATCTCGTTCCTATCGGTATAGTATCGACCAGTTCCAAACTTACCGGCTGCAGCTTGTGCTCTATTTTCATCAGCATCGCAAACTGCTTGTAATGCTACTGGTGCCAAGTGTAAAGCAGGATAGATTGTATGCCTTGCAAACCCACCAGCACCCAAAAATCCTATTCGAAGAGGTTCCATATATTATTTCCTTTTCTCACCTATTGGTGTATTCCAAATATTAATTTACACAGAATTTACCACATGTAGGTATCTCTGTAAAGATAATTGAAACCATCCTGATTTTGGTTTTTTCTTCAACCAAATTACAGAAAATGTGTCAAAAAACTATAAGCATAATTATTCCTGCCTTGAAATGCAAATATAAAGATTACCGAAAACGAATAGAGAATGGCCAAAAAACGAAATTATCAGAGATGGAATTTTGGATTTGCATTACTTCAGGGAACATTTATGCGGATCAACCTTGCATTTGCAGATTCATCTACTGTCCTTCCTGCATTTATCTATAAACTCACCCAATCAGACGGAATGGTTGGTTTAACAGGCTCATTGATGACAGCTGGTTGGATGTGGCCCCAGTTGTTGGTCTCGAATCTACTGGAACACCGTCCCCGCAAAATGCCGTACTATGCTCTGGGTATGGCAATCCGTGTGTTCGCGTGGCTTGCAATCTCCTTTTGCACAATAGGTATAGGCGCAAAAAATCCGTTATTACTTGCTGGCTGTTTCTTGGGGTTATACTTCCTATCCTCCTCAGCCATGGGAGTTTCAACACTTCCTTATATGGATATTGTCTCAAAATCAATTGCCCCAAACCGTCGTGCACGCTTTTTTAGTTTACGTCAAATTTGTGGAGGTTTCTTCTCAATCTGGGTTGGGTTTCTTGTCCACGCTGTGCTTGGAAATGAGGAAGAACTCCCCGGTATTCTCGGTTTTATTACACATTTCTTCAAGGTTGTAACCATGTATCTTATCAAGACCATATTCCTTCTTGAGACAGATCTTGGTTTTCCTGATAACTATGCCTTCCTATTTATCTGTTCTGTTAGTGCTGCACTCCTCTCATTTATTAGTTTCCTCGTAGTGCGGGAACCGATCCATCCTGTCAATGCAAGTCGTCAACCTATCATGCAGCACCTAAAACAGGGACCCCACTTTTTGCGGACAGATGTCAATTATCGCCGATTTTTGTGGTTTCGTATATGTTTACATATATCAGGTATGGCAACACCATTCTATGCAAGATACGCAGTGTATGAATTAGGTCTTTCTGAAGCAACAATTGGGTTTTTTATTGTATGTTCCGCGCTAAGTGGCGTGGTATCAAATGCAATGTGGGGTTATATTGGTGAAAAATACGGTGTTCGATGGGTTTTAATTGTAACTGCCTGCCAAATGGTCTTCCCACCAATTATTGCTTTCTTTTCAGGCATCCTACCGACAACATACATTCAACCTGCCTATTTTCTAATTTTTGCAATTAGTGGCATCCTGACAAACGGTATGATGGTAGGCTTTATGGCATATATGCTAAATATCGCCCCACCCAGAAGTCGACCCAGTTACATCGGTTTTATGAATACACTTCTATTGCCATTCAGTTTCGCGCCTGCTTTAGCTGGTCTCCTTGTTGCTGTAATTGGTTTTCAGCGTCTTTTTGGGATATGTTTTGGGATTTGCCTCGTTGCAATCCGAATTGGAACAGGATTGCAAGAAATTATGCACGAGGATGAAACAGAAATAGAATCCCTTGAGACATAAGAAAACGTGTTCAATGTAAGAGGAATTTAGTTTTCGTCGCCCCTTGAATCCACGCTTTATAAGACTGAATATTTATTAAAAAGATAAAAGAGTTGCTTTGGTCGACTTTCTTTAAAAGGTATATGCGGTTTGCATAAACGCTGAATCCCATACATTGTATTAACCGAATTTTCCACAACTATAATCGTCAATTTTCGAATATAATTCTCTCTATTTTCTGTTCCAACAATACCACACATGTATTTATTGGGTTATTCTAAATAGATGTATAAAATTGCTTATAACTTAATAGCGTAATTGTATATTCAGATTTTTTTTAAGATTATGCACCCTTTTTCTCATGTTTTTTGTCATTATATATTAAAAAGAGACATACGAATTAGTAGATAATAGAATTTTCTACTTAAAATCACATAGTTTAGACCTGGAGATGTATGATGTCAGATAATAACCTTCAACTAATTCAACAGATATTAGATGGTAAAGAAGAAGCATTCAGTACTTTAATTAAAAAGTATCAAAAAAGAGTGCATGCACTGGCTTGGCGCAAATTAGGAGATTATCATCTTGCAGAGGATATTACACAGGACACCTTTATTCAAGTGTATCAAAACCTTTCCACGCTAAAAAACCACAATCAGTTTGATGGTTGGCTTTATGTGATTGTCAATAGATTATGTATCAATTGGATAAATAAGCGGAGAGTGACAATGCAATCAATTGAGGATACACCTGTTGAGGCTTTAGAAGAATCATACTATAAAAATTATGAATTGGAACAACGAAAAGTTGAGACGATCAAACATTATAGTGAAATAGTGAAGGAACTACTTGAAAAACTACCAGAAAGTGAACGGACTGTAATGAGTCTGTACTATCTTGGAGAAATGACTGCAAAAGAAATAAGTAAGTTCTTAGGTGTTTCTGTTAATACAATTAAGAGTAGACTTCGTCGTGCAAGAAATCGTTTGAAACAGGAAGAAGCGTTGATACGCGAAGCTATGACCCATTTTCAAATCTCACCAACTATTTCAGAAAATGTATTACGGGAGGTATCCAGACTTCAACCCATTTCACCCTCAGGTAGTAAACCCTTTATCCCATGGGTATTTGGTACCGCTACAGCTGCATTAATTTTACTATTGCTTGGAATTGGAAGTCAGTATTTCACGCGTTTCCAAAAACCTTATAGTTTGGATGCTCAATCTGAATTGTCAGTGGATATTGTTGATTCTGCTATAATACAAAATATTGAAACAAAATTAGATCTCAGAAATCAGCAGGGGGATTTATCCGATACTATTGGTAAAGAGAATAATCCCGGAGAGAAAATAAATCAGTCATCGGAAGAGAATGGTGGGAAATCTGACACTAACATTCTTGAGACTATTCGGCATGATTCTCCACAAGTCCATCTTCCTGAAGGTGCGAAAGCACGACTGGGAAAAGGTAAAATTCACCAAATTGCCTATTCACCTGATGGTACTATAGTTGCAGTTGCAACGCAAATTGGACTCTGGTTATACGATGTAAATAATAGGAACAAGACATCATTTTTAATGCCACATAAATCGAAAATAGAAAGTATAGCATTCAGTCCTGATGGAAAGTTATTAGCAACAGGAAGTAATGATAATCTGGTACGTTTATGGGATGTTTCTACTGGAAAACAAGAAAAGACATTGATAGGACATAGAAGAGAAATTTCCTCTGTAGTATTTAGCTCCAATGGAAATAGGCTTTTAAGTGCAAGCGTCGGGGCGATTAATCTATGGGATATTACCACAGGGACACACATACAGGCAATTGAACAATTTGGAGGGAAGCCATTAGGTTTCTCATTTATTAACAATAGCTTAATTCTTGCTGAATTCCCTCATGATGGGGAAAGAAAAAACATCAAACTTTCTAATCTTACTACAGGAAAACAGTTATGGTTAACGAAAAAATTTCAGAAGCCTTTTAGGGAAGGCACTATTAGTCCAGATGGTAAAAGCATTGCAGCAACAAAGGTGGATGGATTAGTATACTTATTGGATATAAATACAGGAACGAATCGAAAAACACTTCATGGACATAAAGCGCTTGTAGATAGTTTAACTTTTAGTCCAGATGGATCTATCCTTGCCACAGGCAGTTGGGACGATACCATACGTCTATGGAATATTAATACTGGAAGATATATAAAGACACTTTCTGGACACAGATCATCAGTTTATCATGTGTCTTTTGGTCCAGACGATCGCACACTTGTCAGTGGGAGTACAGATGGAACTGTTCGAATCTGGGATGTTGATGCTGGAACACATAAGAATGTTGGGACAGGACATATTCAAAATGTCTATAATATCTGGTTTAGTCCTGATGGAAAAACACTTATAAGTCGGAGTTTCGGAGAACTCCACTCATGGGATGTCAAAACAGGGGAACATAAAAGAACACTTAAAGGACATAGTAAAAGTATCATTTGTTTTTCGAATAATCCAGATGGAAAATCGTTTGCTACTGGTAGTGAAGATAAGACGGTACGACTATGGGATGCTATTTCAGGAAACACTAAGAGAATACTAAAAGGACATACGGGATCAATCTACAAGATATCGTATAGCCCAGATGGTAAGACAATTGCTACTGGCAGTCAAGATAAAACGGTACGATTATGGGATACAAAGACGGGTTCACTCAGACATACACTCACAGGACATACGGACTCTGTTAATGGCATTGCCTTTGGTCCAAAGGGAAAAATACTTGCCAGTATCAGCCGGGATAAGATTATCCATTTATGGGATGCTGTAACTGGGACACACCTGAAATCCCTAATAGGACATAGGACGAAAATTAAACACATTTCATTCAGTCCGGACGGTAAGATTCTTGCAAGTGCAGGTGAAATGGATGAAAGATACATTCGTTTGTGGGAAGTCTCCAGTGGGAAATTTAAAGATATAAATATGGGAGAAATCTATTCAACATATAAAGTCATGTTTAGTCCTGATGGAAAGACATTGGTGAGTTCGAATGTGACACATGAAATCCAATTATGGGATACTAATACAATGAAACTAAAGAAGACTCTAATCGGACATACTAATGTTGTTTATGACATATCATTCAGTCCGAATGGAAAATACCTTTCAAGTGCTGGTTCTGATAACACTGTCCGATTATGGGATTTTTCCTCTGGAAAACTTATGAAGACTTTTAAAGGACATACATCTTTCGCCATAGATGTAGCGTTTAGTCCAGATGGACAAACTCTCGCAAGTGCAAGTTGGGATGGGACAGTGTTGCTTTGGGATATATCCACAATTAACCCAAAATAACGGTTTGGTGAAAAAACATACCAAATTGGTATTCTGTAGGAATAGATATAATGTTGATAATGTAGTAGGGGTTTACAAATGATAAAAACAGTAATTTCATTGATTAGTATGTCACTTCTTGTTTTTCAAATTGATATAAGCAATTTATATGCTCAAGACTATACCCAATGGGAGTTACCTGATGGTGCCATTGCCCGTCTTGGTAAGGGAAAAATCAATGATATGCAATATTCCCCAAATGGATCAATTCTGGCAGTTGCTACTACGATTGGTATTTGGATATATGATACTGATACATATACGGAACAAAGACTACTATCTACAAATAATCCGTATACAAAGAAGTTGTATTTTAATCAGGATGGGACTATTCTTGCTGTTATGGAAATACCGGGCAATAGAATTACATATTGGGATGTCACTTTACCGAAAATAAAAAGAACGTCAAGAAAAGGGAGTAATTTTCCTCGGCTTTCGACATTCAGTTCAGACGGATACACCTATGCAACTACAAGTATCAAGGAAATCCATATACGGGATTCTAAGACAAACACTACTAAACATATACTCAAAGGACATAAAAACTATATTCGTTGTTTGTCTTATAGTCCAGATAGCAGAATCATAGCAAGTGGGAGTAATGATCAGACGATACGTCTGTGGGATGTTGAAACAGGGAAGCACATTCGTACTCTCATCGGTCATGAGAGTGATATCACCGAACTTTCATTCAGTCCGGATGGAAGCACCCTAATTAGTGTTAGTAGTGATATGACTATTAACTTTTGGGATATTACCTCAGGCGAACTAAAACTACCACTTGCAATTCAAGGGGTGATTACCGATAAGATAGAACCAAAAGAAAAAATAAATGGGTTTTTCTTTAGTCCAGATAAGAATATACTGGTTACCGCAGGTGAGTTTAGAACGATTCACTTATGGAATACAACGAACGGTATACTTAAACACACTTTCTACGATAATATTCAAGAAAACAAGAAAACTGGAAACGTAAAAAGGGTAGAAAATGCCCTGATTAGTCCAGATGAAAAATTAGTTCTTAGTTTGGTGAATGATCATGAAATTCGACTATGGGATATTCTATCAGGTAAACGTATACCTTTCACAGGATATGTAGGATACCTTGAAAATGCCTCTTTTAGTCCAGATGGAAAGACACTGGCAACTGCGGATTATAAAGGTGTCATTCAAATTTGGGATATTGAGAGCGGTAAGAACATTAAAACTGTTCCAAATATCAGTATAATGCAGAGTCTTCATTCTTATAGAGAATATAATACCTATGATATGGCTTTCACACAGAACGGAGAGAAAATCTTCACTACAGAACTTGATGGAACAATATATGTATGGGATAACGTTAAGAAACAGTTTGGTAACCTCAGAGAACAAAATGGCAGCAAAGTTTTACCCCTTAACAGTGTGTTGACGAGTCCTGATGGACATACTATCGCAACTTGGAGCATGAGAGAAGAAAGTACAATTCAACTTTGGAATGCTGTTACCGGTAAACACAAACGGACATTAAAAGGCTATAAAGGAGGGAATAAACGGGTTGTATTTAGTATGGATAGCAGGACACTCGCGAGTTGGAGTTCATACCAAGATACAACGATTCGTCTGTGGGATGTTGCTACAGGAAGACATAAAAAAACACTGAAAGGTCATAAGAATTTAATAGAAAGTGTTACTTTTAGTCCAGTTGGCAACACACTTGTCAGTGGTGGAATAGATGGCACGATACTATTGTGGGATGTTGACACAGGCAAACAAAAAAAGACTCTCAGGGATAGAGGAGCAAATAATAAGTCTGGTACACAGTCAGGTTGGATAACGGTATTAGAGTTTAATTCAGATGGTGAGATGCTGGCTACAGGAGATAATAACGGAATCATCCATCTCTGGGATGTATCTTTATGGAAGAAGGAACGGACACTAAATGGTCATGTCAATACTATTACCAGTATAATTTTTAGTCCTGATGGTCATTCCCTTGCAAGTACAAGCAAAGACGGATCAGCCAAGCTATGGGAAATTGATACTGGTAAGGAAAAACAAACACTATCTGGATATGAAGGCACAATCTGGAAGGTGTTTTTCTACCCCAATGGTTTACCGTTAGCAAGTGGGGTTAATAAAAACACTTCTAATCAAATTTTACATCTCTGGGATTTACGAAATGGAGAAGTCAAAAAAACGCTTTCAGGTCCCTCAACAGGGATTATAAGTATATCTTTTAGTGATGATGGGAAAACACTTGCAAGTGCAAATTACTTTGATGGTACAGTGCTTTTGTGGGATCTAACATCTATAATTCACGAATTCGATGTTAAATAAGACTGTACCCTTAACGGTTTAGCGTGCTTGTGTCAGTCTGGATCATCTACTGCCGGAACAAATGCTGATTACATACTTTTTCTATAAAAATAAAAATAAAATGAAGAAAATAACTATATCTAACAACTAACATTACCAATAGCTACTTTTTTGCAGTAACATCCAGTTTATACATCTTCTTGACGCAAACTAAGAGTCTATGCTACAGAATAGGTTAACATACATATATTACAAAGCACAAAATCAATAAAAAGATATTTAGAGGATATGGGTAGATCATAATCCAAAAGCATCATCTATATGACAAATATATAATAAGGGAATTAATGATGGATATCTATAAAAACGATCCTAAATACAAAAGAATCTTTATGTCAAAAAATCACCAATTTATGCTGGTATTAGTCAGGTTAGAATTGTCAAAATCAGCAAGGATAACAAAAACACAAAATCACACTTTTTGGAAATTCTTAAAAAGTTAATTCAAAGTGGAGTAAAGTCAGTCTATGACAGGGGTTAGAGGGGTAATTTACACCAATTTCAATGTCACACAATGTGTCAAAAAGTGTAACTTTTTTCCCTTTTTTGTCACTTCTCGACACTTTTCGTCACAGGGAAAAAATCAACATTTTCACGATTTATTATCTAAGTATTTAGGATTAAAGGTCTGTTTTTACACCTAATTAGTTGGTCTGTATATTAGGATTAAAAGTTAAATCTAACATGAGTTTGATAATTATAAACTGGTAGATAAAGAACGCCTTTGTTATTATGAAGTATTCCAACAAACATAAAAAACTACAGCTAAAAGACTGTCTGGTGCGAATGATATGTTACTTCTAAGAATATTTATCAAACTCACGTTAAATTTATGTATTTAGTCCGTTTTTTACGTTACCAGGACTTACGCAATACCTCTTAAAGTCCCCTTGATAAGGGCGGGGAATGCCTTAAGGCATTCATACCGTTGAATTTTTAGGGGATTAAAACACCAAAATAACCGCTCTTTAAGTCCAATTACTCATTTTTCTGCTCAATATGCGTAAGTCCTGGTTAGCTTATGTCATAAACTTTACAACTCTATAGAGAATAGGATTAGACATAATAGAGAATTAACGATATAATAATTTTAAAATGATGCTGATTCTATTATGGTCGTTATAAAATGAAAAAAGTACTAATTGTCATAATCTTGATCATTGCTATTGTTGTCACTATTTGGCTATTTCGTTATCCTTCAACACCAGATCTGCTAAATGTGAAACTGGCACAATTAAATACAACCCAATGGCACTTACCAAATGGAGTGAAAGCACGTATCGGTAAGGGAACGGTTAATGACTTAGCGTATTCTCCAGACAATACTATACTCGCTGTTGCCAGTACTACAGGTACTTGGCTATATGATACGAATAGTGGCAATGAACTTGCACTCCTAACTAAGAACAGAGAAGGTACGAATTTTATTGGATTTAGTCCTGACGGAAAAACTATTGCCACCGCATGTGGAAATAAATTAGTCCGAATATGGAATGTTGAAACCCATAAACTCATAAATACATTTGTGGAACATAGGAGAGATATAATAGGTGTAAAATTCAGTCCTGATGGAACCACATTAATCTGTTGGAGTGAATATGGCTCGCGTATTTGGGATATAGAAAAAAGTGTGTATAAAAAGGATTTGAATCTACGTTTTGAACGCCCATCTGATATCACATTCCATGCTGATAGGATATCGGTTGTTAATGGAAGTCACAAGACAATCCGATACGGGGATTCAGAAACTGAGACGAAGAAAGAAATAAATGATGCACATAAAAAGAGCATTACCTGTGTCTCATTCAGCCCTGACGCTAAAATGATTGCATCTGGAAGTAGGGATAAGACTATTCGTTTGTGGAATGCTGAAACAGAAACATTACATAAGACCCTAAAAGGTCATAGGAAACCTATCTTGAGTATAACTTTCAGTCATGATGGGAGTCGCATTGCAAGCGCAAGTGAAGACAAGACAATACGTGTTTGGAATGTTAACACTGGGAGAAGGAAGCACATTTTCAAAACAAATTCTAAGCATCTGCATAAAATCGTCTTCAGTCCAAACGGAAATACTTTGGCAAGTTCAAGTTTGGATGGGATTATACATCAATGGGATCTAAACAAAAGGAAACATAAGAATACTATTGTCGGACATGGTGGTGGTTTTGCTTCAAAGAATATAGTGTTCAGTAAAGATAAAATTACAGCTGCAACTACTTACGGAAGTAATCATATAATTATCTATGATTTAAACACACAAGGAGTCCAGAATATATTTAAAGGTCATTCAAAACGTGTGAGTTGTCTATCTTTTGCTCCAGATGGAAAAATTCTGGCAAGTGGAAGTCAAGATAAATCAATCCGGTTATGGAATGTTACTACAGGTGAAAATAAAAAGAAATTAAATGGTCATTATGAAGAAGTTTCACATGTGATGTTCAAGGATGATGAAACACTTATCAGTTACGGCCATGACAAGAGGGTTCGACTATGGGATGTTAAAAAGGGTAAACAGAAATCGAATTTTAAAGTAGGTGTATTTAGTCAAGATATAGGGATCAATCCAGATGGTAATTTCGCACTATCTATGAACATAGGCAAGGGTACTACAAACTATTTGTATTTATGGGATTTAGATACAGGTTCACGTACAACTTTAACTAACCAAGTTAAATACACAATTCAACTGTATAATCATATATCAATCAGTTCTGATGAGAGTATGCTCGCATATTGTACTGATTCAGAAATTGTTGTGTATGACAGTACAAGTAAGGAGAAACAGATAATTCTAGATCAACCAAGTATGTTTAGTTTTTTTGCCTTAAATTCAGAATTTAATTTGCTTGCAAAGTCAGATTTAGATGGAAAAATCAAGCTATGGAATGTTGATACTGGAGATGAAATAAATGAATTATACAATCAGTATATAATAGGTGGACTTAATAAAGATATTATACGGCAGGTTGTTCAGATTTTATTTAGTCCTGATGGCACAATTCTTGTAGGGGGTCGTGCTGATGGTGTAATCAATTTATGGAATATTACGAGTGGTAAGCAAATTAAGACTCTTACGGGGCATGTTGGTAATGTAACTTACCTAAAATTCAGTCCTGATGGACAAACACTTGTAAGTTCTGGTAGTGATGGCACAACACTCCTATGGGATTTGTCAGAGTTATCTCCGAAAAACAATAATGAGAACGTGAAGTTTGTCAACTAAAATACTATAGTAGCGACGGATAGTTATTCTACAAGGATATCGTAATTGTGATAATGTAAGAGGGTATTACAAATGAAAAAAACAATGCTTCTTATAATAGGTTTATTACTTCTGATTCTTCAAATCGGTGCACTCAGTATATATGCTCAAAACTACACACAATGGGAGTTACCCGATGATGCTATAGCGCGTCTTGGAAAGGGACGAATCAATGATATGGAGTATTCACCTGATGGATCAATACTGGCAGTTGCTACTACGATTGGTATTTGGATATATGACACTGAAACATATCAGGAGCGGAAACTGTTTACTCGGAGCCATCAGGAAATGGAGAAAGTGAATTTTAACGCTGATGGGACAGTTCTTATTGGTATAGAAAGGTTCAGCAATAAAACCACCCATTGGGATGTTACTTTACTGGAAATTGAAAAACAGTCAAAAAAGAAGCATGATTTCGCTCACCAAGCAACATACAGCTCAGACGGGAATACTTATGTAACTATAAGTTTCAAGGATATTAATTTATGGAATTCAGAGACAAACACTTCCAAACATAAACTCAAAGGACATGAGAGTATGGTCACTTGTTTGTCATATAGTCCAGATAGCAAAATCATAGCAAGTGGTAGTAATGATCAGACAGTACGTTTGTGGGATGTCAATACTGGGAATCTCATACGAACCCTAACAGAACACAAGAGTGAAATCATTTTTTTATCATTCAGTCCGGATGGAAGCACACTAATTAGTGGTAGCAGAGATATGACTATTAATTATTGGGATGTTACCTCAAGAGAACTAAAACTACCATTAGCAATTCAAGGAGTAGTTTCCGATAAGCGTGATTCAAAAGAAAAAATAAAAAGGACGTTTTTCAGTCCGGATAAAAGTATACTTGTTACCGCTGGTGAATACAGAACGATACACTTGTGGAATACTACAACCGGTAAACTTAAACACACTTTTTCCGATCCAGAAAAAAATATCAAGAAAAATGGTTATGTAAAAGAGGTTGAAAATATCCTGTTTAGTCCAGATGGAAAATCAATATTGAGTTTGGTAAATGATGAGCAAATACGTATGTGGGATATAGCAACAGGTAAACGTAAACCTTTCACAGGAAATACCGGTTACCTGACGAATGCATCTTATAGTCCGGATGGAAAGACTATGGCAACTGTAGATTATCCAGGGGGAATTCGTATATGGGATATTATGACAGGGAAACTTAAGAGGAATATTTCAAATCAAAGTCCAAGATATGATTTTCATAATAGAGATAATGGTAATTATATGGCTTTCGCTACGAATGGAGAGAAATTCATCACAACAGAATCTGATGGAACTATATATCTATGGGATACAGGTACAAAACGGTTGCATACTCTTTTAGGTAGGAAGGATAGTTCTAAAAACTCATGGGCAAATTTAATTCAGGTTAGTCCAGATGGAGAAACAATAGTGAGTTGGACTGCAAGTAAAGATAGATTAATTCGGTTATGGAATGCAACTACAGGTGAACACAAGCGAACAATAAAAGACCATAAGGGTCCGATTAAACGTGTTGTGTTTAGTATGGATAGCAGTATACTCGCGAGTTGGAGTTTTTCAAACGAAGATAAGAGGATTCGTCTGTGGAATGTTGCTACCGGCAGACACTCGCACACCCTTACAGGTCATATAAATCTTATTGAATGTGTGACCTTTAGTCCAGATGGGAACACACTTATCAGTGGAGGACAAGACGGTACGATACTAATATGGGATGTAAGAACAGGGAAACATAAGAAAACTCTCACAGATCAGAGAGCAAATACCGAGCGCGATACACATTCTAATTCTGATTCGATTAGAGTCTTAATGTTCAATTCAGATGGTAGTATTCTTGCCACCGGTGATAAGAAAGGAATTATACAACTATGGGATGTTTCTAAATGGCAAATCAGTAAAACCTTAAAAGGACATGCTGATGCTATTTTTAGTGTCTCATTTGCTCCGGATAGTCGTTCTATCGCAAGTACTGGGAAAGATGGTACAGTACGTTTATGGGATATAGATACAGGACAGCAAATACAATCAATGACTGGTGATAAGCCAATGCAATGGTATGTTATGTTTTATCCTAACGGTTTATCATTGGCAACAGAAGTCGCTGGGGAGTATTCGAGAACCGATTCTGAAATAATAAAGCTATGGGATTTACGGACTGGGGAAAGAATAAAAACTCTCTCTGGACATTCATGGAGAATTACAGGGATATCTTTTAGTCCAGATGGGAATAGACTTGCCAGCATTAGTAATATGGATAATATAGTGCTTCTGTGGGATCTCTCATCTATAGTTCAAGAGTTTGATGTAAAATAATGCCATTTCTGACAATTAAGGTCTTTTTTATGGAGCATAACTTACCGATTGAGTTATTTACGTAGCACTAATATCTTCAGTAAAACGAATACTAAAATCGGTAATACTGATTAAATAAGTGCCAACAGGAAAACTAAGATGAAGAAATTAATGATACTCAACATGTTACTGTTGTTTTCTTCTACAATATTCTCTCAAAAATATGGCTATACGCAAGATACACATCAACATCCTCCCAAGGGTGCTAAGTTAACAATCAATATTAATAGAGATGCCAAAGTTCGCATAAAAAAGAATGCAAATAGTCCAGATGACAGAAGAATTATTCTTGATTGGGATATATCTTCAGATAGAAGTAATGAGATGTTTATGAAGTTTCCATATGCAGTGCATAATGTTCTATTCAGCCAGGATGGAGAAACCCTTGCCTGTACCAGTAATCGCGCACCGATACACTTGTGGAATTCATCTACAGGTAAGTATAAAAGTACACTGCCAAAGTATACTGCTGATATTCTTAATGTAGAAGAGGAAAGCAGATTTAACAAGAGAATACCACTTCATGAAATACCGTTTGGATCTAACATAGCATTCAGTCCTAATGGAGTACAAATTGCGAATGGAAGAAAAGATAACTCTATCAGTGTGTGGAATACTTCTAAAGGACAACCATTAGATTTTATTGGTCATTCAGGATATGTTTCAAGCGTAACATTCAGTCCCGATGGACAGATACTCGCAAGTGGGAGCACCGATAATACTATTAGGTTATGGCAGGCAGCCACAGGAAAATCTGTAAAGACTATTACAGGTCATACAGATTATATCTCCAGTTTAACTTACAGTCATGATGGAAAAATACTCGCAAGCGGAAGTGGTGACAGTAGGATACTCTTGTGGGATGTAACAACAGATGATATAAAACAAATGAAAAACCTAAAAGGACATACAGGTGGTGTCTATACCTTACTGTTTAATCCTGATGATTCAATGCTTTTAAGTGTGGGGGTTGATGGAACTGTTCGCGTATGGGATATCTTTACAGGAAAACAAAAGTATATGCTGAGTGGACGTAAATATACAAACTGGGGTGTAACCTTTACACCTTATGGAAAAATCTTAGCATGTGATAGTGATCACTTTCTGGTTCGAATCTGGGATGTCTCCACAGGAGAGCGAATATTTACTTATCTCCAACCTGATAACAATGAAAGATCTTTGAACTATAGTTTAGCATTTAGTCCAGATGGTAGAACACTCGCTTGTGGTAATAGTAATAGTGATGTAATTCTATGGGATCTCTCACCTATAGTCAATACTTCTGTTGAAGCAAAATGATAAGAAGTGGATTTAGATGTGTATGGAAATCCAATCAGAAAGAATTCGTTAAACCTAACTAATTCTCCAGGAATCATTTACAATGAAATCAAGAACAATCCTTATATGTACAATACTTATAATCTTACTATTTAGTCTTGTTCTGATTCTAAATCAACCTGAACACTTTAAAGTTAGTTTACAGCAGTGGAATCTACCAGAAAAGGCAGGGATTAGCAATGGTTTAACCAATCAGGTATTGTTTTCTCCTGATGGAAGCCTATTAGCAGGAATTAGTACTATTGGTATATGGGTCTATGATGTTCATGCTAATGTACCGAAAACATTTCTTACAGGACATTCAGACTATATTAATAAAATCACTTTTAGTCCTGATGGGAAGAATATTGCGAGTGCCAGTGAGGACGGAACAGTCCGTTTATGGGATGTTAATAATGGGGAGCATAAGGCAACGTTTATTGGAAATAGGTTTGGTCTGGACTGTGTTTCATTTACAACAGATGGTAAAACCCTACTATCAGCTGGTTATTACGAAATCAATCAATGGAGTGTTAACACAGGTCAGCATAAGGAGACATTCGCAGGATTCTATGACTCAGCTTATGGTAATAGTTCGCTTAGTCCAGATGGAAATACTTATGCAAGTGGTAGGAACAAAACTCATCTGTGGGATGTAAACACAAGGGAGATAAAGAAAACTTTATCAGGCAATAAAAATCGAATCAAGAAAGTTTTGTTCAGTCCGGATGGCAAAAAAATTGCTGGTAAGGAATACGGTAATGTTATACATCTATGGGATGTTGCATCGGGAGAACATAAGAGTATACATACGCGAAAAAAGAAAACTATATTGGGGATGGCGTTTAGTCCAGATGGAAATACACTCGCAACCGCATGTACTGACAAAACTATCTACATGTGGAATACAGAGACAGGTAAGCTAATAAAGAAAATCAAGACGTATAAATTCATTCTTACAGGATTAGCATTTAGTCCGGATGGAATGACGCTTGCTGGTTCAGGTCGGAGTGATAAAGTAGATGATGCTATCTTCCTGTGGGATGTAAGGAAATAAAACATAACAACTATAACATGCTATCAATCCTTCATGCATATTTGATTTAGATTGAATAACACCCACAAATAGAGCAAATAGCGATTATATCCATATATTGCATGTTGAAACTTGAAAATTGCTGAAAACTCGTTCCCGTGACAGCGTGAAAGACATTATCTTAGAATCCAAGCTTCAAACATTCATTACGGTGTTTTTGTCTTGTGAAGTAAGAAATCCTTCCTTTGATTGCACATGTTTTCAACATGAGAATACCTAAATGTATTGTGTAATCTAATTTAATTCAACAAACCACATAATTTATCCAAAATTTTTTCTAATTATGCACCCTTTTTCAAATATTTTGTGTCTTATATGATACATAAGTAAATTTTCATATAAATTTGTAGTTTTATTCTAAGGTTAATCTGTGGGGTTATACGATGACAGAGAATAGTGTCCTACTCATTCATAGGGTTTTGGATGGGGATGAAGAAGCATTTGCTTCTTTGGTGCAAATGTATCAGAAGAGAATACACGCACTTGCGTGGCGGAAAATAGGAGATTATCATATCGCTGAAGAAATAACACAAGACACTTTTCTTCAAGTATACAAAAACCTCTCTACCCTCAGTAATCCCAAACAATTTGATGGATGGCTATATGTAATTGCCAATCGTCTATGCATAAATTGGATTCAAAGACATAAGACGCAAATGCAGTCATTAGACGCCACTCCGACTCATGAAGTTGAAAATGCATATTCTCGCAATTATGAGTCGGAGCAGCGAGAGAAGGAAACCCTTAAACGCTACAGTGATGTTGTAAAAAATCTACTCGAAAAACTACCAGAAAGTGAACGTACTGTAATTACCCTCTATTATCTTGGTGAAATGACTGCAAAGGAGATAAGTAAATTCTTAGGTGTATCGGTAAACACAATTAAGAGTCGGCTACGAAGAGCACGAAACCGTTTAAAACAGGAAGAGTCGATGATTCGCGAAGCCATTACCCATTTCCAAATATCACCAACTGTATCAGAGAATGTTTGGCGCGAAGTATCTCGACTTAAACCCAAACCACCTTCTGGTAGTAAACCGTTCATCCCATGGGTATTGGGTACAACAACTGCTGCATTAATCTTGCTATTGTTGGGAACGGGTAGTCATTATTTTAATCGTAATCAGAAACCCTATAGTTTGGATTCCCAATCTGAGATGTCAGTGGATATCGTAGATTCTGCAATAGTCCAAGATATTGAATCCAAACTGGATCTCCGAAATCAAGAAAAGGATGTATCTGATATTGTCAGTGAAGGAGATGAGGGTAGCAAGAATTTAGAACAAGTGTCAACCGATCAAGGCAACTTAATTACAGATCAACACTTACAAGATACGGTTCGTGATGTTTTACCACAATGGGATTTACCTGAAGGTGCAAAAGCAAGACTTGGTAAGGGAGTACTTCGCGATATGGAGTATTCTTCAGATGGAACATTACTCGCTGTTGCAGGAACTGTGGGAATATGGTTGTATGACGCAAAAACGTTACAGGAACTTGATCTACTTGTTCATGTACATGGTATACTTGGCTTTAGGAGTTATAGCATTGACAGTATGTCCTTTAGTCCTGATGGTAGAACCCTCGCAAGTTGTAACTCCGGTTATATCGCATTGTGGGATATTAAATCAAGGAAACGGATACGTACTCCTACAACAGAGACAATTGGTTCGCAGATAATATTATTCAGTCCGGATGGTAAAACTCTTGCAGGATTAGATCATAAAGAGGTACATTTACTTGATGCAAAAACTGGAAAACTCAAAAGAACTATTCCAGAGCATCCAGATTATATTAATTGCATTGCATTTAGTGTTGATGGACAAACAATCGTAACTGGGGCACGTGATGGACAAATTCGTCTGTGGCATACTAACACTGGAAAAGAAGAAGGCACTATTGATGCACATCATAAATCTATAACGAGTGTTAAGTTTAGTCCTGACGATAAAATCATTGCTACAGCGTGTTTAGATGGTGAAGTCCGTCTATGGGATGTTGATACTAAAGAACTTAAGAATGTGCTCTCTGCACATAAAAAGTCGGTTAATCAAGTAGCGTTCAGTCCTGATGGAAATACTCTTGTAACAGGAAGTTCAGACGAGACAATTCGTCTGTGGAATACAAAGACTGGAAACATTATCAAGATACTTGACTATGGGGATCATGTGGATCAGGTATCGTTTAGTCCAGATGGTAAAACGATTGCAAGTGCGGATAGCCATCATTCTATACGACTGTGGGATGCAAAATCTGGGACACTAAATAGAAAACTTGATGGGCATGCTTACCCTGTAACAGGTCTCTGGTTTAGTCCAGATGGTGAAACTCTTGCGAGTACGACGACTGATAATACTATCCGGTTATGGAATTTAAACACACACAAACTTAATAGAGTTCTCACAAATCAACTCTTATTAGATAAAAATCAGGAACAAAAACCGTATGTTGAGAACGTAGCGTTTAGTCCAGATGGAAAAATACTTGCAAGTGCCACTGGCGAAAAGCATGTAGAATCAGAGTTTATAAGGGAAAACAACCAAAATTTGAGTGGAAGCAATGACATCTATCTATGGGATACAGAAACTGGAAAACAGATTAAAATATTTAAGGGACATATCAGTTACGTTGAAAGTATTGCATTCAGTCCAGATGGACACACACTTGTTCGTGGAAGTCAGAAAGGCAATATACATTTCTGGGATGTCAGAACAGGTAAACATGAGAAAACACTCGACTTACACAATGAGAGTATTACGAGCATAACGTTTAGTCATAATGGTCAGATAATTGCTTACGGGAGTCACAACGGAACCGTTTCCTTATTAGACGTAAACACTTATGAGAACATCAAGACCTTTACCGGTCATATAGATGAAGTTAAGACACTTACTTTTGGTCCTGATGGTCAAACCCTTGCAAGTATAAGTATAGATGGTACCCTTCGTTTATGGGATGTACCCACAGGACAACAGAAGATGGGACTTACGGGATATAGGGGAACAATCTGGAATGTATTTTTCAGTCCGGATGGAAAAGTGGTGGCGAGTGAAAGTGGGGCTGGCACTCTGAGCCTTAACCTGTGGAGGAAAATACATCTATGGGATGTCCTCAATGGACAGCATAAGCAGGAGATCACGACTGATTTCCCCCCAACCCTAAATGCTGCAATCAGTCCCGATGGAAAGACAATAGCGCAAGGTAGTTATCACGGTACCGTATTATTGTGGAATATTCCATCTCAATCAAATAATGGTGAATCTAAAAAATAAACACATAAGATTGAAAGGTCTAACTGAAGTCTACTTCTATGATACGTAAAATTAGTATTTCTCTTTTGATAATTGCTATATTACCCATTTTCTTAATTTCCATTATTGCAAAACGACAAGAACGTGTAGTCGTTGAAGATCTAATCATTGATTCGCCTCAACGATATTTGCCGAATGATGATGTTATGGCACGGATTGGCAAAGGTAGAATCAATAAATTAAAATATTCACCTGATGGTACAATCTTAGCCGTAGCAACAAGTATTGGGTTATGGCTCTATGATGCAAATAACACTGATGAATTTGTACTGTTGATGCCACATATATCCAGTATAACTTGTGTCAGTTTCAGTCCTGATGGAGAGACAATTGTAACAGGGAGCGAGGACGCAATTGTTAGACTATGGGATGTCAATACAAAAAGAATAAAACAATTATTTAGAGGACATAGGGGAGCGGTATTCAGTGTGGCATTTAGTCCTGATGGCAAGACACTTGCAAGTGCGTCACAACAGGAAATAAATATATGGGATATTCAGTCAAACACACATAAGAAAATTATCAAAAGACATACCAATTGGTATAGCAGAGACCCACAAATATCCTATGTTGGAAATATACTATTTCTTGCTGAGATTAGTAATAAGAAAAATGATACGAAAGTAGAAATAATCAATATTAATAATGTTGAAGGAATTGTAATTAACAAAGAAGAGCAAGAGCATACAATCGTTGATTTAGATGGTTATAATGAAGTATTTTTCTGTCCCAAAGGACGTTTACTTGCAATAGTAGATTATAGGAAGACAATACGGCTTATGGATGTTCACAACCAGAAAGACCTAATCATAGAAACAGACAATCATCAAATTTCCGATGTAGCTTTCAGCCCTGATAGGAAAACACTTGCAGGTGTTAGTTTTGAGAGGATAATTCATCTATGGGATATTGATACGGGGAAAGAAAAGGATACGATCAAACT
Source organism: uncultured bacterium (assembly GCA_964652195.1). Classification (GTDB taxonomy): domain Bacteria; phylum Poribacteria; class WGA-4E; order WGA-4E; family WGA-3G; genus MSPOR6. Next base: position 29,735 of record CAZZBB010000037.1, on the reverse strand, counting down.
ACATACAGGTTCAAATACTCAATTAATATATAGTCCAGATGGATCAACCATTGTTAGTTGGGGAAACGATGGCATTCTTCGTTTCTGGGATCTTACTAAAAAAGAACTGGTTAACACAATTACGGGACATATGGGTTGGTGGGATTTCTCATTAAGTCCTGATGGATATAATATTATAGCCCATGGAAAAACAAGAAGTAAAACAATACAATTATGGGATGCTACCACAGGTAAACATCATAAATCACTTACAGGACATAAGGAGACGATTTACAGTGTTAATATCAGTCCTGATGGAACTACAATTGCAAGTAGCAGTAATGACAAGACTATACGTCTTTGGAATCCAAATACAGGGAAAGTAAGGAAAATTATGAAGGGATATAGGAATCCAGTAAATAAACTATGGTTTAATCCAGATGGACATATACTTGCAACAGTAGATACAAAGCAAAATATCCGATTATGGGATACAGCATCAGGAAAATATCTTATAACCCTAAATGGGCTGACGGATACTTTTAAAACGATGGGGTTCAGCAGTGATAGGAAGATTCTAACAAGTGTTGGAAGCGACTACAAATCTGATGTATGGGAATTTCATGTATGGGACATTAATACAGGAGAATTAAAACAAACAATAAGTATTAGTCCTACAAATGGTCATCGTGCATCATCATTTACCAGTAAGGTATTATTTAGTCCTGATGGACAGACACTCGCCATAACATTATCAGATACTTCTTCTGACTACTCAAAATGGTCTTATATTATAGTTTTATGGGATGTCCAAACTGGAAAAATCAAAGACACTCTATCTGGACATAGAGATGATATCACAAGTATTGTCTTTAGTCCTGATGGTAATACATTGGCAAGTGGAGGGGATGATAAAACGATCCGATTGTGGGATCTCGCAACTGCCGAGCAAAAACTACTACTTTCGGATCCACAGTGGCATCAAGTTATTTCCAGTCCTAATTACTTCGTTTCGCAAATGTCCTTCAGTACAGAAGGACGGATTCTTGCAAGTGGGATTTCTGAAGGGGTAATCTACCTATGGGATATAGATACAGGAGAGCAGATAAAGATTCTCAAAGGACATACTGGATCTATTAGGAAAATTACCTTTAACAAAGAGACGCAGACTCTTATGAGTTACAGTAGTGATGGAACTGTACTGATATGGGATATTTCATCAATAACGAAAACCGAAAACAATATTCAATGAATAGCCTCTCTTCAAAAGGATCTCCTAATCTCGACCCTTAGTTTTATTATTCGCGTATCGGATCACTCCTATTAATCCGAACGATTTAACATATCATATTTCATTATCCTATCCGATCCTCTTCTGAAGGAAACTCCAATTCCCGAACTTTATATGTCGAGTTACTGAGATCGCTATTACAGAAGAGCCTTATATCAGAATGTTTCTATATTCTACAATTGAATCCTTTGCTGAATCTTCAATGGGAATTATAGTGAACAATAAAATTAAAACAACATTTTCTTTTGGCCCAACATATGTTTGTATCCCACAACTCTTCTGTAGGAGCGACCACTCGGTCGCGACCAGGAGGTCGCTCATACAAGTAAAGTGTCTGATTAAATCTAAGTTATCATATTAAGGATTACTATATCTTATTGTTGTATTGAATACCTATTAAATAGTGTGTCCTCATCTACAACCCAATTGAGTTGAGTTTCACATAACATATGTTATTCACGGAAAATTGCCGTATAAAAAATGTTAAACCTTTATGGAAAAAGGGTTAAAAAAATTGTTCCGTGAATGGAGTGGTAGATTTTTCATTTGTATATTAACAGATATTATGGCTTTTTCTACACTCTTTAGTCATATTTTCGCTTTCTATAGTGTTTCGTATAAATACAAAGGGACTCTCACAATATTTAATTTCCGAGATATGTTGAATATAACCTTATAGCAGATTCAAACATAGTTGATTAACTCGCTATTTTGTGGTAAAATTATTGAAAAGGTTAACTTTGAGGTAAAAAGAAATGAATGAGAGTTATCGTGTTGCAATTGTCGGTGCAACAGGGGCAGTTGGCAACACAATGTTGGAACTACTCGAAGAACGTTCCTTCCCTATTGGTAGTCTAAAACTTCTGGCATCCCATCGGTCAGCAGGTGAAATCCTGACGTTTAAAGGCACACATATCACTATTGAAGAATTAACACACGATTCCTTTGATGATGTTGATGTAGTATTCTCTTCTGCTGGTGGTTCAGTAAGTCTTGAGTTCATCCCAACTGCGGTAGAAAAAGGCGCGTTGGTCATTGATAATACCAGTGCATTTCGAATGGATGAACATACACCATTGGTTGTTCCAGAAGTCAATATGGATGCTGCCAAAAAACACAACGGTCTGATAGCTAATCCAAATTGTTCTACAATTCAGATGATGGTCGCCCTAAAGCCTATTTATGATGCAGTAGGGATAAAAAGGATCGTTGTGTCGACATATCAGAGTGTATCAGGAAAGAGTGGACGAGCAGTGACCGAATTGGTGCAACAGACAACTGAAGCATTGGAAGGTAAACCCATAACACTGGATCGGTTTCCTCATCAGATGGCTTTCAATGTAGCGTTTGATTGGCCCTTCACCGATAGTGGAGATAATGAAGAGGAACTGAAGATGGTAAACGAAACCCATAAAATCTTATCTGATGATTCTATTGGAGTCTCTGCCACTACAGTAAGAGTACCAGTTTTCTTTGCTCATTCTGAATCAATAAATGTAGAGACACATCAGAAACTTACACAGGCAGAAGCACGTGAAATATTATCAGATGCCCCAGGGGTAGAATTACTTGATGATCCTGATAATTATCAGTTTCCACTCGCAATTGATGTGGCAGGAAAAGATGATGTTTATGTTGGACGTGTGAGAGAAGATTTTTCAATTGTTAACGGGTTAAATCTGTGGGTAGTTGCTGATAATTTACGTAAAGGTGCAGCTTTAAACGCAATTCAAATTGCTGAACAACTCCTGTTGTAATTCATCTAACAGTCTTAATGTAATAAAATCCTGAATTGTTTTACAGTTTATCTGTATAATTTGTATCATTTCTTTTTCATTAATTTGCTGTTCTAAAGAAGATTATATTTGATGGAATTAACCAAGGAAAACATCCCACAATATCTTCGTGAACACCAGTCTGACATAGACTTCTTTGAGTACAATACCCAGATAGATTCAGTAGAAATTGGGGATGGTAATCTGAATTATGTGTACCGCGTTTTTGATACTTCAAAACCGGAACGTTCTCTTGTATTGAAGCAAGCACCCCCATATATTAAGATTTTAGGTCCCGATTATCCGTTACCTCCTGAACGCTTAACATTTGAATTTCGAGCATTAAAGACATATAATAAATTTGCGAGTGACACTGTTCCTACCCTATACTTTTTCGATAGTGATTCCGCTGTCATTATAATGGAGGATCTAAAAGGATACAGACTACTCCGTGAGGATCTAATTGCTGGTCAGGTAAATTCATCAATTCCAGTTAAAATCGGGGGATTTCTGGGTATTATCCATAGTCAGACCTACTTTGATAATCTGGATGTTACGACGGGTAAGCAGTATAAACTTGATTTTAAAAATACTGTGATGCAAGATATAACAGCAGATTATGTCTTTAAATTTCCTTTCACTGAACATGAAACCAATTTTTATTCTGATGGGTTAAAAAAAGAAGTAGACCGACTCAAGAATGATGAAGAATTCATACAACAGACGAATCAATTAAAGAGTATATTCCTGAATGTACAACAAGGGATAACGCATGGAGATCTACATACTGGTAGTATAATGGTGAATGACCAGTTCACCAAAGTAATTGATTCAGAATTTGCTTTCTATGGACCTGTTGGTTTTGATATAGGCTTGTTTTGGGCAAATTATCTACTTTCCTACTACTCACATACAGATAATAATGGTGTACAATCTAAGATTAAATCAGCAATTGTAGATACATGGGATACATATACTGGTGAATTTAAGATGGATAAACCACTTAAAGAACGCAGTTTACATACTATCTTTCATATATCAGTTGGATTTACTGGGATGGAGATGTTACGACGTATCATAGGTGCAGCACATGTTAAAGATATAGAGGGTATAGCGGATAAACAACGAAAAATAGATATAGAAATAGCGATTCTTAAGTTTGGCATGAAGATTGTAAAAGAATACAATAATATATATTCAGTAAATGAATTAGTTGATTTATTATAAAGAACTTTCAATATATATAAGAAACTCATTATAAGGTATACCCCATTTAATTATGAGAGATTACTACGAAATTCTCGGTGTTAATAGAGACGCCCCAGCGGATGAAATCAAAAAGGCATATCGTAAATTAGCAGTCAAATATCATCCTGATAAGAATCCGGATGATAAAACTGCGGAAGAAAGATTTAAAGAGGCTTCCAATGCCTATTCGGTGTTATCCGACCCAGAAAAACGACGGGTGTATGATACACGCGGACATGCTGGTGTTCACGGTATGGGTTTTGAAGGCTATACCAATGTAAATGACATTTTTTCAAATATCAATCTGAATGATCTTTTTGGTCGAACAACTTATGGTGGAGGTGGAGGTTTTGATGAGGTGTTCGGTGATATTTTTGGCCCACAACACAGAACAACACGTACGTACCGGGGGCGTGATCATAAGGTGAACCTTACAATACCTTTTGAAGATTCAATACTTGGGGCTACCAAAGAGGTTCCCATTCAAGGTAAGAATATAAACATCAAAATACCACCTGGTATTAAAGATGGTCAGACATTACGGATTCGAGGACAAGGAGAATCTCTCGGATCTGGTCCTTCAGGGGATCTATTAGCAAAAATATCGGTCAAACCGCATCCAACTATTACGCGCGATGGATTGGATTTGGTAACTGAAGTGAAAGTTCCAATGACAACTGCAGCATTAGGTGGTACAGTCCGTGTGAATACATTATCAGGGGATGTAGATTTAAAGATTCCTGCAGGATCACAGCCAGGACAACAATTGAGAATCCGAGGACAAGGAGTTATTGATTCAACTGCCCGAAGCGGTGACTTACGTGTTAAACTTGTTGTAGAAATACCTCAATCCTTATCGAAAAAACAGAAAGACCTTCTCAAGAAACTCAAAGATACTCTATAAAAATCTTCAGTAGTTCACATCAAAGCATATTTAGAATTTTATACTTCTATCGTATATATTTACCTTATTGTCACAACTTAGACACGTAATAATAAAACTGAATTAATCGTAAGGAGATTTAATGATTTCACTATCTGAACGGAGTCAAAACGTAACACCATCTTCAACCTTAGCCATCACAGCGAAAATCAATGCAATGATCGCTGATGGTGTGGATGTTGTCAAATTCGGAGCGGGTGAACCGGATTTTGATACACCAGACTATATTAAAGCGGCTGCAATCACTGCACTTGAGGATGGATTTACAAAATATACACCTGTCCCCGGTACACCTGAACTACGTGAGGCAATCGTCGACAAATATCAGAGAGATAATGGATTAAGCTATAGTACATCAGAAGTCATCGTTTCGTGTGGGGCAAAACATACCCTTTATAACATTATGCAAGCGATTTGTGATCCAGGTGATGAGGTAATCTTCGCTGCACCATATTGGGTGAGCTATCCACAACAGATTAAGTTGGCAGGAGCAGTGCCACAAGTAATTGAAACAACAGCCGAACAGAATTTCTGTATGCACGCAACAGATGTTGAAGCAGCAATTAATTCCAATACAAAAGCAATTCTCATCAACAGTCCAAGTAATCCTACGGGTACAACCTATGATGTGGAAAATCTAAAACAGATTGCAGATATTGCTGTGAAAAATCAGGTATATCTCATTTCTGATGAAATCTATGAAGCCTTACTCTACGATGGAGCTACACACCAGAGTCTTGCAGCCTTCAATGAAGAAACAAAAGCCATAACATTTGTCGTGAATGGTGTATCGAAAGCATATTCAATGACAGGATGGCGTATTGGGTATACTGCTGGACCAGAAGATGTTATCTCCGCTATGTCCCGGATACAATCTCACAGTACATCAAACCCTACCTCCATTGCGCAAAAAGCTGCTGTTGCAGCCCTTAATGAACCCCAAGATGCTGTTGAAGAGATGCGTAAAGCATTTGAAGAACGTCGGGATGTTATCTGTGAACGTTTTGACGATATTGATGGCGTAAGTTATGTCAAACCACAAGGTGCATTCTATATTTTCCCAGATTTCTCTGACCACTATGGACGGACGCTTGATGGACAGAAAATAGACGGTTCAATGGATATTACCGATTATCTATTGGGTTCTGCTGGTGTTGGCGTTGTTCCAGGAGATGGATTCGGCGCAGACAAGAATTTACGTCTTTCGTTTGCCACATCATTGACTGAAATCAATCGTGGATTAGATCGTATCAAAAAAGCATTGAAATAAATTGGATTCTATCATCATTTAGGAGATATTAACGTGACGAAACCGAATCTGGTCTTTGTTATCACTGATGATCAAGGGTATGGAGATTTGGGATGTACAGGAAACCCTGTAATCAACACACCGAATCTGGACTCACTTTCAGAAGAGAGTGTCCAACTACGAAATCTACATGTCGGTCCCACATGTTCGCCTACACGTGCAGGGATTATGACAGGTCGATATTGTAATTCCACAGGTGTGTGGCATACGATTGGAGGTAGATCTCTTCTCCGTAGTGATGAAGTCACGATGGCAGATATCTTTAGAAACAACGGTTATAAGACGGGTATGTTTGGTAAATGGCACCTTGGAGATAACTATCCATTCCGTCCACATGATCGAGGATTTGCAGAAGCACTTTATCACGGTGGTGGTGGAATTAGTCAAACACCAGATTATTGGGGTAATGATTATTTCGACGATACCTACTTTGACAACGGTTCAGAACAACCCTTTAAGGGTTATTGTACAGATGTCTGGTTTCAGCAAGGGATGAATTTCATTGAAAGAAACCAAGATCGTCCATTTTTCTGTTATATTCCAACCAACGCACCCCACGGTCCATTCCGCGTACCTGACTCCTATAGCGAGGTATACAAAAGAAAAGGTGAACCTAATGATCGAGCATGTTTCTATGGAATGATAACTAACATAGATGACAATATGGCACGACTTCGGCATCATCTGAGAGTACTCGGACTTGAAGAAAACACTATACTTATTTTTATGACAGACAACGGTTCAGCTGCAGGATGCAACCTTGATAATAGACAGTTTGTCAAAAATGGGTATAATGCTGGGATGCGTGGAAAGAAAGGCTCACCGTATGAAGGGGGACATCGTGTTCCGCTTTTCTTACATTGGCCTGAGGGTGGTTATTCTGAAAAGAAAGAAGTAGATGAGCTTACTGCAAATATTGATTTGCTACCGACTCTCATAGACCTATGTGATTTAGATGTTTCTGACAATTCTCGATTTCATGGTACAAGTATAGCACCTCTGATAAAAGATGAAGAAGTCGACTGGGAAGATCGCGTAATTGTTACAGATTCACAACGGGTTGAAAACCCAATCAAGTGGAAAGATAGTGCTACCATGTCACAACGGTGGAGACTCATAAATGGTAAAGAGTTATATGATATTCAAGCAGATCCAGAACAGCGTGAGAATATTGCTAATGAGAATCCTGATGTAGTAGAAGACCTGCGTGGACATTATGAAAAATGGTGGGATTTAGTTTCTTTACGATTCGATGAAGAGTGTCCAATTGTTGTTGGTACACAACACGAACAGGTTGCTTGTATTACAACACATGATTGGCATGGAAATGGACACGCATGGAATCAAGGATCAATTAGACGAGGAATGGAGTGTAACGGTCATTGGGCAATTGAAATACCAGAGGATGGGGAATATAGTTTTGAGTTGAGACGGTGGCCGCGTGAGGAAGATAGAACAATTATTGAAGGTATTCCTGGTGACAACATTGATCTATATAATGGTGGACGTGCACTGGATTTAAAAACGGCACAGATTCGTATTGGCGATCAGTCTGCTACAAAAGGTATCACGGCTGATGCAAAGAGTGTCAACTTTACATTCAATCTAAAAGCTGGACAGACAAGTCTTCAAACCCAATTCTCAGATGAGACTGGTGAATTGACACTCGGAGCATACTATGTCTATGTAAAACGTGTACTCTAAAAGACATGGATTGAACTTATTGGAATACAGATATTATATAGATTTCTGCAATGCTAATTCCATCAAGAAATATAGGAAGTATGTCTTATCTATCTGACTTTAATCCGCCCCATAGTAGAGATAATTTCCCACCAGGTTCAACGGAATAAGCTGTGGTCAGAATTCCATTATTCATAATATCTTGTATTTCCTGCTTTGAGAGTGCTTGATTAAATAGACCTACTTCATCCTTTATACATGCAGATTTAAATCCGTGTCCTGCATCAGTAGCAAGCCAGGCAGTCTGGTCTTGGTCAGCAAGTTGAAATTTTGGAACAGCCTGCGAGACCTTTTCTTCACCATTAACATAAATCTTTGCAGTTGTACCGTCATAGGTATTGGCAACATGGTACCATGTTCCATCTTTTACGGTTACCCCACTGCTAACGTTCCATGCGTTTGTCCAACTCCTTAGCGTGTTACCACCATCTTTGTAGGGAACGTAACGATGACTACTCTGATCCCATATTGAGAAATAGTTCTGCTGACCGGCTATATCCGTGAACTGAAGCCAAAGAATATAACTCATTTGATCTCTGATTGTACCCTTACCGATTGGAATAGTGACTGTACCACCTTTTGGCATTTTAAGTGCGCCATCAACTTTTCCTTTAACCCAATCCCCTTGTTTTATTGTACCTTTCAATTCATTTCCAGATGCGTCAGCAACGTCATCACCTTTACCTTCATCAAGTAACCATATCGCTACAATCTTCTCTGGATCAATTTTAGCATCAGATAGACCTATAAATATGCCTATTGTGAATATTACACACAGTAATGTAATAACTTTCATATACATTAGTTTAATCCTCAATGTATCATAGTTTAATTACTATAATTATATTGAGTAATTATTGATAATGCAAAAAATTGATGTGTTTCATGGTCTTAATTCATATTATACAATTCTAATTTAAATTTAGTTTGAATCAATAGGGTCTTAAACCTATGGTTTATAGTTTGCGATTATTATGTATTCTGCATATAATAGTTAGTAAGACATTTTGTTATTAGATATAAAATTACATTAATATTGAGATTAATTTTAGGAGACAACTATGTACAAATGTGCAATTCTTGGCTGTCGAGGACGTGCCCGCGCACATGCTCGTGCCTATGAGAATGTTAAGGGTGGAAAACTGGTAGCTATCTGTGATATGAAAGAGGATTTACTCAGCGATTTTGGTGATGAATTCAACATTGATTCCCGGTATACAGACTTTGATGAAATGTTGACTAAAGAGAAACCTGATCTATTGCATATTGTTACTGCACCAGTATTAAGGGGTAGTAATGAACGTATTCGTTACCCACTTCTAAATCAAGCATCTGAACATGGTGTCCCCTCGGTAATCATAGAAAAACCGATTGCAGTTGAAGGTGAAGATTGGAGACAAATCCATGAACTTTCACAACGTACCAAAACCAAGATAGCTATAAATACACAACTTAATTATCATCCCAAAAACCTTGAATTGAAAAACGATGTTGCTGAAGGTAAAATAGGTGCAATTAAATTTATTGAGGCAAGTGCACGTAACCCACCCGTAGACCAAGCACCGCACGTACTTCAGTTAGTCTCCTCTTATATTGACAACTCTCAACCTGTTAAAGTAATGGGTCAAATTGCTGGTGCTGGTAATTTAGATGGAGCACAACCTTCCCCGGCAAATGCTACAGCAATAGTTACCTATGCAAACGGGGTGCAGGCCTCTGTTGCTTTTGGACCAGAAATGGCACCAAGAGTATTACCAAATACTGGAAACAATAGACATAAACGTGTTTGTGTCTTCGGAGAGACAGGTTTTGTTCATTGGCGTTTTGAAAGTTGGGAACGCTACACACCTGAAGGGGGTTATGAAGGAGGAAATATGGGTTATGGTGATCAAAATTCTGTGGCACAAACAAACCTGACAGAGGCAGTGTTTGATTGGCTTGAAGATGATAATAAAATTCACCCGACAAATTTACCGCAATCCTTGGCAGAGTTCAATTTACTCCTTGGCATTTACTATAGTGGTCTGACAAATAGCGTCTTAGAATTACCGTTTGATCCACCTGATGGTTTGATGGATATGTTTAGAGAGCAGCTTAAATAGAAGTAGAAATACATCTGGATTTACTATGTCCCTGTAACTCGATTGATAGGTACAATTACTGTGGATAACAAAATTATATATATGGATAACCATGCAACAACACCAATTGCACCAGAAGTATTGGATGTAATGATGCCGTTTTACATTACGCATTTTGGGAATGCAGCAAGTACACATCAATTTGGTGTCAAGGCAAAAGAGGCGGTAGAGAAAGCACGACAACAAGTTGCTGATTTGCTCGGATGTAAGACAAATGAGATAATCTTTACAAGTGGAGCAACTGAGTCCAACAATCTTGCTATTAGAGGGGTGGCTTATGCTTATAGGGATAATGGTAACCATATAATCACCAGTGCAGTTGAACATCATGCAATACTTGATACATGTCATGCTTTAGAAGCTGAAGGTTTTGAAATTACTTACTTACCTGTTGATAGATACGGAATGGTAGATCCGGATGCAGTAAAAGAAGCAATTACTTCAAAAACAATCTTAGTGAGTATAATTTATGCAAATAACGAAGTTGGAACGATCAATCCACTAAAAGACATTGCCAAAATAGTATCTGATCAAGAGGTCTTTTTTCATTCCGATGCCGTTCAAGGCATTGGAAAGCTTGAATCGAATATGAATGTGTTAGGACTTGACTTAGCATCTATGACTGCACATAAAATCTATGGACCAAAAGGGGTGGGTGCCTTGTATTTAAGAGAAGGAATTGAACTTCACCCACTCTTCTATGGTGGAGGTCAGGAAAACGGTATCCGTTCCGGTACACTGAATGTTGGTGGGATTGTTGGTCTGGGTGCCGCTTGTCTAAGTTGTAGTAGGGCAATGGAAGATAAGATACAAGAAAAAGTTGATGAGTTACGCAATACACTACATGAAAATTTAAGTTCGCGAATACCAAATATACATCTGAATGGACATCCTGAAAAAAGACTTTCTGGTAACTTACACATTTCATTTGAAGGCGTACAAAACCAAGCGTTGATGATGGGTCTTAAAAATATAGCTGTATCTGCTGGTTCAGCGTGTGATTCAGAATCTGTTTCTCCATCCCATGTTTTATCAGCTATGGGGATACCGGATGAACTGGCGTTGACGGCAGTCCGTTTTGGTGTAGGTCGGTATAATACTTCAGAGGAAATAGAAATTGTAGCAAATGAAGTTGAAAATACAGTCAATAGATTACGCGCTTTAACACCAGAATAGAATGGATTTATCACAATATCTCAAATATATATCGTTATTTGAAAATTTGGTTCTGTTGAATATCAAACATCTACAGAATTTGTATTGATTTGTGGAATTTGATATGTAAATCATTTTTTATTCAGACAATTTTGTAATTGCGATACCTTGTTCTCCCGCTACAGAATACAAAAGCCACGTTTCGCCATTATCACTAAAGATATCCGGATCTCTCAGTTGATGCACCCGTTCTCTATCCAATCCGTTAGTGGATGGGACAATGGGTATATCAACACCTTCAAAATCATATTTGGGTGCTATAACCTCAATTGGTGGAGATGGGGTCCAGTCATTCCAATCTTCTGTAAGTTCTACAGTGCTTTTCAGTATTCGTTCAGGTGTGTCTCCATAGAGAGAATAGTATACTGTCAAAGTATCTCTGTCAAGATAGTTGGCTGTATGCCGCGGAGTTCCATCCCTTCCTTTTCCAATGAATAGAGGTGTTTCGCGTCTTTCAAAAACAGTCGTCCATTCTGCTGTTTTACCACGGTTAAGCAAGTTGTGATTTGTAGCATATATTGTATCGTTCCACCAAAACACCTTAAAATATGGACCTTGTTGCTTTTCTAAGGATTGGGATGCAGAGAAATCCAATCCATTCTCTGATGTTGCCCAACATGTGGCTTGACCACCCCGGTAATTTCCATGAAAGTACATAATGTATTTCTTGTTATCCTCGTCTATATGTACATCTGGGGATGCAATATGATCACAACCTTTGAAGACGGTGTTATCCCTATGGAGTGCGCCACCAGGATATACAGTATACGGTCCAATAATATCATCTGCATAAGCTAATCGTATATAAGAACCACGATGATGTGCAAAATATAGATAGTATTTTCCTAATGGGTTTTCAACCCAGTCAGGTACACGAACAAGGGAAGGACCATTAATATTTGGAAATCCGTGTTCATTTTCTATATACGGCATATCTGGATGAATGAGAAGTGTACGTTCCATTAATTTCCTTTAATTTGAAATAACTAATCGTGTGCTTGAAAACGGTATACCGATTGTGTTTCTTCTGACATTGTTGACCAAATTTCTTCTGGAATCCGGGCATTAAATATACCGGGAGCATTTGGTGAGTGATGGAATCTTCTAAAATAAACTAATGCCAACATATGTCTTGGAGAATCTGTAGTATTCGGCATTGCTCTGTGCCAACATCGCATATCTCTGACAACAACCGACCCCGCAGGCATGGTTAACTGAAATGAAGGATGTTGTGCTGCCCGTGCTTCATCACATACATGGTAAGGTGTATTCCGTACATCATCATCTATAATAAGATGTGATCCTGGCCAAACTTCAGTTGCCCCGTTCTCCACTGTAAAATCTGTTAGTGGAATATTTACTACGATTGTTGTTACAGGTAAAGCGAATGATAATTCTGGGAAGAGTTGACCAGAATCTCTATGAATCCACTGTATCTCATTACCAGGAGAAGTTGAATTGCAACCATAGGGTAAATAGGCGAAAAACTGCTCTCCCATAGCTGCCTTCATTATTGCCATTGAAAAAGGGTTACTGATGATACGAGAATCCATAAACGGCATCTTAAGCATAGGATTTACACCGTTCTCATCTTCATTCTCTCCATCCATAACAGCCTGCATAGCAGCATTAACTTCCTCTATCCATTCTCGTGGAAGTACATTTTCAATGACAACTAATCCCGCTTCACGTAAAAGACGTAAACCTGCATCAATTGAATCTTGAGATAAGTAATTTCCAATTCGTTCTTGATCTGAAATTTCAAGTTTTGGGATATTTACAGTTGTTCCTTTACACATAACTATTCCTATTCCTGTTATGGGTTAACTGACCTTTCCTCTTGTCTCTTTTCAGAGAGTATATCATTAAGATATAACTGTGTCAACGATGACAATGTTTATTCAAAATATAAAGTGCCAAGGAATCTATAATCACTTCTATTCTTGAAATGAAAGATTCTATTACATACAGGAAGAATATGAATGATGTTGAATTATTGGTTAATTTTTACAATTTTATGTTGTAATAACATTTTGTTTTATGTAAAATTTACAATTATTTAGTGGGAAGGAGCAATTGAATGACACCTGAAGTTGCTATAGAAAAACGTGAACAGATGCTACGTGATGGTTTCTGTGTTGTTGAAGATGTTCTATCTGATGAATTCTTACAAGAGCTGCACGATGAATCAGAGAGATTAATTGCAGAACATACAGAACCAGCAGAAATGGTATACCAAGGACAGCATGTTAATGTACATGGAGCAGAAAATCCGTATATTCAAAGATTATTAGAATGGAAACCATCTCGTGATGCCCTTGAAGAACTCGGTTTTGGTGATTTTGCTGCATCAGGGGGTATTATCATTCTAACAAAAGAGGCAGGTGGACCTCCACTTTATTGGCACCAAGATTGGATGCGTTGGAATGATCCACTCAGTTGTACACCGTGGCCGCAGACAATTTTTCTAAATTATTATTTGTCCGACACATCTCGAGAAAATGGGTGTTTAAAAGTGATTCCCGGTACCCATCTAAAAAGGATTGATCTACATAACCAACTTGTACCAGCCCATGAACAGGGGGCTCGGTTTATTGAAGAAGATCATCCTATTATGTTTTGTAATCACCCAGATCAAGTTGATATATGTGCGAAAGCAGGTTCTTTAGTTATGGCTGATGCACGGTTGTTACATGCTGCACATAATAATCTTACTGATACCCGTAGAACATTGATCTTAGCATGGCATAGTAGACCAAATACTGTTCCAGAATATTGGGTTAAAGAGATTCCTGAAATTATAGCAAATAGAGATGAGAATGGAAACTATCCCGGTTCACGTATTCCAGGTGAGCTTTTACAACCGTAAGATATGCTGAGATTGTGAGTTGATTATGGACAAACATACCATTCAATATAAAGTTCTCAATGATCATAATCCGAATGAAACTGGAACAAATTGGGATGTTGATGTTCATGCGACTCCAGAAGAACTACAGTCATTTGCAGAATCAGGTTTTCTTATCCGAGAGACACTATTTCAAGGAGGATCACTTGAAGAACTAAGAAATGCTCTTGATCGATTAGAGGATAGAGAATCAGAAAAGCGGAATAGTGCTATAAGATCTAAAACTGGATGGGGTTTTGTACCACGACATCTGATGGATAAAGACCAGGTGTTTTTAGATTTGCTTAAATTCCAACCAATTCTCTCAATTGCTCGTGCCATGATGGGACCGCTTGTTCGGTTACGCGGACTAAGTGCTCGTATAACATATCCTGGTGAGAACAGACAACACCAGACACCTTGGCACCAACATATGAGAGTTGTTTCAAACCCAATTCCACCATGGTTTTCAAGACCACATTGTATAGACTGTTTAATCTATCTCGATGATATTAACGAAAACACCGGAAATGTTGTTGTTGTACCGGGTTCACATAATTGGCTCGATAAAGCTACCCCTAATACTTATGAACCTATAGAAGGAGAAGTACAATTGCAACTTAAAGCAGGTAGCGCAGTACTCATTCACGGTAACCTTTGGCATCGGGCATTACCTACCTTGAAGACAAAACGTAGAATGTTGATTCTCGGTTATACACCAACATGGTTACGTAAATCACCACATGGGGGTAAACCACCAGAAGACGGATTAACAAAGGAATTCCTTGAACGAGGTGATATGGAAGAACGGATGTTGTTAGGAATAGGAGGTTATTCTTAAATTGCAATAATAATTAAAGAAAAGTCTTACTACAATAGGAGGGCTTACAATGAGAACATACATGATTTTTATAGTACAATTGTTTACGATATTTCTGGTTCTCATAACGTCAACTACCTATGGATCTAATGTTGACAAAGCAGAACTTGTTTTCTATTATAGTTTCGATGCTGATACAATTACAGATGAAGATGTATTGGATCAATCAAAGAACGAAAATCATGGGTTTCTTTATGGGATAAATCTCAAAATTGTAGATGGTAAAGTAAATGAGTGTATGGAGTTTCCTGGGGCAGGTACAGAATATATCTCAGTAAGGAATGTTCATTATACAGAAGGTATACCAGAACTTACAATTGCAGTATGGATTAAGACAGCACAAAGGGGAATGATAGCATCCTGGGATAGGAGCGAATACTTTCGTTTTGCCGCTGGAGATGCAGTTCTCGGTAATACAACATTCGTAGCATTTGATGTATGTTGTCCAATTGCTGATTGGCACGGTAAGATAAAGGTTACAGATGATAAATGGCACCATGTTGCTGTTACATTTGATGCAGAAATGAGACGAGTCTATGTTGATGGAGATTTGGATGTTGAAGCACGTACAGAAACAAAAAATAAAATGATTGGCCCCAAAGGAAAAAGATTCGGTTTCATTGGTGTCGGTTCTGAAGCAGATATTTTTAATGGAAATACAGGACCGACTGGATGGGCATTTAAAGGTCTAATGGACGAATTTCTTTATTTTCATCGATCACTAACTCATGAAGAAATTAAACATCTTGCCAATGCACCTGAAGAACCATTTGACGTTGATCCTCAGGATAAATTGAGTACTAAATGGGCAAACATTAAGAAGTACTACTAAAGGAGTTGTGAAATGGGAAAATCCTTAATTTACGTAAATTTTCATTTATTGCTTATATTGATGGTGTTACCATTGTGTGCCTATGGTAAGAATCTTAATACGAAAGACTTGATTGTTTACTATAGTTTTGATGCAGATACACGTACCGATACGGATTACTTAGATTTATCTGGGAATGAAAATCACGGATTTATTCAAGGTTTTAATATTAAGAATGTTGAAGGAAAGGTCAATGAAGCCGTAGAATTCCCCGGTTTAGGTGGACAATATATCGCAGTTCGAAATGTGGAATATTCTGCAGGTATTCCTGAATTGAGTATATCGGTGTGGGTTAAAACAGCACAAAAAGGGTTAATTTCATCTTGGGATCGTAGTGAATTTTTTCGATTTGGCGTAGGAGATGACCAATTAGGTAATGAAACGTTTGTTGCCTTTGATCTTTGTTGTCCAATTACTGATTGGCATGGGAATACTGAAGTAACAGATGATGAATGGCACCATATAGTCGTTACTTTTGATGGGGAAAAAAAGCGGATCTTCGTTGATGGTAAATTAGATGCTGAAGAAGCTGCACATGGGGAATTTATCGGTCCAAAAGAACAACGTTTTGGTTTTATAGGTGTCGGATCTGAAGCACCAAATTTTAATGGACCACGGGGTCCAACGAATTTTCCATTTAAGGGTTTGATGGATGAGTATATTATGTTACATCGGGCATTAACTGATAAAGAAGTGGAAAACATAGCGAACTTAAATGCGAATCCGTTCCACGTTGAACCATATAATAAACTGACTACTGCCTGGGGTAATATCAAGAGATTGAAGTAGAGAAAGCGGTTAAGTTATTTTTCATTACTTTTCAATACAATGCCAGTTTACTCGTTGTTTGATTCTATTACTTCTTGAATCCCAGGATATTCTCGCCAGATATCTGTATAACAATCGTATCCATTTTCATTACAGTCGACATGTCGAAGACGAAATATAACAGCATATCTAATGTCAGCGGATGCATTTTGTGCAGCAGAATGGACAACCTGATGATGAGTTAATACCACATCTCCAGCATTGCCAGTAATCTGAGTCGGACCTTCTGGTAGGTCAGGGCGCGGCATACCATTTGCCAAGACCTCATGTCCTTCCTTCTCGAAATAGTCTGCAAAGAATGTATGTGATTTAGGCCATACAGTAAAGTTGCCGCTATTCGTTTCTGGTACATCTGCAAGATATACAACCGCTAATGCAGAAAATCCACGTTTGTAAACACCTTTTGGCATTCCGTTAGATCCACTTCCCAATCCATCCAGATGTCCATTTGGTGTATTTGGATCACGCTCCAACGGCATTGGAAATCTCAATGCAATCTGTCCAGATCCTGGTGTTTGCACATTTCCTTCACCTAATAAAGATTCAGCGATATTTTGTACGGGTGTTTTGCGATATATATCTACTATTTGAGGGGCATTTTGTATCTCATTGCAATAAGATTGCGCTCTGAACTTTTCTAAGTCACCTTCATGCATACCAACTGAGCCTATTGAGTGGTTAATTAATTTACGAGCGGAATCAACCATTAGCTTTGGTACTGCACCAGGTACTGTAATATACCCATTTTCATGAAATTCTAATTTCTGTTTCTGCGTTAACATAATCCTCTCCAAAATGTATTTTCCGAATTCATTACAATGTTTAGACAATCTATTTTCAAAATTAGTTTAAAAGAATGTTATGATCCTAAAAAATGATAAAGTTAAATTCGGGATTGGAATCCCTCCAACAAAGTGCATTATGTTAATACTTGTAAATAATACTATAGTTTGGACACTTTTGAGATTTTATTAAGACAATAGTAGAAAAAGTTGTTATCATTCATGCTGATTAAACGACTTTGGCTGTTGATTTGACGATTCAGAATACTTCACCAGAGAAACCTGACATTTACATAAAAGTAAAAGAAAAATTTTGAAGAAAAATATAAAAACCTACATCTAAAATCACATATGTGAAAAATAAAGTTGCAAAACTCTTATATATATGTTAGAATAGATTTGTGTAGAATAGGATATATACCAATTAAAGGGTTATTATGTTATGAATAAGGATAATATTAAATCTAAACTGATAAATATCCAGCAATGCTGTACAATTCCTTTACCATACTCCGTTTATAGCAGATTAACCCAAGAACACAGTTTTCAAGTTTTTCTAATTTTAATAAATTCACCTGATTTTGGTCATTGGCTATGAACACAGTCCCAGACTAACGACAAGGTACTTAAAATTCGATTTTTTTTAAATACGACTTGAAAAACTTGAAAAACTAAAAATCGAGCATAACCGTGAATCCCCGAATTTCAGAACACAGGACAGAGATTCTTAAAAGTGGATATAAAATAATGAAAAATATGCATCAAAAAAGTCACCATATCGGGACTTACTTATTTAAACCCAACTCATTCTGTATCAGAAAAGGTATACATATAACTGAAGTAAAAACAGTGATATATCCAGTAAATCATTGTCCTGAAATTTCATTAACTGTCAACCAGTTAAATATTAACATGTGTGAAAAATTAAATAAATAACAAAGATCGGAGAAATGACACAAAAATGAGAATATTTGAAATTTTACTTTTTTCAATATTTAAGGAGATAAACCCAGTCCAGTACAGGAAGGAAAGCCATAATTATACCGAAAATAAATGACACACGATGTGACAAAAAGTGTAACATTTTCCCGTTTTTCGACACATACTATAACTATGAATCGAAACGCTTGAAAGGAGATTTACACACAAAATTAATTAACGTTATAGTAAGTTATAATGCATTAGAATACAATAACTTAGGTTATTTTAACCAATGATGAAATACGACTTTCTCACCAATTGGTTCGACAACCCTTAAGAGGATTCTCCCGTCCTTCAGAAAATCTATAGACATAAAACCGGTGTGTTGATGGGCAAATAGTGTATTATCATCATGGGAAACTGGTGATGCTTTTTCACTGGATCCAAGACCACTTATAAGTAAATAATCTGTAACATCACTTTTAAGTACTTGTAGAGAATGATCATGACCAGAGGCATATATTGAGAGTGAAGTCTGATTGGATTCTGTGAATGCATGTTTAAACTGTTTAACCA
This sequence comes from uncultured bacterium, assembly GCA_964652195.1. GTDB lineage: Bacteria > Poribacteria > WGA-4E > WGA-4E > WGA-3G > MSPOR6. The sequence continues at coordinate 10,346 of CAZZBB010000037.1, read as the reverse complement.
ACTCTTTATATTCTCTACCATTTAAATCTTGAGGATTGTCAACTATATACCAACGAGATAATGGGAATATTGATCCAACAATTGGAATCGGAAACCATAGCCATTTCTTATACATTCTGCCAGGGAAAATGTGATCTTTCCAATCGAAGAAACCACCATGGGGACCATAACTCTCAATCGGATGATGTCCTACAACAATAATCGGTAAATCTGTCTTTAGTAATTTCCTAAGTTCTGACATGACTGTCTTAGGTGATTCACTTGAATGAGGATTTTCCTGTAGCCACCATTGCGTATCCAAGACAATTAAACGTAGAACAGGGGCAGATTCTGGAAGGTCAACTGAAACAGGACCGGGAGATCCGTTTTTGGGTAAAAAGTTCGGTTTTTGAGATAGTATGTTATTAATAAATTTCTGTTGTTCAAGAATTGCTTGATACCCCTTATCTCTACCATTTGCCCAATCATGATTACCGGGTATAAATAAGCCATGGACTTTGGAGGTTGTAATTACATTTAATTGAGGCATTAATTTTTCTTCGACCTCGTCCTGCCTTTCTTCTGTCATCCCTTCAGGATACATGTTATCACCTAAGAATACAACAGTAGTTCTATCTGATTCTTTTGCTGACCAATTCTTAAGTGTTTCCAATACAGGTTCATCAGGTTTGGGTTGTCCTGCATCTCCAATTAGTATAATGCGATATAGTATGGAGGAATTCGTTAGATCTTCGGTTTTCGCATCTAACGATATATCTGGATGATAATACGGATTAGTGTGACTACACCCAACAAAGGAAAGGTATACAATCTGAACAATGAAGCCAAGTGAAATACAGCCCCATATTATACGGGAACGTTTGTTTGAGAACATTGTATAAGGTATGATGGCAGTTCTAATTCATTTATACGGATTTACACTTAATTTGTACCATTATATATCATCGAATTAATATAGTCTACTAAGTCTTCTAAAGGAACATCTTTCTGTTCTCTACTTGCAAGTTCCCGTACAGCAGCTTTTCCAGCTTCTAACTCATCAGATCCTAATATTACTGCAAAAGGAGTACCCTTTGAGTCTGCATATTTCAGTTGTGTGCTAATTTTCCCTGGACGGAAATAGACTTCTGTCCGAATTCCTCCTTGTCGTAATTGTGTTGCTAATTTTAGGGATTCTTTCATCAGATCATCATCAAAAACAGTCATTAATACCTGTGTCACTGTTTTAGCAACGGTTGATGGAAACATATCGAATTCTTCCATGACATCAATAATCCGTTCTATACCGAAACTTGTTCCTGTAGCAGGAAAACTCTGTTTACTAAAACTACCAATCAATTCATCATATCTACCACCACCAGTAAAACTACCAATTTTCGGTTCTTTAACAACTGTTTCATATATGGGACCTGTATAGTATTCCAAACCTCGAACCATTGCTACATTCACTCGATAAAAACCTTTTGGTACACCGAGTATCGAAATATAATCTATTAACTTTTTCAAATTTGAAATGCCTTCACAGGCTGTTTCAAAATCGTTGAGTTGTTGAGTCAATTCAAAAAGAATTGTCTCTGCATCCCCTTCAATCTGTAGGAGTGTGAGTAATTTTCCGATGGCATCTTCAGGGATAATATTTTCTCGTAATTCTGATGTGACCCCTTCTAATCCTATCTTATCCAATTTGTCTATTGAGCGGTAAAGTCCACCTAACTGTTCTGTTGGAACGCCGGCGAATTGTCCAATCCCCGTTATCAATTTTCTCTCATTAATATTTATCTCAAATTGTTTAAACCCAAGTCGTGAAAGCACTTGATAGACCAGATTGACATTTTCAGCATCTGCTAACATGCTATCACTGCCTACGGTATCTGCATCACATTGGAAGAACTGACGGTAACGACCTTTTTGTGGACGTTCAGCACGCCATACAGGATCAATTTGATACCTTTTAAATGGTTTGGGAAGTTGGGGGTACATTGCAACCACTCTACATAAAGGCACAGAAAGATCATACCTAAGAGAAATATCTTCCTTACCACCAGTATGTCCCGCTTGATAGATGAGTTTCTCTGCATCTGGACCGTATTTCCCTGTAAGGACTTCAGATAATTCCATAGCGGGTGTTTGTAACGGTTCAAAACCGAATTCTTCAAATACTTCACGAATAACATCTATCACATACTGCCTACGAATCATCTGTTCAGGTAGGATATCACGCATTCCTCTGGGTACACGTGGTTTTATGAGTTGTGCCATAATTCTTACTCCTTATATATGTCCAGGAAGTCCTTGACTTCTCCGTCTACGAATACCTTTTTCAAGAGTCTGCTTCAGTTGTTCAATCTTTTCACGTTTCCACGGATCCATTAACGATTTAGGATTCGCAATTAATGAAGATTCAGATTCGCGTAAAACTTCAACAATTTTTAGATTGTTTGCTTTAAGTGTCCGTGCTGAACTACAATTATCAATGATTGCATCTGCCTCCTCTGGCGGTTTTCCTTCTGTAGCACCAAAGGACAGCATTAACATGATCGGTGATTGATATGTACCAAGAGTGTTCAGACGTTTCCATGGTGTTAATATAGCCGGAGCTATTTTGTTGTCTGTTTGTTCAAGAATATATTTTTCGGATATATTCAAATACTCAGTTGAAATTCTGATATTTCTATCAGCAAAATTCACCAAATCCTTGAATGATTTTATATCATCTCTCTCTTCACGCACTGCCAAGACGATACTAACAAAACCGTAATCCAATGGTAAGACTTCCTCAACATTTGCATCAGTTTCTTCCACCCAATCCTGTCCTGTAATACCTAAATCGTAAAAATCGTCCATACCGACATAAACTGGAATTTCTTGGGGGCGAGAAACCTTGATTTGGATTTCTTCATCATTTTTAAAGGAAGCACGATAGGATCTATCAGTTGACTTATAGCCATTAATTTCATACCCAGCACGTTGAAACATCTCAAGTGTTTCAGACTGTATTGTACCTTTCGGCAAAAGTAAATTTAAAGTCCTTTCTGTTTGCATAATAAAGTATTCCTTCTGTTTCAGTATATCAGCATAGTTTTATATAAGTTGAAGATCTTCTATAGTTATCTTTTCGACGGATTTGGTTTTTAGGTTAATTCGGGTGATTGATTGATCTGCATCTATTCGAATAATATAATCGAATTCTGATTTAGCCGCATACTCTTGTTGTTCTTCAAAGGTACGATTCATTAAATCAATTTCTACTGTTTTATCTTGTCTTCTAATTAATTCAGCAGTCTTATTCACAGAACTTAATGAATCATCAGATATAGAACTAATAAAATAGTCTTTAGATGTTCTAATGTTATTGCAATCTGTATCTAAAAATGTCTCTACAAGTAAATCAAATTGGAATGCGAAACCTGCCCCTGGTAGAGATTGCCCTCCAAAACTTTGAATCAGTTTATCGTATCTACCACCGCCACAGATTGCTAAATTCTTCTCTGAAACTTCAATTTGAAAGACTGTACCCGTATAGAAATCAAATCCACGAGTAATTCCCAAATTGATTTTATAGTCTACAACACCATTGTTTTCCAGATAATTGCACAATGTGTTTAATTCAATATAGGATTGTTTAGATATGCTATCTAATTCTCTACCGTAATTAGCAACAACAGAATCTTTATCACCATTAATTTTTGAGATATTAATACATTTTTGTGCCATCTCTTTGGATATATCGTAATAACGTTTCCACTTGGAAATATAGGTTTCCTCAGCAATGGCTGGTAGATTACTCTTCCATTCTTCAGAATTACTCTCTGACAGATCTTGTATGATATCAATATCAATCTTGTAATCACCTTGATAATCTGACCCTTGAGAACGACGAAGCATATTTAATTCATCACTTAGATTCTCAAGATCCATTTTTCTATTCTCAATCCGAATTCGTGAAAGATGATCTATATCCAAGATTACTTCACTCTGGTCTTTTGGATCAAGATTCAATTTTTCTAATAAATGTCGAAGTATTCCAGTATTTCCAATGACCAATTGAGTTTTGTCTATATTTAACTTCTCAAGTATTTTGACAGGTATAGTAATCACCTCGGCATCAGCTAAAGTAGATTCTGATCCAATTAGTTCTATTCCTGCTTGCCGAAATTCTCTTCGAATGTCCTCATCATTTATCTTTGGCTCGTGTCGTACACATTGTCCAATATAATAAAGTTTATATGGATATGGATAATCATCTAAATCTCCATTTGCAATTATACGACATACAGGTGCAGTTAGTTCAGGTCGTAATGCATAGTCAACACGATCAGGACCAACGAATGTAAACATCTTATGTCGTATTTCTTCTCCCGCTTGTGCAGATAACAGTGAAAATGATTCATACAAAGGGGTCTGAATCTGTGAAAACCCATAACTTTCAAATGTGTCACGAATTATCTTTTCTACATAATTTCGTTGAACCATCTGTTCAGGTAGAAAATCGTTTGTTCCAATCGGTTTTATAAACGTCTCCATAGACTTTGCTCCTCAAAATAGCAGTATTATTTTCCATTACTTCTATATAATTCTGAAAATGGGAGATATTACATTTTCTTCAATTAATTCCTATACCGAAGTAAAGATACCTTATTTAAACAAAAAACCCGGTAAACAGATGCTCCTTATTCTCTACGAATGCATATAATGCACGTAGGAGAGCGGTTAGTTTACCAGGGGATCGTTAGCAAGTTATTCTTGCAATTAGTCCACTATGATGTATGATCACTTCATCATTCTAATCCGCCCAACTCAGGAATGGACAGAATGATTATGTATATAGAGTATTCTTTTCATAAGTATATTTATGTCAGATTTATTTCGTCATATCAAATTATACAAGATTAAATTGTATATGTCAAAAATTATTTTGCCGTAACCTTGAGATATAAAGTCTCCTTATCTACTTGGCTTTTAGGTACGGAACCCTTATTACTCAATATACGTCAATTGAAACATAAGCTTCTTGAGTAGGAGGGATTCCGAATTGTATTCATAATTCTCTAAACTACTTCAGGACGAAGGAATTATGGTAATGAGACAAACAAGATTAATTCATTTGACTTATTAGTAGGTTCATGTCAAATTGATTGTAAAATTATAGATTTGGAGTTTATGATGGGATTTCCTGTATATGATTTTCGTAAAGATATAAAGAATGTTCTTGTTACACCACAAATCCGCTCACGTTTTTTAAAGATGGATCCTGGACAATCTGCCCAACTTCATAGCCACGATCTTGGTCATGAAATATTCTTAATTTTGGAAGGCTGTGTGGAGTTTGAAATAGATGGTGAAACAGAGGAATTAGGACCAGGACAAATGTGTATCGCTTTAGCAGATCAACCACATAAAGTACGTGTCCTTGGGGATGAACCAATGACCATGTATCTTTCAGTAACACCTCATATTCATCCGACACATACACCCAGGAATGATGAAGGTGAACGACTTCCACATAATTATGCTCCACCAAGTGCCTATGATGTAGAACCTGATATACAGGTAACTGTATCTGAATTGGTTTCTCGTCAGATACATGCTGCAGATAGCCTTGCTGAACTTGTGGAAACTTGTGCTAAAGTACAAAAGGAGATGGGAGAACAATTAATGACTGCACTCAAGGATGAAAATAAACAGAAGGCAATTGATGCACGTGAAACAATGTGGGGGTCGCTCTATCCAGTATTTAAAGCCGTATCAGAATTAGGTGAAACTTGGAATCAGCTTGCACCACGTATAGCTGAAAAGGAGCAGATTTAATTTGCGTAAATTCAGAGTTGTATGTTATAATTACACCAAAGTTTAACCCGAATTTCACAAGATTCATCATTTGAAAACGAAATTGACTTGACAACGTTTATACTTATAGATAAACTTGTTATTAAATACCTTAGTCAGGTGATGATAGTTTAGTCAGAATATATCTAAGTCACGTTACGTCTTGCTTATGAAAATGTATGCAGCACGTTAAGAAGAATCGTGAATTTAGTCTCTCAGTGATACTTCTCCTCTTAAGGTTAAGAGACTTAGACCTGTATCGTATTGGTAGAGTTAATTACAATGTTAATGATTTTTTAAGGAGTTTTTTATGAATATTCAGCTTAACAATAGGAGTATACTGTTTTCCCTATTGGCTGTTATAATGTGTTTTGGAATTACAGCGTATAGTTATGGTGCAGCTACCGTATCTATCGACCCCGCTACCCAAGAATCCCCTGCTGTTGGCGAAGAACTTACCATTAATATTAATATTGCTGGTGGTGAAGGCGTAGCCGGTGGGCAAGCAACGGTTAATTATGATAATACTGCCCTTGAATATGTTTCCGCTGCAAAGGGTGATTATCTTCCCGGTGATCCGCTTGCAGGTACATTCTTCCCAGTAATTAAACCTGGTGATTCGAACGTAACAGTAGGTGGAACTTCAATTGGAGCAGGAACAGCAAGTGGAGATGGTACACTTGCTTCTGTAACATTTAAGGTACTTGAAGTAAAAGCATCTGCTATCACTTTGTCAGGTGTTGTTATCTCTGATGCTGGGGCAAATGAATTGGAAGTCATAACTGCAGATGGCGAAATTACAGTACCTGTCGTGGAAGAACCCACTACTGAGGAACCTACAACAGAAGAACCTACAACAGAAGAACCTACTACTGAGGAACCCACAACAGAAGAACCTACAACAGAAGAACCCACAACAGAAGAACCCACAACAGAAGAACCCACAGTGGCAGATCCTACACCTCCAGTAGAAGATCCTTCAGCTCCAGTAGAAGATCCTACACCTCCGGTTGTTCCCGATCCACAAGTTTTTAAGCTTACCCTTACAAACCTTACATCTGGCGAACCAGGAGTAGGTGGTCAAATCTTCTCACCTCCCATATTCGCATCACATCCTGCTGGTGCAAGAATATATACTGTTGGGGAACCAGCATCTCAAGCATTGGTCTTACTTGCTGAAGGTGGCGATACATCAGGACTCGCTGCAATTGCAGCTGCTGCTGGTGCTACACCTGTTATGGGAGAAGGATTGGTGTTACCAGGAACATCTGTTACTGTAATGGTTTCCGCAGATGCTATAAATTCAGCTCTTTCATTTGCTACTATGTTAGTCTCAACAAATGATGCATTTATTGGTGTTACCGATGTCGCTCTTTACGATGAAGCAGGTATGCCTATAACAACCACTCTTGATTTAATGTCTTATGACGCAGGTAGCGAACAGAATACTGAACGTGCATCAGATATCCCTGGACCAGTAGGTGTAAGTGCGGATGAAGATCCTGAAGGTAGTAATGCACGTGTTCCTACAGAAGGTGGAGTCATCACACCTCATGCCGGAATTATGGGTGTTGGGCAGGTCGCAGCATCATTCGGATGGACTGAACCCACTGCAACACTTATGATCGAACCTTATGTACCTGAACCAGAACCAGAACCAGAGCCTGTTTTACCAACCTATGATGTTATGCTTGAAGCTGGTTTGAATATGATTTCTGTTCCCTTAATGCCAACCGAACCTTATACAGCAAAATCTCTTGCAGAATTAGTTGGCGCAACAGTTGTTATCAAATTAGATCCTGCATCACAAAGTTTCGTCGGTTATGTCGTCGTTGAAGAAGATGATGGTTTCGGAATTGAAGGTGGACAAGGTTATATTGTTAATACACTTGAAGGTGGAATGGTGACATTCTCCGGTAATGCATGGACAAATGAAACACCTGCAGCGATGGATGATGGTGCCGAAGAGATGGAAGCAGCTGCTGCACCAACTATTTCTATACTGAAAAATGCTTGGGCATTTGTTGTTTCAAGTGAATTGAAAGATATGCATCCTGGAATGTCATATACAGTAGTTGCTAAGAATCTTCGTACTGGAACTATTGCTACAGAAAAAGTCACAGGTGAAGATGGAAGTGTCTCTGCTGTTTGGGCAAACTTGAATCGTAAGAGTGTTGTTGAAGCTGGCGATAAAATTGAGATCTCTCTGCTTAATCAAGAGAATACAATTGTATCCGGGCCATTCCAACGAACAGTTCAAACTTCAGATATCCATAAAGCTTATCTCACAGTACAATTACGGGTTGGTGATGTCCGTCCACAAGAAACTATTCTTGGACAGAACTTCCCAAATCCGTTCAACCCAGAAACTTGGATTCCATATCAATTGAGTAAGGATTCCAATGTATCAATCTCAATATTTAATGTTTCTGGACACAATGTACGTTCAATTGACTTAGGTCACCAGTTAGTAGGTTCATACATGCAACCTTCGACTGCGGCTTATTGGGATGGAAAAAACGACGCTGGTGAAGCTGTTTCGAGTGGTATTTATTTCTATACACTCCAAACAAACAACTTCTCTGCTACCCGTCGTATGGTAATATTGAAGTAAGATTAGTATTTAAACTCAAATAATAAAAACGCCCCGACTGCCGGTTATCCGACTGCAAATCTATACCGATTAGCGTCGGCGGTGGGGCGTTTTTTACGTTTATGTGAAGGGAGCTCATCTATTCTATGAAATACATATACTCTTTTTCTCTCTTACTGCTATTCTCATTCATTGCAAATAGTAATGTTTTTGCTTATTCAGCTGGACCCCCAGATGGAAGGACTGGTGGACCAGATGAACTTACCTGTGCTACTGCTGGTTGCCATTTGGGTAAATCGTTAAATTCTGCAGGGGGTTCATTAGAATTGACAGTTCCTGAAACTTATACACCAGGTATGGTCTATGATATTATTGTTGAATTAACACGATCCGGTCAATCCAAATGGGGGTTTGAGATGACCGCACTCAATAGTAATAACACCCGTGCTGGAACATTCTCTAAAACAGATAATAATACACAAGTCACAGGAAACGATAAACGACAATATATCAAACATACATCTAATGGGAATTCTGCTGGGAAAAAGAACTCTAATAGTTGGCACTTTAAATGGACTGCACCTGCTTCTAATGTAGGGCAAATTACATTCTATACAGCAGGAAATGCATCTAATGGAAATTTTAATCCTGCTGATGATTATATTTATACACAAGCATCAACTTCAGAGGAAGTCACACATGGTGTATCATTAACATCTGTGGATACAACTAAAGAAACTACAGATGCAAATACTGGTGTAGAATACATACTGAAGGTAACCAACACAGGTAATATTGAGGATACAATATTACTCGGTTCATCTGCTGAGGTCGGAATTGGTGGATCTTTTCTTGGTTCATTTAAGAAAGTAAATTCTCAAGATATTCCAACATCTCAGTTAGAAATAACACTTGATCCAGGAGAAACAACTGATGTCATCTTCATCGCTTCAGGGGATTTACTCTCAAAACCAAGTATTTATCCCATCAAGGTAACTGCTACCTCCAAAGGGGATACAACGAAAACTGCGGAAATTACTACGATTACAACAATTAAAGCTGTGTATGGTGTAGCAATTCAAGGTATCGGTGATTTGATTCAGGAAATAGCAGATGTAAGCACAGATGTGAATTACACAGTCCGTATAAGGAATACAGGTAATACTCAGGACACTATTATTCTATTAACATCGGGTGATATTTCCGCTACATTGAGTAGTAACACAGCAATTCTTGAATCAGGTAGTTCTAAGGAAATAAATGTTACCATTCCAGTTGAATCACTTTCCAAGGCAGGTAATTATGAAGTAAAAATCACTGCAATCTCTCAACATGATGCATTGATGAAGGCTGAAATCACTACAAATACAATTGTACTGCCTATCTATGATGTCACTATAGATGGAATTGGGGATCTGACATCTGAAACATTTGACGCAAGCGATGGTGTTAGGTACAAGTTTTCATTATCAAACACAGGGAATACAGATGATATAATTGATTTATCCATCTCAGGGGATATCTCTGGAACATTAAGCCAGACAACTGTTTCATTATCTTATGGAACTTCAAAGGACATCACCTTAACAATCCCTGGTTCAGCATTGACTAAAGCGGGGGATTATTCTGTAAAGGTTACTGCTACATCACAAGGTGATTTAGCCAAGACAGCAGAAATATCAACGACAACATCAATCCTTTCAGTTTATGGTGTTAATTTGGTAGGTGTAGGCGATCTGACATCTGAAACATCTGACGCAGGTGATAGTGTCAGTTATAAATTCACTGTTACAAATACTGGTAATACAGATGATACAATTAGTTTATCTTCATCTGGGAATGTAACGTCTACATTGAGTCAATCTTCTGTGTCTCTTGCTTCTGGTACTTCAACGGAAATCATACTTACAATTAACGGAGCATCCCT
>CAZZBB010000036.1:0-41738 GCA_964652195.1 uncultured bacterium | reverse complement strand
ATAACATATTGGCTCATGTCACAAGTGAGTGCGTTTGACGAGTTGTGATATAAACTCAGTCGTAACAGATTTGAGATTAATAACATATTCACAGATACAATACCTTCGCCAATTATCCTGGGTTTAGTTCAGGATGCGTATAATGAATAGCACCGATTGAACTTAGATGCTGTGTGATATTCTCAATAACAAATGGTTCAGGTTTTTGCGGAAGTATTTTTAATGTTTCGTCCATATATTTCAAACCCCTATAGTGTGATTTCAGATCTAAGACACTATAGTGTGCATTCTCACCTCCAAATGTATTTGTGAGTTTCGCACTGACGGATACCATAAACATTGATAGGTTTGCTGCATTGGTCACCGGTATTTTGTTGACATTCATAGCATCCTGTAATCCCCAATATTGTTTCGCATCACGGAAGTTGAACTCGATTTGAAAACGGAGGGAATAATAGTCAATCATTTTTTCTGCTTCTAATGATAAATCAGAACTAAACAATAAGATGTGTGATTGCTGTTTTGTTGTCAAGTTTGTCTTGAGGATACAAACGACGTTTAGAAGTTCTGGGAACTTTCGGTGGCGTAAGTTTATTTGATACACTTCGGTTCTGATATTTCCATTGATTTCGGTAGAGTTGCGGTATATTGGATCAATCTGTCGTGGATTGAACCGTTCCCCATAGATCTGTGGGCGTCCGGGTCCTTCTCTGACTATCGTCGGTTGCAAATACAATGCAGCATCCGTGCGAAGTTTTGAGATGAGGTGGAGATCACATTGTTGGCTCATTTGTAGTGCGTTATTATTTCCAAAATATCCATCAAGTACCAAATAACGGAGTGAGATAAAACCTCTTGCTTTTCCCTGTAGCGTTTTGATCATTATTTGAAGTTGTTTCAAAACACCGGTAATCTCAACATCGGTTTGATTGCGATTTTTGCTTCCTTTTGGTCGTCCACGGGGGCGTTTCACTGTTGTTTTTGTGGTATTTAGTTGTTTAGGTGCACAAGTGTCAGGTTCAGATGATGTATCCTCTCGGATAATTTGCTCTGTAGCCATTGGATAAGAACACCGTTCTTTGACACTCACTATGGACACGACTAAGAAGGACAACCCCGGGATCGTTTTGCCGTATATTGAAGAAAAGAAACGGGATAAACCATAGGTCGTCTTACCAGATTTTGATTTGATTGTTTCGTCTGCTGCGAGGATATAGACACCTTCAGGATCAAAGAGATGTGTGGAAAAAAACATCCAATAGAGGAGGGGCCAAGGTAGCACCGTGTTAAAAAGGCGTTGTATCGTGCGGTAGCTACCCCCTTTTGGTGTCCAACGAGAGATATTTAGCATTGTGACCCGTCCCGTCATGGCAAGTAGTGCGAATACAACTATAGAAAAATGGCGTAGTGTCGCTGTTGATAAATGTGGTGCAAAAACTGTAAAAAGTGCTATAATTTCTGGCATGGCGAATGTCCTTTTTGTTATGTTATGGTTTTATACCATAGGACATTTGCCATATTTATTCAACTATTTTGGCGAAGGTATTGTTATCTAGTACCATTTTTAAATGAATAATTGTCATAAATTCACATGTTATCTTTTATTTATGGGGTTCCAAACCGCACCAACCAGGTTTGGTGAATGATGTTTATATGTCAAAATATATCTTAGAAATGGTATGAGGACTTTATGGTACATTGGTTTGGGTGATTTAATCGTAAATCGATAATTACTTCAAAAAGTGCATAAATTGTATACATATCAATTGCCTTTTTCGCAAAGTTCAGAGTAAATGGTTCAATCTTTGACATAATCTAAATGACACCTAATAATCAAGTCTGATAAGTTAGGTAAAACACACAATATTTTTGCTGCCCACCCTAAATATACACAGCCTTTAGCCATGTAATTATCACTATTTAAAACCAAATAACACTTTTAATTTGATAATCACTACAACTTAGCATAAATTAAAACTATGCAAACATAGAAATAAAAAGAACCAATGAGTATAGTTTATGAATATATGGTGAAATATAGACATAATTACTCACATTACTTGTAGGAGCGATCTCCGAATCGCGATCACCCTTTGATAATCGGGAATCGGAATTCTCTCCTACAAATCAGTATGTAGAATAAATTGTAAATTCTACCATAGTACCAAAACGACTTGCATGGGGTGATGATCTATCTATTCTACGCGGTTTATAATCTCAGTATTTCGTCCAAGAACAAGACACTAAATACTACCGATTGGAACAGTGATGATACGGATCAATAGTAATTCTTAGTATGAGTAATTACAATTTTAATATACTTGCATTGGATGGTGGTGGGACACGTGGAATATACACTGCACAACTCCTCACCAAAGTAGAACAGGAATTAGGTATACAAATACGAGATTGTTTTGACCTAATTGTAGGCACAAGTACAGGTGCAATTGTTGCTGGGGCAGCTGTCTCACAGATATCTATGGAAGAGATTGTTCAGTTATTTGAACAAGAAGCACCAGAGATATTTAAGCAAAAATGGTATCGAAATCAACTCCTATTCAGTAAATACTCTCAGAATATACTGTCAGCAGTAATTGCAAAACATATACCCCCCATACTCTTATCGGCTGTGGAAACACCTGTATTATTAACCTGTTCTGAAATAACGACCAGTGATTTTCATGTCTTTAGGTCTTATAATAAGGATCAAGTTAATAATAAGCAGAATACAGATATTTCTCTGAGAGATGCTGTTGTTGCATCCTGTGCAGCACCAACTTTTTTTTCCCCTAAGAAAATAAAAGAACTTTACTTGGCGGATGGTGGTTTGTGGGCAAATAACCCTTCGCTTACTGCACTAACTGAAGCAAAAACAAACTTTGGTAAAGCATTAAAACAGATTAAACTCTTATCTATTGGTACTGGACATTCAGTCTCAATGTATAAGGAAAGAAGGGGTTGGGGGTTCTTATCAGGATGGGGAGGAACTAAGTTAATTTCCTATGTAATGGCATTACAATCACAAACATCTGCATTCTTGACACAACAACTTTTGGATACGAATTACCTGAGGATTAACCCTGTCATAGACTTTTGGGATATTGATACAATCAAACACTTAGACCAATTGAAACGACTTGCAGAAAGAGACTTTACTGAAAATATATCAGAAATTCAAGACTTTATTCTAAGCAGTTAATACAGAAGGTTTTGATATTATTGAAATTATTCCTTGATAAATCTTAAGAATTCTTCACCAAACTCAGCAGGACAGTCATCAAAGAAAAAATGACCCGATATACCTGATGGGTTATGACAACTGATGCTGACAAACTGCGCATTTGGAATTATATTTCCATATTCCTGGCTGCCTTTAAGAGCCAAATTGTCATCTTTTCCATGTATAATCAGAGTATCAGCAGTGATCTGTTTTACTGCTGAACGAAAGTTTGGTAATTTACCTGTACTAAAGTAAACAGCAAATGCACTCCAACCCCCCGGTTTAGGTATTGACTCCATTTCTACATTTTTATATCCCATCCCTTTTAATAGATACTTCCCAATTCTCTTTTGTAATTTTACAAGATCATCTTCTGTTTTACTGAAGATACTTCCGAAATTGAAATACTCTTTGACTAAAACATCATACTCTGATATATCTTCCTCAGGTAGTTCTTTTCGAATGTTTGCAAAAAAGTCATCACCATCTTTGGGTGGAGATAACATAGCAGCTGGTGCAACAAGAATCAGTTTTTCCACATTTTCAGGGAATTCTGCTGCATAGAGTGCAGCAATAAATCCACCGAAAGAATGACCAACTAAGATCAATTTTTCTTCATTAAGTATCCGTCTGATACGTTCTATATCCGCAATCTGGGCACCGATACCGAGAGTTTGTTCCAATTCCGAGACATTCTTTGGGTAGTTCTTTGACACAAAACTTTGGATCGGTCTGGTAGATTTACCAGCTCCACGTTGGTGATAATAGTAGAATTTGTATCTGTCCTCTAAAGATCTGAAGCCTTCCCAAGGTTTTGGATATGGAATTCCAGGTCCACCATGTACTATTATGACTGGTCTACCGTTTCCATAGACATCATAGTGTAGTGATATATCCGGTTCAACTTGCCATATATTCGGACTCTTCTGTTCAGGAGGGGATAGTGAACTTCGCAGGTTTTCACCGCTACTAACTGAACCAAAGGTATACATAGGTTGACCCATTTGCCAGAACATGTAAATCACTCCAATACCGATAATTAGAATTACAATACCAATTCCTATGAGAATATATTTAAATCTTTTCATTTTACCTATTTCTAAAAAATCTTCTCTCTAAGGTATGCATTAGTCAGAAAGAAGTGGATATCTAAAATAATAATGCCTGAAATTCATCAGGCATTGTTTAAATCTATTACAATTAATTTATTATATTAAACTAAACCGGATTCTTGTAATGTATTTCTGAGTGAATCAAGATTTGAATCTGACATTGGGGCGAGTGGTAATCTTAATTGTCCATTGAGTTTACCCATCAACATTAAAGCTGTTTTTGCAGGAATTGGATTGGTTTCGATAAACAGATCCACTGCTAATGGTAAAGTTTTATAATGGAGTTTTCGCGCAAGTTCCAGATTTCCTGAATGAAAAGCATTACACATGTCAGCAATATCTGAAGGAGCGACATTTGCAACGACAGAAATCACCCCTTTACCACCAACAGCCATAATTGGTAATGTGTTCACATCATCCCCTGAAAGAACAACAAAGTCTTCTGGACATAGGTTGACAACTTCACTTGCTCGTTTAAGTTCCCCTGTCGCTTCCTTCAGTGCTACTATATTAGGATGTTCTGCCAATCGGGCAATTGTTGGAGAAAGTATGTCCGTACCACACCGACCAGGTACATTATACACTACAATAGGTATGTCAACAGAGTCGGCAATCTTCATATAATGTGCGTACAACCCCTCTTGTGTCGGTTTGTTATAGTATGGTGTAACAATCAATGCAGCGTCTGCTCCAGCTGTTTTTGCATGTTTTGTAGCACGGAGAGTTCGTGTTGTTGAATTTGAACCTGTACCAGCAATAACAGGGACTTGTCCATTAACCGTACCCACTGTAATTTCCACTACACGGTCATGTTCTTCCTCTGAAAGCGCGGGGGATTCTCCTGTTGTTCCACACGGAACGATGCCGTGTGTACCGCCTTCAATCTGAAACTGAATCAGTTCTTTGAGTTTCGCTTCATCTAACGATTCATCGTCCTTAAATGGTGTTACGAGTGCAACATAAGAGCCCTCAAACATTTAAATCCTCCTTAACTATTTTTGCCCAGAAAATTGTGCTTCCAATCTAATAATCCCATGCTTCAGATGTCAGTTCACCAGCAAAAATAACACGAGCATCACCCTCAAGATATACATTCTTCGGTTGGTTATCATCAAGATCGAAATGGATTTTCAGAATAATTCCACTGGCAGTTTTTACAGATACTGGGGATTGAACTTTACCTAATGTAGCAGAAACAACAGCAGAAGCAATCGAACCTGTTCCACAGGCTAACGTTTCATCTTCAACTCCACGTTCATAAGTCCGTATATCAATCTGTTGTGAAGAATGGATACGTATAAAATTTGCATTTGTTCCCGCTGGTTTATAATCGTCGTGATACCGAGTTTGTTGACCCAGATCAAATACATCAGTTCCTTCCAGATCATCTACAAAAAAGACAACATGTGGAACACCACTGTTTGCAAACCCTACATTATGTATACCATCTTTAAGAGGAAGTGGAACATTAATCCGAATGTCTTCTGGATCACTCATACCTACCTTAACGTTTTCACCTACTATTTCAGATTCATAAATACCTGCGTTTGTAAGAAAACGCATTTTTTCAGAAACAATACCATTCAAATATGCGAATTTGGAAATACATCTTGCACCATTTCCACAGGTTTCTACTTCACCACCATCCGCATTAAAATATCGCATCCTAAAATCAACATCATTTGCTGGTTCTACAAGCAGAATACCATCTGCCCCTACGGACATTCGACGTTGACATACTTGCGTAACAAAATTGTCAAATGTAGAATCATTACAATCAAGCATCTTATTTAGATTATTAATGATGACGAAGTCGTTCCCCGCACCACTGAGTTTCATAAATGGAATTTTGTTCATTCCTATACCTCTATCTCTGTAAAACTTATGATAAAATTATCTATTACTTATGTCAAGGAATTCAATTTAGAACAGCAGATTCTGTGAAATTATATGGGAATTCGATTACACGATTGGCATGTATACGTAGTTCTTCTACTATATCTAAAACACCGTCATAGGAATCACAGGTTACTAATCGTGAACGGAATGGTTTTACATGAGGAATTCCTTTAAAGTAATTAGTATAATGTCTTCGCATTTCAAGCAATCCGCGCTTTAATCCTTTCCATTCAATTGAGAAATCAAGATGTTTCCTGTATACACTAATCCGTTCATCAATCGATGGTGGATCAAGTAATTCTCCGGTAGAGAAATAGTGTTTTATTTCATTGAAAATCCATGGATATCCAATTGCAGCCCGTCCAATCATAATACCATCAACACCATATTGTTTTTTCATTTTCCCTGCTTTTTGAGGACTGTCAACATCACCATTACCAAATACAGGAATGGTCATTCTCGGGTTATCCTTGATTTTTCCTATTAGTGACCAATCTGCTTCACCTTTATACATCTGTTTCCGTGTTCTGCCATGAATTGCGATTGCTTGAATTCCTACATCCTGTAATCTTTCTGCAACATCAACAATGTGCTTTGTATTTTCATCCCATCCCAAGCGGGTCTTAACAGTAATCGGCAAATCTGTTGTCTTTACCATTTCAGCTGTCATCTCGACCATTTTTGGAATATCTTTTAGGATACCTGCCCCTGCCCCTTTACATGTGACCTTTTTTACTGGACAACCGTAGTTGATGTCAATAATATCCGGTTGTACACGTTCTGTAATTTCAACAGTTTCACGCATTACATCAATATTGTGTCCGAAAATTTGAATACCGATCGGCTTTTCATACTCAAAAATATCTAACTTCGCAACACTCTGCGCAGCATCCCGTATCAGTGCTTCTGATGAAATAAACTCTGTATACATCAGATCTGCCCCGTTTTCTTTACAAACTACACGAAAGGGAGGGTCACTCACATCCTCCATAGGTGCGAGTAACAAAGGAAAATTCGGAATGTTCAGGTTACCTATCGATATCATTTAATGTGGTCTACTTATTGATAATATTTTATAAGTATCTATCTACTAATTCTCTTCCAACTTTATTGTTACCCAACGATGCTACAGGTTTTTCAAGAGGTGAATTTCAGATAAAAACAAGTAATAATGCGTATTATTATACCTTGATTTAACGATATTGTCAAGAATGCAAGATGGGTAAAAATTCTGACTCATTCTTGACATATTCTTATTTCCATGATACACCTATAGACCAGAGAACATAATTTTTTAAACATATTACTATAGTGAGGATCTCTATGAGATGTATTTTTGTTGGAATTGAATATGCTGGAAAATCAACTCTAATCAATTTACTTACTGATTATTATCGTCATCGTAAATTAAGTGTTCATGTAGATGACCATTTTACTATTCCTGATTCAACCTTAAGCCCTGAGTCAAGAGCTGCATATATAAACTTCCCAAATGATGTTAAGGAGCGGATGCAGCGAATGCAGATCCAATATCATGTTGAAGTAATTAAAAACTATCCAAACACTCTGATCGCTGGATGGCATATAGAAGAGTTAGTATATAGTACTGTATATGGTGAGAATCCGGATAGTCCATATTACAGTAACTATCACCATCGAGCGCAACGTGGCTATGAAACACAAGTGATGGAAGCACGATTACCAGATGTTGTTATGATTCATGTAAAAGCAAGTGATGAATCTATTAAAGAACGGATGAAGATTGATCCACATGAATTTCAGATTATAAGTAGTGAAGACATACCCAAACTCAACGAATTGTTTCAGGAAGAAATTGATAAATCATTGTTTACCCATAAGGGCAGCAAGATAGAGTTAGATACAACTGATAAATCACCCACAGAATCACTTGATGAGTTATTAAAATTGACCGAACCACATATTACATTTGGTGAGTTAGCGGTTCGATCAATAGATGTACCTGAAGGAGATTACGAAGTATCCTATGAAAATGGAGTTCGGAAAATGAAATCTGTTTAGATAGCACGGCTTAAAGGGTGTTCTCGATTCTCAATTGGGAACTGAACACGTTGCCCCGTCAGTTGGGATTCATAAGTTCCCAAGATCATCTCCAAAGCAGCAACGGCATCTGCAGCAGATGAGATAGGTTTTCTATCGTTTTCAATAGAATCAATCAGGTCAAGAATTGCCAACTCATTTCCTTGTGAGAATGGAGTATCATCAAGATCAATAGCTTCCCATTCTTGTTCTGGATTAGAGGGTAGTAACACTGGATAGGGGTAGACCATTAGTCTATTGGCAACATCGCCACGGAGTGAGAATATGCCTTCGCTCCCAACTATTTCCATACCATATCTCCCTGATCCAGACTGATCTCTTCGAGATACGAAGAAACCTGATACACCATTCTTGAAGGCATAATAGCTATTGACTGTATCACCAGCAACTGCTCCTACAGGTTCAGTTGGTTTGTGATCATCACCATATTTTACCTCTACACCACTATTGGTTACATGTGCCTGCATCCAATCTACATCCCCAAGGAAGAAACGCATCATATTAAAGGTGTGTGTACCGAGAACAATCATATCCTCTCCACCGCCACGATGATCTTGCTTTCCACTGGCATATATTGCTTGCACTGTTCCAATCTTACCATCATTGAGCATTTGTCTGATGGCATGTGTTGCCGGTAGGTAAACTGCTTGATGTGCAACTGCAACTTTTAATCCATGCTTATTTGCAGTTTCTACGATGATATCACCATCTGCGAGTGACATCGTCATTGGTTTTTCGCAATACACACTACATCCTGCCTCAAGACATGCAGTCACCATATCAACATGCTCTGGCACCCAACGTGGACACACACTAACAAGATCTAATGTCTCTTTTTCTAACATTTCACGATAGTCTGCATAGCTTCGTTCTGCGCCTGTATCCTCAACTGCTTTTGCTCTACCTGCTTCATCAGCATCAGAAATTGCGATGAATTCTACATTTTCAATATTCTTATATGCAGTATGTAAACCGTGTCCAAAGTTTCCTGAACCTGTATGACCTATCGCACCTGCTCGGTATAACTTATCACTCATATTTAATTCCTTTCCAGTAATTTGTAAGAATTAACTGTTTATCTTTAGTATCTACAAATTAATCAGATAAATCAGTATACCCATTAAGGGGATTAAGAAAATCAACACCTTTACTTCAAGCAAACACTTTCTATATCTTTGAATTGTTGGCTTCATCTTTTCCGCATTTTCCAAGAATTTTATTCGTCGTTCTACAGATGGGTGTGTATTGAATAGTTCAATAACATAACGTATTGGTCTTGGTAAATTACTCATAATACTTAGATTGAGTAGTGCAGATTTGAATGCATCTGAATTATTTGTTAGTTCAATTGCATATAAATCAGCTTGATGTTCAAACCGTCTGGACAGAAAGCTTAAAACAACTTTGAAATAGAATATGAAAAAGAAAATATGTATAACTGTTATCAGTAATTGATATCCTGGCAATAAGGATTCAAGCGGAGCAGCAACCAATTGTATGAAAAGCATATAACTCAATATATAACATACCATGATTATACAAAAGATGGGTAGGTGTCTGTGTCGAATATGCCCAATTTCGTGGGCAACAACCGTTTCAACCTGTTCCTCAGTAAAGTTTCGCAGAAGTGCATCTGTAACGAAGATTCTTCGATTTCTCGGTAAAATCCCGGCAACTGCAGCATTTGCAATTGATAGTCCCCCAGTTTCCCATACAGCAACATCTCTGTACTTAATTCCACTTTGTTCAGTTAAATTCATCAATTTTTGCTTTAATTCGATATTTCTTAGTGGTACCGTCTTCCATAAAAACTGCATCAACAAAGGTGCAATGATGTGAGGTAGTGCAAGTAAAGGTATAATCAGAGCAATCAAAAGTAAACCGGCAACAATAGTCGGGAATAGACTTAGAATGTCTAAGACAATATTGATAATTATAAAGGGTATTAATGGAAGTAGTAATAATCTAAAACGAAAGTTGAGGTATTCTTTTCGTGTTCTGGATACATCATGCATGACTGCATGGATTCCAAGTAAACCGATAAAGAATGGGGTAATTAGAACTATCTCAATTGAGTTCTGTAAAAAATATAATATATTAAGATGCTTGTAGAAATAGTCCGGAAAACGGTATAGATATATAGCACATACATAACTAAGAAGACAGAGTATTTCAAACAGGATTGTAGTACGGAATTCAGTAAGTTTTCTTGTTAGATATGCTAACAATATTGGAAATGTTGTAATGACACAAGTCCAAACTATGGTTATAATACTTGAATATACAATTTCAGAATCGGGTGGTTCATACCGAATTAGGAATATAAGTCCTGCTAATAATATGATACTTGTTTGTGCCATTTATTGAAAAATAGTCCTTGATAAAAAATTAGAATTTTCTATATAACATATTATTAGCTAAGTGCATCAGCAGATTCAGCGAATTTGAAGTCTAATTCCGTAATACCATCCGCATCGTGAGTACTCATATCTATTGTCACTCTATTATAAACATTAAACCATTCTGGATGATGATTCATAGATTCTGCTACTAATGCAAGTTGAGTCATAAACCCAAATGCAGCAATGAAATCCTTAAATTGAAATTCTTTATGAAGTTTTCCATCTTCTATTGTCCATCCGTTCAAATTTCCTAATTTCTTCTGGATTTCTGAATCTGAAAGTTTCTTACGTGACATTGTCAATCTCCCATATAGTTAGTTGGATAATTTAGTGGAATATCAGGTTAAATTACGTTAAAATTGTATTAGAAATTTGGTATATTAGCAAGCAAAAACGATGGTGAAATTGAAAGGAGAAATGAATGGCTCTTGCAACAACGTTATATTTTCCAGAGGTAGGTCCCCAATGGGAAGATTGGGTGCAGGTAATTAATGTCGGTACAGAAGAAGCACGAGTTACTGGTATAGCAAGACATGCAGCTAATGGACAACCTACTTGGTCAGAAGAAAAGGAAATCGGTCCCTTTGAATGTTGGACACCGAATGTGGAAGCAATTAAACAAAATTCCTCTATGCAGTTGACTTCAGATGAACCTATTGTTGCGGAAAGACATATGCATAACAAAACCAACATCCTTGATTTTGTGGGGGCAGCATTTGAATATGAAACTGTTGGGGAACGACTCTTCTTTCCTGAATTGGTAGCAGGTGCATTAGACTGGTTCCGCTTTTTTAATGTTGGTGAAGCAGACGCATTCGTTAATATAATCATAAGAAATAGACAAGGGGATATAATCAATCAACATCACCACGAGATAAAACCCTTCTGTTGCTGGGATGTTGCCGAAGGACTGATGGGGAACGTTACAGGAACAGTTGAAGTACAAAGTTCTCAACCCATCGTTGGTGAACGTCATTTACATTATCAAGGCGGCAAGACGTGTGTAGGACAATATGGACAAGTTATTTCTGATGCCCCAAAGACATTATACTTTCCTGAAGTAGGTCCAGCATGGCAAGATTGGTCAATTATTGTGAATGTTGGAAAAGAACGTGCTAAGGTAACATTGATAGCTCATGAAGATGGCACTGGTGACCCTGTAACTACCATGGAACATGAGCTGAATCCTTTTGAATGTTGGTTACCGAGAATGGAAGACATTAAGGTAAAATCTTCAATAATAATACGATGTGATCAACCCATAGTTGCTGAACGACACATGCATAATGATACAGCCGTAATTGACCTGCCAGGGGCTTCTGAGGAAGGGGGACATGTTGGACTTCGATTATTCTTCCCAGAGGTTGCAAGTGGTGCCAGAGATTGGTTCCGGTTTCTAAACGTCGGAGAAGTTGATGCCTTTGTAACTATTATTGTTCGAAACAAAAAAGGACATATTCAAAAACAGTTACATCGAGAAATAAAACCGCGGTGTTGTGCTGATGTAGATGAAGCTGCAATGGGAAATATACGTGGTACTGTAGAGGCAAAAAGTACACAACCGATTGTGGGAGAGAGACATTTACACTATCAATCTGGTCATAAAGGTGCTGTTGTTGGTCAATATGGCGTTGTTATAGGTGAATAAAGTACGGGATGGTTCCAAACGGCAGATAAGTCTGAAGCAACTTGTATTAAAAGAAGAAGTAGAATTGGACGGCTTTCTTGAAGGGAAGTATACGAATGAATCTAAAGAACAAGATAGCAATTGTTACTGGAGCAGGACAAGGAATAGGAAAAGCTATTGCATTAAGACTTGCCAACGCAGGTGCGGATATTGCTATCTTTGATCTGAACTTATCTTCTGCACAAAGTGTAATAGATGAGATTTGTCAAATCGGTAGACATGCCATTCCAATTGAAACTGATGTATCAGATTCAAAAAATGTTAATGATGCTGTTGAGAAAGTTCTTAATGAATTTACCCGCGTTGATATTCTTGTTAATAATGCTGGAATAGCGGGTAGGACATTACCATTGACAGATCTTGATGAATCTGATTGGAATCAAGTTATAGGTGTGAACCTGACAGGTGTGTTCCTCTGTTGTAAAGCTGTAATAGACCCTATGATTGCTCAAGATTATGGAAGAATTGTAAATATAGCATCTATTGCTGGTAAGGAAGGCAATCCGACCTTGATTCCATATTCTGTATCAAAAGCCGGAGTAATATGTCTTACAAAAGCATTAGCCAAAGAGGTAACAGATTACAATATCCGAGTGAATGCAGTGTCTCCAGCAGTCATTGGAACACCGATTTTGGATGGGATGGCACAGTCTACAATTGATTATATGGTGAGTAAGATTCCTTTAGGTCGGGTAGGAAAACCCGAGGAGGTTGCTGCAGTAGTGAATTTCTTAGCATCTGATGATGCGAGTTTTGTTACAGGACAGTGTTATGATGTTAGTGGGGGTCGAGCAACCTATTGATGGTTTTACACAACCAAATATCTACACTATGCGATGAATTTTGTTGTTAATACATAGATGTTTATCTTGATTCATTTTATTCCAATTAGATCTTAAGAGAATAAGGCGTAGTACATATATGTACTACGCCTTATTTATATAACTACTAATGTTACTCAGCAATACAATACAGATATTCACTACCTCTTAAAAACAATTCTGAAGCAACAATAACTGGAGAAGCATTAAAACTATCATCAAGAATATTAGTCGCCAATTTTTCAAAAGTAGATCCTTGTTTTATTACTGCAACAGTTCCATTTCGACTTGCAATATATAAACGATCTTCTGCTCCAACGATTGATGAATATACATTAGATATCCCTTGAATGCGTACTGGACCATACAATACCTTACCGCTATGTCTATCTAATGCAGTTAGGATATTATCGTTCCTTTTTAGGAAATAGATGATATCATCACTTATAAGTGGTGATGGTACATAAGGTGTATCATAATTATATTGCCATTCAATAGCATCAGTTCCAGTTATATCTCCCTCAGCCAAATCAAGATTAATTGACTGTAATGAACTTCCGCCATGTCCACTAACAACATAGATATGTCCATCCATATATATTGGAGATGGGATTACATTTCGTGTCAATCCACCACACTCCCAGACTAACTCTCCATTACTTAGATTGTAGCTTCGAGTACGATTAGACGCTGGTACAATCACTTGAGATATGCCATTATAATCTACTACAATAGGTGATGTCCAAGTTGTTGGTTCATCTCTATATTCTTTCCACAACTCATCGCCTGATCGTTTATCCAATGCAATGATAAATGATTGACCTTCATGATCCTGAAGGATTACGATAGTATTCCCATGGATAATCGGACAGCTGCCTTCTCCAAATGCATTTCGTTTTCTCATTTTTCCAATGTCTCTCTCCCACTTTAAATCACCCATCATGTCTAAGCAGTATAGACCTCGAGAACCAAAATAAGCATAAATATGTTCTCCATCTGTGATAGGTGAATTTGAGGCATAACTTGCATCACTATGAATTCCTTCATGTGGGGTTATTTCCCGTAATGTCTTTTGCCAAATTTCACTACCATTACTTCGATTGAGTGCAAGTAAGACATATTTAAGTTTCTGTAATGATCTATTTCTATTCCCTCTACGACCACGTCTTCTACCTGAACGTGATCCTTCTAATTGAGTTTCCTCATCTGAGTTCTCATTATTAGTCATCTCAGTTGGAATTGCTGTTTGGATAAAGATCTTGTCTTCCCAAATAATTGGGGTTGCATGACCATATCCTGGTAACTTTACTCTCCAACGAATGTTTTCGGATTCACTCCAACGAATTGGAGGATTTGACTTCGATGCATTACCGTTTATATGTGGTCCTCGCCAGTGATGCCAATTTTTCTCGATATTATTGGATAAAACTCTCGAATCAGAATGGTTATCTGCAGAGATATTCGGTAAATATATTGTGAAAATTACTAAGGAACTGAGTAAAAGTAGGTTAGGCACTAATGATTTCATAAATTAGTTTCCTCAATCTTTTGGAAGAACTGGTGAAGCATTAAATCGAAATTGCTCTATTGGAAATTCCTAAGGGTAGATACCTCGCTCCGACGAAACTTGATGTATGAATTTATTCAGCTTTGAAAGACCTTATAAACATACAAATTCCACGAGGTACATCTTACCAATGTCCCTTAATGAATAATTCCATTTAATGTCATACTTTAGGTAAATAGGAGATTCTATTCTAAATTGGAAATATAAGAATCAACTATTATTCAGTGATGCAATAGAGATTTTGAGAACCACGAAGATATAATTCTGACCCAACAATCGCTGGAGAAGCATTGAAACTATCATCTAATTTATTCTCAGCTATTATTTCAAAATCAGCACCGTGTTTCACGACGATAACATTACCATCTCTACTTGCTATATATACCTTTTCCCCAGCAGCGACAATTGATGAATATACCATTTGAATATTTGGTAGTCGCATCGGTCCATAATGAACGGATCCAGTATTAATATCGATAGCAGATAAGACTCCTTTATTCCCACTTAGAAAATATATTACATCACCGTGTAATAACGGAGATGGGACATAAGGTGTGTCTGCATGGTATTCCCAGGCAATTGCTTCATTTGAATTGGATATATCACCTTTGGCATGTGCAAGATTTATAGCTTGTAAAGCAGCACCACGGAATCCACTGATAAGATAGGCAAATCCATTGTCTGCAACAGGTGTGGGTACTACATTTCTTGTCATCCCATCACATTCCCAGATAACATCACCGTTTTCAAGATCATAGCCGCGTGATCTATTCGTAGCTGCAACAATTACTTGCGGTTTTCCATCTACTTCAACAACAATTGGTGTTGTCCAAGATGTACGTTCATCTCTATCAATTCTCCATAATTCATCCCCTGTTTTCTTATCCAATGCTATTATGAACGACTGACCCTCATGGTCCTGTAGAATCACTATTGTATTCTCGTGTATGATGGGACAACTCCCTTCACCAAATGTGCCACTCTTCATCATGAGACCAATATCTTTCTCCCAAATGAGATTTCCATCCATATCTAAACAGTATAGACCACGTGAACCGAAATAAGCATAGATATGTTCCCCATCAGTAATTGGGGAATTGGAAGCAAAACTTGCAGTATTATGAATACCTTCATGTGGAGCAATCTCGCGGAGGGTTTTTTGCCAAATTACCTCTCCATTACTTCTATTATAGGTAATCAGATTAAACTTAAAATTCGGTTGAGGTGTACTTCTCCTTCTACCACGTCGTCTTCCACGACGAGATTCCTCAGGTGGATTCTCAACTTCTTCATTCTCTTGTTGTGGTGTTTCAGGCATCTCACCTTGAACCGCTGTTTGTATAAAAATCCTGTCTTCCCAGACGATTGGAGTAGCATGCCCCATACCTGGTATAGGAACTTTCCATTTTATATTTTCAGTTTCACTCCAAGTCTTGGGAGGATTGGCATCATTAGCAGCACCCGTGGCAAAAGGCCCACGCCATTGAGGCCAGTATTGTTTGACATTAACATCGTCTGTTGCTTCTGCTCCATGATGATCTGCATTTGTGGTTAGGGTTATTATTCCTAAAAGCACAGCCATACAAATACAAAGTGAGCGCATTCCAATTGTTTTCATTATCTAAATACCTCTCTTTTTTTAGATATATACATCCATTTACTTCATATTGGTGATATAGGATTTTAAACATTGCAATAATGAAAAAAAATAAGGTGTATACTCCGCTTATAGACTACACTCTATGATTCAAAATCCCCATATTTCTGGAAATTATAAATCAGATAAACTAATAATTAATTCTATTGAATACATGCCTTTTCAATTACTGTTTCAAAATATCCTCTATCATAAGTGGTTGTTCTAATTCTTGGTTTGCTGCTTCCAGTTTTTCACGACTTGAAACAACACATACCGATGCATTATCCTGATTCTCTTCAAATACTTCAAGCAATGCACGTTTAACTTCAGTCGGAGTAGCCCCCAATAGTTGGTTATAACGTGCTTCCCGCATTTCATGAGTCTGTCCTGTAAGGTGTTGACTTAATGCATCACTTGCAGCTTGACTTGGACGTAACGGTTTTTCGGCATCTTTAGCTGTAGCAATAATTGCCCGATCAATATCTATCTGTGACCATTCGACTTGTCTTATATAGTCAATTGTTTGTTCAAACACATTTATTGTACGGGCAACATGTGGATCTCTAAACGAGGATTGATACAGTGCTCCATCTAATGGACTGTAGGTTAATCTTGCACCGTAAGCATTTCCTTTGAATCTGATCTCACTTAATATATAATCAAGTCTTAGAAGATGTGTGCCAATAGTCAATAAAGTTGAATCTGGATGTGAATAATGAGGTGCAGGTATCACATGAGCACAATGTGCGATTTGAATAGGACCTGCTAAACCTTCTCTTGGAGGTGTATCAAACCTATCAAAGGAAATTGGTTCATTGATTATATCATCATCATTCATAGATTCAAGCCACCCATTTAATTTACTTATCGTTGTTTCAAAACCTATATCTGAACCATTAAAACTTATGGTAACTCGATTTCTGTTTAATATGAAATCGCGTATCTCTTCTATTTGACACATAAGGTCTGAATTTAGTTCATCAAAACCACTAAGTAAGTTTTCACTACTACGCAGTTGTGGAAGTCCGTAAACTAATTCAGATAAGTGTCCTTGGGGTGATAAACCACGTGCAGCATGGTGAATTGCAGTACTTGAACCATCTTGGACCATCTCGGTTCGGTATTCAGCAACTGCCTGTAATAACACATCCTGTAGCCGTTCTTTATCTCTTGGATTGACTGTGAATATAACATCATGAAGTACATCAAGAGCTTCATCAATTTTTACATCAAGTGCTTTAAGACTGAATCGTAGGTTCAATAATGAACTACTTGCATCAACAGTATGTGTACTGAAACCTACCCCACACCCAATTCCTCCAGTCACAGCTGATTTACGTCTTGCTAATTGTTCATAGTTCATATCTCCCGCACCTAACTTTCCAATTGCATTGGTGTACCGGGGTAAATAAGACCATAAATGTTGAGGTAAACCGTGTAAGTCGAAGTTAAGAATTAGATAGTTTACACCGTTCGCAAAAACATCACTTCGAAGGATATTTCGACCTAATACTTCTTCAACGCCAGTTGGAATATGTTTTGGTTTATCAGGGAGATCACTAACTTGGAGTTGTGGTAGTTTCGCCAATGCTTCAGGAGGGTTAGGCTGCCCATTCATTCGATCAAGTTCTGCGGCATCGTTAGCAATTTTGATAGTCTGCTCATCTGATAGTTGTGCCCGTATCTCATTCATTCGTTTTTCCAATTCAGCATCTTCTTCAGCTTGCATATTCTGGTCGGGAGATAAGACACTTGTCAATCTATGTGGATTATCAATCAATCGTTCCCGGATCATATCATTAAAGATATTAGGATTATCTTCCCAACGTTTCCGGATAGTTTCCAGGCTTTCTCCCATCTTCAAGAATGTATCCGTATCGTTTTCATAGATCCATGCTTCAATTACACGGAACAGAATTCGTAACGGAAACATTGGGGAAACTTCTTGATAGTGATATGTTGACTGTTGAAATGCCGCTTCAACGAGAGAACT
Source organism: uncultured bacterium (assembly GCA_964652195.1). Taxonomy (GTDB): domain Bacteria; phylum Poribacteria; class WGA-4E; order WGA-4E; family WGA-3G; genus MSPOR6. Next base: position 23,319 of record CAZZBB010000036.1, on the reverse strand, counting down.
ATCTATTACATTTTCAGCCAGTTTAGACAGGGTATCTATAACTAATTTTGTAAATGCATCAACTCTATCTTCTTCACTCCCTTTAAGACCAACATAAAAAGTACTATTAGGACCTATAGAACTGGCACCAGAGAAAATCAAATCAGCCCCTAATTTTGAATCAATAATAGATTTTTTCAAAGGTGCTGCTTCATTCCCAAGTAGTATTAGGCTGAGAATATAGGACATTGCGACATCCTCGGGATCCGTAGCATCTCCAATAAGCCAACTCAATAATAGGTAAGTCTTCTCTGTGAGTGTCTCATCAGGAGCAACTGGATAGCTACCTGAAATAATTTGAGGCGAATCCCATCTGGGTTGGTGTGTTACGTCAGGTTTGAGAGGATTAAGAGTGGCAATAGTCTCATTATTCGGTATGTTCTGAAGTTTTTCTGAAAGAAAAGCCAAGTATTCCGTTGTAGGAATATCTCCATATAGAAAGAAATAACTGTTACTTGGATGGTAATAAGTTTTGTGAAAAGCTTTTAGTTGTTCATAAGTCAAATCAGGTATTGCATCTGGATCTCCACCTGATTCCTTAGCATATAAGGTATGCGGTAGAAGTCGATTTGTCATATTCCGATATAATTTGGATTCAGGATCAGAAAATGCCCCTTTCATCTCATTATAGACAATGCCAGTAATCTTTAAATCACCAGTAGGATCTTCAGGATCTACTGGGGCAAGGTGATGCCCTTCTCTTTTGAATGTATCTTCGGTAAGTAAGGGGTGAAAAACAGCATCAAAATAGACTTCTGCCAAGTTAAATAAGTCTTTCTTAACATTACTTGCAACAGGGTAATAGGTATGGTCGGAAGCTGTCATAGCGTTTATAAAAGTCGCCATACTCATCTTAATCATTTCAAAGAATGGCTCTTTCACAGGGAATTTTTGTGATCCTGCTAAGACAGCATGCTCTAAGATATGGGGAACACCTGTATCGTCTGTTGGGGGAGTAGGAAAATTAATAGAGAATAAGTTTTCAGTATCGTTTGTATATAGATGCAACAGACGGGCACCACTATATTCGTGTAATAATTCAATTGTCACGGCACGCAATTCATCTATAGGGTTAATTGCCTTTACCGTAAAACCGTTGATGTTCTGTCCTGTTTCAATATCTATAGGCGGGTGTTGTAACCCGCCATTCCCATTTGAAAGTTTCGTTTCCATTATAGTCTCCAGATATTCATTAATGTTATTAACAAATTGGTTTGAATCTATGAAATTAAGTCTTTTATTATTAGTGGCTCATCCAATTTCTTATTCTCGGTTTCAATTTTATCTCTGCTTGCAATTACACATATTGATGCTTTTTCTTCATTTTTTTCAATAGTTTCAAGAAGGACACGTTTCACTTCTTTAGGTGTTGCATTTAGTACTTCTGCATACCGTTTCTCTATAATCTCATTAGATTGTCCTACGATATAGTTGAACATGGATTTTGATGAAGCATTACTGGGTTTTGTATATTGCAGGTATTCTGATGCAGATGAAATAATAGCCCTGTCAATATCAGTTTGAGTCCATTCTACCTGTTTTATATAGTCTTTAGTATCATCAAATATTTTAAGAGTCCGCGAAATATGAGGATCAAAATGTGAACCTTGGCATAATAATGAATCATAAGGATGGTATGAGAATTCCCACCCGTATGCATTCCCTTTAAGTCGTATCTCTGGGAACATATAATCAAAGGAAATTAGTTCAGTTCCAATTGTTAATAGGATTGAATCTGGATGTGAGTAATGTGGTGCTGACATTATCCGTGAACAATGTGCAATTTGAATTGGAGCAGTAATCCCCTCATAGGTAGGTGAATCAAAAGGACTAAAATCTATATGTGAGGACTCAATTGGTTCATTTCGCATATAGTCAATCCATTTTGAATAATGACTTTGTATCTTTTCATACGCCATATCACAACCAGTAAAACTTGCAGTAACACGCTCTTTTACTAAGATAAAGTCTCTAATTTCTTCTATATGTCCGCATAATTCTTTGAAAGAATTATCAAAATCCTCTTGTAATGACCAAGTTATTTGGTGTTGAGGTGAACCGTATATGATCTCATTTAGATGTGCATGAAGATTTATTCCACGAGCAGCATGATGTTTTGGTATATTTGGACCATGATACCCGTGTACCTGATTCTGATATCCAATTACAGATTGTTTCAGCACTTCGTTAAGTCTTCCATGATCGTTTGGATTCACATGAAAAATCAAATCACTCAATATATCTAATGCTTCATCTATCTTATCATCAAGAACTTTCAGATGGAATTGTAGATTCCAAATAGAATGATCTGGATCACTCGTATGGGTTCTTAGATCTATTGAGCATCCTATTCCTCCAGTCGAAGCAGCTTTACCTCTGGCAATTTCTTCGTATGTGTAATTGGCAGTACCGAGTTTTTCTATTGCATCGGTATATCTTGGCAAATATTGCCACAAATGTTGAGGTAACCCTTGTAAATCGAAATTCAAGACAAGGTAATTAACTCCATTTGAATAAATATCATTTCGTAGTACAGGACGTCCATTTTCTATTTCAATTGTTGTCGGTGTGTCTATAGGTTTCTTGGGGAGATCAGAGGTTTGTAATTGCGGTAATATTGCAAAATCCTCAGGTGAGTTCGTTTCACTATTGAGTTTTTCAAGGTCTATTGCTTCAGCAGCGATCTCTTTCAATTGTTCATCTGTAAGTTGAGAACGAATTGATTGCAAACGTTCACTCTCTTCAGAATCAATTCTTGACTGCATACCTGGATCAGGAGTCAGTATTACCGTTAATCGATGTGGATTATCCAGAAACCATTCTCGTATCAATTCATTAAAAATGTTTGGATTCTTCTCCCATCTTTTCCTAACATTAGAGATGTGTTCTCCCATATCTAAAAAGAGAGTTGGTTCTTTTTCATATATCCATGTGTTAACAACACGTACCATAATTCTAAATGGAAAGTTTTGAGAAATCTCTTGATAGTTATAGATAATTTGTTGAAAAGCGGTTTCAACGATTTCTTTATCAATCTCATTATCCACAATTTGAGTCAAAGTATTCATCACTAAGTCTGTAAATTCTTCCACATGTTCCGCCTCACTCCCTACCAGACCAACACAAAATGTGGTTTGAGGTCCTGTATGACCATCAAGAGTATTTATATGGATATCAGCACCAAGTTTTGATTCAAGAATTGCCTTGTGAAGTGGTGCTCCAGTATTTCCAATCAATATTCTGTTTATTATATTGAATAAGATGTATTCTTCAGGATTCGTAGCATCTCCTATGAGCCAACTTAGCATTAAATAGGTCTTTTCACTAAGAGATTCATCTGAACCTATAGGATATGTATTTCTTACAATTCTCGGTGAATCCCATTTTGTTTGAATTGTATTTTCTGGTCGTAGAGGATTAAGAAAGTTTTGTGAGTTATTACTTGGAATATCATCTAATTTTTCTGCGAAAAATTGGAGGAATTCTGTTGTAGGTATATTTCCATAGAAAAAGAAATAACTATTTGTGGGATGATAATATGTCTTATGATATGTCTTAAATTCCTCGTATGTTAAATCTGGCATCACCAATGCGTTACCACCAGCATTCTTCGCATAGTATGTATCTGGTAATAACGCTTCATTCATAGTTATATACAAACAACCTTCCGGACTGGATAAACTGTTCTTCACTTCATTATAGACAATCCCATTAATTTTTATTTCTCCAGTAGGTTGATTTGGATCTACAGGTTCAAGATGGTGTCCTTCACGTTTGAAGGTTTCTTCTGTCAGTAGTGGATTAAAGACACAATCAAAGAAAACCTCTGCGAGATTAAATAAGTCTTTCTTAACAATACTTGAACAGTAATAGAATGCATGATCTATATAGTTCATTGCGTTGGTACTGTCGTATGTCGCAAGACTCCTTTTCATTATTTCAAAGAATACTTCTTTTATCGGAAAATTACGCGATCCTGACATGACCGAATGTTCAAGAATGTGTTGTAATCCTGTATCATCAAAGGTTGGAGTAGTTGGACTGATAGAAATCCAGTTTTTTGGATCGTCAATATAGAAATGGAATAGTCTGGCACCACTATGAGAATGTTCAAGTTCTATGGTTATCGCACGTAATTCCTCAATAGGTGTTATTTTTTTTACATCAAATCCATGTATCTTTTGTCCTGGAATCAGGTTAACCGATGGTAAAGTAGTTTCGCTGTCCCCTTCAGAAATATTTGAGTCTATTATCGGCATTATTGTTCTAATCCTTTGTTTATTCTATGTTGTTAATTGTCATTGTTTAATGTTACTTTTCTTCTAAACTTGCACAAATTAATTCATTATCATTTCGGGCAAAAACGTGCTTATATGCGTAAGCAGGATGTGCCCAAGTTACCCCACCTCTTTGGTTTAGTTGGTCACGAGTTGGTTCAATTAATTTAGCACGGCTGATGATATTCAATCCTTCATGAGTAAGTTCTGTGATAAGCAATTCACCTTCCTCATTAAACATCCATACTTTATCATCATTTTTAACCATATGAATTGTACTCCATCGTGCGATGCGTACAGCAGATAAATCTTCCCAAATACGATTCCCGGTTTGTGAATCTAAACACCGAAGTTGTCCATAACTATCCACACCGTAGATGTTATTACCAATCCATACTGGCGTTGACATTGTTGTTTGAATGGCATCCGTATTTCGTTCATGTTTTCCTCTTCTATGCCACACAAGTTCATAATCCAATTTATCCGCAGACAATTTTAAAAGAGCTGCCCCTTCATAGAAATTGGTAACAAATATATGATTATCGTGATATATAGGTGTTGCTATACCAATTTCCCAATTTGTTGGTGGTATATGGTATTTCCAATGTACTGTTCCAGTATTCGGATCTAATGCCGCAAGATTATGTCCTGTCCAACAAATCAATACCTGTTGTCCGGCTTGTGTAATCAGGATTGGTGCAGAGTATGATGCATTATCTTCCAACGCTCTCCATCTTTCTTCACCCGATTTACAATCAAACGCCACAATACATGCATCCGGTTTACCGCCAATTTGAACAATTACCAAATCATCAATTACGATCGGTGCACATGCGATTCCCCATATTGGCATATGAATGTTATATTCTGTACTTAAATCTTTCTTCCATTTTATATCTCCAGTAGCTGCATCAAAACAGTGTAGATGTCCCATCGCTCCTAATGCGTAAGCTAATCCTTCCTGAACAGTTACATTCGCCCGAGGTCCTGCAGCATAATCAATTCTATATATACAGTCATAGGAATAAGACCAAATTTCGTCTCCTGTTTCCCAATCAAAACAGAGTACACGTTCAATATGCTTAGGTTTAGTTAGTTTATCCGTAACATAAACACGACCATTCGCAACTGTGGGACCACTATAACCACTTCCTATTGGAACACTCCATCGGTGAGGGATCTGATTACCATCAAATTCTGCAAGTAAACCAGTTTCATTCCAAATACCATCACGGTTTTCTCCACGCCATTGAGGCCAACCTTCGGCAGAAGATGTAATAATAGGAACTGTTATAAGTAATAGTAAAGTACTAATGAGACAAAATAATGTTTTCATAATCTTACATAAAACTCCCTTAGAGAATACTCATGAGATACAATATTCACCTTATATAAAGTTGGGGTAGTATAATTGGAGTAGGCGACAAATACTATTTTATTCTTTATATTTAATCAATCTACCTACACATATTTTATCTGAAGATATTAAGTATGTCAATGTAAAAAGGGTTTTAACGTGTATGTAATGTTATTGGCATATTTCTGATTGATAAAAAGGCATAAAAACAGATATTTAATCCTAATATGCAGACATAAAATATGGCATAAAACATACATTTAATCCTAAATACTTAGACAGTAGATCGTGTTGTTGTTGGATTTCTCTACGGGTCGAAAAAATGAAAAAAGTTACACTTATCGAAAATCGTAAGCTTATTATTTAATATTGCTTAACAGATATTCTAAATATGTGCTTCTATTTTGTGGTATATGTATGTTAGTTGTTTGAGATGGATGTTTTCTTCACTTTTTCTTGATAAAATACGTCTTCACCCCTTCTACAAATTTTCATAATTTATGAAGTTATCTTATACCATTTCTATAAATGATTCTCCCATGATTAGCTGATATTTATGTCTTGAAATACTACACAAACTGAAAGTTTGTGCTACATGAAAGTTTGTGCTACATTAAAGAGATTCTATTAATGAGACTATAATTACCAGAAATGGTATTACAACATAATGAGACGGATGATTCCGTGTTAGATGGACTGAAGATCATAAATGGAGGGATATTTTGTATTGAAATTACCTGAAGGAGCATTTGACATCTGGTGGAAGGGATCATTGCATGATGTGTAATTTCTCCCGATGGGATACCTTATACCCAATATTCGTTGTAAGTATACTACACCAAGTTTGAACTTCTTGCTTGTTCACCAGCATGATATGAACTACGAACCAGAGGACCAGATTCTACATGTCGAAATCCCATGGTCAATCCTGCTTCTTTAATTTCATCGAATTCTTCAGGGGTGTAGTATCGATGTATCGGTAAGTGTCGTGAGGAGGGTGAGAGATATTGTCCAATTGTGAGAATATCACAACCGGTATTACATATATCCTGCATAGTTTCAAGAAGTTCTACAACCGTTTCTCCTAATCCGACCATCAAACCTGATTTTGTTAACATTTCTGGTTTGATTTCTTTACTTATTTTGAGAAGTCTTAGAGATTGTTGGTAATTTGCGTGTGGACGTGCACGTCGATAGAGTCTTTGAACCGTCTCTGTGTTGTGATTAAGGACATCAGGTTTGGCATCAATAATAATATTCAAAGCATCCCAATTTCCTTCAAGATCCGGTATCAATACTTCAATTGTACAACTTGGTCGTTTTTCTCGTGCAATTTTAATGCATTCAGCAAAAATAGTTGCCCCACCATCAGGTAAATCATCTCTGTTAACAGATGTAATGACGACATGATTCAGCATTAAATGTACTACTGCTTCACCAAGTCTACGTGGTTCATCTGAATCAACGACACCCCGCGGTTTACCTTTTTGAACAGCACAAAACATACAACGACGTGTACATATATCACCTAAGATCATAAATGTCGCAGTTCTGCTATTCCAACATTCACCTATATTTGGACAACGTGCTTCTTCACAGACTGTGTGGAGTTGTAAGTCACGCATTAAGCTCTTTAACTCAGTGTAGTTTTCCCCACTCGGTATGCGAGCTTTTATCCATGATGGATGTCTTCTTGATGGCTCAGAATTTATGACAGGAAGGTTAATATCCATTACAGTATTTATATGAAAAATGGCGGGAGAGGGTGGGAATCGAACCCACCTATCCACTTGCATGGACAAGCCGGTTTTGAAGACCGGTAGGGACACCAGACCCTATCCTCCCCCATATACAATGTCTTAACAAATCATATTCAGTGGAAAATCAGCTTTGTCTTGAAGACAATCTCCTAACATTACCCTCTCTGACTGTTATATTTAGCGTGTCACAGTACTCAAGAAATGGAACTGCGTATTTTCTGGATGTTTGACCCAGTTCACGAAATTCTCCAACAGAAATCGTATCATTATTATCCAAATATTCCTTTAATGTCTCTACAGTCTCATCAAAAACCTTCGTGTGAATGAAGTAATTATCTGCTACTTTGATGAAGTGTCCGAGATTCAATAGTGCATAGAATGTAGATTCCACCAATTGAGGATTATATTCTGAGAGTTGTGTCTTTAATTCATTCAACCCAGGTGTGTTGACACCTGCATCGAAGAATAATTTTTCTAAAGTTTCTTTTGCAGTGGATTCCTCTTCAGAGAATTGAATTTCATGGGATGCCAGTCTAATGAGATTACCATCTTTTATTATACTTTCAGATGATGTAAGTTTATTTATAATTTTTTCAAAGCCAACTTCGTCAACAGAAAGATCTCTACAAAGTTGTGCTGCATTCTGTCCAGCCAGTAATGGCTGTTGTTTATGAAATTGTTCAAGAACTGAAATCAGATTTTCTTCTATTTCAGCAGTACGATTTGCATCAGAAATGAGTGGTGTTCTACCTGTAACATCCCATCTTACAATTTTACCTTCTGATTCCAAATTCTCTAATATAGCTTTAACTTCAGTCTGAGCATAGGGTAAATAATAGAATAAAAAAGATTCCTCTATACACAAAGTTTTACTGTTCTGTAATATTGCAGTGACTACAGATTCGTCATCCGCTTCTTCCCATTGTGCTAAAACAGAAATTGTTTCTTGAGTAAAACGTTTATGCTTAGGTGCAAATGGGTTGATAACTTCTCCACCTCCAACAGTATATTGTGCAGAGAAATCTCGCAGGATAATTCGGTCTCCACGAAAGGTTAAGATTGGCTGTTCTAAACGGAGTTGTACTTGGACTGTGTCCCCAGGTAGAATTGCCTCGTCAACCAATAATATCATTCTACAGAATATCTCACGTGTACCCAGATATGCTCTAAACCGATCCCAATGTTCTATCATTCTTGGAAATGAGGATAGGACTTGTAAAGATACATCAATATTATCTGTAGCACGTGAAAATTCTACCGGACACAATACATCTCCTCTTTGAATTTCATTTGCAGATGTACCAGATAGGTTTAATGCGGTTCTTTGTCCTGCTTGAGCAACATTTGCCGGTTCATTATGTACTTGAATACCCCGCACTCTTACGTCATTTCCCTGTGGTAAAATGACCATTCTTTGATCTCTATTAACTACTCCACCTATCAGAGTTCCCGTAACAACTACACCAAATCCTTGAACAGTAAATACACGATCAACATATAAACGTGGTATTCCATTATGTTCCTGTTTATTGGTAGCTTGACTTACTTGTTCAACTATCATCTGCTTGAGTTTGTCTATTCCCTGTCCAGTGATTGATGAAACACTAACAGACGGTATTTGTTCAAGTGATGTACCAACCAATATTTCTTGTGTCATTTCAGTTGCATCAGCTAATTCCTCTGGTGTTGCTAAATCCGATTTCGTCATGACAAGGATGCCGTTTGAAATACCTAACAAATCTAAAATTGCGAGATGTTCCAGAGTCTGTTCTTGTACACCTTCTTTCGCATCAACGACAAACAATACAATATCCATCCCATAGGCACCAGATAACATATTCCGAATGAATTTCTCATGTCCAGGTACATCTACAATTCCCGCTCTGGTATTATCAGGTAGATCAAAATAAGCAAATCCTAATTCAATAGATAGACCTCTTTCTCGTTCTTCTTTTAGTCTATCTGTCTCTATTCCTGTAAGTGTGCCTACTAATGCAGTCTTGCCGTGGTCAACGTGTCCAGCTGTACCAATGATGAGATGTCTATTTACTTGATCCATCAGTCTTGTATATGTTCTGTTGCTATTATTTTACCTATTCGATCATAACGAATTCGGGCAAAAATCTTCCATAATTCCCATAACTTAATGCCTTTTCCATTATATGACCAATAAACCATAAAGGCTTGTCCTTTTATTCTGTTAACATCGACAGGTCCCCATGATCTACTATCACTACTCTGGTTTCGATTATCACCCATGGCAAAAACCATCCCTTTAGGAACAACAAAAGGATTCCCTTCAGGGAATTTCCTTTTAAATTGATTTCCTGAGAGTGTGTAGTCTTTGAATATTTCATTGTTGTTCATATATGGAGGAGGTTTACTGAAAGGTGGAAAGTTTCCGTCTCTTTTAAAATGTGATGTTACATGCTTTGTATATTCACTATCTTCTACTGCTTTTCCATTCACATAGAGAGTTTTACCTTTTGTATATATTGTATCACCTTCTATTGCCACAATTCGCTTGATGAAATTTCTATTTGTCTCATGTGGAGGTATAAATACAAATACATCTCCACGTGTAGGTTTATGGAAATCAAAAACTCTAATATCTGTTCCTGGAATCTTTATACCATAAATGAATTTACATACTAAGATTCGATCCCCAACTAAGAGTGTGTCTTCCATTGAACCTGAAGGAATCTTAAATGCTTCTACGACAAATGGACGAATAAACCCAAATACCAGTATTAAAGCAACGACAATTACTTGTGTATATTCCCATACTATGGTGTTCCGAAATTTCTGCCATTTTGACTTTTGTTCATCAGTTCTCATTCAAATCTATAATCACCGTTACTTCGATGATTACCCCTTCTTACTGTAAAAATATTATAATCTATGTAATACTATTCATCACTTGCTAACATTGCGGTGAAGGCTTCTTGGGGAACATCCACACTTCCAATTTGCTTAAGTCTCTTTTTACCTTCCTTCTGGCGTTCTAACAATTTTCTCTTTCGTGTTATATCCCCACCATAACACTTTGCGGTGACATTTTTCCTGAGTGCTCTTACAGATTCCCGTGCCACAATTTTATTCCCAATTGCAGCTTGAACAGGAATTTCAAACATCTGACGGGGTATGAGTTCTTTTAATTTACTCACCAAACTCTTGCCTCGTGTCTCTGCCATCTCGCGAGGCAAGATTGTTGAAAGAGCATCTACAGGTTTACCATTGAGGAGAATGTCTAACTTAGCCAAATTCTCTTGTTTGTATTCGCCAATATCATATTCTAATGATGCATATCCACGAGTTATGGATTTCAACTTAGGAAAAAAGTCCATAAGCATTTCACTTAATGGAAGTTCATAAAGAATTTGAACTCGTGAGATATCTAACTGATTCATCCTCTTATATATACCCCGTCGTTTCTGACAAAGTTCCATCGCATTACCGATATATTCACGTGGAAGTATTATATCAATATTGACATACGGCTCTTCAATATGTTCTATATCTTGTACTTCTGGTAAATGTGCTGGATTGTCAACGTAAACTTGTTCACCTGATTTTAGATTGACTCGGTACATCACACTTGGGGCAGTCCTAACAAGTTCAAGCTCAAATTCTCTCTCAAGTCGTTCATGAATTACCTCCATATGAAGTAATCCCAAGAACCCACATCGAAAACCAAAACCCAGAGCAATAGAGGTTTCAGGTTCATAGGTAAATGATGAATCATTTAAACGTAGTTTCTCTAAGGCTTCACGTAGTGCCTGAAATTGATTGGTATCTGAGGGATATAACCCACTGAATACAAGCGGTTTGATTTCTTGATATCCTGGGAGGGGATTCGAGGTAGGATGGAGGTGGTTAGTAATCGTATCGCCTATTTTAGCATGTTCAATTTCCCGGATTCCAGCAATTAGATAACCTACTGCTCCAGTATTCAATACATTGACAGATTGCATTTGTGGTGTGAAAATACCGACCTCTTCAACTTCATAAGAACGTTTAGATTGCATAAGATGGATTTTATCACCAGGAGATACCATGCCTTCAAAAATACGGGTATACATAATTACACCACGGTAATTATTGTAAACTGAATCTATGACAAGTGCTTTTAACGGGGCATCCGAGACTGTCTCTGGTGGAGGAACTTTGTTGACGATAGTTTGCAGTATGGCAGGTATACCGATTCCTTCTTTTGCACTGACAAGTAGGGATTCATCTGCAGGGATGCCTACAACCTCTTCAATTTGTCTTTTTACTTCATCGGGTTGTGCAGCTGGGAGATCAATTTTGTTTATTATGGGGATAAGTTCAAGGTCATTTTCTATGGCGAGATACGCATTTGCTAAAGTTTGTGCTTCTACACCTTGTGCAGCATCAACAATTAATATCGCTCCTTCACAAGCTGCCAAACTTCTTGAAACTTCATAAGTAAAATCAACATGACCCGGTGTATCAATTAAATTCAGTTCATAGATTTTAGCATCTTCGGCTTTGTAATCAAGTTTAACTGGTGTTGCTTTTATAGTAATTCCACGTTCTCGTTCAAGGTCCATTAAATCGAGAACTTGTTCTCTCATTTCTCTTTCAGCGAGTGTGTTGGTATGTTCTAAAAGTCTATCACTGAGTGTGCTTTTTCCGTGGTCTATATGTCCTAAGATACAGAAATTACGTATATGTGTAAGTTTAGTTGACATGATATTAAAGTATACTACAAATAGGGTCATATTTCCATTAAAAGATGGAAGTCAAAATGAAGGGATAGGCGATTCACATACATACAGCGCTGCATTAATAAAGGTGGGTTTGATAATAGGTGTATGTACTTCATTTTACAAGAATATGACTCTCATAGACAAGATAGGCGGGGAATGCTAAATAGTATCCATACCGTTGATTTATTGATTCCTTGATTCGCGGGTGAAATATTTGAAGAAAACTGATCCTAAACACTAAGCAAGTTTCAATATTAAATATTCACATTATGCGTCAATAACGGGCGGGGAAACCCTGCCCCTACAATACTTTTATGAACTGAATTACCGAAATATTTATTTAATCTTCATAAAGTTTGTGCTACATAAGAGAGATTCTACTAATGAGACTTTAAATTACCAGAAATGGTATTACACTGTTTTCAATTGGATAATGTGAATGGAAAAAGTGTTAATATTTTTCGTATTGAGATGCTTGCACTTTCACGGAAACTTTCACGGAGCAATTTTACGAGCCCTTATTCTATAGGGGTTTATAATTTAAAGTATACCCATTCTCCGTGAATCACATATATTAACTGAGATTTCTTAGAGTAGTGTTTAACCTACTAACAATCGGCACTCAGGCTATTTAGCGTCATGAAAATGCGTTTTTTAATTTACTCTTGACTTTTAGGGCATGGGATATCATCCTAAATAGATAAACAAATCTATTACAACTTAGGAGACTATCCCAAGCGTCAACATCTTATCAAATATCTACTATGTATTTTCAAATACTTCTCTTCTCAAACTTTCGGAACTTATCAACACAACTGATAGAAATCCTGCTTCTGCTTTCAACCGGTCATCTATTTGGACTTTTCAGTCCGAACCAAGTCACTTGTTTATATTTTGACAAGTATATTTAATTTATTTTATGTTTTGTGTTAGATGTGTGTTAGTTGTTAGAAGTTCCTATTTTCTTCAAATTATTTTTAGTCTTATGGAAAAGTGTGAAATTGGAATTGATACAGTATATGGGTTTTTCTTAGGTATTTTGTATTGATGTTATTAGGTTTTGAGGAATTAGAGAACTTTCACTTATGAAAGTATGTGTGCGTTTGTTTTACAAAATCAATGGCAATAGGGTAAAGTTTAGTTAGCACATATTTTTGCCATTAGCCGAACAATTGTGAGAAATGTCAATATAATTATATATGTAGAATCACTAAAAAGAATCATTGGTTGGAAGTCGGTTTATCAATGCAGCACTATAACCTGCCCCGAAACCGTTATCAATGTTTACGACAGTAACACCAGAGGCACAACTATTTAACATTCCCAGAAGAGCAGCAAGACCACCAAAACTTGCGCCATACCCTACACTTGTTGGCACTGCAATAACTGGACAATCAACTAATCCACCTACTACACTTGGTAAAGCCCCTTCCATACCAGCAATTACAATAATTACGCGGGCATTTAGGAGTTTTTCGTGATTACTTAGAAGTCTGTGCAAACCAGCAACTCCCACATCATATAGCCGTTCGGGTGAACAACCCATCATTAGTACGGTATCAGCTGCTTCTTCTGCAACTGGCAGATCAGATGTTCCAGCAGAAATTATGAGTATACCAGGTACACCATCGGAATCAGATTGTGGGACAGTGATTGTGCGTCCAAGTTCATTATATTGTGCCTTAGGGTTGATTGTCTTGACAGCATCGAACATTTCAGGAGTAGCACGCGTTGCCAGAAGTGGATGTCCAGCATTAAGAATGCGTTCACTAATTTGTGCAATGTGGGATTCGGTCTTACCCTCACAAAATATCACTTCAGGGTAACCTGTCCGAAGTTGTCGATGATGGTCAACCTTGGAGAAACCAAGATCTTCAAAAGGAAGGGAACGAAGAGATTGAAGTGCATCAGACACTTCAATCTCTCCACTTTTTACTTGTTCAAGTAAGTTGGTTAAATTTTCAACATTCATATAGTTGAAACGAAATATAAGTATAGACTATAGATCCGATATAAAAGAAATATAGAAGATACCGGGCAGAATAAGATTAGGCTTCTTCAGTTGCCTTCTTATCAGATTTCTTGCCATTTCCAAGTCCTGGTATGTTTTCAGTGATTTTACTCCGGACATCTGAAGATACTTTTTTACCCGTTTCAACAGCGGTTTTGACTTGGTCAGTTGCATCCTTAACCCGTTCTTTACTGGCTTCAACCAAGCCTTGAACACTATCCTTGCCCTGATCTACAAGGTTCTGTACATTTTCTTTTGCTGATTCACTTGCATGTTGAGCAAATTCGAGTGTCTTGTCCTTAGCCTGAATTGAGGTATCCTTAATTTTCTGCCGCGTTTCCTTTCCAGTTGCTGGAGCATAAAGCAGACTAATAACAGCGCCAGCTAAGAATCCAGTTGTAAATGCAAAAATCATTGTCAGTCCATTATTCCGTCCATCGTTACTCATTTGTCTTTCCTCTCTATTCTTATATGAATTAATATCAAATAATACATAAATCAAGTTCAGATGATAATCATCCGATTATATAAACGTAATAAATGGTAAATAGTTTTCAATCATGTTGTTTGTTAATAGTTCTCCAAACTTTAGTCAATTAGATTATAGGTAATAATAAGTTATTCACATTATTTTGTGAGAATATAACACTATTCTGATTCATCCGGTGATTCTTTTTCTAAGGTGTTGTCTGGAGACTCAATTTCTTCTACTGAAGAATCGGAATCACCATTATTCGTATTTGACTGAGGGGTTCCATTTGATTGTGTTGACTTATATATCCTATCCCAACCTGCTTTTAAACCATGCCATAATCCGACAATATCAGCCAGTGATTCAGCAACTTGATTTCGGAAATATTCTGCTTGATGAATTGTATCTCCAGAAAAAGTTGAAACCTTTTGTACCAGTGATTCAAGTTCCTGTATACTCTTGCTAAGAGCAAGTGTTAATTCTTGAATATTATGTATGGTAGGTTGAACTTCGTTTTCACTGATCTGTTGAATTGATGCAGTTACACCATTAAGATTCTTTAATAGTTCAGGTAAATCGTTGTTAATTGCTTTTAAGGTTTGTGAAGCATCAGTAATTAGTATCCCGATTTCATTATTAACAAGTTTCTCTGTTGAATTTAGTGTATTCTGAATACTACTAAGAGAATTCCGTAAACTGCTTAATGCTATACATAGATAAATTACCAGTATAGTTAAAGCAATTAAGGCTATACCCAGACTGCATTGCCAAAAAATAGTAATGTAAAAATTCCAATCCATCTATTTAGTCGTTTTCCTTTTCTTATATGATAATCCTTATTCTAAGAAAGCAAACTATCGTCTCTTGTAATTACTACTTACTTCTGAAGCAGATCTTCTACGATTTTCGTAGTTGCTTGTATAGCAGGCTCCACTTTTTCAGGAGACCTGCTTCCACCTTGAGCTAATTCAGGTCTTCCACCACCCTTACCATCAGCAAGTTTGGCAATCTCTTGTATAATCTTACCAGCATTTAAACCTCGATTCTTAACAAGGTCGGAAGTGACACCTACTACAAATGCAACTTCATCCCCATTGATAGAAGCAAGAGACACAACCCCTGATTGCATTCTATCTTTTAGTTCATCAATCAGTTGTCGTAAACTATTTCTATTGGTTTTTTCAATACTTGAAGAGACAATTTTAATCCCATCAACGATTGCAGCAGTTTCTATTAATGGCTGTAAATTAGATAATGCATTCTGACTTTTCAATTGTTGAATTTGTAGTTCTAATTCACTTTGGTCATGAAGTAGTTGGTTTATTCTCTCAGATAGATTTCTCTTAGGAGTTTTCAAAAGACCTGCTATTTCTGACAATAATAATTCATCATTCTGAATACTTGTAATAGCAGAATTACCAGTGAATGCTTCAACCCTCCGTACACCAGCAGCGATACTACTTTCACTCATTAACTTGACATAACCGAGATTTCCGGTACTATCAACATGTGTTCCTCCACATAGTTCAATACTGTAATCACCGGATTGAACCACTCGGACAACATCTCCATACTTATCACCAAAGAAAGCTAAAGCACCATTCTTTTTTGATTCATCTAAGGACATTTCACTTATTTCGATATGATCGTTTCCACGTATTTTTTCATTTATATAAACTTCAATTTGGTGTAGTTGGTCTGTGGTAACTGCTTCATAATGGTTGAAATCGAACCGTAATCGACCTGCTTCTACAAGTGAACCAGCTTGACTAACATGATCACCCAGTATAGTTCTTAATCCACTATGTAGTAAATGAGTTGCTGTGTGACTCACTTCAATTTGTCTTCGTCGTTCACAATCTATTTTTGCTGTTACATGGGTGAAAGGTGTAATGTCTCCTTCAACTACTTTACATTTATGTGCAATTAGATCAGGTGATGGTTTCTGGGTGTCTATAACGTTCAAAGTAGCATTAGAGTTAACAATGGTCCCAATATCTCCGACCTGTCCACCAGATTCCCCATAGAAAGGTGTCTGATTAAGTAAAACTGTAACTTCATCACCTTCAGTTGCTCTTGTAACAGATTCAGAACCACAGATTATGGCTACGATTTCTGATTCTGTACTATATTGTGTGTATCCTACGAATTCAGTTCCACCAGTTTCTTTAAGTACATCTGCATAAAGGGTTACTTCATCTTCATTTACTCCACTACCAGATTCAATCCAATCTGCCCTCCCACGTGCTCTCTGTTCCTCCATACTTGCTTCAAAACCAGTTTCATCAACAGTGATTCCGCGTTCATGAGCCAATAGTTGAGTCAGATCAAGTGGAAACCCAAATGTATCATATAACTCAAATGCCCTTTCACCATCTAATTGATTAGACCGGTCAGTTTTAATTGTATCGATTGATTGTTCAAGTATTTCGAGTCCCCGAGCAAGGGTTTGGTGGAATCGTTGCTCTTCTGCTTCGATTATTCGGGATATAAAATCCCGTTTGTGTATTACATCAGGGAATGCATTCCCAAGAATATCTATGACATTGTTAACAAGTTGATAAATGAACGGTTCATCCATTCCCAGTTTTTTACCATATAGAACTGCGCGTCGAAGAATTCTTCTAATTACATACCCGCGTCCATCATTGGATGGCATTACCCCGTCACCGATTGTGAAAGTTAGACATCGGATATGATCTGCGATTACTCTATGTGGTAAACCGTTGTCATCATGGGAGTAATTTGTACTTGTAATATCAGATATTGCCTGCAAAAGAGGAGTGAATAGGTCTGTCTTATAGTTAGAATCCACTCCTTGGAGAATTGAAGTTATTCTCTCAAACCCCATTCCAGTGTCAACATGTGTAGCGGGTAATGGCTCCAAATCCCCGTATTGATCTCTATTATACTGTATAAATACGAGATTCCAGAATTCAAGAAATCTATCACTCGTATTTGGACCAGCCTCAGGATCATTTATAGTTTCTGGGAATTCCTCAACCCCCATATCAATAAACAATTCACTACAGGGTCCGCAGGGACCGGTTTCACCCATTTCCCAGAAGTTATCCTTATCACATCTTCTAATTCGTGATAGTGGAATATCCGTCTCTTGTAACCATAAATTCTCTGCTTCATCATCATCCGTATATACAGTTGCCCAGAGTAGTTCAGATGGTATTTTCCATAATTCAGTAACCAATTCCCAGGCAAAAGCAATGGCTTCCTGTTTGTAATAATCTCCAAATGACCAGTTTCCAAGCATCTCAAAAAAGGTGTGGTGACTTGGTGAATGCCCGACTTCCTCAAGGTCATTGTGTTTTCCACTCACGCGTAGGCATTTCTGGGTATCAACTGCCCGTGTATATTCGCGTTGTCCTATCCCGAGAAATACATCCTTAAATTGGTTCATCCCTGCATTCGTAAATAGGAGTGTAGGATCCCCAGCAGGAATTAATGACGCACTTGGTACGACCATATGTCCCTGCTTCTGGAAATATTCTAAATAACTTTCTCTAATTTCATCTGATGTCATTTTTTCACCAACTTCCAACTTCCTATTATATTCCAATAGGGTTGAGATTGTCAATCCAAATGGTTTGCCCTAATCAATTATCAATGCAAACTTTATAGGAACGACTACTTGGTCGCGTCATGATTTTAGAAATAACTTATAATACCTGTTCCATTACTCTGAGAATTGTATCAGAATCAAAACCGCGTCGGGCAAGATATGCATGAAGCCGTCTTCTTGCCGTCTGAATAGGTAAACCTTTATACGCTTTTGATCTTTTCTGTGCAATTTGTAGAACTAAATCGGTTTCATCTTTCTCATTTAATTCTGATAATACTTGTTCTACTGTATCTCTATCCACACCTTTTTCTATCAACTCTTGTTTTAATAAGGTAAATCCTCTTGGATTTGACTTTTGTCTCCGTTGTACCCATTTAACAGCATACTCTCTGTCTCGAATATGTCCTGATTGAATTAGTTCAATTATAATCTGTTGTATTATGTTATCAGTAAATCCTTCTCTTTCAAGATGCTTTGCCATCTGAGTCTTACTGTATATATATTCCTTAAGTACAGATAAAGCGTTGTTTTTCGCCCGTATAGCTTCATCTGCAGCAATGAGTTTTTCTATAATGTGGGATTCTATTGACAATCCAATGTAGAGACCGAAATTATCAATAAATCCTGAAGGAATAACAAGGCTATGTTTGTTATCAAAGTGAATTAAATGATGTGAAGTTATCTTAGGATGTTTTTGAATATCAATTATTGTCTGTTTCATTTAATTGATTCCAAAGATTTGGGTAGAATTAACTTCTACCCAAATACATAACGAAATAGGAATTAGAAATAGTTATTTAAAACCACCAATGCTGTCATATACTTCTAACTTCTATTCATCCGCATTACTTCCTGCCCAAAGTGCGCCACGCTGTAGAAGCGTACTAAACATCTCGTGTTGACAGGCAGCAGGGTCATGTCCAAGTGCAAGATAGAAAACTTTCCCTTCACCCCAATTTTTCGTCCATGCCACAGGCATTGCATCGCCTTTCCATAAAGCAGAAGCAAGTACATGGTTCCGCGGGTCGTAATCAAGTATATATTGTTCATCTGTAACAACAAATTCATCCAATCCTTCAGTAATCTCGTGTTCACTATCCACAATACTCACCTGATAATCACGATAGCGTGGATGTGTAGTGAAATAACCGCCTACCATTGAACGATATTCTGGACATCCTCGGAATGAATCTGCGGCAGAATGTATACCAACATACCCCTTCCCAGAAGCAACATGATTTAGTAAGCCATTCTTCTGCGCATCTGAGATTTCACCAACAGTATAATAGAATACAATTAGATCATAAGGGTCTAATTTTGGTGATACCAATGCATCAAGATCGTCTTCTACAGTTGTAATGTCAAATTCATCACGTTGAGAGAGTGATTTAACTATTTCTTCACTACAGCCTTGCCAGTTATGAATAGCTCCACCAGCGAAAACAAGTGTGTTAATTTTTGCCATGAGTAAGTCTCCTTATATGATAATGCCCTATTATAGCATATATGACTGTTTTTTACAAAATCGGTTTCTATAGAAGTTCCTCTCAGATGCACTGTCATACATAAGTGGTCTAATCTGGACATTGACTACTTTACTATGGTAAAATAGATTAGACATATCATAGGAGTAATGAAGGAGGATGTGAATATGAAACCTAAGTTATTAAATACAGTTGTCAGTGTTGTAATAATTGCATTCATGACAATTATTACAGCTTGTTTTGAAAAGGATGTAATTGAGGATGTCATCGGTACTCCTGTAGAAACAACGCCTGAGACAACACCTATACAACCAGATATAACCACCGAAGTAACCCCACAAGATGATACTACACCAGAAATGACTCCAGTCGAACCACCAGGAATGACAGCAGGAATGGATCCTGTAGAGACAGATCCTGAACCAACAATGGTGGAAACAACCCCTGAACCTGATCCATTAGCACCTGGTGAAGGATTGGCAATAGGGGCAACTGCTCCTGATTTTTCATTACCTGATGCTGACGGGAATATAGTTTCTTTATCTGATTATGCAGGAAAGAAGTTGGTAATTGCATTTTTTGCAACCTATGGCTGAACATTCTGTCAAAGGCAGCTCAGGGAGCTGCGAGATGGATATGAGAATATTAAAAGTGCTGGTGGAGAATTAATAGCTATCTCTCAAGATGAAGGTAATTATTTACAGAATTCTACAAATTTGGTCAACCGTAAATTTAAGATTCTATCAGATCCGGATTGGAAAGCTATCGAACCATACAATGTAGTAGACCAAAACTTTGGAACTATCTCTCGACCTGCTACATTTATTGTCAATGAAGCAGGTAAAATTGCATGGTCACATCTTGGTATCAGGTTTGGGGATCGTACAACCTCTACTCAAATAATCGGAGGATTGAATAGTCTTCCGTAATTGAACTATTGTATGGATGATTCTGTAATGTCTGAATCACGGATTACACAGGATTGCGCGGATTACAGGGATAAGAGGATTTTGGTAGCATTCAATTTTTTTTCCTATCCTACGAACCTCTACCCTACACAAGAACATTCACCGTAATCAAAAAGCACTTCCGTGTTCTCCGCTTAATTGGATGTTGGGTAAGTTCTAAGAAATTTGAGGATCATCTATAACTTTACTCAGAATCATCTGTAAGTCGTGAATGATCGTCGTTAAGTTATTAATGTTATTCGTCTGGTTTTTGATTGCCGAGGTATTTAATTCTATTTTTTTAGCATTTGCTTCTACTGTTGTGCGTAGTTTGTCTATCTCAATAAAGAATCGATCAAATCCGTTGTCAAATTTCTCGTTCAGGTTGTTAAATTTCTCGTTCAGGTTGTTAAACTGAGAGTTGCGAGTTTCAGACTCATTGTCAAGTTTGGAATTCAGGTTTTGTATTTCATTCGTTAGGCGCGTATAGTCGTTTTTTGTTGCTTCTGAAGCGTTTTCAATTTTTGAATTCATATTGGCGATTGTTGAATTCATATTGGCGATCTCGTTTATGAGACACGTATATTCATTCGCTTCTGCATCGGATTGTCTTTTGCGATTATACCATAGAGAAATGAGAAAGATTATGGCAGCCGCTACAATTGAACCACCTGAACCTATCAGCAAATTCCACATCGTATTGACTCATTTTTGTTAGGTGTATATAGAAGTATAGTTTGTAATTAACCAAAGTGTCAAGTAGAAATGACTTACAAACATAGTGACAGTATTCATAGTTCCGATAATATTTATCCTACTCACGATACTTCTGACCGATCTGTTTTTGACAATGTGAATCTACCTGCCCCGTATAGCATAGATATCGTCCTGTGTGGCTGGATATTCAATTCAGTTTTTAATTGGTTGTAAACTTGTTGTTGTATGGGTTCATAAAAGGCACCGTTCGTTCTGGTGCGTCGGGATGGAGTAATTTTCTATTCCAAATTGGTAGGATTAAAGGTTGTTATCGAATTTAGACATTATCCTCCTTTACTTAACATCT
This sequence comes from uncultured bacterium, assembly GCA_964652195.1. Classification (GTDB taxonomy): domain Bacteria; phylum Poribacteria; class WGA-4E; order WGA-4E; family WGA-3G; genus MSPOR6. Next base: position 1,599 of record CAZZBB010000036.1, on the reverse strand, counting down.
TCAAATGGTGCTACAGGTTCAAAGGGTTCACTGTAATCTCCACCATTATGACTATGTTTACATGATTCTAACCACTCATGTAGTGTATTACGAGTGTTTTCCATGCGTTCACGTTGTTTGTGAACTATATTTGTTGTTTCTTCACGGTCGTTTATCATATCAAAACATAAATCTTCACTACCATCGCTTGATAAATCCGTTAGACATTTATAGCGATTATCTATCATAGCAATTGTTGGTGAATTAAACATCGGTTTTTTTGAAATATTAAACCGATATGGAATTGGATTTGGACGTTCTATCATATTATCATGTATAGTTGGCAGTAAACTGATACCGTCAATTGGTCGGTTATCAGGAATTTCATATCCCAAGAAGTTAGCAATTGTTGGGAAATAGTCTAATGTGCTACATGGCATATCAACAACACGTCCTGAATCTGCATGTCCAGCCCAGTATAAGAATGCTGGCACACCAATACCACCATCAAACAATGAGCGTTTTCTGCCGCGTAATCCACCTGTAGAACCTCTATTTCGACCGTCTTTACCAGTCCGCCCCTCAGGACCGTTATCAGAACAAAACCATATCATTGTGTTCTGAGAAACACCCCATGCAGCCAATGTATGATTTAACCTTCCTATTTGATCGTCTACTGCTGTAACACAACCATAATAGTGTTGTTCATTTTCACTATATTCAGAATACTTTGCACGATACTCAGGTCCTGCAATAACAGGACTGTGTGGTGCATGAAACCATATTGTAGCAAAAAATGGATTTGCTTTTTCAACAGAATCCTCTATAAATGGAATCGCCCTATCCATTAACACCCGTGAATCGCATCCATCAAGATTTTCTGTGGCAAGTTCACCATTCTCATAGTAAGGTGAAGCCCACACCTCCCCTGTACGATCCCCAGTGGCATGTATATTTTTTACACCTACTGTCGGGTCCCACGTAGGCACAGCATATTCTGTTGAAAACGATGTATCATAGTCCCGTTCCCACGGGGGTGCATAATTCCGTTTCGGATCACGATTCGGTTTGCCAGAATATTCAGGGTCTAATGTACCAAGATGCCATTTACCAAAATGTCCTGTATTATATCCGTAGGATTTTAACATATTTGCCAGTGTTATTTCTTGAGACGGTAAATGTCCACGATTCGCATGTGTGACACCATATCTAAAATAATGTCTACCCGTTAAGCACGTGCCTCGTGTTGGTGAACAGACAGGACCACCTGCGTAGAATCTTGAAAATCGGATTCCATTATTTGCTAAACGATCCAAATTGGGGGTCTGAATAACTTCATTTCCATTAAAACCAACATCCCCATATCCTAAATCATCACACATCAATAAAATAATGTTGGGACGAGTCATGTTCTATCCTCCAATTTCCTTGCTATCAAGATCAATCCAATCAAACATTGATTCAGTAAACTTTGTTTGTGCATTATCATACCATTTCTAAGAAATGATGTCGTATTAAAGTTTTATGTTGGATGTCATCTCATATTGCTCAACCTAAAGGTTTTGTGAAAAAAAAGAGACATTTTCATTTAGAAATGTATCAGAATTAATAGTCGTAAAT
>CAZZBB010000035.1:0-10017 GCA_964652195.1 uncultured bacterium | reverse complement strand
CAGGTGAAACCCAACATCTCCTGTATGACCAGCCTTATCTGTTAGGTTTCGTTCCTCAACCCAACCTACAGGTAGTTTATATAGAAATGTGAAATATATCAGAAAATACGAAACTAAGCAATATTAAATAATAATAATCTTACGATTTTCGATAGGTGTCAAACCCGTAGGGGCGGGGTTTCCCCGCCCGTTATTGACGCACAATGTGAATATTTAATATTGAAACTTGCTTAAATAATCTTAATATTATAGTTTTCACTGATTTAATGATGTTTCTATTTCAATATAGTTTATGATAAAATAACTCGACTATCCCATTCTAAGGAATTTCAGTTGTAATGCCAATTGTTGAAGATACATCCTCCGATAAGAACAGTCCATCAAATCTAATTACTTACAAATTCGCTATTCAGTTTGATGTTATACCTGAGATTACATACCTAAATCAGTCTATACCGATTCTAATTACTGACCTTTTACAAATTTTAGAAGGTTTCCCTATTGATGTATGGATCTCACAACAATCCATTGATGAAGGATTGGATTTCTGTAGAGTTATTTTCTGGGTATTTTCTGAATCCACAGATGCAATGAAGAGGTTTACAATCTGGTATCAAGCAATATTTCGTGATCAGAAAATATCTGGGTTTTTGGAAAGGTTAGTAATGTGCGCATTAGACGATCCCGATCAAATTGATATCATATTATCAGATTGGACCCGTATCTACACATCAAGCAACGATAATCAAGCTGCTATTGATGTAGAAGAATCAAAAATGGAACAGCCTTAACTTACTATAGTTTGGACAATTTCTGAGAGATGTTTCACCTATTTTGAAAGTGTTTCTGGTTTTTCTCAACGTTTCTCACACCAATACAACTCTGAGAAAAATAAACTCTGATGAACTAAAGTGTAGCCCGGTGAATGCCATAAGCGCATTCATACCGTTGATTCGAGGGGCGAAATGTTTGTAGAAAACACCATACCTTAGCAGGGACTAAGCCCCAGAGGGGCGAAATGTGTGCCGCTTAAACCGTCCAAACTATAGTTAACTTACTGTTATGGGAAAAAATCAGAACTTGGTGTTAACTAACACCTTTTTTACCCTCAGTCACCACGGTTGCATGCATGTATAACAGACGGGTAATCTTCCTGTCTGGGATATGGATTCCTCTTTGAAAGTACATCCGTGATTTTAAGCCCTTTAGGTTTCTTTCTTCTATCTTTTCTGCTATTTTTTCTCATGATTTAATCTCATATACTAAGATAAATTATGTAATTAAATAAACAACGTGTATTCTTATATTATATCATATTTTATCAATTAGATAGATACTCTATTTATACTTGACGAGTGGAAAATCTTATGTATAATGAGGAAACTATTATTCCAGTCGAGTAACGATTTATATGTCTCAACCAAATTTGTTATATATTCACTCAGATCAACACAATCCTTATGTTACAGGATGTTATGGTGATGATTTGGTAATAACCCCTAATTTGGATAAGTTAGCATCCGAAGATGTGGTGTTAGAAAATGTATATTGTCCGTCTCCTATCTGTGTACCATCCCGTATGTCTATGTTGACAGGTCGTTATCCCTATGAAAACCGTGTATGGACAAATAGTCATATACTTGATTCGGGTATCCCAACATTTGCTCATGCGATGGGGGCTGCAGGATATGAACCAGTTCTAATTGGTCGTATGCATGCATTGGGTCCAGATCAACTACACGGTTATACAGAAAGATTAGTTGGGGATCACGGACCAAATCATCCGGGTGGAATAGGGGTTGATCATGGTGAACTATCGGGTACAGCAGGTCCTGCAAGAGTTAGTCTTGAAAAGTCAGGACCAGGTCAAAGTGCATATCAGGTACACGATGAAGATGTTACTGCTTCCACAGTTGATTATCTCAACCGGCTTGGTGTTCAGAAGAGAGCAGGACTTCTGAATACCCCATTCTCTATTTCAGTCGGTTTCATGCTACCACATCAACCATTTGTTGCAAGAAAAGAAGACTATTCTCTTTATGAAGGAAACATCACAATGCCACAACATCCTGAACCCTTTTCAAATAGTTTACATCCATATTTTAAGTGGTGGCGAGAAAAGTGTGGAATTTTTGATGTTGAAGACGAAGAGATAATACGCGCGCGTACAGCATATTGGGCACTTGTTACAACCATGGACATCATGATAGGTCAAATATTGACTTCACTTAAGGATAATAACCTTGACGAAAATACACTCATAATCTATAGTTCTGATCATGGAGAACAGTTAGGTGAACATGGTCTTTGGTGGAAACAGACATTCTATGAACACTCAGTAAAAGTGCCAGCGATTCTATCGTGGCAAGGAGTGTTTCCTGAAGGTGAACGCTGTGAAAGAGTCATTAGTTCTTTGGATATCAATGCTACTATGATTGATGCACTTGATGGTCCACTTTTACCTAATTCTCGGGGTAGAAGCCTTTTACCACTATTAAATGAGGAAAATACTGACTGGGATGATATTGCATTCTCAGAATACTGTACTTATGATGGATGCTTTCATCGTATGATACGACATGGTGACTGGAAATTAAACTACTACTATGGACAACCTTCACAATTATTCAACTTGAAGGATGATCCAAATGAACTCCAAGACAAAACTGATGATCCAAAATGTCAGGATATTAAGAATGAACTAACCAAGAAAGTATTGGATGGTTGGAATCCTGAAAAAATAAAACTTCAGATGGAAGAGAAGCAATTAGATACTCAAATACTCGGTAGATGGACTCGTAATACTCAACCTGTTGATCAATATAGATGGAATCTATTACCAGAAATGGATTATTTGGATTGAGAATTAACAATCACTTTTACTTATTAACCGATTTGGAGACAACTATGGCTATAAGTCAAATTTTAAAAGGTGAACCCTTCAGTGAAGAGAAGACCTTAGATATTGCAGAACAATTCTTTAGAGAGGGATATGTCCATATCCCTGGTGTTCTCACCGATAATGAAGTAACAGCATTAAGAGATAAGTCAGATGAACTATTTGATGATCCTGAATTGATGGATAGAACAAATTCAGAACTGGCAGATGTACGGTACATCCAGATGGGTAGTCATGCTGAATCAGGTGATACTCTGCCTTTTATACTTCGAAACACAATTGAACTTGATCCGATATTTCGTGATATGCTTCTCCGGGAACCAATACTCAGTCTTGCAGAAGCCATTGTAGGTAAGAACTGTAAATTTTGTGGACAGAATGTACTTAGAAATCTCCCTGGATTATCTATTAGTACTTGGCATGTGGATGGATCTGTTCATTTTCCAGTAACAGATGAAATGCCACAGCATGATCCACGTTTAAGGATGCCTGTAATGTGGTTCACCGTTCAAATGGCTTTAAACGATATTGACACTATAGAAGAGGGGCCGACACAATATGTCCCAGGTAGTCACTTCTCAGGAAGAAATCCCAACGATCAAGAGAATCCAGAATTTAATGGAAATAAACCTGTATCCATCTTCTGTAAAGCAGGCGATATTTATCTACAAGATCCACAATGCTGGCATCGTGGAGCACCCAATAATTCCGATAAAACCCGGTATATCCTTCAATCACAGTACGCAGCATATTGGGCATACTGGCGATTTAGTTTATGCAATGATGTACCTGTTCCTGAAGATGAGCTAAAATCTGCTGATGATGAATTGTTACGATTATTGGGTCGAAGTAGACCTAATGGTTCAGATTGAGGTAATTTTAAGGACAAATCTATGCCAGAAACACCCCTTCACTATAAGAATCTTACTGAGCTTTCTGAATTAATCTCATCAAAAGAACTGTCTCCTGTTGAGTTGGCTAATTCTATTCTACAACGAATAGATAAACATGATGACAGATTGAAAAGTTATGCAACACTCATGACTGATCAGGCTTTGGATTCTGCCAAGAAAGCTGAACAGGAAATAATGAATGGTAGGTATAGAGGTTATATACACGGCATCCCAATCGGTGTGAAAGATCTTTGCTTTACAAAGGGTGTTAGAACTATGGGGGGTGCTAAAGTATTGGAGAACCATGTACCCACCTATAATAGTACAGTTGTCAATAAGTTGGAATCTGCTGGGGCAGTAATCCTGGGTAAGTTAAATCTAACTGAGGGTGCAATGGGTGGGTATCATCCTGAATTCGACATCCCAATCAGTCCATGGAATCCTAATAGATGGACAGGATCATCATCAAGTGGTTCTGGTGTTGCAACTTCTGCGGGTTTATGTACAGTTTCAATAGGAAGCGATACAGGTGGATCTATTCGATTTCCCTCGGCTGCTTGTGGAATTGTTGGCATTAAACCTACATGGGGTAGAGTCAGTCGGTTTGGCGTATTTGCACTCGCTGAATCAAGGGATCATGTCGGTCCAATGACACGAAGTGTATCTGATGCTGCTATTCTATTAGAGTCGATTTCTGGATATGACGAGAATGATCCTACCTCATTACCCAATCCTGTGCCCAATATGCTTGAAGGTATTGGAAATGAAATGAATGGGATTCGAATTGGGTTTGATAAACTCTATACAACTAAAGATGTAGATAATGAACTTGCTGATGCGGTATGTTTAGGTGTTGATATCTTGGAGGAATTAGGAGCAGAAATAGTAGAAATTAAAATACCAGATATGGATGAATATGCACTTGCATGGCCAACGATATGTACTGCTGAAGCAGTTTTAGCACATAAAGATACATATCCTTCAAGGCGTGATGAGTATGGACCTTGGTTTCAAGGTTGGCTTGATATGGGTGCTGGGATTACTGGGACACAATATGCTGAAGCAAATAACCTAAGAAATGAATGTTCAGGGCACCTTAGAAGGATATTTAAGAATATAGATGTATTAGTGTGTCCATCAATGTCTGCACCGCCACACCCGGTAACGCCAGAATTACTTTACGGTCCAAAAGAAACCAGACCGGCAAGATTCCAGCGATTTACCGCTCCTTTTGATTTCAATGGAGCACCAACCCTCTCTGTACCATGTGGTATGACAGAAGATGGATTACCATTAAGTATTCAATTTGTAGGAAGACATTTAAGTGAACCGTTGTTATGCCAAGTTGGGTTTGCCTTTGAAAATGCAACTGAATGGCACAAACTCCATCCAGATTTCTAATTGCCTAAGAGATTATTTCTGTGGAAGATGATATCCTTCTATTCCAACTTCTATTCTCAGTAGACTTCCACCTGCAGTTATGTAGAGATTCTTACTTGCCTCCCCACGTCCAAATGCAACATTGGTCGGTAATTCAGGTGTATTGATGAAGTCTAATTCCATTCCATCTGGAGAATATATACCAATTCCAAATTGAGTTGCGTCTCGAACAGCAACATATAAATTACCTTCGACATCAACTTCAAAGCCATCTGGACCGTGTTCTGGGGCATAGTCTACAAGTGTTTCACGATATGTTGCAGTTCCACCAGATGACAAATCATAGGCAAGTAATGCCATTCTACCCATACATGTTGGTAACTCATCTGGCATTTCTCTCAACGAACCACTATCATTACTGCCAACATATAGTGTTTTCTGGTCAGGAGAAACAGCGATTCCATTAGGTTTACCAGAATCAGCTATAATTAGATCAACAGATCCATCAATGTCTATTCGATACACTCCCATCACAGGTTGTTCAACGGGTTCATGTCCAACATACCTTGGGTCCGTAAAATAAATTCTTCCCTTTTCATCAATAGTCAAGTCGTTTGGAGAATTGAAGGGTCTACCTTCATATAACCCTGCAATTATCTCACTTTTTCCACTATTCATATCGGTACGTGTAATCCGTCGTCCACCATAATCAGCACCTTCAGCGACAACCAATCGTCCGTATGCATCGAACTTCATGCCGTTGGACATCCCGCTTGGGGATCGAAATACAGCCGTCTCGCCTGTTGATGGATCGTATTTCATGATATGTCCAGCCTGCATATCCGCTTGGTGTGTGAAGGTAATATCACTGAAATAGACTATTCCATCATGTGCGACCGTCGGTCCCTCAGTGAAATGTGCTTGGTTATATAAGACTTCCAACTCAGAATTCTGTGGTAATACACTCTCAGATTTCGCCATATCTACTCCTATGTAATTTTGTTGTAATCAAATTGAATTAACCCATTGGATGAGGACCGTTGGTATTCACATTATGTCGTGCATGAGCGTAAACAGCATCTTGTATTTCAAGTATTCGTACTGCTTCTACTACCGATGGTACAAATGAATCTCTATTCTGTATCGCTTCAAATGCCATGTACATAATCCTACGGATTCTTTCTCCATGTGGTATATCTTCACTAAATTCAACACCATTTGTTGTATGAATTTCTATGAGTGGTTCACCATTCTTTCCATATTGCTCAAAAACAGAGGCTTTCGTACCAATAAACCTAAAGAAATGATCTCCACCACGTTTTCCTGCGGGATAGGTATATCCAGATTCAATTATTCCTGTAGCGCCATTTTCTGTCCTTAAGACCCCTATCCCACTATCTTCCACCACCCTACTATACATCGAATTAGACATGACACCTCCAACTACACTAATTTCCTGATCACCGACAAATTGAAGGAATGTATCAATACCATGAGCTGCCTCGACTGCCCAACAACCACCGCCAGATATAACGGGATCATTATGCCAGTATGATGGGGTAGGATCGTATCTTGAAGGTGGACCATTATTTAATCTACTGTTATACAGAACAAGGTCACCAAAATCTCCTTCTGCCATCAACTCAGAGACTACATTGACAATACGACTTGCTCTGTTCGGCAGTACAAGTGCACTGAATACACTATGTTTCTCAGAATCTTCTGCGACTGGTATTAGGCTTTCTGCAGAATCAGCAAAAGGTTTATCCAATAGGTAGGGAATACGCCTATTAACACATGCTTGAACGTGAGTAGGCATTTCTGTATGCTTTCCAGCCACAAGAACTACATCAGGTTTTGTTGCATCAAGACATCCGGCTGCAGAATCGTAGGCTGGACACTGAAAGTCGTTAGCTAATTGTTCACGTGGAGTGTGTTCAGCATCCATCACCCCTATTATCTCATGTCCAAGTGATTCCGCAGTTCTTGCCATGCTGCGACCGTGATGACTATAAGAGAGTACAGTTATTTTCATATGTTGTTTAAATGGTGATTGTGTTTATCACATATAAGAATTCTCACGTTTATACTCATATTCTCTTAACCGATGGCATAATCATCAGGATTGTTCTTACGCCAATTAGGTAGATAACCTTCAGGGTGTCCAAACCCATAAGAGGGTCCAATTTGGTTCACACTTGACCATGGCCACGCCTGTCCTCCAATTAAACGAAACTGTTCACCTTTCCCACATAACCAATAAAACATATGTGCGACATATCTTGCAATACCATGTCCTCCATATTCTGCGGTTTGAAAATCGAAGTCTGGTTCATGTATCCAATTACGATTTGGCTTTTCAGTTCGCCAATAACTGTATTTCAACATGTGCCGTAATCCAGATGCAGTAGATTCACTACGCCGATGTAAAATACTTTGTGAGTGAATTACAAATGATCCAGCAGGACCATCACTCAAGACACCCTTTTCAGATATATCACGACTTGTCGGAGAAATATGGGATCCTGGTAATATCTCTGTTGGCCCCAATTCTATAGGAGTATCCTGTGGAAAATAAAACACTTCAACGAAGTTGGTTTCAGGACCAAATACGTGATCGGCATCGTGATGCCATTCTTGTGAAGGCATTGGACATTCTACACGATGATTACTAACTAAAACTGGTAGACCAACATTATTACCAAGTAATGAACGTAATGCTCCTGCCAATTCCTTATTCAGAAGCACATGCTCAATATACCAATCTTCAAGTAGAAGAGTACTGGGTTCGTGGGTATCCCTCATCCTTTCTAAATCAGCATGTGTCATTCCTTTTGGGATATAACAAGGATTTATAGGTAAATCACCATTCAGATAATCAAAAGTGCGTTGGTTAATCTCTTCTGGGACAACCCCCTTTAATTGGAGATAACCATCACGGCAATATTGCAGTACCTGGGAGTCGGGGAGTGTCGGTTGACAATCAAAAGTACGATTTGTTTTATCATATTTCATAACTGTATACCTATTATATTCTCTTTTCTAAACGTTATCTATAGTATGGGGTTGCATACCAAGCTTCAAATAAGATTCAGGAGTAGGAAATATCTTTCCAGGATTACAGAGTCCAGTCGGATTAAAAATCTTCTTAACATTTGCCATTACTTGTAAATCTGCTGGACTGAAGATAAGGGGCATATAATCCATTTTTTCAACTCCGATCCCATGTTCACCAGTGATTGTACCACCTACTTCAGCACATACAGTCAGGATTTCTTTGTTAACATGTTCGACTCGTTCACATTGGTCAGCATCACGTTCATCGAACAATACTATTGGGTGGATATTTCCATCACCTGCATGGAAAACATTGGCAATTGCAATTTGATATTTTTCAGAGATCTCTGAGATCCGTCTTAATACCTTTGGAAGTGTTGTACGTGGTACAACCCCGTCCTGTGTAATATAGTTTGGAGCTAATCTTCCAAATGATCCAAATGCACTTTTCCTTGCTTTCCATAGTTCTTGACGTTCTGCATCATCTTTGGCATAGTTTACTTCACGTGCATTAAATTCATTAAAAATCTTGATAATTTTGTCAGTTTGATTCTGCATTCCAGCTTTAATTCCATCAAGTTCGACAATCAGAATTGCCTCAGCATCTAATGGAAAACCGAATTTGAAAGCATCTTCTAACGCTTGAATCACTAAACTATCCATCATTTCAAGTGCAGCAGGGATAATTCCTGCACCAATTATGGTGGATACCGCATTAGATGCATCATCCATACTATCAAATACTGCCATGGCTGTTTGATATGCTTGTGGGTTTCTGGTTAGACGAACTGTCGCTTTCGTGACAATTCCAAAAGTCCCTTCTGAACCAATAAAAACACCTCGAAGATCGTATCCTATTTCTTCCTCTACCTCTCCCCCAAACTCAAGAATCTCTCCATTAGGCATGACAACTTCCAAGCCAAGAATATGGTCTGAAGTGACACCGTATTTTAGAGTATGCGGTCCACCTGAATTTTCTGCTATGTTGCCACCAATAGTGCACGCTTTCTGACTTGAGGGATCAGGAGCGTAATGGTATCCTTGTTCCTGAACAGCTTGAGATAAGAGCAAATTAACAACCCCTGGTTCAATCACTGCACGTTCATTCTCAAGATTAATCTCAAGAATACGGTCCATTCTATTCAATGCAATGATAATCCCACCTTGAACTGAAAGCATACCCCCACTTAATCCAGTACCACCGCCTCTTGCAATAAACGGTGTATTATGTTTATTCGCTATTTTCACAATGTCAGAGACATGTTGTGTTGTATCAGCGAAAACAACAACATCTGGCATAGCTTTAAATGAAGGTGCAGCATCACATTCATAGACAGAAAGAGCTGTCGTATCTGTCAACACATTTCTTGATCCTAATAGTTCGATGAGTTCAGAAAGAAGTCGTTCCTTATTTTCCACTGAATTATCCTAATATCTTTATGATTCCATTACATTCAGATTACCACATTTCAGTTTATATGTCCAATATGTTACAGGGTTATTTAGTTTTCTAAATTTCCAATACATTTAATCTATTCCGTTAATGTTTATATTTGTAACTTATATAGGTCTTTAGTCCCATCGGGACGGAATGTTTATAGAAAAATGTAAACGACCTCATTTGTAAAAGTAAAATAAAAACGAAGTAATTTTAGACCCGTTATGCATTTGTTAGATGCATTATTAATTACTATAACGTTAATTTATTTTGGATGTTAATCTCCTTTTAGAAGTTTCGATTCATAAGTTTAGAATTTGTCGAAAAACGGAAAAATGTTACACTTTTTG
>CAZZBB010000034.1:0-20089 GCA_964652195.1 uncultured bacterium | reverse complement strand
CGCTTCTTTAGGGGACAGACTTGTAATCCCATAGTGGATTTTATGTTTTTCTTCTCCTGTGTTTAGGTCTTTGTAGCTATAACTATATTGGAATACTTGTGATACCCCCGGCCAGTCCAGATATTCATTGAGACTTGTGCTCGCTTTCAGACATCTTGTTTCAAGTCTACCGTGTGCTTTTTCAACTGTCTGATGAATGTGAATCGGTTCACCCAAAGTAGGATGTGTTGTGTCTTGTGAAAGCGTGTCAGGTATCTCTTGGTAAAGTTTCTCAATCGCATCCAAAAGTTCTGGTTGATTGTCTTTCACAGGAAGCACATAGTCTCCACCACGATTTATGATTGCCTGACAGAAAGATCGTTGTGTCAAAAGTGCGTCTGATGTGATGACTTTATCACTCACATCAAATGCTTTGAGGATTTCTATTGAGATCGGTATTTCATTGGTTTTGTCGCTGACACTTTGCTGCGTGAGTGTAATCCCTAACTCCTGTGAAACAACAGAGAGTAAGTGGCTTGTTATCACCTTACTTTTTTGAGAGGCACGCATCGTTTTGCCATCTATAGCAATAGCGTCAAGGCATCCTTTCAGATCAGGACGACTCTCAACAACAACTGTGATAAAATATGCCAGAAAACCGAAACTAAATAACCCTGTGATCAGTAGGAATAGGATTGCATACTGTGATAAGGTATGATAGAATGAGGAATTATAGCAATATACAGAGAGAATGATGAATTACCAAGACCTCCCTTTCCCCCAACATATATTAGATGAAATTCATCATATTCTATCAGATACTTCCAATAGAAATGGAAATTTGGATAGAGAATCAATACTCCGTAGCTTACATGACCTTGCAACTGAGGATTTGGAAACTCAAATCTGCTTTGCTGATATAGTATCCAAATTATTAGTTGCCTCACTTGACTCACCAAATCCTGAAACTGCATTAAATCGATTATCTCGTTTTCTTGTAGTCACCTTTAACCGTAAGTGGATCTATCAACTGTTACGTGATGCCCCATTTCTGATTGAACTCGTGATAATTTGTTTCGGTAGTTCAACGTATTTGTCAGAACTTTTGATTCGATATCCCATCTATTTTTATGACATAATAGATGCTAATGTGATGAACATACAGAAATCTAAAGAATGTATGTATCAAGAAATTGGCTCATTACTGAGTAGATATCGTGATCTTGATCAGCAATTGACTATTATTCGAAGGTATAAACGTAGGGAAAGTCTTCGTATAGCCCTAAGAGATATACTGCAAGCAGATAGTGTAGAAACAACAACCTTAGAAATGAGTAATTTAGCTGAAGCTACACTCCAACACTGTTATGAAATTGGCTGTGAACAGGTAATGAAACCCAAATTTGGGACACCCCAAAATGAGGATGGAACTGAACCATGCCGTTTTGCAGTAATAGGTATGGGGAAATTCGGTGGATTTGAACTAAACTTTAGTTCAGACATTGACCTAATATTTGTATACTCCGACGAAGGAAAGACGGATCAAGGAGTTGATAATGGTGAGTATTATTCAAAACTATGTGAATTTCTCATCAAAGCAATGAGTGAGGTAACTTCAGAAGGATATGTCTTCCGTGTTGATATACGATTACGTCCAGAAAGCAGTGCCGGTGTTATCATCCGTTCTATGGAAAGTTATGAGAGTTATTATGAAGGATGGGGTGATTTATGGGAAAGACAAGCGCTCATAAAAGCAAGACCGGTTGGGGGAGATATTGCTTTTGGAGATGAATTCATCCGAATGATTCATCCGTTCGTGTATCAACGTTATTTGGATGGGGTATCACTTACCGAAATCAAAGCAGACATTCGGAATACAAAGTCACGGATTGAAGAACGGCTTATAAATGAAAAAACTGACATTGAACGGCATGTCAAACTTGGACCAGGTGCTATTAGAGATATTGAATTTACGGTACAGTGTCTACAGATGATACATGGAGGCAAGAGAAAAGCATTATGTTCTCAGAACACTTTGGTGACATTAATGGAATTAAAGAGTTCTCAATTACTTGATGACGAAGATGCTCAAATACTTATTGATGCCTATAGATTTTTCCGAAGAGTTGAAAATGCTATCCAAATCGAATCAGATCAACAACGATATTTAATTCCATCTAAGGAAGAGGAAGCGACTCAGTTTGCGATAGCGTTAGGGTATAAGGATGTTCCCTTAGAGACGTTTCAGTCTGATTATGATACGCATAGAAAACGGGTTCGAAGTGTTTTTGAGAGGGTACTGGACATACATGAACCAGACCAGTTGGATTTAGCGGTACTGTTAAGTCAGGATGACACCATTGAAATTCAGGAACAATTGGGTAAATTTGGGTTTGAAAATACTCGTGAAGCACATAGACTCTTAGGACAACTTGCCAATGGAGGTGAAGGTCAGCAATTCTCACCATCTGTCAGAAGAACATTCTTTCAATTTGCTCCGACTCTATTAAAGCATTTGAACCAAGCTCCAGATCCAGACATGTCCCTCCGTTATTTTGAAGCATTTGCTGCCAAAGTGGGGGCACGAAGTAGCTACTACAATCTTTTTATGGATATGCCTGATGTTCTGGGGGCTTTGACCTGCGTATGTGGTACAAGTCTATATTTAGCGGATCTACTTATAACACATCCCGAACTATTTGATTTATTAACTATCCCAGGATTTATTGAAAACTCTAAAACATTAGCAGAAAAACAGGCAGAGGTGTGTCACTTAATTGAGGATACACCTTCAGACCATACGATGAGGGCAATCAGACGATATAAAAATGATGATATATGGAGGATTGCCTTACGTCACATACTTGGAAATGCTGACTTGCCTACGACAACATCCGAACTCTCTGATTTAGCTGAAGCGATATTGCAAGCCTTATATCCGTTAATTGATGATCGTATACGTAGAGAACACGGGGACCCAATATCCGAAGATGGTTCTGATACATTATTTGCCATAGTAGGTATGGGAAAACTCGGTGGACGTGAATTGAATTTCAGTTCTGATTTAGATGTGATGCTTGTGTATTCCGCAGATGGAAAAACTACCAAAGGCATGTCAAATTCAGAATATTACTCCATACTTGGCTTAGAATTGGGTAAACAACTTGGTGGAGACCATGGGATGAGTATATATGAATTGGATCTTAGACTACGTCCATACGGTACAGGTGGGGCAATAGCTTTACCACTGTCAGGTTACGAGAATTACTATTCTCAATCAGGAGAAATTTGGGAGCGTCAAGCACTAACTCGCGCTCGTATAGTAGCAGGAGATAGAAAAAACTTAGGTGAAAAATTCATGGACATTGCTCATGCCTTCTGTTACCAGGAATCGCTCTCAGCAGAGGGTGTTGCTGAAATTGTTCATACTCGTCAACGTAAGGAAGTTCAAGCTACACGTACCACAAAAACACGACGAAGACGAAGGGGAAAATCACAAAGACCTTCTACTAATGTCAAATCTGGGTATGGAGGACTTGTTGATATTGAATTCGCAGTTCAGACACTACAACTCATACATGGTAAAGATGAATCTTCTATACGCGTACCGAATACTCTCCTTGCCATTGAAAAATTAAATGGTATAGAAGTATTATCAACGACCCAATCTACAGAATTATCTCAGGCATATCAATTCCTTCGCCGGGTAGAAAATGCGCTACGGATTGTCCATGATCGTGCATTAGACGCATTACCGACAAATCGTGCAGAATTGACACAGTTAGCCCGTAGACTCGGTTATACTGAAACAGAGAATACACCTATTGTTGAAGCATTCCTTCAAGATTATGGTAAGTGGACAGAAAAAACTCGTGCCCTCTTCAATGAAATCCTTGTTTCTTAATACTTAAGTTCAGACCGATATATATTTCTTCCGAAGTCTGTATGAAAATTGGCAAATCAAAATAATGTATGATACTTGACAGTTAATCTAAAACATCCAGATATTCTGATGCACGGTCAGCACTTAATGTAGGTGACATAATCCCTGACATGATAGCAACTCCTGCAGCTCCGACATTCATACACTTCTTCACTTTGGTAGGCGTTATCCCCCCAAGAGCAAATACAGGTAACCTAACTTTTTCTACCAAATCACTCAGTCTATCTGTTCCAACCCCACATCCTGATTCAGGTTTGTTTAATATCGGATAGATTGGACTATATGTGAGAAAATCAGCTCCTTCAGTTTCCCGTTTTTTCGCTGAATCAACATCATGTATTGAGCAACCAATTTGCAACTCTGCATTGAAAGGATTCATTAATTCATCTATTGTTGCGTCTATATCTGGCAGATGGACCCCTACCGCACCGATGTCTATAGCTACCTGTATATTAGTGTTGATGAAAAGGTTTACATTGTTAGTTCTGCACAATTCAGATATCGGAGAAGCTAACTTAAACAAATCCTTACTATCTAAGTCTTTTTCGCGTAGTTGTATTGCTTTAACACCAACTTGAATGATGTCAGAAATTACAGTCAGTAATGGCGTTGGATGACAGAGGTGTCTATTTGAAATGACATATAAACCAAAATCAATCATCGTTCTATGTTGATTTCCTGAGTCTCACCGCAAATGCACCATCAATACCATGTTCATGTGGGAACGTTTGAAGATAACCTTCTGGAGTGATGATATTCTTAGGCATATTAATTGACGGTCTACTTGGTAGTTCAACGTTGAACATTGGATAATTATTCAAGAAACGTTGAATTACCTCCTCATTCTCAGCTTTCTCAATAGTACATGTGCTATAAACTAATATACCGTTTGGTTTGACATGTTTTGCTGCGTTTCTTAATAGAATATATTGAAGTTGAGAAAGAGATTGTAGTTGTTTTGAGGTCTTATTCCATCTAATATCAGGATGTCGTCGCAGTGTCCCAAATCCTGAACAGGGAGCATCTATCAGTACAGCATCTGCTTCCTTAATAAAACTGAGATCAGAATTTATAGCATCTAATATTCTCGTTTCTACATTCTGAATTCCCAGTCGAATACAATTTTCATTTAATCTAAGGAGTTTTTTTTCTGATATATCAATAGCAACTATCCTTCCAGAATTACGCATCAAACAAGCCATGTGTGTTGTCTTACCACCCGGTGCAGCACATAAATCTACAACAAATTTAGGTGAATTGGACATAAGTAGATGACTTACTAGCATCCCGCTCTCATCTTGTACATAAACATGCTGGTGATTGATAATATTCTTAATGTTCTTTTTTGCAGACGTATGTGAGGTATCATTATCTGAACTGCCTTCGATTACCAAACCTTCAGGGATAAATTTTGAGAGTCGTGTAGATAAACCATTCTTATTAAGCATTGCTTGTAGTTCTTCAAGATCTGTTAGGAGTGTATTTGTCCTGATGGAAATAGGTGCAATTTGATTACTGGCTGTGCAAAAGTCCAAAGTCCAATCTATACCCCAGTCTTTGATCCATCTCTCAACTAACCATTTTGGATACGAGAAGGAATATGAGATATGGTCTATAGGGTGTGTATCAAGTTGAGGATAGGTTAATGCTTCACCATTGCGTTGTATTGAACGTAAAACAGCATTAATAAAACCCTTCGTTTTCCGGCTTTCTTTCACAAGATCTACTGTTTCATTGATGGCTGCACGGTCAGGAATGCCGTTTAGGTGGAGTAATTGGAATACCCCCAGTCGGAGGATGGTACGACGTTTTGTATCCAATTTAAAACGAGGATTAATAAAATGTCCTAATACCCAATCCAATTGTTGTTGCCAACGAATAACACCATAGACAAGGGCATTGACAAATCTATGTTCTCTACTTATAAGTGTGTATTTCTGGAAAGCGTTGTCAACGACTGACGCTATAGTAGCATCGGATGAGGATAGTTCTAATAGACATTCCAATGCGACTTGGCGTGCATTCATTAGTCAAATACCAACACGCTTTTGGTTAGGTGTGGTGGAGAGAATAAAAAGTGAATTATGCAGTTAACGAGTTTAGTTTTTGCGCTAATCTGGACTTCTGACGATTCGCAGTGCCTTTTTTAATGACACCTTTACCTGCTGCTCTGTCTAAAAGACCAAATGTTTGCTTAGTCAATTCCTGTGACTTTTCTACATCACCATTCTGCAGTGCTAATTCTGTATTCTTTATTGCAGTCCTAAGTGTAACTTTACGGTGTCTGTTCCGAATACGTTTTTTCGCATCAGCTCGTACATGCTTCTTTGCTGATAATCTATGCAAAAGTAATACTCCTATGTTTAGTTTTGGTTAATACCACACATAATAATACTATATAATTCTTGATTTGTCTAATATTTTTATTTTTTAAGCTTGTTGATACTGAGTTTAATAAATTATTTAGGTATAAACACAAAATGGACACTTACCGAATAATCGCAAGTTTCTCAATATGAGTATATGTTCCACCTTCCACATCAATGGTAATGTGACAAATATAGATACCACCTGAAACAGCCAATCCGTATGATGTTTTCTGATTCCACCATGTTCGCCATACCCGCTTGTCAAGCCTATCCCCAATTCCATCTATCCTTTTAATTATATTTCCATGGGCATCATATATGTTAACTTTCATACTTGAAATCTCCAAGTTTCCTTCAACACGGAATTCAGTAGGCTTATCAAAATGTACAGGATTAGGTGCTACAATCAAGTCTTTCAAAACAAAATCCTCATTAAGGATTACTGTACGTTTTACTGAAACCGCACCTAATGGATACCTTGCTACAATATAAACTGTATTTTCACCTGGAGATAGAAGTATATTTGCACTATAGGTATTTGTATCTCTATCAATTTTTACCTTGGCACTACTTGGATGAATTACAATATCAATTGGAAAATTAGTCGTAAATGTTCCTGTAACTGCTATCGGGTTTACGTTCACTTCTGAAGGCAAATTTAAGGTTAGTTGAGGTATATCTCTGGTTGACTGCAACATATCAACAAGAAGGCTATCAATAGTTACAAGCATTAACTTTGTAACCTTCGTAACCAGAGTGAAGTTTACCTTATCAATGGTGTCTTGAAAAGTATGATAGAAAGGGTTTGCATCGTAATTTTGTGAGTCTCTCCATGGTGTTGAACTTTCAATTAATGTAACTGCAGGATATCCAGAATCCCAGAAAGTTTTATGGGATGAGATGTCGACAAATTCATCAACAGTCCGGCGTATTTTCAATCCAATATCGAACCAATTGTTTGCAATTTCCAGTGAACGACTCAGCCAAACGGATTCTCTATTAGAGATCACCTCAACTAAATCACTCTTCCAATTGAATCCAATCATATCTAAATTGAATACAGCCACAATATCTTCTGAGTTCGGATTGCGTCTTACTATACCTATTTCATTTTGTGTATTGTCTCCCAAAACTGCTTGCCGAACATAGTTGCGACTCCCTAAGAAACCGAGTTCTTCTCCTCCCAAGGCGATAAACCTAATTTGATGATCGTATTCATAGTGACTTAGGATATTCGCCAGTTCTAACAGTGCAGCCAAACCAGTTCCGTTTTTATTTGCTCCTGGTGCAATTGAAGCTAATGGATTCCAATCTGGTTCTCGAGCAGCCTGCGAATCATAATGGGCACATATAATCAAGACCTTTTTGCTGGTTGAAGTAGTCTTTGGTGGTAGAACAGCAATAATATTTTTTATTTCTCCTATTATTTGTTCATTTACCTTTAGTCGTGAGGATCGCGTGAACATTCGCTTGATATATTTAACAACATTCTCTGTTGCTTTTCGGTGATGTGTATTTCGTGTTTGGTAGGTACGCGATTGGGGAAAAAGTGATACATTTTCCTGAAGTGAATTGACATGTGAAATGAGTGATATAGTTGATATCTTGGTGAGAAGTTCATCTCCATGATTCGAAGATGCATAGATAGAATAATTCAAGAAAAACAGAAAAATAATAATGTAATGATGGAGAATAAGTTTATTGTGGAATCTAACGAATCGTCTTGACATTGGATGGAATTTTTGATACTATGTAATTTGTTGTATTAATAGAATATAGTGATTTTCCTAATACGTTATAACTGCCATCTTTTATGTATAACTATACGCTGCATACATAAAGTATATCCCATATTACTGTACCCACACATCTGATTTTAACAGTTATTGCGAGTAAATGCAAACAAGATTAGGAGTTGTATTATGCCTGCAAACTTACCTCCAACCTACTATAAACTCAAACATCAACATGAATCTGCCAAAACTGATGAGGAACGGTTAGAGCTTCTTGAGGAGATGTTGCGAATCGTACCTAAACATAAGGGTACGGAGAAGGTTGTTTCTGATCTGCGTAAACGCATCGCTGTAATAAAAAAAGGGCCGTCAGGTAAAGGAGCAAAGGGTTCTGGTAAGAAAGGATTTAGTGAACACATACCTAAACAGGGAGCTGGTCAGATAGTCCTACTCGGTCCTCCGAATAGTGGTAAATCCTCAATTCTTTCTAACTTCACAAAGGCAAAAGCTGAAGTTTCCCCAACACCTTATACTACAACTACTCCCGGGGTAGGGATGCTTCCTTTTGAGAATATACAATTCCAGTTAATAGATACACCCTCAATAATGCCTGATTTTATTTCACCAACGGTGTTAACCTTAGTTAGGAATGCTGATCTATGTTTGGGGGTTATAAGTTTGGCAAATGATAATATATTAGATGAATTGGATATATTGCTTTCTGTAATAAATGAGCAAAGAGGTCATAATATTCAAGAGGATGAGGAAGATTTTGTGGATCCTATGAGTGAGGAAATACCTACTGTGATTGCGAATCAAGTAGACACCATAGATGCTCATGATAGATTAGAAATTCTTACTGAATTTTATGCTGATGAAATCAAGATCATCCCTCTATCCGCCGAAACAGGGGAAGGAAAAGACACATTATTACTCTATCTATATGTAACATTGGATATCGTGCGTGTTTACCCGAAAGCACCAGGGAAACCGATCGAACGAGACGACCCAATTATTCTTAGCAACGGTTCAACTGTTCTTGATGCAGCGATGGGTTTACATAAAGACTTTGCTGAGTTCAAATTCGCCCGAATATGGGGTCCTGATTGGCATGATGGACAACCTGTGAGTCGAAATGATGTAATTCATGATGGGGATGTGGTTGAATTTCACATGTAAAAGTCTTGTATTATTGATGTAATATATGACCCATATGTTGTTGCTTCAATGAAGTCAAAACTTTCAAAATAATTGATGTTTGAATGATGAAAGAAAAAAGAAATAGGATCCCATATTATTTCTATTCTATTTTAATACATTTTTTTCTTCTTGTATTATGGGTTCAGTTTATACAAGAGGATTCTGCAGATATTCAATTTGAAGACCCATTCATTGTTGAAATATATACAATTCCTCGACCTATAATTGTCAAACCCCCTGAACCAGTTAGACCCCTTCCACCTACTAAAATCCCCTCTTCTGACGACAATATTTCAGATAAAACTCCTTTTGTACCCAAACCTTCATTCAATGTTAATACTGATTGGCAAACACTCAATGATCAGGTTATCACAACCACTGGAGCTCCTCGAAAAGATAAGTTAAAGAGCTTACAAGACCATAAAATTACTAATTCAGATAATCATTCTCAAGCCAATAATTATAACCTACCAAATAAACCTAAGATCCAATCTACAGTTAAAACTATAGATCACAGACAATTTTCGCATCTAACCCAGATTACGACGTCTGATGAAATCATCCAAGGAGAGACACAAAATATCTCTTTAGGAACAAACATAAGTCTAAATGACCTATCACCAACTGTGGGCACACCAACAGTTTCCTATGGAAGTCGACGCGGTGATGCATTACGTGCTACAGGGATGGGGAATTCTTGGGGTGGTGGTAGCTCTACAGGTACTGATAAAAGTGGTGGTTTATACATTAAAATGATGAAAGAAATTGGTCAAGATCTGTTAGCAGCAACCACCACTGATAAGGTCGATATAGTTTTTGTAATTGATGAGACAGCAAGTATGGTTGACAATATACGTGGTATTCGGGCATATTTTGAGTTTATCTTTGATACTTTTCAAAGAAACGGGCAGGATGTATCCCTCGGATTAGTTACATTTACTGACAAAACCAGGATATATGGGCAAACCAATGACATCGGAACATTCAAAAACTGGCTTTTTAAGATTAATGTTGACCATGGGGGTGATATATCAGAATCAGGATTAGATGCTCTCATGACAGCAATTAAAGACATTGAATTCCGTAATAATGCACAACGTTTCTTTATACTTGCAAGTGATGCTGCATTTCACGATGCAGATTACGATGGTAGATCTTCCTATAGTTTGGATGTAGTAATTGAAACTCTTCAAAGAGAACAAATTCGTGTTGAAGTGATTGGACTGGATTACCTCCCTATAAAACAGATCGCAATGGCAACGGGTGGGAAATGGCGTGGAATTCCAGGGAAAGGTTATCTTGAATATGTTCCTCCAATAACACTAACTGAAAAGATGCTATCTAAATTAGGAACATTGGATATTGATGGCTCTACCTTAGGTGATAAAATCACTGTATACGTAAATAACCCACCACGACCCAAACGTATGAAATTAACTTGGAAGATACTTAATCCTATAGGAGAAAGGTGTTACGGTCCAATTACAGAGTACAAAGATATACCTGATAACGGTATTGAAAAAATAGAGTTAACACCAATGTTGAATAGTCAAGAGTTTCAAACTATTCCCGGTATTTATACAGTCATTTATCGACTTGAGAATGATCAAGGACACAAGAGTATTCTCCGAAGAACACTAACCTACCGATAAGAAAATATACTATTTCCACAAGACTATTATGAAAACAGAAATATTAAATCAGTGTCGTTCTCATTTTAAGGATATTGTCGCGATTCGACGTGATATTCATCAGCATCCTGAAATAAGATTCGATGTTGAACGGACAGCGGGTATCGCTGCCAATGCTCTTAATGAGCTCGGTATTAAAGTAAAAACTGGTATTGGAAGAACCGGGGTTACAGGTGATCTTGATGTACCGAGTGCAACCAAACGTATAGGTTTACGTGCAGATATGGACGCACTCCCTATACAGGAACAGACTGAAGTGCCATTTAAATCAAAGATTGATGGTAAGGCACACCTATGTGGACACGATGCACATACCGCAATGCTCATTGGTACAGCGAGAATATTATCTCATTTTAAAAACGAACTTAAAACTAACATAAGATTCATTTTTCAACCTTGCGAAGAAGCATTTCCTGGTGGTGCAGAAGCGATGATTGATGATGGCGTGTTGGATGGAGTTGATGAGATCTACGGTTTGCATGTGTTTCCACTATTCCCAGTAGGTCAATATGCCACCTGTAATGGACCTATGCTTGCACAATCTGATACATTTGAAATTACTATTACCGGTAGAGGAGGACATGCAGCATTTCCTCATCTTACAGTCGATCCAATTATTCTCGGAACACAGTTTGTGAATGCAGCACAATCAATTGTGTCACGAAACACTAATCCATTAGATTCTGCTGTAGTTAGCATTACGGAGTTTCATGGGGGAGACACGAAAAATGTTATTCCACCAAATGTAGAAATTGGTGGAACTGTACGTTCTCTTGACAAAGATGTCCAATTGTCAATCAAAACTCAGATTGAGAAAATACTGATGGGAATTACAAATTCCAACGATGCCACCTATTCTTTTACATATAAAGAAGGGTGTCCCGTAACCTACAATCACGAACCTTGTGTAGATACAGCAGTTAAAATTGGTGAGATGATAGTAGGTGAGGAGAACGTAAATTATCCAATCTTACCAATACTCGGGGGTGAGGATTTTGCATGTTATTCACAAGAAATCCCAGCCTGTTTTATCATGGTTGGAGCAGGAAATGAAGAGAAAGGGATAGTAAATATGTGTCATCACCCACAGTTTAACATAGATGAGGACTGTATGATTTACGGAATGGCATTAACATCTGGAATTGCATTGATAGGTAGTAATTGAAGTAAGGATTCAAAATAATGAAATACATGGTTTATTGTCTTCGTAATCATCTTTCTGTTTTAACTATAACTTTGTTAATCTTTATAGGAATTAGTCTATGTAAAACTGTCTTTGCCCAAAATCAATTGACCATTGAACAAACGGCAAGAGTTAAGACTATCAAGGCTATACAAGATGCAAACGATCTATACTATGACCGTAGTTATAGAGAAGCAATAAATGCGTATAAAACATTACTTAAAACAGATATTACCCAAAGCCAAAGAGATTCAATGCGACTCATGCTTGGTCAGAGTCATGCAAAACTGGGAGAAGATGCAGACGCACGTAGTATTTTCATGGAGATGATCAATGAGAATCCGAATGGATCTTATGCTTCACAGGCGGTACATCAATTAACTTACCTTTTTAGTCAACGATACCAATACAACGAAGCACTCCTTCAATGCCAACAGATCCTAAAACAACATCCTAATACTTCTGCTGGGTCGATTGCGGCCTACCTAACGGCATACTATTTCTATGTTGAAGGAAAGCCGGATAAAGCAATGGAAGGGTACAAGTTCTTTTTAGATACATACCCAGACTCAATATATCGATCATCTGCGGTGAGTAATCTTGTAAGATTATATACAGAAAATGAACGGTTTGATGAAGCAGAAAAACTGATTAAGAACCGTATAGAACTAAATCCTACAGATACAACCCTCATAGAGGAATTAGCATCAATATATCGACAGCAGGAACACCATCAAAAAGCACTTGACCTATATATTAGTATCCTTGATAAGAATCCTACCAACACATCTATCCGACGAAAACTCGGAACTCTGTATCTTGAACTTGGAGACAAAGAACAAGCAATTATCGAGTGGGAAAAGATTGTAGCAGGACAGATTGATAAAGATCAACAGATGGGATCAATTTTCCTTTCGAATAAACTCTATGATGAAGCGATTGATTCATATCGGAAAGCAATTGCATCAAATCGTAGCTATGGTTATCTTTATACACAGTTGGCTGCAGCGTATAAAATACAGACTAAAATAGATGAGGCTGCTGACATTTATATTGATGGTTTACAAAATGTCGGTACAAGTAGAAGTCCCCGGGAAGCAATATGGGGTGCTATGGTTGACATATATGTAGGAGAAAGACAAAAACCGTTACAGGATAAGTTGATTTCTAAACTTCAAACTACATATAATAGAAATCCACGGAACATAATTTCTGCTCTTACCTTAGGAGAACTCCTATTTTATGCCAAACAATTAGACGCATCATTGGAGATATTTGAAAAATTGTATCCCCCTTATGCCACATCCATGGATACAACTATAATCAGTTTTGCCAGAATCTTGGAACGTGAAGATAATCCTTATGCAATTGAATTTTATAAAACACTTCTAAAGCATTCCAGAGATATGAGACAAATTTCAAGTTCAAGATTGAAACTTGCGAAGCTCTACCAGAAAGAAAAGATGTGGAACGAAGCTGCGGATCTATTAATTAAACTTGATGAAAATAATGCATCTACCGCAGATAGTCGACTACTACTTTCATATATTCAATTACATGGACAATATAATCCAAAGGCTGCTCAAATGACCGTACTACCATTATTAAAACAGCAGTTAGAAGGTGATAGATTTATAGAAATACAACTAATTTTAGGGGAATGTTATATTCTTCAGAAACAATACAAACTTGCCAGACAGTTATTGACCCCAATAACAAACAATACCAGTAAATCAAAAGCACATGCCCGGAAACTCATTGCTGATTCCCACTTTTTTGGAAATGAATTTGATACTGCAATCAATGAATATCAGAAAGTCATTCAGATCTCAAGGTTTGATCATCTCACCAATGATGCGCTGGATAAAATAGTTTTGATTCAAGATAACAAGGATTTTCTCACAGTTCCATTGACAGAATATGCTAACGCTCTCCAACTCTTTTTATCTGGAAACATAGATGTAGCAATCACACAATGTGAGGACACGATTACACTACATCCAAAGTCATTAATTGTAGATGATTTGTGGATGCTACTCGGTAAAATACATCGTTCACAGAAAGCCTATGGTGATGCCTTACATTCATATCGACAAGTCGTAGCGCAGAAAGCTTCATTAGCAGTCGATGCCCTAACGCAAATTGCGAATATTTACGAAGAAAAGAAAGATTTTACAAATGCTGCTGAAACATACACCAACCTTCTTACCACCTACCCAGACAACAGCATAGTTCCCCACGTCCGGCATCAGTTGGATACACTTACCAAATTAATCGATAATCAAAAATCTAAGATCCCATAATTCATAGACTTTATTCTATGTGGAAGAAAAGATATATTCTACACATTCTAATTCATGTGTATTTATTTTTATTGATTCTACCTTTACTCGCCCAACAAAATAACGTCATTTATACTGAGCAGACAGATACTGCTGGTATCAAATTCACACATCTTAACGGTATGTCCGAGCAAAAATATCTTCCAGAAACTATGGGATCTGGGTGTTTATACTTTGATTATGACAATGATGGATTTCTTGATATCTATCTTGTAAATAGTGGAACTTCATGTGCTAATATCAACGAACCGCGTACCCGATTAAATGAAATTAACAGACTCTATCGTAATAATGGAAATGACACATTTTCTGACATCACTCTAAGGGTTGGAATGGATAAAAATTCTGGATTTGGTATGGGTTGTATCTCCGCAGATTATGACAACGATGGAGACCAGGATGTTTACCTAACCAACTTTGGTATGAATCAACTCTATCGAAATAACGGTGATGGTACATTTACAGATGTAACGAAGCAAGCAGGTGTAGCAAATGCTAAATGGAGTGTGAGTGCATCCTTTGGAGATTATAATCTTGATGGGTTTCTTGATTTATATGTGGCAAATTATCTTGATTATAATATTGAGACGGCACACCCATGTACGTTGGAAGGGGTTCATATCTACTGTGGACCCCATGAATATCCTGGAGCACCTGACACTCTCTACCGTAATAACGGAGATGGTACATTCACTGATGTAACTGCACGCTCAGGAGTGGTGAACTCTGGAAAAGGGATGGGGGTATTATTTACCGATTACAACAACGACGGATATCCTGATATCTTTGTAACAAACGATGCAGTCGAGGATTATTTATATCGTAATAACAGGGATGGAACATTTACCGATGTTGCTCTTGCAGCAGGGATAGCGTATAACTCTGAGGGCCGTGCAACTGCAAGTATGGGAATTGCAAATGGTGATTATGATAACGATGGGGGATTGGATTTATTTGTAACGAACTTTTCTTTAGAGGTTAATAGTTTGTTTCATAATGATGGTGATGGTTTCTATACAATGACAACTTTTGAAGTAGGACTTGCTGAACCGAGTTTTTCAAGACTTGGATTCGGTACTCAGTTTTTAGATGTTGACAACAATGGTACATTGGATCTATTGGTTGCGAATGGACATGTATGGGATAACGTGACACAAATCACACCTTCTCTATCATATAGACAGACATGCCAACTGTTTCTTAATAACGGCGAAGGAAAATATCAAAATATAACAAGCTCCGCAGGAACATTCTTTAATAGTCCTGTAGTTGCAAGAGGGACAGCCAGTGGTGATTATGATAACGATGGAGATATAGATATTCTAATTTCCTGTTGTGGTGGAACTCCTATACTTCTTAGAAACGAATCAAAAACAGAGAATAGGTGGTTGAAAATTAAATTAACGGGTACTACAGGTAACAGAAATGGGATTGGAACGAAGGTGTATTTAAAGACTAATAAAACAACATACTTAAGTGAAGTTACATCAGGTGGCAGCTACGCATCTGGTAATGACTATACACTTCATTTTGGTCTTGGATCAACTGAAACTGTGGATTCAATTGAGATACATTGGTTAGGTGGAAATGTGCAACATCTTGAAAATGTATCTACAAATCGGTTAATCCAAATTGTTGAAAATTAGTACATATTACATTTTTTGTTTATAGTTTTAGTTGTTTCCGACATTGCTCCAGCGGAACGGTATGTAGTGAATCGACACATAGCACTTCGCTGGAGTGCGGTATTATTGTAGGATTCCACTGATACGTTAAACTCACAAAACCGACTTATCATTAGAAACTTAACTTCCTCTTGGATAAGAATTATCCATACTATAGTATCTGTTAAAACCTGTTAATATAGAAAACTCACGAAAAATAGACTTATCATTGGAAACTCAGCTTCCTCATGAATAAGAATTGTCCAAACTATAGTATATTTTAGAGTAAATATATTCGTTCTGTTAGGTTATACCATTTCTATAAATATATATCTCATGAAAAGTTGTTGTGCATGTCTTGAAATATCGCACAAACTGGAAGTTTATGCTACATTAAAGAGATTTTAATTATCAGAAATGGTATTATTATTCTGAAAATTTATGTCATCCAATTCATTCACAATAGTAATATTTAATTTTTCATATAGTTTACAACGTTACACTTTTTGTCACATTGTGTGACATTTGGAAATCCGCCCTCCCGTCAGTACTACACAGGATTTACAGCCACTTTTTTAAGATTTCGAGAATATGTAAAAATGATAACTTTTGTGTCTTTTACTATTCTTTTAATCCCTTGATTTGCTTCTTTTGATTGTGAAATATCTTCTCCATCCATTTTGGACATTTTATTAGAACATATCTCATAATTCATTAATTTTGGAGGATTCATTGATTTTGTCATTTGATGCATGTGGAACCAACGGGCGGGAAACCCCGCCCCTATGAAGAGGAACTATATTTATTAGGACGATTCGTATTTATGAGATACATTGTTAAGTCTTAAAATATAGATACCTGTTACATTTGTATGCAGAATTTTTCATTTTTTTTGGTTATCAAATGTATAATTTTAATACACAATATAATATTATATCTATTTATTTTTATTATGACAACTATTTTTTAGTGATTGTGATTTATGTTTTAGTTGTAAGTTGTTTTGGTTTTCTTCATTAAATTTCTACGAGATGGATATTAGTGTTTTTAAAACTATAGGGTCAATTTAATGAGATAATTATTTTTTAGGTTTGTTTTGGGTTGTTTGAATCACAGATTACGCGGAGAAGAAAGGTTATGCCTTTTATATTATCTTTCAATGCTGGAACTTCGGCTTTGGTTATAAACCAAGCCTACCAAGGGTGGGAGCAGGATCTTGAAGGATCGGGGATCGGAATCCCCTCCTACAGAAGAGAAAATCGGAGATGGAATCCCTCTTACCAAAGCTTAGGGTTTAAATTGATGGCTATAAGTTTGCCAACAGGAGCTATAGCTCGTTTCGGGCAAGGCAAAATATATAACATAAATTATTTTCCGGATGGGAACAAAATCGCTAATTAAGTATCAGAAGTCATGTATTTAAAAGATGGTGAAATGCTTCTTAGTTATGGAAGGAGTGAGGGAACAATCCACCTGTGGAATGCTAACACTGGAGAATTCATACGAACATTTTCTGGACATACGGGAAATCTTACCTCCATAGCAGCTTCACCTGACGGAAAAACCATTGCAGGTGGCAGTGATGTTGGTACAATTCACTTATGGGAACCCAATACCGGTGAACTTAAAACTACAATAGTAAATGCAACTGGTTGCGTTGGAGTTGATGATCTTGTTGCTTCCCTCGTGTTTAGTCCTGATGGAAATACATTGGTGAGTATAAACGCCGATAATGACATAATTCAATTTTGGAATGTGTCTAACGGAGAAAAACTCAAAACCATTTCAAGTCCCCCTGCATCAACAGATAATGCTATCTTTTCTCCAAATGGGAGCACACTGGCAAGTACTGGGAGTGATGGTACAGTTCGGTTCTGGGATGTTACTTCAAGTACACACATACGGTCAATCACTGGTTATGCAAATATGTTTACAGATATGGAATACTCATCCGATGGAAGCACTTTAGCTCTCGTAAGTTCAATGAAACGACTTCAGTTATGGGATACACATACCAGAAAATTGTTGAAAACATACAGTCCGTATACAAAAAGGATATCTTGCATCGCTTATGCTCCGGATGGTGGAACGCTTGCATGTGGGGGTTGGGATAGCACAGGAAATACGGTTTGGTTATGGAACACGAAAACAGGGGAACACGGACGCGTTTTTACTGGTTACAAGGATACCATTGATACATTAGCATTTAGTCGTGATGGGAATACACTTGCATGTGGTGGTTGGGATGAGACAATCAGATTGTGGGATATAAACACTAAACAGCACATAAACACATGCGATGGCCATGAAGATGGTGTAAATAAGATAGCTTTCCATCCGAACGGAAAGACATTCGCCAGTGATAATGCAATCCACCAAAGGGGTAGGCAATCCATTGCCATTCCAGGATGTTCCTGTAGACTTTAGGGACTTTGATTCTGCGAAAGCCTTCATGATAGAGAATATCAACTTAATCAAGGTGAACTGGAAACCGAGAGTTCCTATCCGTGAAGTGCTCTTAGCGGAAACTCACGTATACAACATTGCATCGGCAGCGCGTGCTTCGATTGCGATCTTTGGTTTCTTTACACCTGAACAGGCTGAAAAACTCATAGCCTTACAGATATGTCTTTCAGATTGGGTGAAAAAGTTTGGAAGATTGAGGGTATAAAACAAGAGCAGTAGAGAGATGTTTTTAAGAACAGTCCCGCACTCCCTAATCAGTTGGAAAAATACTGCACACAGGACGTAGACTACTACAATAGTCGGGGTCATCACAAAGCTCTGATCCACTGAAACGGACGCTCCATAAATGAAAAAACGAGAGATTTTACATACTCCTTAAAAATAAATTTGACATTCACCGAAACTTAGGTTACAATAGTTATGTTGGAATAGTAAAATGAAGTATGTACACCATTATCCTACTTCTAATTAATAACTGAGAAGGGTTTAACTGTGAATGGCCAATTTGTAGATTCCACAATCCAGAAAATTATCTTGTCATTGGGGCAGACGTATGTCCAAGGACAATGCTCGTGGATTCACATTAACTCCCAGTTATCTACCCCCCCGTTCACATTCGTTAATTTTATTTGATAATTTAATATTACTTACATCACCAGATCTTATCATAGTAATTAAATCCTGTGATATTTTTATGCCCGCACGTACCACTCCCAAACGAGGCGTACCGTCGCGGGCTTTTGTTGTTGCAACGCTCAATATTTGGGACAGCGATGCGACTTTTTTGTTTGAAGATAACACGAGAAAATGGTATTATATGCCATATCTCCTGTTATTGTCATAATTAAAGGATGACATGATAGGTTCACAAAACGGAAAATTTGATAAGAATTTCAATTTGGAGTACCTTGATTGTTGTTTCAACTGTGGTGCCACAAGGTATTACTACAGTTTATAGCAAAACAGACTGTGAGAAATATCTAACAGTCCACCTGATAATAAGGAGATTTACAATGCGTTTTAAGAATTTGACGATCACTTTAACTCTTACATGCTTGTCTATAGTGGCAATCGCTGGATTAGCACTACTACCTACCCCGACAATAGAGGCATCATGGACTGAACTTCAGACATCTGATGGTGTAACGACATCATCATTTAGTCAATCTTGTGGGGGGACTTCAGCTGGATGGTCTGTGTGTGCCTCGGTCAGTGCTGGTCCTGGTAGTTCTGGGGCAGATGCCTTATGCGGTATTCGGAATCCAACCCGTTTTCCAATGGGAGAAAAGGGAATAATAGTTGGAGAATACGATGGAGCAGCCACAGTAACCGCCTCGCGAGGTGCTGTCTTCGTTTATGTCGGCACAACTGGTTCCGGTTCTAGTGCTAAGTCATGTGCTAATAGATGGATATAGTCGTTTGAGTTTTATACGCGCATTGTCTGTTGTAAATCTCCAACTCATACTTGCTCGGTGTTCATTTCTTCGGGTTTGCCAAGCGTGGATCTCCTGTTTTAGTG
>CAZZBB010000033.1:0-47826 GCA_964652195.1 uncultured bacterium | reverse complement strand
AAAAGTAGCTTTTGGTAATATTAGTTGTTAGATATAGTTATTTTCTTCAATTTTTTCCATTTTTATAGAAAAGTATGTAATCTGCATTTGTTCTGGCAGTATATGTTACAATAAAGAGATATTTTTATTTAGAAACGGTATTATTTCAAAGTGCTTTCACAAGGTGGGATATCCGCACAGCAGAAGACTAATCTGTGTAATCTGTGTAATCCGCGTAAATCCGCGTTTCAGACACTTTTCTCCACAATTGCAATCTCATCTTCCATAAAATTATACGATTCGGACATCTGTTTATCAATCTCATCTTCAAGGTCTATAGTTTCAGCGTTTGGGTCTGTGGCTTTTGCTACAAGTATTTCGTTAATAAGATTGGTAATATGGACTTCTGATCAGAGTCAATATTTGGAACACAGATTTGCTTGATATTGATACTGAATCCTCGAGAACCTTCACTTCGTAGGGATGGGGTCTCCCCGTCCGTTGTTTCAATCTGGCGTATATGGACAAGATCAAAGAATCCCTAAATGTATGATTTTCAGATATGTTTTAATAATATTTGCCAAAATGAACATAAAATTGTATAATACTATATCGTTCAATACTTATATACTAAGACTAATACATTATGAATAAAGTATTAGGTGGAAAGATAAAGACAAAAATTATCTTTTTCCTATCTTACAAAATCCTTTTTTATTCAATATGACTTCAAAATAAAGATTACAGGTTAGGACACAAACCATAAACTAAAAACTAAAACTAATAACTACAGTCTACATATTCATAGGAAAATAATTGATGACTATCTATAAAAACGATCCTAATTACGAAATCTTATATACGCAAAAAACATATCTTTTTAACTGTTGGAAATGTCAAAATCAGGAAGGAAAACACAAAATTACATTTTTCGAATTTCTTATAAATCAATATTGAGATGGAGTAAAGTCAGTCTATGACAGGGGTTACATATGAGCAGGTATTAGTTTACAAAGGTGGACTTCACATCCTATGAAATACAGCATCAAGTCTCTTATCAGTTTACTGATAACTTTCGGGTTTATCTTCTCATGTGCACAAGCACCCCAGAAGTTTGCTGAAAAAAAACCAGCACTGGCAAAATATTCTACTGTACGGTTGGTAAGTCAAGGTGAGAAACCAATTACACTTGGTAGTGGATTTTTTGTGGATAAGGACAAAATTGTGACAAATATTCATGTTGTCGCACAATCCGTTGATTTCTTCGCTAACTTCAGCAATACAGAAAAGACATTGTCGGTTGAAGGTGTTGCTGCGTTTGATGTAAAGAACAATCTCGTCATTTTAAAACTTTCTGGTGAAGGCTCACCGCTGTCAATAGGCGACAGTAACGCGGTTCAAAAAGGTGAATCTGTTTCTGTCATCGAATATACTGATGGGAAATACAAAGCTACAACAGGCACTATTGACAACATCCTAATGAGCAATGATTGGTTCTGGATGAAAGTCGCTACTCCTATAGAGATCAGTGGCAGTCCTGTACTAAATGATAACGGACAAGTTATTGGGGCTACTGTAGGATATGGGGACGGTTCTCACAGCTACGTAATTCCTTCAAACGCACTCAAGGCATTACTTACAAAATCCAACAAGTCATGGGAGTCTTTGACGGCGTGGAAGAAACGAGAACATATCCGTGCCGAAGTGCAACACAGTCAAGGTGAACAAAAATATGGTGCTAAAAAATATAAGAAAGCGATAGCAGACTTTGACAGAGCCATTGAACTAAATGCTGAACATGTTCGTGCCTACTACAAACGTGGTAATACAAAGCATATACTTGAGAACTATGTTGATGCCATAGAGGACTATACAGACGCAATAAAAATAAATCCTCAACATGCCAGAGCATATAATAACCGTGGTAATTCAAAGATTAAACTTGAAAATTATGTTGATGCCATAGAGGACTATACAGACGCAATAAAAATAAATCCTCAACATGCCAGAGCATATAATAACCGTGGTAGTACAAAGTTTATACTTGAGAACTATGTTGATGCCATAGAGGACTTTACACTCGCAATAAAGCTAAATTCTGAATATGCCAATGCCTACAGAAATCGTGGTATAGTTAAGTGTAAAATGGGGGATATAGAATCGGGACAAGGTGATGCAGAAATGGCAATACAGTTATACTACGAAGGTTTTGTAGACGTTGGTAAATCTATTCAACTAAGATATAGGATGGATGCTGATGCTCCGGTTGCCTCCATAGAATCAAAAAAAGGCATAATGTCTACAGTCTGCGTGATAAACTGGAGCGACGGTCTTCGCACTGGAAGCGGTTTCTTCATAGGAACGGATAAGATTGCTACGAACATACACAATATTGACAACCAAGGACTTGTTTACGTTAAACTCATCAACAACGATAGTATTTGGAAAGTAGAGGAAGTTTCTGCGTTTGATGTTGAACACGATCTCGTTGTACTAAAGGTTTCTGGTGAAGGTAGACCGCTGCCCTTAGGGGACAGTGATGAAGTACAAAAGGGAATACCTGTAGTTACCGTGGGCTATCCCGATGGAAAATATAGAGTCACTACCGGAAATGTACACGGCATCCGGAATAGTGACAAATGGATTGGGACAACAGCTGAAACTTCTAAAGGGAACAGTGGCGGTCCCCTTCTAAACGGTAAAGGCGAAGTAATCGGGATTAATACCCGTTTAGGAACTTACAGTTACGCTGTTCCATCAAATATACTTAAACCATTGCTTGCCTGGACCGGGCCCCCTGAACCTTTGGCACAGTGGCAGAAGCGCGATCAAATTCGCGCCATAGCCTATTTCGGTGAGGGAGAAGACAGATATGAAAATGAAGAGTATACCAAGGCGATAATTAACTTTGATGACGCTATCCTACATAACCCTAAATATATTCGTGCATATAACTGGCGCGGACGGGCAAAGTATCGTCTTGGTCAATCTAAAGCAGAGCAAGGGAATCTGGCAGAAGCACAGAAACTATATCACGCAGCTATAGCGGATTTTACACAAGGCATCAAGATTTATCCTAAATTTTACTATGCCTTTTACAATCGTGGAAAAGCGAAACGTTATCTTGGTGAATCTAAAGCAGAGCAAGGGAATCTGGCAGAAGCACAACATCTTTATGTAGCTGCAATTAATGACTTTTCACACTCAATTAAGATTGACCCTAAATACAACATCCCATTTTTCCAAAGAGGTTTAACCAGAACTGCCCTTGGTAGATCAATAGCAAATCAAGGAAATATAACAAAAGTACTGCCTCTTTATCAAGCAGCTCTTTATCAAGCAGCTATTGAAGATTATACACAAGCAATACAACTTTTTCCTAAGTATGCTATGGCATACAACAATCGGGGTTGGGTGAAGTATTTGCTCGGAAAATCTAAAGTGGATCAGGGTGATGCAGCAGAAGCACAACAACTTTATCAAACAGCTATTGATGATTATACAGAAGCAATAAAGATTGACCCGCAGCATGTGCTTGCCCACTACAATCGTGGGAATGCAAAGAAAGCGCTCGGACAGTCTAATCAGGCACAAAAGGACTTTGCTAAGGCAAAAGAACTTGAATCCGAAGAATAATTATGAAAAACAAACCTATTCTTATTATCTCCATACTTGGTGTACTTCTTTCTATTTTCCTAAGTGGTATTTACCTTGATTTTTCTTATTTTGAACCCGATACTGTATCATATCTTTTCCAGGCGAAGTTGTTTGCTAAGGGCAAAATATCTGTGCCGGTACCACCCCAAACGATAGATGGTGAGGTGACTTTGCAACCAAACGGTACGCCGATGCCAGAATACGGTCTTTCTTCTTCACCGCATATTAATATGCTAAACGGAAAATGGTATTCCAAATATCCGTTTGGCAATGCTTTAATGCTGATGTTTGGTGTGTTTGTTAATGCTCCTTGGCTTATACCTGCACTTGCGACAGGTGGTGCACTGTTCCTGCTATTCCTACTTCTCAAAGAAACTTATGGAAAACCGATTGCTATAATAGCTGCAATTGTTGCACTTATTTCGCCAGCAACTACTGGGATGGGATCTACCTGGTTCAGTGAACCAGTGAGTCGATTCTATCTAACACTGTTCCTATTTACACTTGTACGTACATTAAAGGGGTCTGGAAAAGTGGTTTATCCGCTCATATCAGGATTTGCGTTGGGATACGCATTCAATACACGACCACTCTCCGCGATTGTGTTTGGAGTTGTCGGAGCAGGGTTTGTTCTCTATCATCTATATAAACCAATAGTATTGGATAAGTTATCTGAAGTTAATACGGAAGATCATGAGGATTTACCAGCACGAGGACAGTTGATAGCCCGGTTGGGAATATTCCTTCTACCATTTGCCTTGATGGTTTTCGTATGTATGGCTTGGAATTCTCACTTTACAGGTGACCCGTTTACATTCACACATACTGCTGCACAACTTTATGATAAAATTGGATTTGGCAAACGGATGGAAGGTTACGATCCGAATCTTGACCATGCTTTCATGTTTAAACCTGAATGGGCTATCAAGAGGACATGGCGAAATATATTACCCTGTATAAGTTTTAACGCACTTGGATGGGGAGACTATCGTCCAACACTTCTTGATCAACCCAATTTGTCACCGGGATTTCTGATAGACTTTCTTCCATTATTGATACCCTGGTTTCTCGCCATTTTACCGCTATTTCATAAATCACGGAACAGATTTGATGTACTATGTATTTCACTTATAGTTGGGAGTCTACTACTTTATGCCTTCTTCTATTTTGAAGGATCTACCTGGGGATTCACACCTGTCAGTGCGAGGTATTATACAGAAGCCATATTTCTTGGCTTTATACCACTTATAGCACGTGGGATGTTTATTGTTTATGAACGTCTGAAATATGAACGGTTAAAGAAACCAATTTTAAAAGATAAAATCGCGTATATTGTAGCAGTATGTTATATTGCGGGTATATTTACTGGTATTTTCTGCGTGAATACAGTTTGGAATTATATCCGGATTGGGAAGGTATATGAGAACTGGAGTAGAGTCTATCAGAAATTACCACCCCTTGTTAAGAAAGAGAATCTTAAAAACGCTGTTGTATTTATTCCAGGAACCAGAGATGCTCCGATCGGTGATTATCCGTTTGACAGTTTAGAAGAAGCGGATATTGTCTATTTTAAACTTGGACCTGCGCCCCGTTGGAGGTTGACTAATAGCGATTGGAAGAAGGTCTACGAGCAATATTTCGTTGGAAGAGATGCATACATGTATGAGCCAGGCCAGAACGAATTAAAACCTTTATCTCTTGATCCGTGAAGTTGAATTAGTGTTTTAATACCGAAGCTACAACGACCATTAGTCTTATTCTACAAACTCCTTATGATTGTATCATCTCTCGGAATTTCTGTGTAAAATCACAACTTCGCTTTATACTCGCAACATCTTCCATCTTATATTGAATAACCAACGGACCAGAATAACGAATCTCCTTCAGACCCTTTGCAAAAGTTTCGAAATCAAAGACACCTCCACCCGGTTCACCTCGATCACTTCCCGACATGTGTACGTCTCCTAAACAGGTCTTCATAGCCAGTGCCGCTGCATACGGATCTGCACCATCATTGTTTAGGTGATAGGTGTCACAGGTTAGATACACAGATAAGTCTGTATCCGAAATGAACTCTACCCCTTCACGATAGTTATCAAGGGGACATCCTTTCTCAAACTCAAGAGCGATTTTTATGTCGTGTTCCTCACAGACAGGAATCATCTTGCCGAGGTTATCAGCAAGCGCGTCAAGGGAATCTTGCCTTGAAACATCTTGAGACGGATTCACCCAGATGCCATTATACTCCGCGTCAAACTTCTGAGCAACATTAAGTACAACCTCAAAATGATGCAATGCTTCATCTTTTCTGGATGGAGTTGTTAATATATGATTACCAAAACCAATTGTGGGTGCAACAAGGTTGTGTTTCTCAGCAAGATTAACTGCCTCCTCAATCTCTGATTTTGTTAGTTCACCGAGAAAAGCGGAATTTACAGGTATATTGATGCCTTCATATCCGGCATCAGCAACAAGATCAAAAATCTCTGCACGTTGGAATCTACCCAATGTTCCAGAATAGGGATCATAACAGATCGTTAACATAGTGTCTCCTGTTTCTTAAATAATTAAACAGCAATACCAATCTCTTCACGCCAAGTATCCAACAGCTGCATGTTTCCTAATGTATCATCCCATGACATCGCGGGTGCTTGACGATCCGCAATATGATTTGCTACCATATCGGCTTCGTATGTAAACAGATCACGGTCTACTTCAACGGTTATTTCAGTTGATTCATTTCGTTGAGATGAGTTTAGGACAATAGTACTTGGCGGAAAATGTGTGTCTAATGGAAGCGGACTTCTTGTTCCTCTGCATGGTGAAGAAGGAAGCCATGGTTGTGGAATGTCTATTGTACCACCTGAACCGTAAATAGTAGCCCTACTTCCAATATTACACTCAACAGCAGTAGCTATTTCAGCGACGATTTCGTTCTCAAATTTTAGAGTAGCAGCGGCAATATGATCAACCCCTGTTGGTCCTACTTTACCATTCGCTTTGACAGAAATTGGATTTAGGAAAGGTTTGTTCACAGTTGCTCCAGCGACCTTTCGTGCAAATGATGCTGCATAACATCCTACATCGAGGATGCCTCCACCACCCATTTCACGATTGAAGAGTCTACCGTCAGGATTAAAACCTGCTTGAAAACCGAAAGATGCTCGTATGAAACGCACTTCCCCAATTTCACCATCCTGTATCAATTCCACCATTCGCTGAATTTGTGGGTGGCACCGATACATGAATGCTTCCATTAAGAACACATCATTTTCTCTGGCTGCTTCGACCATTTTTTGAGCAGTGGCATGGTTGATGCTAATTGGTTTCTCAACCAGAACGTGTTTCTTTGCTTCAGCGGTTTTAATCATCCACTCTGCATGGTGTGGATGTATTGTAGCAATATAAACAGCGTCAATTCTATCATCGGCTAAGAGTGCTTCATAGCTGCCATAGTGGTGTGGTATATCAAAGTTTTTAGCAAATTCTTCTGCCCGTGATTCAGTACGGCTGGCGACTGCGATGATCTGACCTGAATCCGTAAAACGCATCCCATTACAGAATACATGTGCAATTCCTCCAGGTCCAATAACTCCCCAATTTAACATATAATTCTCCATTTAATGTGTAGGTATTGATGTTCCAATTTATCATATAACATCTTTTTTAGCAATAAATGGGAACGATCAGGTGCGTAAATTATTTGTCACTATAGACATCAATTTAAGCATTAGACTCGTGGTAGGAATGCATTCAGTTCATACTCAAGTTATATAATTATTAACGAATATGATTTACGGAAAATTGGTACAATTAAAATTATAAACCCTTATAGAATAGGGGTTCGTAAAATTGCTCCGTGAAGGTTTCCGTGAAAGTGTAATCATCTCAGAACAATAAACATTAACACTTTTCCATTCACATTAACCATACATCTAACGTGACAGAGAAATACATCCTGTATTTCCCTGATTTCAGATATATATGATGTTTTATAAAGAATTATACCTCGAGTTCTGTACCACACCGTGGACATTCATCACCCCAAGTTGACCTTCTACCTTCTCCACAACCATGACATTCTCCGAACGGATGTTCATCTGGTTTTGCTCGTGTACCACCTTTTTTATATGTGATAATACGCCAAACCGTTTCCCCATCCTCTTCCCAACAGTGCCAAACACCCTCTTTTCTTCCGTCGGAAGATGTTCCGTCATGTATTTTGTAGGGACCACCCCATTTGCGATTCCCATTCTCATGGTAACATATATACTCCCCTTCGTACCTGTCATCACGGAAGTAAGCCACACTGGATATATTTCCATTCTTATGATAAAGAATCCATTTCCCATCCTTTTTACCATGGACGAAGTTCCCTTCGCTACGCTTTAATCCACTTGCATAATAGGTAATCCAATATCCATGCTTTTTACCATCAACCATCTCGCCTGTATCTCGTGAACTTGCCATAATTTCATCCTCTGGTGTAGTAGAAATGTCTACCCGTTTTTTAGGAATACCTATTACAAGTTTAATCAAGGTATTCTACAAGATTTTTCAACGTTCTTACCAACTTTGTAAAAAAGGGTGATGTAACGCATGCAAAAGACATATAAATGAAAGTCTGCAGACATTTTCGTAGAGTTTATTTTGCGATATCTGGATCAAGTTCCATTGCTTTTTCAAAATCTGCTTTTGTCGCAACATGTTGTCCAAGTGCCTTATTTGCAAGGGAGCGATTCAAATAAGCCACTGCTGCGTACTCTGAATTTAGTTCGATAGCATTATCATAATCACTTATCGCACCTTTATAGTCGCCAAGTTTCTGTTTCGCATTCCCTCGGTTTATGTATGCTGCTACCTGCTGTGAGTTTATTTTGATGACTATATCATAATCACTTATCGCACCTTTATAATCACCAAGATCAACGCTTGATAACCCTCGACTGATGTAGTTTATGATACTTTCTGGATTCAGTTCGATGGCTTTATCATAATCACTTATCGCATCTTTATAGTCACCAAGATTACTTTTCGCTTTTCCGCGCTTGAAGTAGGCATAAATAGACTCAGGGTCTAACCGAATAGCTTCATCTAAATTGGCTATTGCCTTGTCATATTGTTTCCTATCGTAATTCATTTCTCCTTTAACGTAGTAGGCGTAGGAACGAATAAGTTTTCGTTCATGCCACTGTTTCAAAGACTCATTTGATTCTGACTGCATAAGCAATACCTTGACTGTATTGGAGGGAATAGCATGGCTAAAAAAATTACTATCAAAGGACTGAATTCCTATGACTTGTCCCTTACTGTTAAGCACAGGACCTCCGCTACTTCCACTGGCAATATGAACGATCATCCTGAGCCACTTATCACTATCCCGTATACTGTGGAGTGTACCCTCCGCAACCTTGTACTTCCCCTCAGGAAATCCGACAGCAGAGATAGGTTCGTTTCCTCGTACAACATCGCTATTCCCAAAAGGAAGTGTCTCACCTTCACCCACAACATTTAAAATAACAAGGTCATTTTTTACATCAAACGCAGCAACTCCTTTGACTTTCCAAGTCGTCTTTTTGTCTGCTGATTTCACGTAGACAGGTCCTCGATGCGCGATAACATGTATGTTAGTCACAACCTTGTTCCGTTCCACGAAAAATCCGCTCCCAATATACTTTGAAAAAAATCTGAGTTTGCTTTCTACCCTGACAATAGAATTTCTGTATTTTTGGAATTCTACGGTATTTTCAATAATCTGTTGAGGAGCTATCGCACAAGAAAAGAGAATCTCCAACATGAGAACACCTAAAAAATATTTTAAAGTACTCATTCAAAACGTTTCTACAAATTGGTTTCAACATAATTTCATAAATCACCTTAAATACCCAAATGTATCTGTATCATGATACAGGATTTTACCATACGTCTCCTTTTTCCATCGTATGATTTACCTACATGATGAGGATAGACTCCTTTGGACCTTAGGCTACCATTTTCATGATAAGTGATACAATCACCTTCATGTTTTTCATTACAAGATGATTCTTCACCAGACTGATTCCCGATTTTGTGATAATATATCCACAGACCGTTCTTGTTTCCTTTAACGTAGTTCCCCTCACTTCGTTTTAATCCACTTGCATAATAGGTAATCCAATATCCATGCTTTTTACCATCAACCACCTCGCCTGTATTTCGTGAACTTGCCATAATTTACCTCCCAGACAGGTTAGAAATGTATGTCCATTTTTTATGAATAATTATTTTAGATATTATATTCCAAACCAATACCGACATTTAATCAGAAAGATGTTTTCTCCTTTGTCAGTGAAACTGCTGCCCAAGCGATGCAACGGACGAAATTCGAGATCTGCTTCCTCAACTGATTCCAAGAATGCTTCACGCGATTGAGACCAGACGAAAAACAACGTACTTCCAGGGCGAAATTCCCAACGGACAACAGTGTTACCACGCAACGAACGTCTATGGAAGTCCCGATTCTCATTTAGTGGATACGGTTGAAACTGGTAAGATTTCGGTTCTACCAATTCTTTAACGTTCGTAAAATCACCGATAGTGATGAAAGGTTGCACATAGAATTGAAGGCTCAGCGTCGGTGTAAAACTGATATTTGCGCGCGTGGTGAAGTCTAAAGTGCGGTTCTCAAGTTCTCCATAAACGTAATGTTGATGCATTTTCCCATTGATTTTCTTTTCAACGTTATCCACCCATTGTGCATCCCGCTTCTGATAGTTATACCGTGGACCAACGGTAAACTCAACGTTAGATGCGATCTTAATGCGTAGACCGAACCGGACATCATACCCATACGAACGTTTATCATCAACCCATGAGAAGATTTGATTCATATCTAATTGAACCATTTTGCGGCTGTCAGTTGCCAACCGGGCGGCAACCCACCAACCCGGTGGATTTTTAATCAGTGTGCCGCCACGTCTTACGTCTTCGTCACTAAACGATTCAAAGTTACGTGCAACCCAGAGTTCGTAGTCCCAATAGTTTTTAAAACGACCAATTGTCCATATTTCCGAGAAATTATTGATATTCACCCTGTCGTAGTTCCAAGTGCGCCAACCATAAATCCCAAATCTAACCCGTCGGAAGATGCTAAATGGATTCTCTTTGCGTATCGTGAAGTCGTAATTCCAATCTAATTTGTCACTACGTTGACTAAAACCAAGGTCATTTGTCTCAAAAGTAGGGGAGAGTGCTTTAAAGTCCGTATCAAATCTCAACCATCCACCGCGTTTAGCAAAGTTGAAGTGGGCGAGGTATCCCGAATTACGCGTATCAAGTTTCCCTGCCTGACTTCCTGCTAAGGTGCCGCTTATTAAGATACGTTCCTGTACAAACTTCAA
This sequence comes from uncultured bacterium, assembly GCA_964652195.1. GTDB lineage: Bacteria > Poribacteria > WGA-4E > WGA-4E > WGA-3G > MSPOR6. Next base: position 36,811 of record CAZZBB010000033.1, on the reverse strand, counting down.
ATCCCAATCAAACCCACCTACATAAGCAGCATTGGAGTTTTGACGGTTTACTGCGGTGGTTATCAACCCAACACGTGAATTCCCCTGTAACACGTCTTGATTGATTCGTCCTACAAAATGGTTCGTCAAGGGCTCAATGAGATGTTCACTGCGATTGCCGCTTTTCGTGATTTGGGCATATTCAGGTGCGGTAACTGCCTCCATGATGCCAAAGGAAGTGTTGTTTTGCGTTCTGCCGACAATTTTGGCAGCACCGAGAATCGTTGTCGATTCAGGACGGCTCAGTTCCTCTGCACCAGCCGGGATATCAAAATGTCCGGGGCGCCGTCCAATACGGCGTGAATAAAAAAAACGATGTCCACTGGTTTGAAAGATAGACGCTCCTTCGACAAAGAAGGGACGCCGTTCCTCAAAAAACTCTTCATAAGCTGAGAGGTTTAGACTGGCAGGGTCTGCTTCTACCTGTCCAAAATCAGGGTTGATTGTCGCGTTAAGGGTGGTTCCGGTGCTAATCCCATATTGGATATCAGTGCCAATATTTCCCCACAAATCTGTTTCGTTATTGAGAATTGTTCTCCCCATGGCATAAGGCACAATTTCAATATGTCGGGAGGGATGGATATCTTTAATGCCGGTTAGGTATCCCAAACGGGGAACCCAGCCGGGTTCATCTTTCTTAATCAATCGCCAATGGGCATCCTCTTTTTTTCTGCTAATATACCGATTAACTTGAAGTCCCCATACATATTCATCCTTTGGAGAAAAACGCAGCACATGAAACGGGATTTTATATTCGACTGACCAACCATCCGCGTGAATTTGCGTCTTGGCATCCCAAACACCATCCCATGTCCTGTCGGGATATTTATTATCGGAAATGATACCGTCTGTCACGGAGCCTGAAGGATGCACAGTAAACCAAAAAGCACTCTGTCTGTTGTAGTGTGAATCAATGTTAATATTGACTTTATCTGAGTCAACAAAAACATTGTCACGTCTAATCAATTGCGTATCTATTTTTTTAGGTTCACTGTCATAGCACATGATTCCAAAGTAGAGTGTATCGTCATCGTAGGCGATTTGGAACGTAGTGCGCTCAGATGCGGGTTCACCTTCATCGGGATCGCGTTGACGAAAACCCTCGTGGAGCGGTGCAGTTTTCCAAATGTCGTCATCTAAAACGCCATCCAACTTCGGAGGTATGCCTTCAATTCGGATAGCTACTGCTATGCGGTGTGCGGAGGCTTCTTCGGCTTCTGCCAATACATCGCCTGAAAGCTGGAACGCGAAAAAAATCGCAATCAATCCCCAGGCGATCCAATAGTCTAAATCAATTTTCATAATGCCCCCGTTCTCCTGCGAATGTAGTTACCTTCGCTCCGCTTTACCCGTTAGCGTAATAAGTAATACAATACCCATGCTTTTTACCATTGACCATCTCGCCTGTGTCTCGTGTGCTTGCCATAATTTTACCTCTTATTTTCCGATATCCGGATCAAGTTTCTTCGCTTTTTCAAAATCTACTTTTGCCGCATCATGTTGTCCAAGTGCCTTTTTTGCGCGTGCACGATTCTTGTAAGCTGCTGCATTCTCTGGATTTAGATTGATGGCTTTATCATAATCGCTTATTGCACCTTCATAATCGCCAAGTTTCCGTTTTGCTGCCCCTCGATTATTGTAGGGGGCAACATCCTGTGGGTTTAGTTTGATAGATTTATCATAATCCTCGATCGCACCATTGTAGTCACCCAGTTTCTGTTTCGCTACTCCTCGGTTGTAATATGCTGTGGCATCCTGTGGGTTTAGTTTAATGGCTTTACTGTAGTCTTCGATCGCATCTTTATGATTGCCAAGATTAAGTTTCACGTCTCCACGTTTGAAATAGGCATGAATAATACCATTTCTAATTAATTATATACCGTTTGCGACTTTCGTTAGATATTCAGCATTTGTTATACTCGCAATCTTTGTTTCTGTATATTTTCTCAATATATTGCTAAGTTTGTTCTGCATTTCTTCTATGGATGTAAACACATTATCAAACAACTTGGCTTTGATGTCTTGCCAAAGTCTTTCTATAGGGTTTAGCTCCGGACTATAAGGTGGTAGAAAAACAAAAACTATATTGTCAGGAATTTGTAGTGATTTACACGGATGAAAACGACCATTATCAAGAACAAGTACATTCAAAGACGAAGCATAAATCTTCGAAAACTCATCAGCGCGTTCCAAAAGTGCGTCAAGTCCACCGGATGCGTAAGTTGCTAACCACTCTCCAACTGTTTTTCGGTGGACCCCTATCATCTGTGCTGCTTGTTTACGAGTTTTAGCTTGACCACTGCGATATAGATATAGTATTGTCAGTCTCTGTTTTTGATAACCTATTGATGATTTTCTAATCAAGTTTTTCAACTTTGAAACACTTTCTGTAATCTGAGGTGTTTTGATATTCATGGATTTCCATCCTTGAGATCTAAAGTTAGGAAAAGTGTAGCAGAAATAGAAAAATATCAAAAGGAAGAATAAATTTAATATTTGGTATAACATAATTAATATTCATCCTATCAACTATAAATTTGTAATAAAATATACCAGAAAAGAAAAAATATTAAAAGCGAAAATATTAACTGAAAATGGTATAACTTATAGGCGTCAATTCAAGCATTAGAATCTTCTGTAGGAGGGATATAACTTTACATACCCTATTAAGAACGAATACTTGACCTAATTAATATGCTTATGATACTATAAGATTAAGTCAACCTTACTGGAATAGCAGGCAATGAACCCGGAAGTAATAATCACAAAAATCTGCAATGCAATTGATCTTATGATCGAAAGTAGCACCCAATACAAAGGATTGTTTCCATCTATTCTTAATCCTGAAACAGGTGAGATGTTGATGGATAAACCGACTAAGATTCCGGGGCAACGAGATGGGGATCGTGCACATCTCGGCTGTAATCTAATTCACGATGAACCCTTACTCCAGACAATGATCGCACTTGCTGAGACCCAGTCCAATCCCGCATACGCTTATGCAGTTGATCGCTACTTAAACCATTTTGCAAGAAATTGTACTGATACAACGACAGGCTTGTTTCCTTGGGGAGAACACTCATTTTGGCAGGTAGTAGAAGAACGGGTCGGGTGTTCACGAAATCCCGAGGGTGGCGCAGCAATACATGACCATCTTCGACAGGTTCCACTCTGGTTATGGGTAAAGTTAAATCAATATAACCCATCATGTATTCAAGGTTTTGCGGATGGACTGGATTATCACTGGACAGACGGGGAAGGATTTGAATACATCCGCCATGCAAATATTGAGGTTGACGCACAACTGGAACGTGGCGGACGTTCATGTGATTTTCCTCGACATTCAGGATTTTATATATTTGATTTATCGTTCGCCTATACACAAAACCAACGTCCTGAAACATTGCAGCAGATAGAGAATTACCTCGAATATTGGTGGAAGAAACGAGATGAAAAAGGACTCCTTCTGATTGAAAGTCGATCCCCTAAGGAGGATCAACGTTTTTATGGAAATAATGCTCCTACACAAACTCTCTCGTTGGGAATAAGCTTATTGGAATCTGCTGAGTTAATTGAAACATACATGCCAGACTTAGCAGATAAGATGATGCAATACGGTTCGGTTTATATAGACGGGTTTTTCAACGCACCCCACAACCTTGAAGAGCGGGTATTCGTTAGTTTATGCCAAAGCGTTACGGATCGTGCGGTGGAAAATATGTCTGTTTGGGGAAGTGTTTATGGCGCGGGAACTTCATGCAGTATAGGTGTGTTGTGTCTTGGTGGATGGAGATTAACAAAGGATGAAAGATTCATGGATTTTGCCCGTGCAATTGGTGTAACCTATCTTGATGAGGACTTTCGCGTTGATCGTGTTAAAACAGAAGAATTCAAAATTCCTGCATCAGATATAGGATTAGCACTTGAACTCCTTGCTGATCTATACGACATCACCGATGAATTTAAATGGTTAGAAGGTGCAACCAAACTTTCACAAACAGCATTAGACATCTATTTTCCAAAAACCCTCCCTTATGGAGCATCAGGGATTGACTGGTACGATTCACAAATAGGACCAGCATTCTTGATACACGGTTTGGCAAGAGTCGCATTGGTTTCAATATATAAGACGGCATCCAACGGTTGTCCACTACCACCAAATTACACTGCACGATAGGTGTTCAACAATTATAGGGTTGGTTACCCTACTTCTACATTAACAAGCAAACGAAAGATATGTTTTATCAGAAATTTAAATGAAAGGTGAATTATGACAAGAGTACCAATTGGTTTAGAATTATATTCGGTTCGAAATGAGTTATCAGAAGACGCACGCGGCACTATAAAAGCCGTGGCAAAAATGGGATATGAAGGTGTGGAATTCGCAGGTCCACCACAGCATTCAGCAGAAGAATTGAAAGGATATCTGGACGAATTCGATTTAGTCTGTTGTGGGTGGCATACACCCTTTAATATGGTGCAAGAAGATGCTCTGGAGGATACTATTGAATTCAACAAAATTCTGGAAAACCAATATATAATTATACCAGGTATTCCTGGAGAACTTCGTCAATCTCGTGCAGATTGGTTGAAATTAGCTGATTTCTTTAATGATCTGGCAGATAAACTGGCTCCACACGATATGGTAACAGGCTACCATAACCACCATGTTGAATTCACTCCGTTGGATGGAGAAATCCCATGGGATACGTTCTTTGGAAATACAAACGAAGGGGTTGTAATGCAACTGGACATGGGGAATGCAATGTCTGGGGGCGCGGATCTTGTCGAAATACTTAAAAAGTATCCCGGGCGCGGTGGAACCGTACACTTAAAACCATATACTATCCCAGAAAATGAAGATGATGGACATAACGCATTCCGTCCTATCATCGGTGAAGATAGTGTGCCGTGGTCTGAGATATTCCATATATGTGAAACAACGGGTGGAACAAAGTGGTATATTGTTGAATATGAAAGCGATGCCTACCCACCATTGGAAGCGGTTGAACGGTGTCTGAAAGCACTAAAGGCTATGGGAAAATAGTAATTAACCATTAGCAGACAGATGTCAGCATGACTCTTCAGAAGTATTACAGATTTTACATGCAACTGTCTGCTAACCTTCAACTCGTCAATTCTTCAATAGCCTTTTATAGGATTTTGTGATAGTACATTGAATAATTATGTACCATCCTAAACAGTTTGATCCAATCGGAGTAGATTATGAGAACATATTGTGCAAGCACACTTCCATTTTCTCCCTACCCATTATCAGCATTTATTGATGGATTATCCAAGGGTGGTATCACCGCCATTGAACTCGCACAAACACATTATTCGGAAGTGGAAACTGATACACTTATCGAATTTCATGAAAAAACGGGTGTGAAGTTTAAATCATTACTAAGCACGGTGGCTGTTGATTCACAAGACGGACTTGAATCGTTGGTCTCAATACTTGACACAGCACAAAGACTTTCTATTCCGATAGTTAGCATTGCCAGTGGGGGTAAAGAAGATGCATCAACTGGTGAAATTGACAAAATTATTGATCTTCTCAATACTGTTACTACAGAAGCAGAGAATCGAAACCTAACCCTTGCACTATATGCACATGAGGGAAGTTTGGCATACAACCTTGAACGTACAAAACAACTTCTTGATGCCATACCATCAGATAGTTTTACTTTTTACTATAGTCCATTCCATTTCCACAAGGCTGGAGACGATCCTGTAACAGCCTTACAAACATTGTCCGAAAGGCTTTCAAGTGTCTATTTCAATTGTGGAGTGGATTCAAAAACAAGCAGTGAACCGTTCTGGGGTCCAGAAATGGATTTTCCAGCAATATGTAAGGAAATAGAACGGGTTGGTTACACCGATGAGATTATGTTAATTTATCTGGGTTTGAAAGTGGATACATCTCAACCAATAATTGAAGGTATCTTAAACGCTCGGGCAAAGTTAAATACTTATTTTTAATTTCGATTTCACTCATTTTCATCGTAAAATTGTCAATTAGACTGTATAAGGTAGATTTTACTTCTAAACACCTTGATTTTTACACCGCACGGATTAGAATGATATGAGACTATGGAGGAATCCTTCTTAAAATTAAACTGTGATGCTGGTAGGATGGGAGTACCGTTTATAAGTTTTTCAATTCACCTAATAGTGCAGTAATTTCTGATCGTATCTGTGCTTCTACTGATGGACGTAACGCCAACCTATAAGGTCCACCCAGTGCATGATTTCGTGGACCTGCTTCATAACCACCCTTTAACCCCAGTTCATAATCCTTTTTCGTTGCGATATAAACTTCACTTCCATTTGTATATCCAAACATGAAGGTATGTTTAAAGGGAGAACTCTCGTCTACGAAAAGTTGATATTCTGCAAAGAGTTCATGTGAAACTGACAGAATGCAAAATGACTTACCGATAGCAAATACACTCATTGGGAAGGGAAGTAAAGGTTTTTCATCACTTTTAGCGACTTCTAATAATGCTCCATATCGGTTATCATCCGGATGTTCTTCTATAAGTTGCTCACACTCTGCTATAGATGGTGGATCTTGGAAGGGTAAATTCACCATGACGGATTGTGCCTTTAACGGTGCCGCTGGTATTACTTCTGCAGTCTTTAATGCCTGATATGCTGCAAACGCAAGAGAAAATCCAGCAACATCACACGCTTCAAAACCACCTCGCAACGGATAACCGTTGATGTTTGCAGCACATCCTTGAGCAAATAACAGAACACTTTCCATCTTCAAATCTAAGAAATTGCGAAGATGCTCAACAGCATAGCCAGGAAAATCTGCTCCAATCTCTTCACTGGACCAGTGGACAATCACTGGATGGGCTGCATGTGAGAATAGAACCGCTATGATTCTTCCAAATGAATCGTAAACTCCCAAAACATCAACCCATGGTACAACAGCACCTTCTGGATTGGGTGCCATTGTAATATAGCCATCTTCACGCATCAATCGTCTGTTGTAACCAATTTGAACGGGGGCGCGTCCGACACATAATGTCGCAGGTTCAAGCGAGTCGACTGCCTTCTTCACCAGATCAGAAAGACAAGTCGCTAACCATACCTCAGATTCTTCAGTTATCCATCTGCCATCAACACCTGGAGCATTGTGGGTATGACTGCAGTTGATAATTATATGTTCTGTAGGTATATTTGTCTTTTGTTCAATGGCATCAAGAAGAACTTTGTTATATTGTAGGGGGAATTGTCCAAAGTCAACTGTAACAATTGCGAGTTGAATGTAATTATCTGAAAGCACCAATACACGAGCGTATATTTCCGCATATACATCTGGATTGTCCTTAATAGATGTAATTGTTGTTTCAGCTGCACCTGCCGAGAATTGAGTATTCAAGAAATGCTCCTTACATATCGATAATTATCCCAAATCCGTAAGTTGGGGCATAACCTCATTCTTTAGGAGTTCCATAGAATGAAGCCACTGTTCCTTCGGTTCCCATTCATGCCCCATAGCCAATAGAACACCAAAACCTCCAACATCATCATAGAGTTGACGTAAACGATTGGCAACATGGTCCGGACTCCCCACAATCCAAAGTGTATCCAATAAGTTCTCAAGACAGGTTTCTACATCTGGAATATCGTCCTTCATCTTGAATTTTTCCCATCCCCACAGACGGAACCAGTAATCTCGGAAATCTCGACCAAGTGTCCCTTCAATTGCCTCCTTACGCGCCTGTTCATTTGTGTCAGCAACATAGACTTCCCGAGCAATTCGCCAGGTAGATCGAGATGGTTTTTGTCCAGTCTTCTCTGCCCCTTCTTCAACAGCATCCCAATGTGTTTTGATGACAGAAACAGGAGCGAGATTAATACTCATCGGTATCCATCCGCGTTCTCCTGCAAAAATGAGAGTGTCGGATTTGGTGGAAGAACCTGCAAGTGCGATTGGGGGATGCGGTTTTTGGTAAGGTTTCATGTGTATACTTACTATATCTGGATGTCCATCAGGGATTTTAAATTCCCAAAAATCACTCTTATAATGTCCCGGTTCTGGGTCTGTCCATATTTTTAAGACAGCATCAATTCCTTCTCGTGTTGCCTTCCTTCTATCCTCTCCTGCCATAAACATTTCTGCATCACTCGGTGTGGAACTTGAACCGACTCCCCAATGAAACCGTCCATGTGCAAGATGGTCTAACTGTGCGATCCGATGCGCCACAACTGCCGGATTATGGATCGGCATGCACGTTATTCCTGTTCCAAAAGTAATATTTTCTGTCATGGCAAGTGCTTTGGCAATAAAAAGATCGGGTGATGGAATGTTTTCCCATGTGAAGGTAAAGTGTTCTCCGACATAGGCTTCCTTGTAACCCATTTTGTCAAGGACTACCATCTGTTCGAGATCGTCATCAAGTGTTTTTGTGGTGTCACTTCCTGGTGGATGTAAAGGCATTGTAAAAAAACCGAGTTCCATGGATTAACTCCTTTCGGACATTAGAATGAACGGAGTAGAGACATTTTCATATCTATAAGGTTCAGGTGTATTTTGCAATTAAGGTCAGCCAGATATGCATGTAAGAAGACAATAGTTTGACAAGTTCAATGGAATCTGTTATTGTTATCAAAAGTCCTTAGGGTTAAGGACACGTTATCATAATACTACATTTTATTCAAGTATTTTACTATAGAAGGAACATAACAATAATGAACAAAAAACACCTTATTTCCACATCAATTTTTCATCTTGTAATACTTAGTATGTTAATATCTGGTTGTGAAAAAATAGATCAGATGATCACACCAGATACAACTGTACCTTCGCTGGAGAAAACACTTAAAATCGGTGTGATTCAACCGTCGAATACTTTTACAACCTTTAGCCAAGGTGCTGAAACAGCCCGTGCTCAAATTAATGAAAAGGGTGGAGTACTCGGTAGGCAGGTAGAATTTATCAGTAGAGACAATCAACCTTTGGCAACTGCCCCTCCAACGCCGGAAGCCAGTGTCAGCGCAGCGAAAGAGCTAATTGATGTTGAGGATGTCTTCGCGCTTTTAGGACCGATTTACTCTACTAATGCTGTGGAAGTCGGTCCGATTGCCCAACAAGCAAAACGGTTGATGCTTCCGGGTTCCAGTGGTTCAAACGTGCCAGCTGTCGGAGATTATATTTTTCTCATTACAGTGCCTAACCCATTTCAAGGACAAGTGATGGCGAGTTTTGCTATGAATCCTGACGAACTCGGGGCCACGACGGCGGCAACAATTCACGAAGAGGGCGATGTCTATTCTAACGACCTTGTACTGGCGTTTGAGGAGGCTTTTCAAGTAATCGGTGGAGAGATCGTTCACAGCGGTACCTATTCTGCTGGCGATACCACCTTCACAAACCTACTCACAGAAATTCACGGGACTACCCCTGACGTAATCTTCTGTCCCGCTTTTCAGCCAGAAGTACCGCTGTTGATAAATGAAGCACGAAGTATCGGCATCACAGTACCCTTCCTTGGTGGCAGTGCATGGGATGATCGTGAACGCTTCCTCAGCATCTTAGACGATAACAGTGTGTTGGACGACTGTTATTACCCAACGAATTTCTCAGTAGCAACACCAGACCCAGATGTTCAGGAATTTGTCCAAGGGTACACGGCACTTTTCGGAAGTCCACCGGATGGCATCGCTGCGTCGGGCTACGATGCGATGCGACTCTTGGCACGTGCGATAGATACAGCAGGTTCACTTGACCGCGTTGCAGTTCGGGATGCGTTCGCTGCAGTCAGTGGCTACAAAGGGGCGACAACCATATCGCATTACGATAAGAACCGCCACCCTGTCAAAAGCCTTGCAATTCAAGTGATCCAAAACGGGCAGGTTGAACATTACAAAGTCGTGGAACCGTAATATGTAGGAAGGGTAAATAACCTTTCCACATACTAAAGCAGTTGATTGATTTGGATAGATCTCATAATTTAAACACCATAATACCAAAGAAATATCGGAGAAACTCTTATGTCAGAACAACTCATTCAAGTCGGTGTCGTTGGATGCGGATGGGCAGGACGTCAAGCAATCGCTTCTGCCAATGCCACTTCTCGTCTTAACGTCATCGCATTAGCAGAACGTGATCCTACCCGTAGAGAAGAAGCAGGAGATGAACACTCTGTTCCAAATCGATATGCAGATTATAAAGAACTTCTAAATGATTCAGCCGTTGATGCTGTTTATCTTGCCACCTCTCCAGATGTTCGGCTACAGCAGGTCTTGGATACACTTGCTGCTGGAAAGCATGTCTTAGTACAAAAACCACATGCACTCCGAGCACCTGAGATATTGGAGATGGAACAAGCTGCACAAAAAGCTGAAAAAACGCTACAATTCTGCTATTTTATGCGACATTTTCCGATTAACCGTCAAATTCGAAATGCAATAGCAAAAGGTGCAATAGGAGAACCATACCATGCACGCGTTTTTGGGAAATTCAATTTCTTACCACCACTTGATACGAATAATCGGTGGTTACATGTGTATGGACAGAAGGGTGGTTCATTAGGACAACACTTTTCACACGAGCTCAACCTAACATGGTGGTGGATGGGATGTCCAAAACCGGAGTGGGCATTCGGTGTGAAGCATGTCCTCTATCCAAAGTATGATGGTCCAGAAGGTGCAGCCGAAGATTATTTTTCTGGTATCCTTGGATGTGAAGGTGGAAAAACAATTCAGATTGATTGTACTCGGATGGGGCATACAGAATCAGGAGATATTGTAGAATTCTATGGAACAACTGGGGCAATCACGAACGGTGGTATCTCTCGTTTCAAGGATGGGGAATATGTGCGAGAGACATGTCAAGAGCCGAATGAAATTGATCATGGTGAGATACCAGAAGATGTGCCTGTTTTTTACTATGAACTCAACCATTTTGCTATGGCAATTGCAGGTGAGGTTGAACCGGATGTTTCTGCAGAGAACGCCTATACCTATATGAAGATATTGGATGCGTTTTACGATAGTGCCAAGAGTGGAGAGAAGGTTTATATTTGACAAATATACCTCTATCTGTTAGTCTATCAACACGAATTGTTGAACAAAATTTCCGAATTTGCAAACGCAATTGCAAGTAAATACATTCCTGATTTAAGAGAAAATACATGTATAAAAGTGCGATGTTAGGGTGCGGTGGACGAGCACGTGGACATGCAGATGCGTATCGTTTTGTCAAACGTGGTAAACTTACCGCAATCTGCGACATGCACAAAGAACGCCTCAATAAATTCGGGGATGAATTCGGTATCTCTTCGCGTTACACCAACTTGAACGAGATGCTTAAAAAAGAAAATCCCGATGTCCTCCACATCGTCACAACTCCCGTGATTCCAAGCAGCAACGAACGTATCCGTTATCCGTTGATGAAACAGGCATCCAATCACGGTGTACCAGCGGCGGTTGTTGAAAAACCTGTTGCTATTGAAGGTGAGGATTGGAAGCAAATTGCTGGGTTAGCAGAAGAGACAAAAACCAAATTCGTCGTCAACACACAACTCGACTTCCATCCGAAAAATCTGGAGTTAAAAAGAGATGTCGCAGAAGGACGGATCGGCGAGATTAGGTTTATTGATGCCAGTGCACGTAGTAGAGCCGCCGAACAGGGTGGACATATACTACAGTTAGTGTCTTCCTACATTGACAACTCACATCCAATACGTGTTCTTGGCCAAATCTCTGGAAGAGAGAATGTTAATTCTGCTCCCGGCCATCCGGGGCCCTTGCATGCAGTCGGCCATGTTTTGTATGAAAATGGCGTCCACGTTTCTATTGCATTTGGATCAGAGTTTGGACAAATGGTATCTGATGATCCGGGTGTCTACGGACACAAACGTGTATTTGTTGTTGGAACGAAGGGTTTCGTGCATTGGCGTTTCAACAGTTGGGCACGATCCACACAGGATGGGGGTTATGAGGGTGGTCCGCTTAACTATGGAGAACAGGATGCCGTCGCACAGGCTAACTTCACCGAAGCCATTTTTGATTGGTTAGACGATGAGACAAATGTCCATCCTACCCATCTCAAGCAGTCCCTCGTGGAGTCTAACCTAATCTTAGGAATGTACTATAGTGGGATAACAAATAAGATTATAGAACTTCCGTTTGAACCACCCAATGGTTTAATGGACTCCTTAGATAGGAGTTGTAATTTAAAATGACTTTGTGGTGTGAGGTAAGGGATACAGCCTTTGCCCACTCTACGTTCTGATGCGTTGCTGGTGTGCTATTTTAATTGACATTTGAGGAGACATATTCATGTATAAAAGTGCAATGTTAGGGTGCGGAGGACGCGCCCGAGGACATGCAAACGCTTATCGCCATGTTAAAGGTGGCAAAATCGCAGCAATCTGCGATATGAACAAAGAACTGCTCAATAAGTTCGGTGATGACTTTGATATTTCTTCACGTTATACAGACTTAGACGAGATGCTCGAAAAAGAGAAACCGGATGTACTCCACATTGTGACTGCACCAGTACTTCGTGGTTCCAATGAACGAATTCGGTATTCCTTAATGAAACAGGCATCTGACCATGGAGTGCCAGCAGCGATTATTGAAAAACCTATCGCAGTTGAAAGTGAGGATTGGAAACAGATCGCAGGATTAGCTGAAGAGACAAAAACCAAATTTGTCGTCAATACACAACTCAATTTCCATCCAAAAAACCTTGAACTCAAACGCGATGTAGCTGATGGGAAAATTGGCGACATCAAGTTTATTGATGCCAGTGCCAGAAGCACTCCAGTTGACCAAGGTCCACATGTCCTTCAGTTGGTATCATCTTACATAGACAACACACGACCAGAACGGGTTTTGGGGCAGATTGCTGGCAGAGACCATCTGGATTCAGCACAACCCTCCCCTATGCATGCTGCCGCACAAGTCATCTATGAAAATGGTCTACACGTATCTTTAGCATTTGGGCAAGGTATGGGTACAATGGCATCCGATGATCAAGGGATTTATTGCCATAAACGGGTGTTTGTAGTTGGAACAAAAGGTTTTATACATTGGCGTTTTAGCAGTTGGGAACGTTCTACGCATGATGCTGGGTACGAAGGCGGACCACTCAGCTATGGGGAACAGGATGTACTCGCACAAGGCAACCTTACTGAGGCAGTCTTTGATTGGCTTGATGATGAGAAAAAGGAACACCCAACACATCTAAAACAATCACTCGCTGAATTTAATCTATTATTAGGAATGTATTACAGTGGAATTACGAATGAAATGATTGATCTTCCGTTTGATCCTCCAAATGGATTAATGGATATACTTAGAGAAAAATTGTAAATTGAGTTAAAATCATTCAACATTTAGATTTAGCGGTAGCAGCGAACATTATTGCCACTACCGCTATTTATTATATTCTTTCTGCAAAGGAGACATATTCATGTATAAAAGTGCATTTTTAGGCTGTGGTGGTCGTGCACGTGCCCATGCAAGTGCTTACAGGTTCGTAAATGGTGGAAAAATCGGTGCCATCTGTGATATGAACGAAGAATTACTCAATAAGTTCGGTGATGACTTTGATGTATCTGCCCGATATACTGATTTCGATGAGATGCTTGAAAAGGAGAAACCGGACCTTCTGCATATTGTTACTGCCCCGGTATTACGCGGAACTAATCAACGAATCCGTTATTCGCTGATGAAGCAAGCATCAGACCATAAGGTGCCTGCCGCTATAGTGGAAAAACCTATTGCTGTTGAAAGTGAGGATTGGAAACAGATCGCAGGATTAGCTGAAGAGACAAGCACGAAGTTTATTGTCAATACACAGCTTAATTTCCATCCAAAAAACCTTGAATTAAAACAAGATGTTGCAGATGGTAAGATAGGGGAAATTAAGTTTATTGATGCCAGTGCCAGAAGTACACCAGTAGACCAAGCGCCACATGTATTGCAGCTGGTATCCTCATATATTGACAACTCACGGCCCGTGCGTGTGTTAGGGCAAATCTCAGGCAAAGAACAATTAGATTCAGCACAACCATCTCCGATGCATGCTGCCGCACAAGCAATCTATGATAATGGACTTCATGTTTCACTTGCTTTTGGTACAGGTATGGGAACTTTGGCATCTGAAGGTGGAGGTACAGTTACACATAAACGAGTATTTGTTGTGGGTACAAAAGGATTTGTTCATTGGCGTTTTAGCAGTTGGGAACGATCCACATATGATGGCGGTTATGAGGGTGGACCCCTCAACTATGGGGAACAAGATATTCAGGCACAGGGCAACCTAACAGAGGCAGCCTTTGACTGGTTAGATGATGAAAACAAGGTACATCCGACCCATCTCAAACAATCTCTGGCTGAGTTCAATCTACTTTTAGGTATATACTATAGCGGTATTACTAACGAAATTATTGATCTTCCCTTTGATCCACCAGATGGTTTAATGGGATCCCTCAAAGAGAAATTGTAAATGGATAAGTGGCGTAGGGACGTGCATAAAGTCTTCTACGCCAATTTTAGGACTACTTGAGACAAGGACACCAAAGGAGACATTACTGTGTATAAAACAGCTATGTTAGGGTGCGGTGGTCGTGCCCGTGCACATGCTGATGCATATCGTTTCGTTAAAAACGGTAAACTTTCAGCAATCTGCGATATGAATGAAGAATTACTAAAGAGTTTCGGTGATGACTTTGGCATTTCGGCACGATACACCAATCTGGATGAGATGCTTGAAAAGGAGAAACCGGATGTTCTCCACATCGTCACGGCACCAGTATTGCGGGGCACAAATCAACGGATCCGTTATTCTCTGATGAAACAAGCTTCAGACCATAATGTGCCAGCTGCAATCGTAGAAAAACCTATTGCTGTTGAAAGTGAAGATTGGAAGCAGCTTGCAGGTTTAGCAGACGAAACACAAACCAAGTTCGTCGTTAACACACAGCTCAACTTTCATCCACAGAATCTCGAATTGAAGAAGGATGTCGCTGAAGGCAGAATTGGTGAAATTAAGTTTATTGATGCCAGTGCTCGAAGCACACCAGTAGATCAAGCACCGCATGTGTTGCAACTTGTTTCGTCCTACATTGACAACTCACGTCCAACACGTGTACTGGGACAGATTTCTGGAGGTCAAGATCTGGATTCTACGCAACCTTCACCCATGCATGCTGCAGCACAAGTTATATATGCAAACGGTCTGCATGTCTCTCTGGCATTCGGAGCAAGTATAGGGCAGAAAGTGCCTAAAGAACCGGATATGGGGAACCACACACACAAACGCGTCTTTGTCGTAGGAACAAAAGGGTTTGTACACTGGCGATTTAGCAGTTGGGAACGTTCCACACAAGATGGTGGTTACGAGAGTGGTCCACTTGATTATGGTGAGCAGGATGTTAAAGCACAAGGGAATCTCACGGAAGCTGTTTTCGATTGGCTTGATGATGAGAAGAACGTACATCCCACACATCTCAAGCAGTCCCTCGCTGAGTTCAATCTACTCCTTGGTATTTATTATAGCGGGGTTACGAACGAAATAATTGAACTGCCGTTTGAACCACCTGATGGAATTATTGACATGCTCCGTGAGAAATTATAACTGCTAACAACCATTACCCTGTTGGCTTCCATTTATTTTTCAGAGATTGATAAATTATTTTAGGAGACATTTCTATGTATAAAACAGCGATGTTAGGATGTGGTGGAAGAGCACACTCACATGCTGATGCATATCGCTTTGTAAAAAACGGTAAACTCTCAGCAGTTTGTGATATGAACCAAGAATTACTCAATAGGTTCGGAGATGATTTCGGAATATCTGCACGTTATACAGACTTAGATGAGATGCTTGAAAAAGAAAAACCCGATGTTCTTCATATTGTTACCGCACCTGTCTTGCGGGGGAGTAACGAACGGATACGCTATCCACTGATGAAACAAGCATCCGATGCTGGTGTTCCTGCAGCGATTGTTGAGAAACCTATTGCTGTGGAAAGTGAAGATTGGAGACAAATTGCCGGATTAGCGGAAGAGACGAAAACAAAGTTTGTGGTGAACACACAACTGAACTTTCATCCACAAAATCTTGAACTAAAGAAGGATGTGGCTGAAGGAAGAATTGGCGAGATAAAATTCATTGATGCCAGTGCAAGAAGCACACCCGTTGACCAGGGACCCCATGTGCTCCAGTTGGTATCATCCTACATTGATAATTCACGACCTGTGCGTGTGCTCGGACAAGTTTCGGGTGGTGCACAATTAGATTCGGCTCAACCGTCTCCACAATATGCTGCAGCCAGAGTTCAGTATGAGAACGGATTACATGTATCTGTTGCTTTCGGAACAGCCATTGCACCCTCTGCTTCAGATGATCAGACTGTTTTCTTCCATAAACGCGTTTTCGTAATTGGCACAGATGGCTTTGTTCATTGGCGTTTCAGTAGTTGGGAACGTTCTACACGAGATGGTGGGTACGAAGGTGGTCCACTTAGTTATGGTGAGCAAGATGTTAAAGCACAAGGTAACCTTACCGAGGCTGTTTTTGATTGGCTTGACGATGAAAACAAAGTACATCCAACACATCTAAAACAGTCGCTCGCAGAATTCAACCTGCTGTTAGGGATCTATTATAGTGGTATTACGAATGAAGTAATAGAACTACCTTTCGATCCACCAGACGGATTGATGGATATGTTAAGAGAAAAATTGTAAATATCCAATTTGTAGCGATTTACTCAGAAGCGATAAACACTCTTATAGTAGAAAATATAATTGAAATGAAAAAGCCTTCGACAATGTATGTCGAAGGCTTTTTATTGTATAAAAACTATACGATTAACGAGTATTTTTCAGCGAACCCCATGTAGTTGCTAACTTAGCTTTAGGATCTACTGCTGTCGTTGTACTCTCAACAGCCTCAAGTGCACTGAACATTGCATTGAGATCACCTGCACCGGTTTCTGCATTACCAGCAAAATCGAAATCAAGTGTACCATCAGATACTTGAATAGCATTATACTTCTTAATATCAATCTCGTGACGACCAGGTGTTACATAGAGTGGCTCGACAATTTTACCTTCAATAATTATATCAAAACCGCGATTGCTTGGAGACCAGTGTTCACCGACAAGATATGTGACATCAAATTGACCATTACCTGTTTTGAATTGATACTTCACAGTCGCAGGAAATGCTGCCCAACTGACAGCGTAGAACAGTTCAGCATCGTAACCAGCCTCTTCAGCCTGTGCTTGTGCGTCAGCTGTTAATTCCTTGACTTCTGCAGTACGTGGAGCAGCTTCAATCCATCCACCCCAAGATTGGTCAGTCTGTTGTGCACCGCGCCATACACGGCCTTTCGTATCGGTGTAATCATCTGTCTTACCACCCCAAACTCGAAATTCTTCTGCTGATAATAAACACGGAACTGCAAACACACCCATAAAAAGTATGAGTGTTATAATACTTAATGACTTCATATATCCTCCGTTAGTTTTAGTCTCGACGGTTTTCCTTGAGAGTACCCCATATTGTAGTTAATTTCTGTTTAGGATCGACCGCTAATTGTGAGGGAACTACTTCGATTCCACTAAACATTGCATTGAGATCACCCTTACCAGTCTTCGCATTTCCAGCAAATACAAGACTCATCACGGTATCCTTAACCTCTATAGCCTCATATCTTTTAATATCTATCTCATCCTTTCCAGGTGTGACGTAGAGTGCTTCAACAATCTCATCTTCAATCATAATATCAAAACCACGATTGTTTGGGGACCAGTGTTCACCGACAAGATAGGTTACATCAAAAACACCTTTACCCGTGTTAAGATCAACCTTGACCACATCGGGGAATGCAGCCCAACTCACAGCATAGAATAGATCTTCGTCATAGCCTTCTTCTTTAGCTAATTTCTTAGCATCAGCCGTGAGAGTTCTCACTTCTGCTGTTCGCGGCAACTTTTCAATCCAACCACCCCATTCCTGTTTTTCTTTTTGACCACCATACCAAACGTTACCGTCTGAATCGGTAAAATCATTGGCTTTACCACCCCACACACGGATCTCTTTTTTGGCTGGTATCCCATCAAGAACAAATCCTGCTGCAAATACAAGACACAAAATAATAAAGAATAATCGTTTCATTATTTCCTCCATGACAGCGATTATAAAATAATCTGTAATAAACCAAAGGAATATCCTTTGAATTTGGGATAATTATACGAGAATTTAAAATAAAATTCAATTTTTTTAATCTGTTTATCGACAATCTTAAAAGATACAAAATTCCATCAGTCCCGTTTCTCCATCACAACAAGTTTCTGATTGACAGGGATATTATGCAAAGTCTGCACAATTCCACTGGACCATTGAATAATAATTTTATTAACTATGTTGTGGTTTCCAAGACCAAATTCCAGCTCTGAACTGTTTTGTGACAGGTAACTACTCCCAGCGGTAACTTCACGAATTTGCTCTATATCTCCAGTTATTAGTTTGATACGCGTTCCAATTCCATCACGATTACTCTCAACACCAATCGTATGGATATGGATCCAGTTGTGCTTATTTTTACTATCATTACGGATGAGTCTCGGTTTTTCACCGCTATTGACAACAAACAGATCTACATCACCATCTGCATCATAATCTGCAGCAGCGACACCTCTACCAACTCCGGGAGAATTGAATTCTCTAAGACCAACATTTTCAGAAATATCTGTAAAAGTGCCATTTCCATTATTGCGTAAGAGTACATCAGGTTGTCCATGGTCTTCCCATGTTGCTGGATCAATGTGTCCAGCTGAGAAAAAAAGATCCAAGTCTGTATCATTATCCATATCAAAGAACACAGCACCCCAACATGTTTTTCCCAGTCCAGATTCAAAAACACCACTTCGAGCAGAAACATCTGTGAAAGTGCCATCTCCATTGTTCTTATACAGTATGTTGTTCTCATCAAGCCAATTTGTCACAAATAGGTCTAACACACCATCATTGTCATAATCACCCCATGCAATCCCCATGCCTCCGCGGATATCCCCGGTATGACTTCTTGCATCCGGTTGATTGGTATTCATAAATGTCATCTCACCATCATTACGGTAGAGGATATTCTGATCACTATCGTTGGCAAGGTAAATATCTAAATCACCATCGTCATCATAGTCTGCTGCAGCAACACCAAGTGTCAAATGAAATCCACCGTTTATCTTCGAAACATTAGTTACATCAATAAATCCTCCATCCCCTTTGTTGAGATAGAGCACATTGGTTTGTCCGAAGAAATCGTATGGAAAAAATACTTCATCTCCTTGAGGAACTTTGGTATACTCAATATAATTACCTATGTAAAGTTCAAGAAACCCATCATTGTTATAGTCCCCCCAAGAGATACCTGATCCGAAACCTGTGTGTCCGATACCTCCTGCTCCTGATGTAAACCTTTTAAATGTTCCATCCCCTTTGTTTAGATAGAATACATTCGCTTTATAGTTTGTTACATAAAGATCAGCATCCCCATCATTGTCATAATCAGCAAAAGCACATCCCATTCCCCAGCCAGTATCCCCAACACCTGCTACATCTGTCACATCGGTGAATGTTCCATCTCCGTTGTTCCGATAAAGGACATTCTTTGGTAGAATTGTCTCTGGATCAGGTCTTACAGCAGTGCTATTTACAATATAGAGATCCAATGTGCCATCGTTATTATAGTCACACCATGCTGCGCCTGATCCAACAAGCGCGGGAACTACACGCAAATCAATACCACCGGAATGTTTAAAATGAATACCTGCCTTTTGAGTAACATCGACAAACCTAATCTCACCTGCAGCTTTATTGGGAAAGTAGACAGTACACAGTATTAAAAGTGGTATTACAATAGAAAAAAATGTGTTCTTCATGTAGATGTTTAATTTCTGTAGGATAGGTTTAGAAACCTATTTTAGCGTATCATATCTGTGAATTATAATCAATCTTGGGGAAGAGTGCAGATTGCAAACTATAAGAGTAGGAATATCGGTTGGTTTACAATATAATACCATTTCCAGTTAATATTTTCGCTTTTATTATTTTTTCTTTTCTGGTATATTTTATTACAAATTTATAGTTGATAGGATGTATATTAATTATGTTAAAACCCTCACAGATTACAGAAAGTGTTTTCGATTTGAAAAAAATGATGAGAAAAACATCAATCAGTTATCAAAAGAAAAGATTGAAAGCACTATACCTATTTTGTAGTGAGAAAAAGCTAAATCGTAAGGAAATCGCTGCGAAAATAGGGGTTGATCGGAAAACCGTTGGTCATTGGTTCCAAACATACGCATCTGGTGGACTTGAAGCACTTTTAGCACGGAATTATTCCCCCGGGCGTCCTGCTCAACTTACCGAAGAACAACAAGAAATCTTGCTTGCTGAACTCAAAAAACCTGATGGTTTTTCCAGTTATCAGCAGATAGTAGACTATATTGAAAAAACATTTGATGTGAAAATGAAATATACTGCTGTTCATTCCATGGTTCGGTATAAGTGGAAAGCAAAACCCAAAGTACCGCGCAAGAGTCATATAAAAAAACGAAACAGCCGGTGAAACCTTCAAGTTAGACTTACCAAAAAAAGTCAAGGAAACGATTTCGGAGAAGGATCCTGAGTCTGAAAAAGTTCGTCTGTTTTTTCAAGCCAGATAGAGGCTTAGGTACAAGAGACAGTACCTCTTCTTTTTGAGGAAAGATCAGTGACTTGGTGGTACATATTCGCGCTTTGAGACAGAGGATCTTGAAGTTAGGGAGATATTAGATAGGGAAGCAAGATATTTTGAAAAACATGCGTTGCGTATGCGGTATCAAGAGTTTAGAGAGAAAGGGTATCAGCTTACGAGTAGCGTGATTGAAAGCGCTTGTAAACTCCTTGTTATACATAGGGTTGCTCAAAGATGCAGAGGAAGTTCAATGAGATGGACAGACGAGGTCTCATTTCCATACTGGAGTTGAGATGTATGCTAAAGAATGATACTTGGGATAATCATTGGTATCCAGATGCAATAGCAGCATAATGTTTAGTGCCAAATACTTTACACACCCTACTGTCAATGATTGCTAAGAGTTAAAAATTGAATTTGTTTATTGGTCTTTAGTTAACTTTCGGTGTCAGATTTGGTATCGCGTCAGATGACGACTTTATACTTGACTTCGGCAGACTACTTAGAATTAATATCACCAATTGAAAGTAGACGGGCAGCTTGTTCGGCAGTGTCGGCTATTAAAAGTACTGCATCAGATACCGCATCTGCAAGCGACATAGGTGTTTGAGCAATTCCTAACATAGCATCAATGCCTTCCGCATATACGTTTTTTGCACCTTCACCGATACTACCAGCAATTGCTATAACGGGAATGTCATAGGTTTTGGCTACTTTTGCTACACCTACAGGTGTTTTGCCAAAGGCAGTCTGAAAATCTAATTGTCCTTCACCCGTAATGACGAGAGTTGCATCTTTCATCCGTTCTCTTAGATTGACAGCATCAATCATAATATCAATACCGAGTTTTAATTCAGCATTGAGAAACGCCATTAATCCCGCGCCTAATCCTCCAGCGGCACCAGCACCAGGCACATTATTAAAGGATTTACCGAGTGTCCGTGTTAGAATCGCATCATAGTGTGCAAGATTGGCATCAAGGGTATTCACCATTTCAGGAGTCGCGCCTTTTTGCGTTCCATAGACATGTGATGCACCGTCTGGACCAGTCAGAGGATTGTTAACATCACATGCGACAATTGTTTCCGTCTCCAAAATTGCCGAGTGTAAATCTGTAATATCTATTGACTTTAATTCCGCTAAACCCCCTCCACCCCGTTTAATTGGGTTTCCATCTGCCTTAAGAAATCTAATGCCGAGGGATTCAGCCATGCCAGCCCCACCATCATTTGTAGCACTTCCACCTATACCGATGATGAGTCGTCTACATCCAAATTCCAAGGCTGCATGAATAAGTTGTCCTGTACCAAAAGTTGTAGTTCTTAAAGGATTCCTTTTATCAGGTGGAACGAGGGGAAGACCAGACGCAGATGCCATTTCAATGACTGCAGTTTTTCCATCTGATAGTATACCAAATTCAGCTTCAACTTCATTTCCGAGTGGGCCGAATACGCGTTCTGTTCTAATCTGTCCACCGGTTGCATCGACAAGGGATTGGACTGTTCCTTCACCACCATCCGCCATAGGGATTTTCTCAATTATGGCATCTGGAAACACACGGTAGAGTCCTTGTTCAATTGCATTCGCTGCTTCTAATGCTGTAACACTACCTTTGAATGAATCTGGTGCAACTACGATTTTCATAACGGTAAGTCTACTATACGAAACTTAGGTTGTCAAGCAGTGAGAAATCAGAAATCAGACTTAGTGTAAGGATTTCTTGATTGTTCTAATTTGGGTGTGTAATGTTTGGAATAATTTGAAAAACCTGAGGATGATGATGTCCCATAAAAGGACAGGTTTCTTAAGTATGTTCTATAAAAATCGGTATTTGATGTAGAGATCAAGGTTATAGGGTATCAAATACCGATATTCCTTAGACACCCGAAGATTTGATATTAATAATTGAAGAAATCTCAATCATTATACAACTCATAAGTACAAACAGAAATACCGAGAATAAAATATGTTACGTGAAATACTCACAAGTAGAGTTCTACAGATAGGTTTCGTTTTGTGTGCAGTAATAATCAGCAGCTTACAATTGTATAGTTGGCACGTCCGAAGAACAACTGAAACCGAACTGGAAAAAACAATTCAAACTTTACGAAGGGTGAAAGAAAGTTACAAGACACGCTCATCAGAAGGAGTAAACGTCTCGGGAACGAATAATATCACCAGAACAAATGTAAATATACGGAATAACGGTATGGATCCTATGACTTCTCAAGAGATGAAAGCATTACAAAATGATAAAGTAGCCACGGGGACTGATTCAGATATACTATACTCGGTAGGTTCTCTGGATGGAGAGACTAACCAGGATATACCTGTTTCACCCTACGGTTTTGGTCCCTACCCTGAAATACCAAAAGATATGCCTTTGGATACCTTTCCGTCACCAACCCCAGAGCATGAATTACTGGCACGCGTTCAGATTAGACTTCTAAAGGAAGGTATTAATGTACAGGGGATGAATATGGAAAACGGGTGGGCATATCCAGTTATCCCTGGGATAGTCTATGTTGAATGGGATGAGTATGAAAGACCTGATGGAATCGTTAGGTATATTAGCAACATGCTTGCACACTCTTCTGACGGTTTTCGATTTTCTGCAATTAGAGAACAAAAAGGAAAATCTTTTACAAAGGCAGATATACCATCAAACATAAAGGTACTTTCTTTTCAAGAAGGTGCTATAGATCCCTATACATACTTAGATTTACAACCGCAATAGACGTTTGAATTAGAGATTTTCATGTCTACCAAATACAAAAATAAACATACATACAAAATCCTATTATTCTTAATTCTTTTACTAAGTATCATTTTGTTGCTGCCATATATATCAGAGAAAACACCACAGATATCAACAAGAACCAAGACTTCTACTTTCCCACATCAGATTATATCAACCCCTAACCTGTCTGAAACCCCTCAATTTTTGAAGACAGACACAATTCCACCTTTGTCTATTCAGCAAACACAACTATTAGAAGAATTAATAACAGAAGCCAAAGAATACACCGACAAAATCATAAACGGTGAGATTGAATTCTCAGTGACACTATATATGAAGAGTTCTTCTACACCAGAAAACTTCTTCAAAGAAGTTTGGGAAGCGGTAGGTAACCGTCTGACCACTCAGCATGAAAAGCAAAAAAACAGTGAGCAGACCTATGAATCACAAGGACAATGGGATATAACATACCGGTTTGATAAAGATTTCGAATTCTTTGATATAAAAGCTGTCAAGAATCGTGAAATGAATCGTAGGCTTATAACTACTCTTTCTCCGAATGGACAGATTCGTAAAGCAGACAGATATAGGACACACGATCAATTCCTGAGACATAAAGAACAGACTCTTTATATACGAGATGGTGCACAGTGGAAACCTTATGACCAATGGCGTCTGTCCCTACCACTAACAACAGACGTACCAGATTTTTATGAAAGGTACAATCCCTTTTGGTGGCAGCTTGGATATCCCACTAACTTTGACACCTTTATTCAAAACCATAACCCCACTGTTGTAAAAATGGTTAATATGAATGGAATCCCGCAAGTTTACCTCCAAGTTCATCAAACAGGACAGGTCGAATCAAATTCCTGGGCAGAGACTATAGAACTCTTAATGCATCCCAATACTGGTATTCATCCCAAACGGATATTGATAGGTGATCGGAGAGCATCAATGGAGCCGGAAGTTGAAGAAAATTGGTGGTTTGAAACACCAACCCCGATACCAGGTAAATTTACCTACGCAGAATCAGTCGGATATTCTCGCATAACATCTGAACTTGCACAATATGAACCAGGAATCTGGTTCCCAAAAACTGTTACTGAAGAAAAATTATTTGGGGCAAGTCTATCCAAATTGTTTTCTGAACTCCCTCGCTCTGAATATCCTGTAATTATGAAAGAAGAACTTTTACCCGATTGGTTCATCGAGGAGCTGCAAGGCAACCCCTTTTGGAAAAGGGTCATGACAGTTCACCGAGCAGCTTTTAATATCCCGATCTTACATATCACCAATTTTAATCCCTAAAGATAGTTTACACCATTTTTCAACGATATTTTGACAGTTTAAGGGATTAGAAAAACAATTTGACTGATATTTATCAAAATCCATCAGTTTTCAATGTTTATCAGTTTTCACCTTCCCAAGTGATATGTTATACTTGTAAATAGAGAAAGTATCTGGTATTATCATAGTATTCTATCAAACAGGTGATTCATGAGTTGGCAATTGGAAACATCAGTCTCTAACGAGCAAGTAAGTTTTTACAATGATAACGGTTATCTATCTTTTGGTCGTATCTTCACAGAACCGGAACTGGATGAATTACGTGAATATGTTGACGAGATGATTGAGAATCTACCAGAAGGTAAACGTCCAGAACAGATGGATGTACCTCATTTTGAGCATCCATATCTCTTTAAATACCTAACGCATCCTAATGTGTTAAAGGTAGTGGAACGGTTTATCGGTCCAG
Source organism: uncultured bacterium (assembly GCA_964652195.1). Classification (GTDB taxonomy): domain Bacteria; phylum Poribacteria; class WGA-4E; order WGA-4E; family WGA-3G; genus MSPOR6. The sequence continues at coordinate 11,556 of CAZZBB010000033.1, read as the reverse complement.
ATATAGTGCTTTGGTCCAGTCATTTTATAAGTAAACGGGAGAACGACGGTATGGAGGTACCATGGCATCAGGATGGTGTCTATTGGGGTAAAATGTTAGAACCGATGCACGTTATTACTATGTGGCTTGCAGTTGATGAATCTAAAATAGAAAACGGTTGTATGCGTGTTATTCCTGGAAGTCACAACCATCGAGATCGTCGATATGAAGCAGTAGATCGTGATAACAATCTCTTTGGAAGTGAAGTTGTGGAAGATGATCTGGATGCCTCCATAGCTGTTAACCTTGAATTAGAGGTTGGTGAGTGTCATTTTCATGATGCGTGGACAATCCATAACTCCAGTCCAAACGTTTCCAACAAACGGAGATGCGGATATACGATGCGTTACATGCCTGCAAATGTGCTTTATCACGGTGCGAATTGGCGACGAGAACACCACATCTACTTGCTTCAAGGTGAAGATCGGACAGAGGGTTATAATACCTATGCTCCTATACCTACCTAACCGTTCCTAAGAGGAGAATTTATGCTTCCGTATATTGACGTACATTGCCACATTGGCATGACAGTATCACGTGCACCAGTTATTGGGCAAAGTGTTGGAAGATGTTTAGCTCGAATGGCATCTGCGGATGTTATTGGTGCAATTCCATGTCCCACAGCAGGTGGTCCACAAGCGCGCGGTGTTTTAGATTCACGAGCACAGAACGAGGTTATTGCGAACGCATGTAAAAAATATCCAGAACGTTTTCCTATTGGACTTGGAATTGTGGAAGTACGACATGAACAAGCAGGGGCAGATGAACTTGACAGAGCAATGCAAGATGATGGGTTAGTTGGATTCGTGTGTCATCCTGGTTTATCAGGTCATTCACTTGGTGGAGAATTGTATGCTTTCCTTGAGGTAGTCGCAATGCATAACGGATTGTGTCTACTTCATCAAGCAGGTTCAACTGCAAATATCGCTGCTTACGCACGACGTTTTCCATCTATAACATTCATCATCGGACATGTTTCAATGAATAAATCCGGACATCTTGATGCTATTAATCAGTGTGCTAAACAAGATAATATCTGGTATGATGTGGCTCAAAAACCGGAAGGAGCAGACGAGAGTTGGGATTTAGTACACCTTGTTAATAACCTTAACAAAGATAGAATTATGTTTGGGAGTGATTTACCGTATTACGATTTCCGACTTGTTCAGAGGCAAATTGAATCTGCAAAGATTGATGATGCTACTAAAGAAAACATCGCATATCAAAACGCCGTCCGATTAATACAACAATTTCGTCCAGACTGGACACCAACCCTTACAATATTAACACCTCCTCAGATATATTCTGAACACGAGATGTGGGATGCAAATGGGGCAAGACTAAAGTAAGTTTACCTATTTTACAATCTCTACCGCACGGATTCGTTGGCGTAGAATGAATATGCAAAATGATGATACCGCTAACAATATGATGATTGTCCAAAACCAATGTATATCGTAGCCACTTTCCATTCCGAATAGTGCCATACCAAGCCGATCAAGGTTTGCCCATATTGAGACTAAAGCTACTTTACTACTAAATAAAATCTCAGCAAGGATAGCATGAACCACGGGTAGTCCAAACCAAACAGAACAGAAACCTATTGTCGCATACCTGGAATTCTTGGTTAAAGAAGAAAACAGCAGCATCAGTAAACTTGTGGTTACGATGATAATCACTGAATAGAGGATAATTGAGAACGGCACCCAGTAATTTTCCTTAAGAAATGGAGTATCGGTGAGTAAGGCTTGTTCAAGAAACAAAAGTAGACCGGGAATTAATGTCATGCAAACAAGTAATATACCAATAACGATAAATTTTCCCATCAGATAATCTATCCAGGATATTGGTTTTGAAAGGTATAAAGAAAGGGCATTATGTTTCAGGTCATTGGAGATTAAACCGGAACCACCAAAAATAACAACTAATGCTACCAGAAATGCAGTGGGAAATGGAGTAATACTAAAAAGAAATTTCTGAAAGAATTCACTATCTACTTCAACAAATGTGGATAGTTGTTCGGGTAAAATGTTGTGGATATATATTAGAATTCCATACGTTAAAACATAAATTATAGGTGGTATAGCAACAATTAACCTGACAATTTTTCGTTGTGCCAGTAGTTTTAGTTCTGCTTTGGCAATTACCCACCACCGTCTATAATTTCGACGTATTAATGTGCCTTCCCAATGTCGGTAATCCTGAGTGTGAATAGGCATTATTGTTTTCTATATATTGCAGTTCGTTCTTCGGAGTCTGTAAACGGTCCCTGTTTCTCAGTTTTCACTTCAACAACAACCATTCCTAAATATGTATCGCGTTCAGGATCGTCTTCTATTAATCTACGGGGAATTTCTGCTGTCAGTAGTCTATCAAGACTATTTGGTTCTTGATACCAACGAACGTCATACAATCTACCGTCGTAGACTTTTTTATGTGCCTTTTCTTCACGCATGGAGTAAACTGTTGCATGAGTTGTAAAATCTGCTTCTGAAATTGTACTTACACCTACATTTGGACTTAGGATACTCTGATTCCAAATAAGGGGTATTCCGTTTCTATCCACCAGATAAATTCTGATATCTAAACGATCAGTCCGTAGATCTGATAGAATTTGAATACCTTCGAAATTTTGGATTTCTCCAGTTCCACATGCAATTAGTCCAAGCATACAGATATATAGAATTACTTTACTCAGAGGTGACAAGATAAAACGAAACACAAACATTCTCCATATTTAGTATTATCTTTTGATTATATACTGTCAGGGATGAAGGTGTCAATCTAAATTGGACTTAAAACCAAAGCTATCCAGTATCTAAATTTAACCTATAGCGAATGAACGAAAGGATTATTTTCTGTTGAAAACAGTTTCATCCGATTTTCCTGGTGCAGCCTTTCCACCAGGAACGAAAGTCACCTTTTATGATAAAACAAAAAACAAACTTCACGGTACAGTACAGAGATTGCTTCTTCGATATGCACGGGTGGCATCAACAGAAGGAACTTTTTGGAATGTGCCATACGGAGGAATGGAAATAACTGAATCATATACCAACCCCGTAATGACACTTCCTGATATTGAAACCATAGGGAAACAGTTAATACGAGAACATGAAGCTAAGAAAGAACTTGAAACAGGTTGGAATTTTGGTTTTGACCTTGCTCCAACACGAGCAGGAATTTGTCGATATAAAGAAAGACAGATTACACTTTCTGTAACATACTGTTTAAAGGCTACAAAAGCAGAAATTCGGGATACTATTCTCCACGAAATCGCTCATGCAATAGTAGGACCAAGTCATGGACACGATGCGGTATGGAAAGCTGTAGCAGAAAAGATTGGATGTTCTGCTGAACGCTGCCACCGTGTAGAACATACAACACCGCGATGGTTGGGACAGTGTGGATGCGGAAAACAGTGGACCCGTCAACGCCTCACCCAACGCGCAAGATCTGGAATGTGCCCTTCATGTGGAGATAATATACAATGGAATAGAACAGGTGTTGAATAACATCAAGAAGAATAGTTAATTCAATCTTAGTCAATATGGAACAGATACATTTAAGGAGAAAACATGAATACCTTCATGAAAATAATAGTCCTAATAGTAATGATAGTTGGTCTTGTCGGTTTAATCTCAGGCAGCATTTCTTTTTTTGAATTTATAGCTGCCATCTATGGAGGATTCTTTTTGTATTTACTCGGTGAAGCTATAACTTTCTTAAAAAAGAGGGGAGTTGAATGACTCTATGGTTTTACTAAAAATATGAAGGCGGACTTAACGTCTGCCTTTGTGTATTGAAGTATTCAACAATATGAAATTACCGATCCTGGATTGGTCGTGAGTTATCATCCCTACGTGGTTTTACTATTTCTTGTTGTCTCTTCCTATCTTTGGTATCTGGGTTGATCCATATAACACCATTTTTGTCTTTAATTTTTATTAAAGTTTCTATATCGTCAGAGATTTCAACCCAACTTGGGATCGTTTTTATTAACTTGTGCGTCCAATTTATTCCCCAATTCTCATTTATCATTCCATCCGATATTGCTGTTAATTGCTCTTTCTGGGTTTTGGTAGGATCATTAAGTAATTTAAAATCAATTTTCCGAGTCATAGTAATACCATTTCTATTAACAATTGCTATAAATGAAGTGTTGTGTGGCACAAACTAAAAGTTTATGCTACAAAAGAGAGTCGTGATATATCAGAAATGGTATAATGTATCCTGGAAATATATAGTCAGGTCCAGAATTACCCAGTATAGGTAATGTTTCACTGTTCTCCTTCTGATTATCATAACTCATAATATCAGTAATCCGAGGATCTCTATCCTTTTTCGCATTGGGAGTAGATCCATAAGTGATACGAATCTGCCAATCTTTCAAGTTGATTCGGCTTTTAGTTGTATTGTGGAACTTGATGTATAAAGTATTACGAGCATTTATGTCAGTCTTAAGAACGACGATCTCATTTTTTCTATTTAAATCTTTAAAATTATCTTTAGGCAACTCTATATCTTCTAACTGACTAAGATTTAACTCTAACTCTGTTGGAAGTTCATTAGGTTTATATACTAATTTACTTGAAGAACTTGATCGGATTTCACGTATGACATATGTAAAAAATATACAAAATCAATACTGATATGATCCTACTATTTTATGATGTTTTCCATCCGTTCTTGAACCAATGCCTTCTGTTCAGGATGTGTGAAAATATAGAATGTCCCAGTCTGAATAGCCTTGTATACATGATCTGCCACTTCTTCAGGTGACATCCCCGCTTCCATCTCCAAACGAACGTTTCGGACTCCATCACTTGATTCCACACTGGGATTTTGTGGTATGTCTGGACGGTTTCGATCAGATTCCAATATTCCCGTCCGTACCCAACCTGGACATAAGACATGCACCTGGATTTCTGAATCTTTCAGTGCTAATTCATCGGCAAGGGTTTCTGATAACACCACAACACCGTGTTTGGTTACCTTGTAGATCCCTTCACCAGGACCTCTTACCATCCCTAAAATAGAGGCAGTGTTTACAATATGACATTTCGTGTTTTGAGATAACATGCGGGGAACAAACGAACGGATACCGTGTATTACACCCCACAAGTTAACACCTAACACCCATTCCCAATCTTCAATAGTGTGTTCCCAAATCGGACGACTACATACGACCCCGGCATTATTACAGAGAATATGCACATGTCCAAAAACATCGTATGTTTGTTCAGCAAGATTCTCCACTTCTTCAGACTTAGAAACGTCCGTTCTTACACTCAGTACGGTCGCACCTTTATGATTCAATTCAGTCTCAAGTTTTGCTAAAGGCTTTTCTTCAATATCAGCAAGGACTACTGCCATCCCCTCCGCAGCAAAACGTTCCGCCATACCGCGTCCGATACCACTTGCAGCACCGGTAACCACAGCAACACTCTTCATTCAAATTTCCTCTTGACGTTGCTGATGGTATTTTTCTAATTCACTGTTGGCGTTAATGATTGTCTCTAACTTTTCAATGATAGTGGCAGTATGTTTACCCAGGAAGGCAAAATAGAAATCATCATCTGAAAGAGCGGTATAAACCCTATTGCCTATACACCCTAAACTGCTTGCGGTTTGTCCCGATTCCATGACTGCAGGTATGACAGCACAAGTAGGTCTCCCCATGACACCGTTTTCATTTCCAATACCTCCAGCAGTAGCGGCTTCTGTTAGTAGCATCATCTGCTTAGGTGTGCCTGATACAAGCACAACGTCAGGGATACCAACAACATCTTCTAATGGAGAATAAACAGCATTCTGAAATGCTTCGTCTCGCTTGGGTATCCCAGGAACTTCATCCATTGAAATATAACCAAGTTCTCCCATGAGTCCAAGAGTATTTTCCAATTCCTTCATCTGTTCATCTGGTAATTCCACATTATGTGTATAACACCCAATTGGGCAGTTATAATGGTCGGATGCCTCCGTATAGAAGGTCTTACCTTCCGATGCACGTTTCCAATATGTACATCCAGAGGCTTCCGCTTTCTCTACTCGGGTAACATTATTTGGTTGTGATTTGTGAAATGTTATTGCGATGGGTGCAGTATCCAATTCAAGTAGTTCTTGTAATTGTTCTGACATATTTTATCCTTCCTATTGTAGCATCTTACAAATGTATAGTTCACACATTGTGATTCTTAGAATATCTTATCCAAAATACAACTGTATTCACATCAATTACACAATTCTGAACATTGAAATATTAAACCTGTATTGTGGCAAACTGCCCCTCAGTTGGTTCTGCTCAGCAAAACCAAGCTTCTGTAATTCGTGGAGCAGGTAAATGTGTATTTTTATTAATCTTCAATGGAGATTTTCCACTCAGATCCATAGCAACTTCCCATATATGATAAAAAGTATCCAAAGAGTCTACATCCGTTCGGACATCATTTTCCACTAAACTATTAATAGTTTTATGAAGTTCGTCCATACGCACATCAGGATGAATCCAAATATAACTAAAGGCAGTCTCATCAAGTGTAAGTGATAATGCTTTCATCTCAGGACGATTAAGTAAGTATGATCCAGGTGGAATTAACAAACGAACTGCAAACTGAACCGGATCAACATGATAGACAAGACGATGGGTATCAACGAATTCCAGAATTTCCAAATAGTCCTCTATGCTTGTCCACGGTGTAAATGGAACCCATGTAGGACGTAACGCAATTTCTGCACTATGAACAATCTCAATAGCGTCTTCAACATCAGAACGGGTATGGTGTTTCTCTAATATCGTCAAGACACTTTCGCTTAGTGATTCCACTGCAGAAATAATAAAACGACATCCAAGTTCTGCGAATTCTGGGAAATGTTTTCTGTGTCTTAAAATATGTTCAACTTTAGTGGTGAAGTCAAAGGTAAGATGTGGATAGGCTTCGTGCATTGCGCGGAGGATACGTAGTCCGTGTAACGGACCATTAAGGAAATCCGGATCACCGAATGTAATATGTGTAGCCCCTTCTGCTACCTGTTTGTGTATTTCTCTCAGTACTGTTTCTTGAGCCACGGGGAAAAATTTCCCATTATACACTGGTGGAATTGGACAATGTGTACAGAGATGTTTACACCCATGCGTTGTTTCTGTATACCCAACCTGTCGTACCTCACCGTTATCCTCAAATTGTGCATACTTATCTAAGGTAGGTAGTTTCCCAATTGGCACATCTAATACTTGTAATTCCTGCTCTTCATCTATTAAAAGAGACTGTACCAATTCCACAAGTTGTTTAGAAACATCACCCCCACCTATACAATAATCAACACCGATTGAGAGTAGGTAGTCCGTATTGAGTTCCGCATAAAGTCCATACATGCATATTACAACATCTGGATTGAGTTCACGAATTCGTTGCAGGAGATGAACCCCAAGTCGAAGCGCAGTATGCATCGGTACAGAAATTCCGATGAATTTTGCGTTTTGGATCTTATCCGTATTCAGTGGTTCAACGGCAATGTCAATTGTATATGGTAAGAATCCTGCTGATTCAAATGCATCAAGTGGACGCGTTAACCCTATAGGACGATGTCCGAGTTCGTAACAGGAGATTAGGAGAATGGTTCCAGGTGCTTGCATTGATGAGAGTGTAGGAGTTTTCTTATCCATAGTAAATAGGTACTATAGTTTGGACAATTTTCGTATTTTCTTTAACAACTGTATACATACACATTTCGCACCGAATCAACGCCGAATGCGCGTATGGCATTCGTCGGGGCTCGGTTACTTGTGGCATTGACGTTTCTACACACCTTTCGCACCGCTGGTGCTACCGATTTAGTCAAGAGTAATCTATTTCGGTAAGTTTCAGGTTGTGGCTTAACTCATCCATTAATAAGTTCTTATCATACAACAGTCTGGTGAATGCTATCTAATAATAAATCCCAAGCACCAGTAGTAAGGGATGTGTCTAAACATAGAGAATAGACTTACAAGTCTTGTTTAATTCTTAAAACTGTCCAAACTATAGTAATGATACAACCTTGCCAATTTTTGCAATAACCCTTTATTTAAAATCCAAATCCAATTTTGCTGTCTAAAGAAAAGGATAAGTTGCATTCGGGTCATAATCTGGCAACAAAGCCCTATGAGTTTGTCCGGAAATTAGTTGTGTTCCATCTGTAAACCCCTCAGGACGGTCCTTAAGAAACTCAATCAGTCGATTTCGCCAAGGGATTAATTGCGTATCAGCATCATCTTGTTTAGCTAAATCACGAGTTTCATGCGGATCATTCTTCAAGTCAAATAGATGTTCTTGACCGGTCTGGGAATACCAGATATATTTGTACTTCTCATCAACCAAATAGTGGTTCCCATGTCTATTTTCATAACAACCAGAATGCTCCCCGTGTAGACAATCCCGTACACTTTCAGTCTCCCTTTTCATAATAGGGAGTAAACTCTTACCCGTGCAGGTTTCTGGTATGTCAATATTCGCAGCATCCAGAATGGTCGGCATGATATCTTGTAAACCTACAGGACTGTTACAGACTGTTTCTTGAGGATACCCCCATCGTCTCGGAGCTCGCATCAGGAAAGGCACACGTGCAGATGCTTCGTAAGGGAAGGTTTTCCTGAACATGTTGTGATCCCCCAACATTTCACCGTGATCAGATGTGAAAATGACGAGACAGTCATTCAGATCACCGACATTCTGTAACAGACGACCGACCTGATCATCAATAAAGTTAATCATACCATAGTAGGCAGCACGGGCACAGTTCATATCATGACTATCAAGACAAATTTCCCATGCATTTGGATTCAATCCTTTCTGTGCACCATCAAATTCTGGTGCCCAATCACCAACCACTGGGGGAGGTAAATCACGTTGAATATAACGGTTATAATAATGTGCAGGTGGGGTCAACGGTGGGTGTGGATCTATGAAGGAAATGTTCAGAAAATACGGTACGGACCGATCACGTTTTTGAATGAATTTCAGAGCACGGTCTACGCACCAGAAGGTGTGCATCTGTTCCTCCGGTAAATGGTGCGGACGTCCCACCCATCCATTCGCTGCTATACCGTGTGCCATACCGGGATCATAGTCATCCCTACGATGGTATTGCTGCAACCATTCAACATAATCATTATTCGCCACACCGTGTGTAGCATCGGACAATTGGAGATGGTCAAAACCGAATCGTTTACGGGGTGGACTCAGGTGTAGTTTCCCAATCATTTCAGTCTGATACCCCGCTGCAGACAACTCCCCAGCAAGTGTATGCGGAGGATTCCAATCTGCCCCTGTATATCCTACCATACCGTTGGCAGCGGGTGCTGTTCCTGTCATGAGACCGCGTCGGGCAGGAATACAACTCGGACATTCAGCATACCCACGATGGAAGTGAGTTCCGCTTCGACCGATCCAATCTAAGTTGGGTGTCTGTAAACAGGCAGGCGCATTTGGATCTATTCCTAAACAGTCTCCACGTTGTTGGTCAGTTGTGATTAGCACGATATTCGGACGGTTCTCAGACATAAAAAGTCTCCAGTTTTATTTTAAAAATTTGTCATAATACTACCTATAATTACTATAGTTTGGACAATTTTCGTAATTTCTTTAACAACTGTTTACATACACCTTTCGCACCGCTGGTGCTCGACTACTTGTGTCCTTTACGTTTCTACACACCTTCCGCACCGCTGGTGCTGCCGATTTAGTCAATAGTAATCATTTTCGACAAGTTTCAGGTTGTGACTAAACTCATCAATTAATAAGTTCTTATCAAACAACAGTCTGGTGAGGGATGTGTCTAAACATAGAGAATAGACTTACAAGTCTTGTTTAATTCTTAAAACTGTCCAAACTATAGTATCATTACCATAAAGAAATTCACAACGAAGAATTACTGTGTTAACCGTTTCAATACGTTATGCGTAATCTGTTCAACCACTGCATCTCCACCCGCTAAACCGTGCGACCAGTCTGTGGTAGCAGCAGTAAACACCGTTCCACCTTTGGTATAAATCCCCATCGTCGCAGCGCCGGTATACCCTTGTTCCCAATGCTCATACCATTCACAATCATCTGGATGCCAACGGACAGGTGCAGTCGCAAGAATCGTGAATCCATCGGGTGTTCCATCTTGATAGGTAGGAACTGGTAGACCGTCTTCAAGTGTGAATTCACATCCATCACATTCATACCCAACGATAGTATTCTGTCCACCAAACTTCTCTTCTGTTCCTAATCCTGTTCCCTCAAAAACCCAGTGATCCGGACGATGTGCTGTGTATGCACCGTCTCCATCCATAAACTGACCATGACTTAGGTGATAGCCACCTTGTAGGAAACCGACCCCCGTCAATTCGTTTTCTGGACGTTTTACCAAATGATGACTCCATAATGTACTCAGTGTACTATAGTCATCGGTTTTGTATACTGGATCTAAATTGAAACTCTGTTTCCAACATACAAGGGCGCGTCCTTCGTCTTCTGAACGCACCTGCCAACAAACTGAATTTCCACTAAAGAAGGCAGCGTTTCCACCATTAGCAATATATGCCTCAAGATTGTCACGCATCGGTGCGGACCAATATTCATCATGTCCAACACTCAATACCAGCTTATAATGTTCTAATATCTCTGGGTGAAATTCTAAATCGCTATTTGCGGCGTAATCAAGTGTATACCCATTCTGTTCTGCCCAAACAACAAAAGGATACTCCCATGTACTGTACATCCCGCCACTGGGTCTATTAAATGAAACACGATTACCTTGCAATGTATTCTGTCCGTGATACCCGTACAAGCTGAACCCACCCCAATTGTTATAGGCGTTATAGGTATTTGTAGAGAGCTGAAGTAGGATAGGTGTCTTCGCTCCGGGATTTGCTGCTCGAACAATGAAGTGCAACGAACTTTCAGCTGAACGATGATTTCTATAGATGATATCTGCTCCGCCATCCGATGCCTGAAGCGTTCCGACATAAAAACCACTCTCCCATGTATCAGGTACTTCAAGGGTAAGAGTTGGTGTCCATCCACATCCGTGTGATGATGCATTGATCGGAATAGGTTGCGCTTCACCGGGAATATCCGTTTGTGTATGGACGACTTCACGCGTCGGACCAATTCGTGCAATTTCAATTGAATAACTCCCTGCACTTGTGGAAACATTAAACGCAATTTCCTCGCCAGGGGCATAACTCAACTGATCGGTATATCCGTCTATATATAATGGTCTAATACGATCTTCAGTTTGTGCTAATGTTGCCATATTACCTTCTCCTTAAAGTATTACTATAGTTTGGACAATTTTCGTATTTTCTTTAACAACTGTATACATACACCTTTCGCACCGCTGGTGCTCGGTTTCTTGTGGCATTGACGTTTCTACACACCTTTCGCACCGCTGGTGCTACCGATTTAGTCAAGAGTAATCTATTTCGGTAAGTTTCAGGTTGTGGCTTAACTCATCAAGTAATAAGTTCTTATCATACAACAGTCTGGT
>CAZZBB010000032.1:0-13592 GCA_964652195.1 uncultured bacterium | reverse complement strand
TAACTGTTGTAATGAAGATCGGGAATCGGAGTTCAAATCAACTGTATGAATACCTAATGGCATTCCCAGCCTACAGAGAAGGGTGTGATATAATGGCATATAATCAAATAGAAATGGTATTAGAATTATATTTATGGTAAAAGGTTATACAACAAAATAGAGAAATTTTCATTTTAAAGTAAACTTTTGAAATAATGGAACATTTTACAACGGGCGAGGTGACCTCGCCCCTACGATGTCCGTTCTTCATAAACGTTGAAATGTCTCATTAATTATTCACTTTACTATACAACGGTCTTACAAACTGAACATATCCTTAAGAGGCAAATGTTCATATTTTGTTCGGTATGTGTAAAAAAGTTATGAAACCATAGAATCTTTAGTGATCTTTGGTATCAATTTAGGGCGATTATTAACTGATTTCTATGTGATTGTTTTTATACTCTTCATACAATTTACCAGTATTATACCATTTCTAAATGTATAGTTGCCATAAATTCACATATTATACGATTTCTCAGAAGTGATGTCGCGTTACAGGTTTAAGTAGGATGTCATCTGACACTGCAGAACCTAATTGTTATGATAAGTAAAGAGACATTTTCATTTAGAAATTGCGCATTATTAATTACTTATTCGTTAATTTATTTTGGTTATCAATCTCCTTTCATACTGTTTCGATTCGGTGATTTAAAAAGCGTCGAAAACGGGAAAATGTTACACTTTTTGACACATCGTGTGACATTAATTTCCGATATAATTATAGCTTTCAGACCAGTACTATACTGGGTTTATTGTCTTAGATATATGAAAAAGTAAAATTTCTAAATTTCTCATTTTTGTGTTATTTTTGTCTTGTGTTAAATATTAACATTTGTTAATTTTTTGATTCACTTTGATTTCCAAACTTTGTATCATCCATCTTACTCCAGTGGAGTGTGGTGTAGTTAAACTTTCTTTTATTTTCTTTATGTAGTCTGTCAGTTTCATTTTTCTATCCACCTTAAGTGTCAATTTAGTGATTTGATATCCTCGTATGGAATCAACGCAGCATACGTATATGGCATGCTGCAGGGTTGAATCGAAGGTGAATCCCAACATTTTCAGTTTATAAAAGCGTCTCATGTTCAAATCAACGCCGAATCCGCGGCATGAACGGTATGAATGCCATTATGGCATTCCCCGGGAATTCGGCGGGTTTCGTTCCTCAACCCAACCTACAAGAGGAAATGTTATCCTCGTTTTTTAGTTTTTCAAGTTTTTTAAGTCGGTTTTTAAAATCTCCGATTCTGAAGTGCCTTGCAGTAAGTCTGGACCTGTGTTCATAGCGTGTCATTACAAATAGGTGATTTTTTAATAATTTGAAAAACTTGAAAACTGTGTTTTTGGGTCAATCTGCTATAAACCGAGTAGGATAAAGGGATTGTATAGAATTGACCGGTATTTATTATTTGATAGTTATATTCATAATATATCATAACATAATGAACTATTAGTGTTTATTTACTTATATACAAAACTATTTTAACATATACATAAAATACTTGCAACTTTATTTTTCACGTATGTGACTTTAGATATTAGTATTTAGATTTTTCTTCATTATTTTTTACTTTAATTGGAAATATTTGCGTTTAAGGGAGGGTTTTTGGTTGTCTGAATCGCGGATTACACGGATAAGAGTGTTGAGGTAAGCTAAATGACAACGTTTTAACTACCCCGCCCCCGATCACATTCGTTAATTTTATTTGTTAGTTTAATATTACTTACATCACAAGATCTTATCATAGGAATTAAATCCTGTGATATTTTATACCCGCACGTACCACTCCCAAACGAGGTGTACTGTCGCGGGTTCTGTTGTTGTAACACGCAATGTTTTGGCAGCGATACGACTTTTTTGTTAGAAGATAACAGGAGACAATGGTATTATATTCCATATCTCCTGTTATTGTCATGATTATAGGATGACATGATAGGTTCACAAAACGGAAAGTATGAGAAGTTTCCTCTTAGGTTTGATTTTCAGGTAGTTCAGTTAAACGATAATTTTGAATGGGTCAGTACTGAATTTATTGCTCCCACTCAATTTGTACAAGAACAGTTAGATCCTACTGAGTCGGCATCGAGTTCATATACCTATGGTTATACTATAACAGATGAAAAATGGGCAGCAGGTAAGACATTTAGAGCCGAAACAACAGCAAGTGTATCGGCGAGAACAGTTGGAAGAGGTAACGATCAAGATCAATGGGAAGCAACAGGTTGTGTGGATGTCACATTTGCCCCCCCACGATAATAACTATTTTACATCCATCTGCACAGGTGTCTTACATCAAGGCACCTGTGTTTCAAAAGGTGTCTCATGAGATACAAACTTTTCAGTAAACAGTGTATGACAATTACTTTAAACCTAACAATTTTATTCCTCTGTGCCATCACATTTTTACCAAGTTCAGACGCGAAAATTACTCTTATGGCAAGTCCTGAAGGTGAAACCGATTATCATATCTACGTAATGGAAGACAACGGCAGCAATTTTCGTAGGTTAACAGACCCATCTTTCTATGATGTAGACCCTACCTGGTTTCCTGACGGAAATAGGATCGTGTTCCAAAGAGATCTATCCCATGGGAATGGAACAATATGGAATTCCGAATTCCTGATATATGATATAAAAAACCAAATTGAATATAAATTTATGGAAAATCATCGAACTGATTCATGCCCAAGAATCTCACCGGATGGGAAACACGTCGGTTTCACAAGCATTCGTTCAGGGGCTTGGAATATTCATGCCATTAACTTAGATAATGGATCAGTAAAACAACTTACGGATAACAGGGGAAATGCCCAAATAACCTACATGAGTTGGGCACCCGATGGAAAACGGTTTGCCTATGTGAAAATGGATGGTAGGGAGGATACTGTCTGGATTCAAAATCTAAATGTCCGTGGGGGAAAACGGCTCAGTATTCCCACTAATGGGGATAATAATGTTTATCGGTATGTGCCGAGTTGGTCATTGTCTGGTAAATACATCATGTATCCAGAAGCTGAACTAACGCCTGATAATGCAAAATCGTTAGCAATGCGTGTTAATATTCAGAATGTGTTTACTGGAGATTTAGATATACACACCTTTCCAAAGGAATACTTTGTCTTTAGCGGGTGTTGGATGAAAGATGATAGAACACTGCTTTTAAGTATTAAAAATCCGAATTTAGGTCCACCATCAAGTTTTATGATATATAGATATAACCTTCTCAACAAAGAATTGAAGAATCTAACGAATCGAGGAGGACCCCACCACTTTCCATCCTGGATTGATGGTCACCTTGCAGTGGATGCAATGGATAAACTTGCAATCCGATGGGGAGATCTCAAGATAATGGATTGACTCGTAATATTATATCTAAATGAATAGTTATGAACGATTATTAGTTTTAAGATTGTCCTATCAGTTCATTTTTGCAATTATTTTACGAAGTATTCGAATATTCTCAATAACATACTCTTCACTATTTGGACTTTCTATACCATTGAGATAGGTCTCAAAAGCATCTAAAGCTTCATTATAATCCCCAATCTGATAGAACAAATTACCGAGTCGACGGTACGGTGTCATATATTGTGGTGTTAGCCATGTAATCCGTTTTAGTGCTTGTATTGCCTTATCATATTCGTTATCATCTGTGTATATGCGTGCGAGATTGCGTAAAATCCGAGCTAATGTTTCTTTATTCGCATCCTCATTAAGGAATCTACGTTGGAGACCTGCCTCTTCACCAAATACGAGTTCTAACTTCTCTTGAAACACCTCTTCAGACATAATATTTCCTTCGTCCCCTAAGTCTAAGAAGATATCAAAATGCTTGAACTTGTACCGGACAACACAATAAGAAGGTAGGTTTATGGCGGAAAGGGGTAAACCTGCTTTTCTACCAATTTCGATATACAGTATATACAGTGTTACATCAATTCCAGTTTTTCTATCAATCACATCGTTGAGGTAATTGTTAGCTGGATCATAAAAGCCGATAACCTCTCTTCTAAACCTGTTTTCATGAAAAAAATAACGATTGTATTCAGCTATCTGTTCGTGAGGTAGGGTAATCTCAGATATCCTCTCTCTAACCTCTTCAGCCATCTCGTCTAATTTATGAATATAATTGTCTATATCGACCTCGGGATATTCACTTTGAGCAATTAGCAGTGCCCCCATTGCAAGCCCAACTTCGCTATCCGGTTGATCTGCGAAATAAAAAAAGATATCTGGTTCGCTTTTATTCATTTAATTGAAGTCCTAAAATTATTTGCTTTTTTAACAGAGTTATGTTAACATTTAATCGTTCACATTGTGGGGGATTAGCTCAGTTGGGAGAGCGCTTGCATGGCATGCAAGAGGTCACCAGTTCAAGTCTGGTATCCTCCACCATTTATTTCAATGTATTCGACGGTGGTTGTTCAACAGGGGTTGAAACACCGTTATTTTTTTGCCTTATCTCTTTATCTGTCTGTGTCTTTGTAGTTCTACGCGGTAATCCATTATCTAAAATTCCAAATACTGTTAGATGTAATTGTGCACGAGGTGTTAAACTCTTAATTAATGCTTCCTCTGCCTGATCAATCTTATTTTGCATCTCTTTTCTTTTACCCCGAAATCTTTCCAGTGTTTCTTGGATTTCTTTATCACTCATGAGTGTATCTTTAACGTAACGGTTTAAAGTTTTCAAATCCTTCACTGCTTGTCTATGCTTTTGTATTTTTAGTTTCCACATAGCATCAATTTGCGTTTTCTGCTCTGGTGTCACGCCGATATCAGCCAGAGATATCCTTTCTTTCTCGGTTTCACTATTTTTTTGTGCCCATGCAAAGATACTACATAGGGCAATGCACCCGAAAATCGGTATAAGGTATATAGTACGTGTTTTCGCCATAACTTCCTCCTCCCTAAAGGATACCATAACTAAGGAAAAATATCTACTTACGGGTATAGTACGGTAGGATTATTTGGTTTTCGTATTTTCTATTATATTTTTTCACATTTCTATATAAACTACTTGTAGGTTGGGTTGAGGAACGAAACTATAAGCGTCAATTTAAGGATTAGACTTTTAGTAGGAAGGGATTCCGATCCCCGATCTTCTCTTCTGTGGGAGGGGATTCCGAACCCCGATTTTCAAGATCCTGTTCCTACCCCTTGGTAGGTTCGGTTTCTAACCACGGGGACTATAAGAGTATTAATTTTAGAACCATGAAGTTAAAATACCTATTATCAAACTCACGATAATAAGATATGAAGGTATAATTTTAAATTCGGAACACTTCTTAAACGTATAGTAACCCTTCTTTCTACGATGTAGTTACGTATCATTATCTTTATAGTTTAATTGAATTTATGTAACATTTTTGTAATTAATAGCATTTTTTTATTGTAGGTTGTATTGAGGCACGAAACCTAACCTACGGGATATATAGGCTTCTCTATAAAGAAATATAAGATCGGGGATCGGAATCCCCTCCCACGGAATGTAAGAGAATGTAAGAGAATGTAAGAGAATGTAAGAAATATAAGATCGGGGATCGGAATCCAAATCAAGGAATCAAGGAATCAACGGTATGAATGACATTAAGTCATTCCCCGGGTATGAATGCCTTATTGGCATTCCCCGCCCACAGAATGTAAGAAAAAAATATAAGAGGATAGAAATGTAAGAATCGGGGATCGGAATCCCCTCCCACAGAATGTAAGAGCAGAGGAAGAAATGTAATACCATTTTTCTAAATGGTATAATCTCGCTTTTTTGGACAATCTAACTAAAATATGGTATTATTTTGATAATTACAGAAACAATACCGATTTGTGTCTCTATTCAAAGCGTTTAGGAGATACTTTCATTTGTAGTGCTACAATAAGGAGAAAATTAATGGCACAAGAAGCGGAAAATGCCCAGGTCAAATGGGGAACGTCTATTGAAGAGGCAATGAAACAATCTGCCGAAACCGGAAAACCAATCATGATGGACTTCTATACAGATTCGTGATACTGGTGTAAGCGGCTGGATGCCGACACCTATACCAACGCAGATGTTATCACCCTTTCTGAAAAGTTCATTACAGTCAAAGTTAATCCAAACATCAAAGAACAACCCATCAACGCAGAAACAAACAATAAGTTTGGCGTTAGTTTTTATCCTACAATCGTTTTTGTAAGTCCGGATGGTGGTCTCATTTCGAAACCCCTTAGTGGTTACGCGCCACCTGAGAAATTCTTACCCGTGATGCAAGAAACATTGAAAAAAGAGAAGACATTTCAGAAGAAATTAGCAAAATTGAAGAAGACACCTGATGATGTTAAACTGAACCGTGAAATAGCAATTCTGTATGTCCAACGACACCAAATTGTGAAAGCAGAACCGATCCGTGAAATGATGCCTGATGATATAGATCTGAACCGAGAATTCGGTATCTTCTATCTCAGTAAGAATGAAATTGAAAAGGCACTTAAAATAAGTGAAATGATGCCTGACGATGTGAAGCTAAATTGCGAATTTGCAGTGACGTATCTGGACCAAGAACAGATTGAGAAGGCACTTCCATATAGTCACAAGGTCTTAGATAAAGACCCTGAAAATACGATGGGATTACTTCCTAATCTTCACTTGGAAATCGGATCTACTTACGCAGGTATGATTCCGGGTAGTTCGGGAAAAGTCAGAGACAGATATGTGAAAAATGCTGTTAAGTACCTGCAAAGTGTCATTGAAAATTACTCGGATAGCAATGTCTTTGAATCTGCACAATATCATCTGGGTATTACGTATTCACTGACAGGTGATTTTGAAAAATCAATTGAAGTACTTGAAAAGTTGATGAATCACACCACTGATCAACTGATAAAGGAGGCTCTACCAAATGAGATAATAGAGGTCAAACAGTTGGCTGCGCATAAAGCTGCACAAGATTACCTGGGTGTTACGTTTTCACCCATTACAGAGGATTTTGAAAAATCAATTGAAGTACTTGAAAATTGGATGAATCGTCACAACACTGATGAACGGATAAAGCAGGCTGTACAGAAAGAATTCAAAAAGATCAGACAGTTAGCTGCGGAAGCAGAAACAAGTGAATAGGATATCATCAAACAAAAAAGTCCTCTTGATTTCTACTTTTACTATACTAACCCAAGTTGCTACCTATAAGTTCTTATACTATTTCTATTTTTTTTATTAGCAATAGCTATAAATGAAGTGTTGTGTGGCACAAACTAAAAGTTTATGCTACAAAAGAGAGTCGTGATATATCAGAATTGGTATTAGACAGGCAAATGCTGTTTTTATGCAAGAATAGTTTGTATTTCTCGAAATATCGTAGCGTAACCCGATTTTTTATAGTGCCATGTCCAAATCAACGCCGAATCCGCGTATGGAATTCGGCGGGTTTCGTTCCTCAACCCGACCTACAATATGTTATGACAATTTGTCAATTATAAATGGTATTACATGAAATCCCCTTCTATCCTGCAGAATCAGAAGATTGGAAGGTTGGAAGCGCGGATGGTGGGTTGCCTCCTTCCCTGCGTTGCATCCTTTCATCCGAATATTCGCTTTTTGCGTAAGTCCTGTACTTATACCCTATCCAATGAAAAAACTTGCATCTTTTAACATATTTGCTATAATCAAATTAGTAATTACAGTTTAATAAATATCAAGTATGAAAGGAGATTTTGCCTATGCAAGCATTTGAATATATTGATGCTAAAACGGTATCAGAAGCGATCACATTGCTTGGTGAAAAAGGTGACAAAGCCGGATTGCTCTCTGGTGGGACTGATCTTATTGTACAAGCAAGGGAAGGGAAAAAGAATTTAGACTGGATTATAGATATAAAATCCATACCCGAAGTCAACGAATTAACCTATGATTCGGAATCTGGGTTAACGCTTGGTGCGGCGGTACCATGTTATCAAATCTATGCTGTTGATACAATTTGTGATGCTTTTCCCGGTTTAATAGACGCAACCCAAATAATTGGTGGTACTGCTATTCAAGGACGCGCTGGTATAGGAGGCAACTTATGTAATGCCTCACCTGCAGCAGATGGTATCCCACCCCTGATCGTATTAAACGCTTCTTGTGTTATCGCTGGACCGAACGGTGGGCGTGTATTAGCAGTTGAAGATTTCTGCACTGCTCCTGGACAAACTGTCCTTGAAAAAGGTGAAATGCTTATTTCACTAAAACTTCCTGCACCCCAGAAGAATTCCAGTTCCTTCTATCTCAGGTTTATTCCACGTAATGAGATGGATATTGCAGTTGTTGGTGCTGGTGCATCTGTCGTATTAGACGAATCAAAACAGCGTATAGTTTCAGCGCGTATTTCTCTTGCTGCTGTTGCGCCGACACCTTTATTTGCTGAAGAAGCCAGTGCTCTGCTTGCTGACAAAGAGATCAACGATGATATTATTGAGGAGGCTGCACGAGCCGCGCAATCGATCGCACGGCCGATTAGTGATATGCGCGGTACAATCGAACAACGCACACACCTTGTTGGCGTACTCACACGGCGTGCCTTAAACGGAGCAATCCAGAGAGTAAAAGACGCAGCGTAATTTAGCATTTCACAGAAAAATTCGCAGAAATTGTAAAATTGTAGATTTATCTGAAGGAATATTTACCGGTCTTATAAAATGCAAAAGGAAACGAAAATTATGGCGAAAAAATCGCACGTTCAAACCACAATCAACGGTGAATCGGTGGAATTCCTCTGTGAACCACGGCAAAGTCTACTCGAAGTCCTCAGAGATGCACTCCACCTCACTGGTGCGAAAGAGGGATGTAATAACGGGAATTGTGGTGCATGTAGTGTCATTCTTGATGGCAGACTTGTTAATTCATGCCTTGTTCTTGGCGTTGAAATTGAAGGCAAATCTGTTGAGACAATTGAAGGTCTCGCGGAGCCAGACAAACTACACCCAATTCAGGATGCTTTCCTCGAAAACGCGGCGCTTCAGTGTGGTATCTGCACTCCCGGTATTATAATGAGTGCAAAAGCCTTACTTGACGACAACCCTAAACCAACTGAGCATGAAGTTCGATACTGGTTAGCAGGAAATTTATGCCGCTGTACCGGTTATGATAAAATTGTACGGGCTGTCCTTGATGCAGCCGAAGCAACATAATAGGAGCTCCCTTATGGCTGAAAACAAAGATTATAAAGTTATCGGAACACGACCCATCCGCCATGACGGTGTTGACAAAGTCACCGGCAGGGCAATTTACGGGGCGGATTTTCAGATCACCGGACTCCTGCACGGTAGAGTGCTCCGGAGTCCACACGCACACGCACGAATTCTTTCAATTGACACCTCACGGGCTGAAGCGCTTCCCGGTGTAAAAGGTATCGTCACAGCAGAGGATTTACCAGCTGCTGAAGACAAAATGGCTGATCTCGGGGAAGGTGCCGTTAGTCTAAAATACCTTTGTGATAACATCTTAGCAAGCGACAAAGCACTTTATAAAGGACATGCCATTGCGGCTGTTGCTGCGACAAGTCCACATATTGCTGAAGAAGCTTGTCAACTCATTGATGTTGAATACGAAGTTCTCACCCCTGTAATGGAGGTGCGTCAAGCCATGGAACCCGACGCTCCTTTACTGCACGAAGGACTAAAAACTTCATCACTCGGTGAAACATCCGAAGAATCCAGCAACGTTGCAAGCCATATCCAACATAAAAAAGGTGACATTGAAAAGGGATTTGCTGAAGCGGATATCGTTATAGACCGGGAATTTGTAACGGGAACAGTTCATCAAGGCTATATTGAGCCACACAATGCTACTGCACATTACAATCAAGATGGTCAGTTAACGGTTTGGTGTAGCACACAAGGTGCATTTACTGTACGGGAACAACTTGCTGAAATCCTTCAATATCCAATTTCAAAGATTAAGGTTGTTCCATTGGAAATTGGGGGTGGATTCGGTGGTAAAATTAACGTATATATAAAACCTGTTGCTGCGCTGCTTGCAAAGAAAACGGGGAAACCTGTTAAAGTGCTCATGAACCGTGCAGATGTGTTTGAGGGTACAGGACCTACCCCTGCCTCATTTATCACAGTAAAAATGGGGGCAACGAAAGACGGAAAGATCACCGCAGCGCAAACATCTATGGCATTTGAAGCGGGTGCATATCCCGGTTCACCTGTTGGTGCTGGAGCAATGTGTATTTTTGCTCCTTACAACATTGATAACGTCCTGATTGACGGCTACGATGTTGTTGTTAACAAACCGAAAAGTGCTCCCTACCGTGCACCGGGTGCTACTAATGCAGCGTTCGGTTCAGAAACCGTGATTGACGAACTTGCTGAAGAACTGAATATTGATGCGTTGGAGTTACGTCTTATAAACGGTGCAAAAGAGGGAGATCATCGTGCAGATGGACCCGTTTATCCGCGCATCGGTTTCATTGAGACACTGGAAGCAGCGAAGGAACATCCGCATTACAGTTCTGAGAACGGTAAAAAATACCATGGTCGGGGAATCGCTTCCGGTTTCTGGTTTAATATAGGTTTAGAATCGAGTGTTACAATTAGCGTCAATCCTGATGGCACTATAAACCTTGTAGAAGGTTCCACAGATATAGGTGGCACTCGTGCATCAATTGCCATGCAGGCAGCCGAGGTATTGGGTATTCCGGCGGAATCCGTGAACCCTTCGGTGGTTGACACGAATTCTATCGGTTATACTGCTGTAACGGGTGGTAGTCGAACAACCTTCGCTACCGGTTATGCTGCTTATGAAGCTGCACAAGATGTTAAACGTCAGATGATTGAACGCGCGGCTAAACTTTGGGATGTTGATGAAGCTAACGTCGAGTTTGCTGATGGTGAATTCTCGAGTATCAATGGTAAAGAGGAACAGATTAGTTTCCGTGATCTATCTGGGAGACTCAGTGAAACGGGTGGACCTGTTATCGGCAGAGCGACAGTAGATCCTCCTGGGGCAGGTGGTGCATTTGCTACACATGTTGTTGATGTAGCAGTAGATGTTGAAACGGGTAAAGTTGAAATACTACGTTATACCGCAACACAGGATGCTGGGAAAGCCATACATCCGAGTTATGTTGAAGGACAAATCCAAGGTGGTGTGGTACAAGGTATCGGTTGGGCATTAAATGAGGAATACATTTATAATGAAGAAGGCACAATGACCAACGCAAGTTTCCTTGATTACCGCATGCCAACTTGTTTAGATCTACCCATGATTGATGCGGTTATCGTAGAAGTGCCAAACCCAGGACATCCGTATGGTGTACGGGGAGTAGGAGAAGTTCCGATTGTTCCACCACCTGCTGCGATTGCGAATGCTATTTACGATGCTGTTGGTGTTAGGATGGAAGAACTTCCTATGTCGCCTGATCGACTTTTAAAAGCATTGGGTAAAATCTAAATCTAATTAGAACATATCTCATAAATCATACATTTGAGGATTCTTTAATCTTGTCCATGTACTCCAGATTGAAACAACGGACGGGGAGACCCCGCCCCTACGAAGAGGAATTGTATTTGTATGGAAATTTCGTATTTATGAGATACACTGTAAATGATCTAACGACTAAGGCGAGGTGTTGTAACCTCGCCTTTTCATTAAGAGAGATCTGAAATGCCTGTTGTTGGTATACCCGCCCTCATGCGAAACCTTACTGATGGTGAAGACAGTGTCACTGTCTCTGGTGATACTATCCGAGAAGTCATTGATAACTTGGATAGCCGTTATCCCGGAACAAAAGATAAACTGTGTGATGGGGATAAAATTCGTCCCGGTATTGCCATCTATGTAAACGGTATCCTCATCCGTGCGAATCTGCGTGAACAGATTGATGCAGACGCTGAACTGCATTTCCTGCCTGCCATTAGCGGAGGGATTGTATTAAATTAACACACGGAAGTAATATGAATTTTCAAACACACTGCAACCACTATCTACAACGAATAAACGAAACACAATCCGACCCGAATGCGACCCCCGAACTATCTTTACACCCACACCTCCAAGCATTCTTGGAAGATGTTACCACAGACGCAGAATGTTTCAACGAACCCAATATAACATTTACGCATGAACCAAAAAGCATTGACGAGATCGGACGACCAGACTTTATAGCATCCGATGAATTGCTAACCATCGGCTATATTGAAGCGGAAGCAGACGACACAGACCTCAACAACCTGACAGGACATGCCAAAGAACAGAATCAACGTTTTATAGAAAATCTTGATAACTTTATCCTTACCAATTTCGTTGACTTTCAGTTGTGGCGGGATGGACAACTACGTAAATCTGCACATATTGAACATGAAACTGAAAATTTAGAAACACTATTAGAACTGTTTCTAAGTGCTGGACATGTTCAAATCACCTCTCCAGAGACACTTGCAAAATATCTTGCAAGACGCACACGCGAACTCCAAACACAAATAGAAACCACACTCACCGACCAAAACAGCGAAACCTATCAGATGTATGAAGCATTCAGAGACACACTCCTCTTTACGCTAACACCCGCAGATTTTGCTGATATGTATGCACAAACCCTCTCTTATGGACTGTTCGCTGCACGATGCACATTGCCGAATGCAACAAATTTTTCACGGTACACTGCAGTCGGTTCACTACCAAGAT
Organism: uncultured bacterium; assembly: GCA_964652195.1. Lineage (GTDB taxonomy): Bacteria > Poribacteria > WGA-4E > WGA-4E > WGA-3G > MSPOR6. The sequence goes on along the minus strand of CAZZBB010000032.1, from coordinate 906 downwards.
CAAATCCATTTCTCGTGCAACTCTTTTATCACGTCGCCTCTCCGACACTGGAGACAAATGTCACCTATATCTTGGATGACATTGCCACACTCCTCCAAAATGTTCCAACAGAGATGTTACGTACATCATTTGTCCACACAAATCAACATCAAGACCCAATTATCCACTTCTACGAAACTTTCCTCGCAGAATACGACCCACAGCGACGCGTCGATCGCGGTGTCTACTACACACCGCCACAGGTTATCTCCTACATCGTCAAATCAGTGGATAGTCTGCTTAAAACAGAACTCAACAGACCGGATGGACTTGCAGATGACAGTACGCTTATCCTTGATCCTGCTACAGGTACGGGTGGATTTCTATTAACGGCACTTGACCATATCCGAGAATATGTTACAACGAATTATGGCACAGGAGATTGGAACCAGTATATCAACGCGAAGTTGGTAAAACGGATATTTGGATTTGAACTACTCGTCGCACCGTATACGATTGCACATCTGAAGTTAAGCCTGTTCTTACAAGCACAAGGTTGGCACGACAATGAACGTCTCCGTATCTACCTCACCAACACATTGGAGCAACCCGCAGAAATGGTAGAATCGCAACCCTTTGCCCCGTTCATCTCTGATGAAGCGAACGAAGCACTCGCTGTTAAACGGGACGACCCTATCCTCGCCATCCTCGGCAATCCACCCTATCCAGAAGATTCTGCCAACCCAAGCCGTGCTAGTACTTAGTCAAAAATAGTTTGATAGTTTCTTTTGAAAATGGTATCCTTAGACTCAAGACAATTATTCAATTACTTTGGAGTCTATTATGCCAGCCAAACAATATCAAGTTATACTCGATCAATGTCAACGAGATTATCTAATTGATCTGATCTCTTCTGGAATTGAATCG
>CAZZBB010000031.1:0-15514 GCA_964652195.1 uncultured bacterium | reverse complement strand
ATTTAGATGATATGAGAAAATCCTACTACAAAATCATAACCTTAATGAGAAAGAAATAATAAGAGAATAAATCATGACTATCTATAAAAACGATCCTAAATACAAACCTAATTATAAAGAATCTTTATGTCAAAAAATCACCCATATATTGAAAGCAATATGTAGAAAGAAATTGTCAAAATTCGCAAGGACAACAAAAACACAAAATCACACTTTTTGAAAATTCTTATAAAGTCAATTTAAAGTGGAGTAAAGTCAGTCTATGACAGAGGTTAGAGCGGTAATTTACACCAATTTCAATGACACACAATGTGTCAAAAAGTGTAACTTTTTTCACTTTTTCAACACTTTTTCAACAAATGGTAAAATCCAATATTTTCACGATTTATTTACCGGGAATTTAGGATTAATTGTCTGTTTTTGCACCTAATTAGGTAGTCTATATATTAGGATTAAATGTTCAATTGATGACCATTAGATCTAATACCATTTCAAATTGAAATTGTCTCTTTTTTATGTATAATCTTTAGGTTAGGCAGTATCACATAACCTTGAGGATATGCAGTATGTGATCACATCTCACATAAACCTGGAATGAAACATTATTGCATAGAAATGGTATAAGCTATAAAGGTATATTTAGATTAGACAATGGGTAGTTGAATACTCTTGAATGTAAGGTATACATTGATATATTTTTTAAGTAGAATTTGAAACGTTAGTATGTTATATAGTCACTCAACACTGTCTGAGTATAAACCTTCTACCATATATGACAAGGAAAATTGTTATGAAAGCACTTATCATTGTTTTGACACTCGCTGTGTTTATTGTTGGGTTTTGTGGCATTACAGACGCGGAAAATATCGTAACCGATGGACTTATTAGTTATTGGACTTTCGATCAAAGTGATATTGCTGATAAGACAATCAAAGATGTGTGGGGCGAAAACAATGCAACTATCGTAGGAAACCCAACAATTGTCAACGGACACCTGAAAGATGCCCTTAAATTTGATGGTATCAAAGATTATGTGAATCTAACGACTCTTGGGAATTTTGGGGCTAAACTCGATTATTCTACGTTTGAAGCATGGATTAAAACCGATTACAAAGACAATTGGTCAACAATTATAAAAAGTATAGGTAGAAACTGTAATAAATCAATAATGATATGGGGTATAGATATTAACAGAAAGACAGCAGATCTCGAGGACATCAAGCTAGACCCTTTTGGTCCTCGGATAGTATTTAAAGCGGATTTTATTCAACTTTATTTGCCATCTCTTTTTAAAAATAAGGGTGGGTGTTCACTTTCCTTTCTTAGGGGTGAATATCCGATTTCAGATGGGGAATGGCATCACCTCGTCTTTACGACTAAACCTGTAGATAAAAACGGTGCAGAACAGACTGAACGCGCCCTTTTTATAGATGGAACACTCAATCGGATTTCACAGTTTAATCCAAAAGTTCAGAATGCTCAGTATAAATATGTGCCTTTCACTGACCCTGTGTATCTTGGCGCAGGAAATAATCGTGGTAAAGCCGAAGGCTTTTTCAACGGGATTATTGATGAAGTCCGTATTTACGATCGACCCCTAACTGAAGCAGAAATCATGCAAAATTTTCAATCTAATACAGGTCTCGCTGTGGAACATAAAGATAAGTTGACTACAGTCTGGGGTACGTTGAAAAAAAGATAATTACCCACACTATTCTATTTTTACAGAGCTGTCATCCGCTTAAATTGAGCCCCAAGGTCTACCCACACTGCTGCAGCTGTTCAGGGAATCAACTTATGATTAAAATAACTTGACACTATTTTCTATAGTACATACAATTCCCCTAAATTACTAATATGGAGTAGTATAATGTCAAAAGTAGAAAGACTTTTTGACTCACCAGGACCACATCCAAATGGAATGCAGGCTACAGAAGATGGTTTGTGGATAATTGATCAACATAGTAACGAAGTTCATTTGGTTTCATTTGATGGTGAAGTTAAGAAAGCCTTCGATACGGATTCAGATCGAGGAAGTGGCATAACAGATACAGGAGATACGCTTTGGTTAGCTTCTACCTATAGCTGCCAAATTCTATCTGCTAACCCTGAAAATGGGGAGACAATCGACACCTATAAAACACCAGGTGCAGGTGAGACCGGTGCGCATGGACTTGAATGGCGAGATAACAAATTATGGGTTGCAGTGCCACCAACAGCTACGATATATCAAGTGGATGTTGAAGACGATTTTAAGGTTATTCATACCATACCTGCCCCTGATGATAGACCACACGGATTGGCTTGGGTTGATGATGATCTTTGGTGTATAGAAACAAACCACCGTGCTATATATCGTCTCAATCCTGAAGATGGATCTAAGCTTGGAAAAATAGATATACCGGAACCACACCCAGAACCTCATGGTATGACATATTGGGATGGGTATTTCTGGTATTGTGATGCACATTCAACTGCTGTGTGTCGCGTTCCATTATCCTAATGAAAAGAATCGGACGACTTCTGAGAATGGGTAAGAACTGTGCTGCGATGAATATGGCTATTGATGAGTCAATCATGATGGCACAGTTCAATGTCCCCAATCCTACACTTAGATTCTATGAATGGGAATCTCCTGCATACAGTTTTGGGTATTTTCAAGATATTGCATCGGAAGTTGATGTTGACTTTTGTTTCACAGAAGGTATCGAATTAGTTAAAAGGATGACAGGTGGAGGAACAGTAATACATGGATGGGATCTAACCTACACATTAATTCTTCCCCGAGAAAACAGTGAGATGCGAATCTCTGAAATATATAAATCTATTGGTAGAGATCTTAAATTAGCATTAAGTAAGTTAAGAGTTCAAACAGATATTAATTTAACAATGACAGATACTTCATCCCAGAATAATTGTTTAATAAATATTGCAGAGCATGATGTCACCTGTGATGGGAATAAAGTTGCAGGCGTATCTGTCAGACGAAATAGAAATGGGTTTCTGTTTCAGGGGTATATCTCATTAGATATACCCACAGATATAATGCTTAGAAATGCATCAAAGGATTCTATAGTTCAAGAACAATTATTACACGAATCATCAGCAATTAATAAAAATGGGAGATCCATTCAAAAAGAGGATCTGATAACGGTAATTTCAGATACATTTGATTTCGATATTGAGTTTAATGTTGATGAACTTACTGATATAGAAATTAAAAAAGCATTTGATTTAGCTGACTCAAAATATAGTACGAAGGCATGGAACTTCAGTATGTAAACTGGTTGTAATACTTAATGGTTGAAACAAACGATTCCACTGTTCTTATTCCAGCCGGTGCATTTATTATGGGGACAGATATTGAATCATTCTATGGCACTATATTAAAACAATGTAAATATGCCAAAACAGATGAAGCACCTATCCATGGACGACATTTAGAGGCATATCGTATAGACAAATATCCTGTTACTAATGCCGAGTATGCTGTTTTTGTAAGAGAAATAGGTCATCCACCACCTTCACATTGGATTCAAGGAGAGATTTCACCTAAAGATGAAGATAAACCTGTAATACAGGTGAATTGGTTCGATTGTCAGTCTTATGCAGAATGGATAGGAAAAAGACTGCCAACTGAAGCAGAATGGGAAAAAGCTGCACGAGGTCCAGACGGGAGAATCTATCCATGGGGAGATATTTTTAATCCAAATGTTCGGAGTTCCAAATTTGCATTAACTGAGGATTCTAACTATTTTTCTTCTGAATTGACACCTATAGGAACTTATGATAAGAATATAAGTCCATACGGTGTGTGTGATATTGTCGGAGGAGTATGGGAATGGACATCAGATACATATCAGTCCTATCCTGATTCTCAGAAAAAACAGTCGCAAGAAAAGTATATTTCAAAAAACTTTGTATTAAGAGGGGGTTCATGGTTAGAGGCACGTGATGGAACTGCAGAGCGATACTATCGCTGTGCTAATCGTTTATATTCACCACCCGATTATATGGGAGATAACATCGGTTTTAGATGTGTGCAAGATATAGAAGTTAGTTCACCTAAACCGGTTCAGATTAAAATAGAACAGATTGCAGAATACATACAGAAGAAAAAGTTAAACCACCTTCATATCATAAAAGAACGGTCAAGAAAGAACAGTGTTATAGATACCTTAATTGCTCTATCCCTGATTCTTTCTGCTGTATGGGGTAGTATCAGAAAACCTGAATGGATTTTCGGTGGTATTACATTCGGAATTATAGGATTGGGTTTTCTTTTTACTGCTGGGGTGAATTATTGGAGATTATGGTATTCTATGAGTAGAATCAGACAGTTTTACTCAAAAAAACTTAAACGGAATTCTCAGGCAAATGAATTGGATTCTCAAAGAAAAGACGAAGGCAAACCTACCTTTTAGAATAATCCATTCTTACATCGTTGTATAGGAGGGAATTATGGATCCCCAATGTTTAGAATACTGTTTAACCGAAGATGAAAAACAGAAATTTGAAGACAATGGTTTCTTAATAGTAGAAAATGCTATACCTGAAGAAAAGGTTGAGAAGTTGATAACTGCATTTGATCGTGTCGGTGCAGAACATCTTGGGAAGGACGAATTACCATCTGATGCCAGTTTTAATATTCTTGATTTTGTTGGTAGAAATGAGATATTTATAGAATTGTTGGATTGGTATAAAACTTTTCCTAAAGTATGGGGTATATTAGGATGGAATATAAAACTCTATCATTCACACCTGATTGCTTTGCCACCTATGCCTGAAGAAGAACGTGATAAAAGGAGACGTCTCGGATGGCATCAGGATAGTGGACGACTAAACATTGAACTTGAAGGTAATCCACGTCCACGTGTTTCACTTAAAGTTGCATACTTTCTGACAGATACATCAGTGCCAGGTCGTGGGAATTTTAGTGTGATACCGGGTAGTCAAAAATTGAATAGTCTCCAAATGCCTGATGATGATAGAACCGATCCTGAAAATGCAACACCAGTTTATGCTAAACCTGGAACCGCTGTCTTTTTTGATCGTAGATTGTGGCATGCGGTAGGTCGAAATACATCGGAGATCACACGAAAAGTGTTGTTCTACGGATATAGTTATAGATGGCTACAACCCCGTGATGATATGACTGTAGAACATTACATGGAAAAGTCAGATCCAATTCGACAACAAATTCTTGGTAAGAGTACTGGTGGGATGGGGTATACATCTCCTGGAGATAAGGATGTACCACTTAGAGCATGGATACAAGAGAATTTAGGTGGAGATGCAGTTGCAACTTAATTCACTATCAATCTCAGAAGTTTTTAGTGGATGATTGTATCATTCCATTTCCGATATATTCTAAATAACCCTCTTTAATTCTCTCATTAACAATATCCTTCACATACTCGGCAACTGAATTGCTTGTCGCTTTATATCCAAATAATTTCACCCCTTCAGAAATGAGTGATTCCAGTGTAATTGCTCCTTGCAATCTTAATACCAGACTGAGGGCTTCATAAATTTCTTCATCACAGATCCATTCTATTTTAGGTTTTTCACGTTTCCGTATCTGTATATCTTTATGATCCACAGACCAGAGAAATTCTCCTCTTCTTTGTATTAGATTAGCTTTTTCTGCTACACCTACCCCATTTTCAATAGCCATCCTAATTCTTTTCCCAGCTTTTGCTAACCCCCATAGTGTCCGTAGACGAATTACTACCTGATCTAAATGTACTGGACTCTCTACATTTACTATATTTGATATTGCTTGGGCAATATTAATTCCATCCTGTAGATGCAATTCCCCATAGATTGGTATACCCAAATCATCACATTCGATATAGTCAGGAATAGATGGTTCAGGATTTGTTAGAACAACAGATTCACTCTCAATCTCCAGTTCACTCTCAACTTTGGTCTCTACATTTTCTGATATAGGTATTGGGTAGGGTTCAGTAGGGGAAGATGATTTGGCATTTTCAATTGCTGCCAACAATCGTTGCTCTGTATTGTCACGGTCTTGGTACCATTCCATCGACCAAACCCTATGTAATTTCCAACCTAATCCAGTTAGGACTTGTTGACGTAATCGGTCACGGTCTCTTGCCACCGGTGCATTGAAATACTGTTTACCATCACACTCAATACCAATTAAGTAACGATCAGGAGAATTTGGATCTATAATTCCAATGTCAATTCTATATCCTGCACATCCAACCTGTTTACGCATGTCATATCCAAGACTATGAATATAGTCATAAACTGCATCCTCAAAAGGGGTATCCATTTCATTCTCAGAATTGCTACTTCTTACAGTATTTCTATTTTCAGCATAGTCAAGGAACATCTTCAATGCTTTTGTTCCAAATGGGGCATTAGCATCTAATTGGAGATCACTTGCTTGAAAATTAGAGAACACCACACACTTTTCACGTGCACGTGTGATAAGGACATTTAAGCGTCGTTCTCCACCTTCATGATTCAAAGGTCCAAAATTCCTGTATAACTTTCCATTTTCATCTTTACCATATCCAATACTTAGGAAGATGGTATCACGTTCATCACCTTGAATTGTCTCAAGGTTTTTCACAAAAAAGTGCTCATCTCTTGTCGCTGAAAAAAACTCATTCATTTCTGGATTGGAATGTAATTGACGTTCCACTTCATCAAGTATAGTCTGTTGTTGGCTCATATTGAATGTCCCAATCCCCAGACTCTTATCAGGAAATTTCTTATAGTGTTCAAATGCTGCATGTACAACTGCTTCTGCTTCAATTCTGTTTGATGAGCTTCCCCCTCTACTATAGACTGACTCTGGTATATGAACAAACTTAAGCCCTAAGTGTTCCGTGTTATCAAATGGGGAAGGAAATATTAATAAATCATTCTCATAGAATTCTTGATTTGATATTGCTATCAAAGATTCATGTCTGCTTCTATAGTGCCATTTTAATTGTTTAACAGGGAAACTCTGTCTACATTGATGTAATATACTCTCAACATCAGTTATTGTTGTGCTGAAATCTTGATCCCCATTCTGTCCGGCATCTTCTACAATACTATCAAAGAATCGGGTTGGTGGGAGTTGTCGTGTATCACCTAAAACTACAGCTTGTTTGGCACGTATCATTGCACCAAGAGCATCCTCTGGACGAATTTGACTTGCTTCGTCAAATACTATAACGTCAAATTCAATATTTGCCGGATCACAAAATTGTGCAACAGACAATGGACTCATCATAAAACACGGTTTAATTCGTTGGACTAACCCTCCTACAACAGATAACAATTTTCTAATTGGCATATGTCCACGTTTTCGGTTAAATTGCCCTTGTAGTATTCCAATTTCAGATTCTTTTGAGGCTCCGGTGAATAACCTTGGTCGTTGTTGCTGGAGTTCTGCAATAAGTCTAATTCTATTTAATTCCAGACTGGCAGTATCAAGGTTTTGAAAATCTATAATCTTTTTCTCATGTATCTCTGTAACAAATTCTCTCAATGACTGGTTCTTTAAATTCGAATCGTGTATTAGGGATTCTGTATAGTTAGCCTTAAAACATGGTACAAGGTCTTCAGGGTAAAGTTTATGAATATTTTCAAGCATTTCTTCTGCTATTGTATTCTTACAACCAATGATTAATTCTGAAAATTGTCCCCAAGTATGTAATTTATCCCTCTCCTTTTGCCATAATTCAAGTCGACAATCAAGATCGCTAAAGAAAACTAACTCAGATTCTGTGTTAAAAATAGATTGGGAATCAGCTCCTAAACATTCATATAATTGATCACGGTGCTTTTTAAATTCATTAATTGCCAAATCCAAATAGTCTTTTATAGATTTCAGTGGAGTATCGAATGTTCCTTTACTCACGATATTAACAGAATCTTCAGTAAATGTTCCATCTCGGAGAAACTGTCTAAATGTAATAATCCATTCTCCGAATTTCCTTAACTCATCTGGATCGCTATCATCGTCTTTCCACTGTTCACCAAAAAGTGATGGACCTTTTTGAGTCGCAGCCATTTCCCATTCCATCTGATCCATCATATTAATACAATCCGATAGTTCTTTTAGGTCAGCTCTAAGAACATCTGGTTCTTTTGGCATAGAATGTTTAAAATAACTCTTGATTGGGGACTTTATCTCTTTCCTATAACTCCAACTTAGGAATCTTTTCAATCGAGGTAGGTAATAATACTTCTCATATTGTTCAGCAAGTTTCATTATATAATCAGTATCAAGTTTCAATCTTGGATCAGTTTCCAAAGTCCATACCATAAACTTCTTCTTTGCTTCGGCAATAATTTCTACCTTTTGAATTAGGTCTTTCGCTTCTTCATTAAAAGTATCCCACTGTTGGTTTAATAATACTTCAGGTTTTACCGAAAAAGAATTATCTACAATATCTGCAGCCATTAGATGATGTTTAATTGATTCAAGGTTTTTAGGTGATCGAATACCATATTCAGTTTCTAAATGAGAAAAAACTGTATATACTTTTTTACATGCATCTTGTAAATCTACAATATGCTTATATATCAGTTCCTCTTTTTCTGGTGTTATAATTCCAGTTAAACAACCTTGCCATGGATGTTCTGGGATAGGTGAGACACGCGGCATTATGGCTGCAATTTTTTCTAATTGTCTAATAGCATCCTCCCATGCACTCAGATCTGATTCACTTGGGTTAGGGAATCTTATTCTCGGCAGTTCTCTGTTATGACTACTAAAATGTTCCTTAGCTTCTTCGCGAATAATGAAAGTAGCTAACAAAGATTTTTGTGTATATCCTATCGGAGAATGTATGCCATTTACATAGTCATTTAAATCTGTCTTTAACATGTCAAGTTGTCTAAATGTATCTTTCACTCCATTACTGGCTTTAATTTGTGCTGACATAGTCCGTTCTAATTCCTGCAAAACTTCTCTCTTATTTGACTTATGACTATGTAACTCTAAACAGAATTCACCTAATCCAACATTATCAAGTCGATGTTTTACCACCTGAAGTGCTGCCATTTTTTCACTTACAAATAGTACTTTTTTACCCATAGAAAGCAGCTCAGCAATTATATTCGTAATTGTTTGTGATTTTCCAGTTCCAGGTGGACCCTCAACCACCAGATTTTTTCCTTTTTTAATCTCTTCTATAGCGGCAATTTGGGAAGAGTCTGCATCCATTACATGGTAGACATCCTTGCTTGACAAGATTTTATCTACTTCATCCACATTAAAATCTTCATTAACAGAAGCATTTTCTCCACTACCTAACACTCTACCCAGTAAAGGATGATCACTCACATCCCATAAACCAGGTTCCAAATCCTTATACATTACAAATTTAGTAAAACTGAAGAAATCCAGGAATATATCTGGTATTACTTGCCAATTTCTGTTATTTGATACTGTATCACCTATCGCATGAAAGTAATCATCGATATCATTCTTTTCTTCAGGGTTATCAAATAAAGGTAGTGAAATACCTTGATCAGCAAGTTTGGCTTCAAGGGATAGATTAGGTACAAGATCTGCTTGACTCCATTTCAATGTAAATTGTGATCGATTCCTACCACGTTCAAGTTCTACTGGGATTAATAGAAGGGGGGCAATATTTTCTTTTTCGGTATTCTCTCGATCAAACCATCTAAGGAAACCAAGAGCAAGATGTAATACGGAATATCCTTGCTCTTCAAACACTGAACGTGCTTGTTGATGAATATAATACAGACGTTTTTGTAGTTCATCCAATGACAGGTCTGTTTGTAGAAGTTTATCATTCTGATGTGTTGATACATCTCCAACAAATAACCATGGCATTTCAACATTTTCATCAAGTGATTCGGAGGTGAAATCTATTTCATTTTTATCTCTATGTTTAAAATGCATCCCTTGTTCATTTAGAACAAGAATATCAAAAATCTCCTTTGGAATCTCATCAACCACCTGAATTGTTCTTAGCTTACTTGTTCTGTAATTTAGTAGTTTGTTTCGTAATGTTAGATCGAGTAATTTCTCACGAGCAGCATGAAGTTCTTGAGTAATACTGGGGTTATCACTATTCATTTATTGAGTATTCTCCTTCATACTACCAATCACCTCTTGAATTCTTCCATAGGTGTGCATTTACTACTTCTTCATTTAATTCTGTACCCCATCCGGGTTCAGTAGGCACTTTCATATAACCGTCAGAGATTTTCGGTGAGTTCGTTGTTATTTCTTCCTTCCATGGAACATCATCTATGTCTACTTCCATTATTCTTACATTAGGGAGTACGGCACATAGACTTGCACTCATAAATGTTGCCAGATGGCTATAGTAATTATGTGGGGCAACATTCAGTTGATACACATCAGCCAAATCACCGATTTTCTTAGATTGTGAGAATCCATTCCATGGTACATCTACCATAAACACATCTGCTGCACGTGAATTAAAATACGGGAGGTAGTCATGCATATAATATAAATTCTCTCCAGTACAAATTTTTGTTGAAGTAGAATCTTTAACTTGCCGTATAGCTTCATGATCATACATGTCAATTTCTAACCATAACAACTCGAACTGTTCTAATACTTTAGCAATACGCATGCAGGCTTCAGGTTTAAAATTAAAGTTTAGATCAAGATTAATGTCGACATCCTTACCTAAGGCTTGACGGAGAGTTCCAATTAATTCCTCTATATGACTTAGAAGACGGTTCGAAACATTTCCGTCAGTAGTTCCTGGTCCAGATGCAAACCCTGGAAAATATACAGATGCTGGATTACCAGGAATGATTATGTTCGTTTTAAGGGCTGTAAACCCTTTTGAAATCACTTCTCGACCCAAGAGTGAAATATCATTCATCGATAACAAGGGACGAACACCCAGTAACTGGTAATTATTCACACGAGAACTACCACAATGGGACCAATACACCCTAACATTTTCCCGTGTAGGTCCCCCAAATAGTTCAACGACTGATATACCTAATGCTTTTGCCTTGATATCAATTAGTGCACATTCAATACCTGCAATTGCTTTGGCAATTATTCCTCCTGGACTTTGTCTTGAACCTCGTATCATATCCCAGAATCGCATTTCGTATGGACGCGGATCTTGGTTAATTAATAATGGGGTTAAATCTCTTATACAACCTACAATACCATTTGGATTTCTACCATCACTGCATTCTCCATATCCTGTAACACCTTCGTCAGTTTCCACTTTAACAAAGATCCATGGACGCCATCCACCATCTACAATAAAACTCTCAATTTTGGTAATCTTCATAATAAATAGTAAGAATATTTAGGGTTAGTCTAAGGAAATTAGATCAATAAATTTGAAATTAGAGTATAACTACTTTTTCAGTCTGAGCAGATTGTTGAAGGGCATCACATATTGTCATCGTCTTTACCGCTATATCAGACCAATGGGTTTCAAGCGAACCATTAATAACTATGTTTGAAAAGTGTTCAATCATATTAACTTCTTGAATACACTGTCCAATTTCATGCTTTTCATTATTATTTCCATGAATCCAAAATCGTGAGGATTCTTCGCTTGTAGGTACCGTAAAATCATCACATACCAGTGATGCTTTTGTCCCAGCTATCTCAAACCACTTTCTGTGTGCAGTATCAAAACCACAATCCATTGTTGCAATTCGATCATCTTCAAACCAGAGAATACCTGATAAATTAAAATCTACCCCATTGGTGTACCGTGCTGTAGCGAAAACTTGAGTAGGTGTTTCTTCAAATGCCCATAGTATTGCCCGAACGCAGTAGTAACCAAGATCTCCAAGACTTCCACCCGCAAGTTCCGGTTTTGCTCGAATATTATTGTATGGAATCGTATCCCAATTGAATGTGAATGCAGTAGTAACTCTTCGTAACTTTCCTAAATTTTCAAAATGATTTTTCATTTGTACAGATCTATCATGGTGTACCCACATGACACCATCCATTAATTGAACACCTTTCTGTTTACATACTTTTACCATCTCTTGCGCTTCAGCAGCATTTGCGGATAAAGGTTTTTCACACAGTACATGTTTCCCTTGTTCAGCAGCCTTGATTGTCCATTCTGCATGCATTGAAGGCGGAAGTGGAATATAAATGACATCCAAGGTTGGGTCGGAAATAAGTGCATCATAACTACCGTATGCTATTGGGATATTATGTTTTTTTGCCCACGAAGTAGCACGTTCTTCAGTTCTGCTGGCTATTGCTACTAATTCAGCATTATGAGAATGATTAATTGCCTTGCCAACTTTTTTACCTATATTTGCAGTACTGAGTATACCCCACTTTACAGGAAACTTGTAATCTTGTTTCATAATGTTTCTTTTTAATAATCCATACAAAATTTAATTGTTAAATCTCACTATACTTCATTATAGGTGAGAGGTCAAGTATAAGTTAAAGTAAATGAATTAGGACTAACGCAATTCCTCTTTGTCCATGATAATGCTTTCTATAAGGTAATATAGTGAAGCAATGATTTTTCAACTATTAATGCCTTAGGAAGAATACCTTGTAGTTTGATATTGACAAGTATCCTATACTAAATATAATATGATATGTAAATAATTTTAAACTCTGAGTTTCCAATCTTTAATCTAATGAGGATTTATATGTTCAAAAAAAGTATATCGAAGTATGTATGTATATTACTATTATTTTTTTCAATTTTCTCAATTTTGGGTTGTGAAAGAATCCAACAAGTAATTGACCCAATAGAGACAGAAAAAAAAGATGTCTCTATTGGGTTAGTTTTACCATTGTCTGGTAGATTGGTTTCTACAACTGGGGAACCAATTCTCCAGGCCTTACTATTAGCAAAGGATGAAATCAATGGTAATCCGGAGAACAATTATACTATTAACTTTATCCAGATGGATAATATGAGTACAGTGGATGGATCCATTACTGCATATAATAAATTTATAGAGGATGGAATATCAGTGATACTCGGTCCCACAACTTCATCTGCCACTAAAGAAACATTTCCTATCGCTCAAATGAATGAAGTTGTAGCAATCAGTCCAACATCGGCAGCACGTGGGTTAAGCGCGTTAGGTGATTTTGTTTTTCGTATTGCCCTTACTACTGCTGTATTAGTTCCTAATGGAGTTGAAGCAATACTTACAAAGTTTGATTTTTTGAAAGTTGCTACTCTATATGATAAAAGCGATGTTTTTTCAGTAGATAGTGAAAAAGCATTACAGGAAACTTTCGACCAAAAAGATATTGAAGTGGTTGCTTCAGAAACCTTTAATGAGGGTGATGATGATTTTTCAGAACAGTTGGCACAAATAGAAATGGAAAAACCTGATGTGGTATTTGTTTCTTCCTCCCCTCCTGATAAGGCAAGTATACTTATACAAAGTCGTGAACTTGGAATGACAGCTCGATTTGTAATGCGAACGTTAACCGAAGCTGATGTTGAAGCAGCTGGAGATGCAGCAGAAGGAACAATTACTTTCACAGGATGGGGGACAGCTGTTGATAATCCATTGAATCAAGAATTTGTTCAGAATTATCTTAAGAAGTATGGTACTACACCTAACAACTATGCCGCACGGTCTTATGTTGCCCTATATGTCTTAGCTGAAGCAATTGCCAATTCCTCTACAAAAGAATCTAAGTCAATTCGTGATGCGCTTGCAAATATTACGGAATTAGAGACAATTGTAGGTAAATTCTCTTTTAATCAAGATGGGGACGCAGTCTATGAACCACAAGTGTTGATAGTAAAAGATGGGAGTTTGATACTGTTTGAATAAATAGCTTTTTTGAAAATATGATTAGTTGAACCTACTTAGACGATATGGTGCAAACCAATCAACCTTAACCCCATCAACTATTTCAAGAGTAGCCATTTCACTTACTAAGGGTGCTAAGGTTACTCCGCTATGCATAAGTGTAATATATAGATTTGATACAGTTCCTGTGAACCCAATTATAGGGTATCCATCAATAGGCATAGGACGATATCCGACTGGGGTTGCTATTGCTGATGCCTTACCTATTATGGGAAGATATGTCTTGGCACTATTTAATAATGCATCAGCATGTTCCTGTGAATCGTCAGTATTTATTCCTTCTTGTGTTCCTTGACCAATTCTAAGTGTTCCATCATCAAGCTGTCTCAAGTGAATGTGTTGGTGTTTTTCATTTATTGATGGGGCGTGAATTACTGCAACATGATGCACCACTTTCTTACACTGTGTCGTGTTAATAATAATCCCTGGACTACATTGCTGTGGAATATGGACGTCGACAAGAGCAGCTAAATGTGTAGTATTAACTCCTGCTGATAGAATTACAATATCACAAGGAAATTCAGATTTCGATGTAATGACTGAGTTAATTCTGCCGTTAATATGACTGAAGTCTATTACCTGGGTGTTTGAATTTATTGATACACCATTTTCTATTGCTTTATTTAAACATGCGGTTATGAATTTATCTGTTTCAATATGAAAATCTGCCTCTGAGTATGAAGATGCAATTACATTTCCTGGTGTGAGTTCTGGTTCCAATGCCAACAATTCATCTTTTGATATTATACGACAAGGATATCCCCAACCTTGAAGTTGCTGAACTCTATTTATTAGTGTCTTAGCTCCCCATTGTGTGTTTTCCCATCGCAATTCACCTCCAAAATGGATACCGATATCTGCATCTAATTGTTCTGATAATCGATACCACATATCTAAAGAACGACGATTTAGTGTATGGTAGTTACGCGGTTCTTTTCCAAAAGCATTTACCCAAGCAAACGAATGTGCAGTAGCACCACATCCAGAATATTTACTTTCAAGAACTGTTATTGAGGTATTCTTCCTTTGTGATAGTTTATAGGCTAAAGAGATCCCTATAACACCTGCACCAACTATAACTATGTTTGTAGTTTTTCTTGATGACATATATATTGATACCTATTGAAATTCAATTCAGTATAATTACATACATTATTGAGGTATTGACTAAATTTATGTTGTAAATTATCTATGTGCCACAACAATAAAACCTGTCAGTCCTGCAAGAAGTAATTGTAATCCTGTTTGATAAAATAATATTAAAAAAGGTTGACATAGGGAAATCAAACCGAGAACTATCAGACCAATTGATAGTCTTTCACACCATGCAATTTTAGAAAAGATTATACAGAATAAGATCATTCCTGGAAGGAGAAGATGGAGAGTAGGAATTTCTAAATTTAAAAGAGGATTTAGATAAAGAAAAAAAGTTCCTAATATTATACATAGGATGGATAGGAATGTAGTAATTTTTATAGATTTGGTTGAAATTCCGAATGGGATTGAAAAACAGAATAATAAATGAAAAGAAGAACTACGGAATACTTGGGGTACAGGTGAAAATAAGAAAATTAAACCAATTAATAGTCCAATTGAAGAAATAATATTTATTCCACGTTTCTTTTTAAATGCAACAGACAAAAGAATTGTCGAAATACTTAATAATATAAATGAAACACCTTTAAGT
>CAZZBB010000030.1:0-50653 GCA_964652195.1 uncultured bacterium | reverse complement strand
CTATAGTTTGGACAGTTTTCGTATTTTCTTTAACAACTGTATACATACACCTTTCGCACCGCTGGTGCTCGGTTACTTGTGGCATTGACGTTTCTACACACCTTTCGCACCGCTGGTGCTACCGATTTAGTCAAGAGTAATCTATTTCGGTAAGTTTCAGGTTGTGGCTTAACTCATCAATTAATAAGTTCTTATCATACAACAGTCTGGTGAATGTGAATCGGTTCACCCAAAGTAGGATGTGTTGTGTCTTGTGAAAGCGTGTCAGGTATCTCTTGGTAAAGTTTCTCAATCGCATCCAAAAGTTCTGGTTGGTTGTCTTTCACAGGAAGCACATAGTCTCCACCACGATTAATGATTGCGTGGCAGAAAGATCGTTGTGTCAATAGTGCGTCTGTTGTGATGACTTTATCACTCACATCAACCGATCCCCGATCTTATATTCTAAGGTATATTGACAGATGCCCCAATTTTCAATATACTACTCCTATCATCACACACAAGGAATCCCATAAAATGGCAATAAAAAAATCACAACTCTACGCATCTCTTTGGCAAAGCTGTGACGAACTCCGCGGCGGCATGGATGCTTCCCAATACAAAGACTACATCCTCACACTGTTGTTCATGAAATACATTTCTGATAAAACAGAAACAAACTCTTCTCTTCTTATAAAAGCACCTGAAGGTGGAAGTTTCGCAGATATGGTAAAATTGATCGGCAATCCAGAGATTGGCGATGGCATCAATAAGATTATCGATAAATTCGTAGAAGAAAATGAGTTAGATAATGTTCTTGTATTGGCAGACTTCAACGATGCCAGCAAACTTGGCAAAGGCAAAGAGATGGTAGATCGTCTCTCCAAACTGATTGCTATTTTCGACGACCTTAACCTCGGTGGAAACAGAGCGGAAGGCGATGACCTACTTGGCGATGCTTATGAGTATCTGATGCGGCATTTTGCCACCGAGTCTGGCAAAAGCAAGGGGCAGTTCTACACCCCTGGCGAAGTATCACGCATTATGGCGAAGGTTATCGGTATCGGTGCAGATGCACAAAAGAACAACACAATTTACGACCCAACCTGTGGTTCTGGCTCACTCCTAATCAGAGCAACGGATGAAGCACCGCGTGGACTTACTGTCTATGGACAGGAGAAGGACAACGCAACCTACGCACTTGCACGGATGAACATGATCCTTCACGATAATCCAACCGCAGAAATTTGGCACGATAACACTTTATCATCACCCTACTTCAAAGGACCAGATAACAGAACACTTAAACTCTTTGACTTTGCTGTGGCAAATCCGCCTTTTTCCGATAAAGCCTGGATGACTGGGTTTAAGCCTGATGAGGATGAATATAATCGTTTTGAATACGGCACTCCACCCGCGAAAAATGGTGATTATGCGTTCCTACTACACTTCATCGCTTCGCTCAAAAGCACAGGTAAAGGCGCGATTATCCTACCGCACGGTGTGCTGTTCCGCGGCAACAAGGAAGCAGACATCCGTAGAAACCTTATCCGACACGGGTATATCAAGGGTATCATCGGTTTACCTGCCAATCTGTTTTATGGTACCGGCATTCCCGCCTGTATCATTGTAATTGACAAGGAGAACGCTGCCCATCGCACTGGTATCTTTATGATTGATGCGAGTAAAGATTTTCTGAAAGATGGCAACAAAAACCGCCTCCGTGCCCAAGATATACACAAAATCGTTTCTGTATTCAATAAACAGACAGAAATCGATGGATATTCACGTATGGTGCCGACCTCCGAAATTGCTGACCCGGCCAATGACTATAATCTCAATATCCCGCGCTATATAGATAACAGTGAACCCGAAGACCTACACGACCTTGACGCACACCTCAACGGTGGTATACCCGATACCGATCTTGATGCTCTTCAGAACTATTGGCAGGTGTTTCCCACACTCCGCCAAGAACTTTTTAAGGCAAACGGCAGACCCGGTTATAGCGATCCACTGGTGGAATCCCAAAAAATAAAGACGACTGTTCTATCACATAATGAGTTTACCGATTATCAACAACGTATTACTGCTGTCTATGAGAGATGGCAAAGATCACACGCACCGCTACTGGATAGTATTGATGATACAACCAAACCGAGAGAGATTATTGACGCATTGTCGGAAGACTTACTAACACAATTTGAAAACCTTCCACTGATTGACCCTTACGACGTCTACCAAAAGCTGATGGACTATTGGGATGATGTGATGCAGGACGATGTGTATCTTATTAGAGCAGATGGATGGGTGAAGGCATCACAACCGCGCGACATAATCCAAGAGAAAAACCTAAAGGAAACACCCGACCTTACTATTAAGAAAAAGAAATATAAGATGGATCTGATTCCACCTATACTGATTGTTGCTCGCTACTTTGCTGATGAGCAGACAAACATTGACGCACTTCAAACCGTTCTGGATACTGCCACGCAAGCACTCGACGAATATATTGAGGAACATACAGGTGATGAGGGATTACTCACGGATGCGACCACAGACTCAGGTAGTATCACCGCTACGAGTGTGAAGGCACGGTTGAAAGTACTAAAACCCAATCTGTTGACCCACAACGATGGGCAAGACAACGATGAGGAACACGATGAACTAAAACACTGCTTATCGTTGATTGATGCAAAATCAAAAGCGGATAAAGCAGTTAAGGATGCACAACAGGCACTGGATGAACAGGTGCTGGCACGTTACGCCACACTCACCGAAACGGAAATCAAACAACTTGTTATTGACGATAAATGGTTCGCTACCATCCAAGCTGAGATTACAGGTGCAGTGCAGCGGTTGACACAGACTCTCACCGAACGCGTGCAGGAATTAGAGGAACGTTACGCACAACCGTTACCATCTCTAATGCTCGATGTGCAAGAATATAGCATGAAAGTTGAGAAGCATCTGTTGAACATGGGGATAAATTCGGAATGAGCGAAACCCTATCTCATCAAAATTCTCAATTAGGCTACAAACAGACCCATCTCGGTATCATTCCTAATTCCTGGGAAGCCGTGCTTCTCGGGGATTTATTTGTATTCAAAAACGGTTTAAACAAAGCCAAGGGTTACTTTGGTAGTGGAACACCTATTGTCAATTATATGGACGTTTATGAGCATCCAGGTTTGAAACCCAATGACCTGTCAGGACGAGTAAGTCTAACTCCAGAGGAAATCCGGAACTACCAAGTCCGAAAAGGTGACGTGTTCTTTACACGCACATCAGAAACAGTTGAAGAGATTGGTGTTGCGTCTGTTATACTCTATGAGCCTTACGATACCGTGTTTAGTGGTTTTGTTCTCCGTGCTCGGCCTCGTGATGGGCGACTCAATGATAGCTACAAACAGTATTGCTTTGCGTCCCGATCAGTCAGGTCCCAGATCGTATCAAATTCAACACACACGACGCGCGCCCTGACTAATGGTCAAGCACTATCTAAAGTGTGGATAGCTGTTCCCCCAATCCAAGAACAACGCGCCATCGCCGAAGTCCTATCAGATGTAGATGGGTTAATCAATGCATTAGACGCACTCATCGCCAAGAAACGCTCCATCAAGCAAGCCACCATGCAGCAACTCCTCACTGGCAAGACGCGCCTGCCAGGGTTCAGAGGTGAGTGGGAACTTGGTGTACTTGCCGATTTTGGAATATTTCGAAGCGGTAGTGGATTTCCATTGAAATATCAAGGTAATCAATCAGGGGACTATCCATTTTTTAAAGTTTCAGATTTGAGCGGTGAAGGGAATCAATTATATATGAATAGGGCAAATCACTATGTTAGCGAAAACGTGAGAGGGAAACTTGGTGCTATAAGATTTAAACCTGATAGTATAGTATTTGCTAAAATTGGTGCAGCGATTTTCTTGGAAAGGAAGCGTTTGTTATCACAGGATAGTTGTCTTGACAATAACATGATGGCGTTTACCTTGACGAAGGATATTTCCTGTCCAAGTTTTTTTATTATATATTTCAACGCATCGAAATTGGAAAGCTAGTATCTACCACTGCTTTACCAGCACTATCAGGAAAACATATTGGTGCAGTTAGCATCTTAATTCCTCCATTAGCAGAACAACGCGCCATTGCCAACGTCCTCTCCGATATGGATGCTGAGATTACCGCACTGGAAGAACGCAGAGACAAAACCATCGCCATCAAACGGGGAATGATGCAGCAGCTGCTTACGGGTAAGGTGCGGTTGTTGAAATCAGAATTTGTTCAGCAAAAATCTCAAAAAATGGAGATAGGTTAATGTCCAATTTTTCAATCAATGAACAAGAACAATCAGAATCTGGTATCCCTATTATAAGTTATAGTGATTTTCCAAGTCTTTACCAGAGCTCAGACCAAGCAGCAATTCAGATGCAGCGAAAATGTTTTCGTTTTCGTTTGTGGTATTTAATCTTTCTTATCCTTGCAAGTGGAGTAGGTTCTATATCGTCAATGATTCCGAATGATTATACGATATGGCTTTACGTTAGTATGGTAATTATCCTATTGACTGGATTTGTCATCAATCTTGTATCACACGTACTAAAGTACGATGAAAAATGGTTTAATTGTCGTGCTATTGCGGAATCTGTAAAAACTGCTACATGGCGTTATATGATGAAAAGTGATCCATTTAAAGAAGACAATCTATCTGGACAAGAGTTCACATCCAAAATAAGCGAAATTAGAGATCATAAACAATATGTTTTGAAGGCTTTAGTTCCATATCAAGACTCAGAGATAGAACTCATCAGTAATGCTATGAGAAACATACGGGAGATGAACATGGCAGATCAAAGGGATTTTTATGTCAAATTCCGACTTATCGATCAAAAAACTTGGTACACGAAAAAGGCAAGTTCTAATAATAAGGCAGAAAATTATTGGTTTGGCATAAGTATAGCAATGCAATTATTTGCTATAGGCTTAGCTATAGTTCAAATTGCTGTAACCAATGTTCCAATTAACTTTGTTCCAATTTTAATGACTTGTGCGGCAGCAGCAGTCGGTTGGAGCCAAATGAAACGACATAGTGAGTTGTCACAGAGCTACTCCATCGCTGCTCAAGAACTCGACGAACTTCAAACCTTATCATCTAATGTAACACTGGAACCTGAGTTTTGCCAATTTGTAAACGATGTTGAATACGCTATTTCTCGTGAACATACAATGTGGTGCGTTCGACGAGAAATAGTAGACAATCAAAATAACCAAAGTTATCTGTGATTATAAATCATCTACATATATGGGGAGTTAATAACTCATGGAAACAAACCGAAATGTGTCGTTACATGTTGCGGGGACAGTC
The DNA here is from genome assembly GCA_964652195.1 of uncultured bacterium. Lineage (GTDB taxonomy): Bacteria > Poribacteria > WGA-4E > WGA-4E > WGA-3G > MSPOR6. The sequence goes on along the minus strand of CAZZBB010000030.1, from coordinate 45,309 downwards.
CTCAAATTACCTTGTTTTTTCCCTTCCGTTTCAAGTGTTCGAACTAATCTAAAACCAGTTGACTATATCGAACTCTTGAGTCTATGTCATTATCCGCTTTTTCTTGTATCTGCCTACGATCTTGTTCGTTGTGCAAATAGTCAACGTCAACGTATAGATAATGTCTTAAAACAAAGCAAGGAACAGGGAACAACGATCCTTATGGATAGTGGAAATTATGAAAGTTTTTGGAAAGACGATAAAAAATGGAAACCAAATGATTTTCATAAGGTAGCCGAAACTGAAGGGTATCATATTTGCTTCTGTTATGACAATCAAGATCCTTCCAGCAACGCTGAATTAATTGCAGAAGATGTAGTTGATAGTGTTCTCAGAGACCAAAAACATGCCCTCGGCACAGTAATCCCAATCATCCACGGTTCGGCAACAACTCTTCCTGATGCAGTTCGGATAGTGGCAGAACAAATTCATCCTATACTTGTAGCTGTACCAGAACGAGAACTTGGTGAAGGAATTATTGAACGAACCCAAACAGTGAGAAGAATACGAGAGTCTCTCAACACTTTGGGGACATATCATCCCTTACATCTGCTGGGAACAGGTAATCCGCTATCAATAAGTTCATACGCATTCGCTGGAGCAGATAGTTTTGATGGACTTGAATGGTGTCAAACTACTGTTGATCACCAAACTGGTAAGTTACTGCATTTCCAACAATGGGATTTAATTCGTCAACAAACCAAATGGAGCGAACCCTCTCCTTTATCTTATATCCAGTCAGTGTTGATGCACAACCTAGATTTCTACCAAAAATTTATGGAAAAACTACGTGTGGCAATATGTTCAGATGATGCAGAATCATTCTTACAAAATTACGCGACTAACGAACAAGCATCACTGCTATTTCAAGCGGGTAAAATGAGCATGTAGTATTACAAGAAACCAGTTTATTGGAATAATTCAATCTTATGCCTTACACAATTGAAAAAAGGAAGACAATATGGGAATCGTAACTCTCGTCTCAGGTGGAATTGATTCGACCCTTATGAGTCTAATGGCTAATGAAGTAGATGCAACATTACATCCGCTTTTTATTGACTATGGACAACTTGGTTTAGAAAATGAGTGGAAGGCCTGTCAACGTATTCATAAGAAATTTCATTTGCCTCCAGTTACTCGTATGGATTTATCTGGGTTTGGGAAGATAATTACAAGTGGGATTACGGATTCGAAATTGCGTGTCAATGAAGATGCGTTTTTGCCAGGACGAAATCTGCTTTTCTTATTAGCAGGTGCAGCACATGCCTATAGGGTGCAGGCTAATAGCGTTGCTATCGGTTTACTCAATCCTTCTAATAGGCTTTTTCCAGACCAAACTAAAGAATTTTTGCTAGATGCTGAAAGAACAATTGAAACAGCAATAGGAAAGCGAATTAAAATTCTTACTCCCTTGCTTAACTTCTCAAAAACAGATATCTTGGCTATGGCGAGTGTACGCGGAATTGAGCAAACCTATTCATGTCATTCAGGCACAGAAGAACCTTGTGGTGTATGTATAGCCTGCATAGAGATAAATAGTGCAAAAGGAGAACAGTAACTTATGGGCAATAAAAGCAATGATTACAGTCTTAACAAAGAGCAGCGTAGTTGGTTTGAAAGAAATTCCAAAAATGAAATTGAAAAAATCAATGACGGAAATATACGGAATGTGTTTATTAGTTTTGCATCGGATGATCTTGATGAAATCAACCTACTTCGCGGTCAGGCGAAAAACGAAAATAGCAATATTGAATTTAATGATCGTTCTTTGAAAGAACCTTTTAATAGCAAAAATCCTGATTACATAAAACACGGTATTCGAGAGAAGATTCGACAAAGTTCTGTTACGGTTGTTTATTTATCAGAAAAAACTGCAGATAGTGAATGGGTGGACTGGGAAATACGGGAAAGTATAAAGCTAGGAAAAGGCGTGCTTGCGATGCACAAAGGTGATACTCCACCCAAACGTCTCCCAAAGGCAATTAATGAGCATAATATTGATGTCTTACCTTGGAACCAGCAGCTAATAAACGATGCTATACAGAAAAAAGCAGAAGATAGATAGTAATTTATTCTCAGAGAATGTCATGAATAATACAGCATGATCATAGACGATGTGTTGAATGTGTGAGCGATGCATGGTGGCACCGTCACCATCGCAGTTAATGAAAACTTGGCGGATGTGAATCGCATGGAACGCCCGATACACCGTAGCCCAAGACTACGCGATGCCATGTCCGTTTCAAATCGTTAGCCGACCCAGATTACAACAGAGCGATGACTTTGTTTTTAATCCTTTCCAACGAGGAATTACGGACGATTTTAGGCAGCAAGAGTTGTATTACACGTAATTGCTCCGACTTAACATCATAAGGCTTCGAAAATAGAAAGCCTGAAAGTGAGCGGCGAAAAACAGAAGTGAGTAATAATGTCGCATCAACCGCAAAGAAAGCAAAAAGAATTGACCTATACGTTGATGAATCTGGACAAGATACCAGAGGGAAATTATTCGTTGTCGCTATTGTTGCAGTAGAAAACAGCGATGAACTTCGACGGCATTGTGAATCTCTTGAAATGTCTTCGGGTAAGGGAAAAATGAAGTGGCGATCTGCACAAAAAAAGCGGCGTATAACTTATCTACAGACTGTCACATCAAGTGCGTCAACTCTTGGGGTTACCTTGTTCTATACTGTTTTTCGACGAACAACAGATTACGATTCGGCGACGATTGATGGTCTTGTGAAAACAATTCGAAAGTTCCGCGTTGGTAGTCCTCAAGTATATGTCTATGTTGATGGTCTTGCTAAATCTAAATGCCATATTTACAAAACTATTTTGCGGCAACACAGCTGTCCTGTGAAAAAGGTGAGTAGTATTAGAAAAGATGAAAATGAACCCCTCATAAGGTTAGCGGATGCACTGGCAGGTGCTACAGCGGAATTGGTAAAATACGAAGATAGTGAACTTAATGAACTGTTTTCTCAAGCAAAGCAAAGCGGTGCTATCGTTGAACTTTAAAACAGAAAACCACCCTATTTGAAAGGGTGGGCAACCTATTCCCCCAGCCGGCTGGGGGACAGCTCAGCCTACGCAATAGTTTTCAGCTGCGCTTTTACTTCTGATCTTCTACAGAAAACCATCTCGGTACCGAGATGGGCAACCTATCCTACTGACCGGTCAGTAGGAAGCTTAGCATACGCACAGTTTTCGGCTGCACTTTTACTTCTGGTGTCTATAAAAAGTATACACTTTTTTTACTGGTGATGTCAAGGTTATTTCTATTTCGGTGCGGTTGGCACCAGATGCGGTTGGTGAAATCTGAACGGTGATGTGATATAATACCGTTGGACACCTGTCGCTCCACTGGGGCTTTGGTTGTGGTGTTCAACGTTTTCTATAGACCTGTCACCTCGCTGGCGCTTATTCAGGAAATATCAACGTTTTCTATACACATTCCGCACCGCTGGCGCTGAAATCTAATAAACGAAGGCATTGGAGATGTGCAGGTGTATAGCAATTTTATTTAAAGAAGGGCTAAGCAATGTCGATAAAATCTATACAACAAGACTTTATTGATAAAGTCTCAACTAAGGTTCGGGTTTTACCTGATGGCAAATAATCTAATGCAACTATATTTAGTTTGGAGGATATAATGACTATTGATAATGTAAGGCATAAATACAACATGAGCTTAGATGACATACTAAATGTCCGAGCAATATTTGGTGGAACAGTCGCCGTTGCTGCCGATGAACATTTAGAAGAGTTAAGTCGTATAGAACGACCCGAAACACCTTGGCCTAAACCGACAAGATGCAAGGTGCGTTTCAAATCATTGGGTGATCCAGATTACAATAGAGCGATGACTCTGTTTTTGAAATTATCTAACGAGGAATTAGAAGCGATCTTGTAGTCTATGAAATGTACATAGCACACCGCTGGAGTGCAAGAGGGCCTATAACCATAGGTATCATCTGAAGCCATAGACTTTTGGGAGGAGAGGATTCCGAACTCCATATTCTCTTCCTCCTCTGTAGGAGGGAACTCCAATTCCCGACTCTTCCAACCTTTTTCTTTCCCTCTTCTGTGGGAGGGGATTCCGATCCCCGATCTTACATTAAAAATAATGAAGATAAATTAAACAGCCTACATCATATATTTAAACCACTCAACCAATTACAAATAAGTAAAATAAAAAATCTATTTGACATATAAATATATAAATGTTAAAATAATAATTTCTATAAATAAAAATATGAAAGATTTACCAATGCCAATGAGAATATTAATTACAATGATTAGATCGTATCTCATAAATCATACATTTGGGGATTCTTTGATCTTGTCCATGTACTCCAGATTGAAACAACGGACGGGGAGACCCCGTCCCTACGAAGAGGAATTGAATTTGTATGGTCATTTCGTATTTATGAGATACACTTTACCAAAATTAAGAATATTCCTATGGATTAACCAAAAGATCAGACAGCAATTTTGAATCAAATCCGTACTAAATGCTATCGGCAAAATATGTACATTTTAAGCAATATCAGAACCAAAGAAAACCAAGAAGAAAAAGGTAAAATTACTTTTTTCAGAGAAAAAATGTTATTTTACAAATTGGTCCGAGAATACAGTCTAAGACAAGGGTTATCGTCAATTTACAGGAATATGAATAGCTGTAAAAAGTTACGATTTCGTAACTTTTTGTAACATTTTGTAACTTTTTCGAACGAAAAATGGACAAATTCGACCATATTTTTAAGTTTTTTCATAAATGTACAACTATCACAACACCTACGAAGTTAGATAAACACTGGACTTGTAATCAAAATTAGCAAAATGGATAATTTAAGAAAAAGTTACGATTTCGTAACTTTTCACAAATAAGAAGAGTAACATGACAACTGTCCGTTTAAAAGAAGAACACAAAGAATTCGTGGTTAAAGGTTTCACAAGATTTCAAAAGGATGTATTTTTTTTCGTGGCTTTCTAAGTCCGATATTTCCCAGTCAAGTTGCAATTTAGACACTGTTCTGATATGCTATTCAACACAAAGACTACAACATAATCCTTGAACGGTAGCCCCGATACATTCTGAAAACAAAACACAAGCAATGGAGGCAAAACGTGAACTTGAAAGTCCGGTTAAGAAATCTTGGAATTCTAAAACATGCGGAATTTTACTTAGGTGATTTGACCATTATATGTGGGAAAAATAACACCGGGAAAACCTATGCGGCTTATGCACTTTACGGTTTCTTAAACTCTTGGCATCACTTCATTTCCTTTCCAGTGAGTAAGGAACAAATTCAAAACTTACTTGTAGAGGGTACCATCAAACTCGAATTAGGTCAATATTTCAAGACAGCTGCCGATGTACTAACCGAGACTTGCAAGAAATATTCTAATCAATTAGACAGGATCTTTGCAGCAAAATCAGGTAGATTTCGAAACAGTGAATTTCAAATTCAAACTGAAGCGATTGACCCATATAAAACTGAATTTGGCGGTTCAATCGTTCCCGGGCAAGAACCCTTTCTAACCTATTCAAAACGTAAGGGTAGTCAAGAGATTATATTTACTTTATCGAAAAAGGAAGAACGAGAGATTGATCCTATTTTTGTAAAAAATACTATTCTCCAAATTGTCAGCAATATTATTTTTGCTGATGCTTTTCCGAATACCTTTATCTCTTCAGCTGAACGTACTGGCGTGGCTATTTTTCGGAGAGAGCTCAATTTTGCTCGGAATCGACTACTTGAAGAAATGGTGCAAACTGAAGAAAAAATAGACCCATTGGAATTGCTATTCAAAGTCTACCAAAGTTACCCGCAGCCAATAGAAGATAATGCAGATTTTATACGTGATCTTGAGAATATTGCCAAGAGAGAGAGTTTCATTTCAAAAAAATACCCCGAAATATTGGCAGAATTTGCAGATATTATTGGTGGAGATTACAACATTCCCGAAAATGACCAGCTTTACTTTATCCCTACTGGTTCACGGCTCAAGTTGACGATGGTTGAAAGTTCAAGTGCTGTCCGTTCACTCTTAGATATCGGATTCTATCTCCGGTGTTTGGCAAAAGAGGGAGATTTACTTATAATAGAAGAACCCGAATTAAATCTTCACCCAGAAAACCAACGACGTATCGCCAAACTTTTGGCACGCCTCATAAACTTGAAGATTAAAGTCTTTATTACCACTCATAGTGATTACATCGTTAAAGAACTAAATACCCTTATCATGCTGAATAACGACAAACCACATCTGAAGAGAATTATAGAAGAGAATGACTATCAGAACAGTGAACTAATCAGTGCTAATCAAGTTAAAGTATATGTAGCGAAAAAAGCATTATTGCCATTAGAAGAAGGTCGGAAAAAGCGGAGTAGAGGATATACGCTTGAACCAGCAGACATTCATCCAGAGCTTGGCATTAAAGTCAGTAGTTTTGACGAAACCATTGAAGATATGAATAGAATTCAGCGAGATATTGTGTGGGGAGGAGAGTAGCGTTTGTAAACGATATTGATATATTACACGAAATGCTTAATAGCACTGCGGTGGTTCCACTACAACCGAAAGGGAACAATGTCTCTGTTGAACTAAAGGACAAACAGAGTCAAACAACCGTGGAAATCACAAACCTTCCTCAGAACTCAGTTGTGATTAAAACCGAGGCATTTGAACTGAAAAAAGTAGTTTTTAACGGTTTAAAGGATGAACGAAGACGCGCTGATTTCGCAATTGTGTCAATCGAAAATACCAAAAAATGGATTATCTGTGTTGAAATTAAAAGTAGTAATATAGATAAAGATAAAGTCATCTCACAATTAAGAGGGGCAAAATGTGTAATCGACTATTACAAATCTGTGGGCAGAGAATTCTGGGCAGCTAACAACTTTCTTGAAGATTATGAGTACCGATTTGTAGGTATAGCAGCGATTACTCAAAAGAAAAGCACAAGACCTATGAGTGCTGCTAACCATACCCAACTACACGATAGTCCTGATACTTTTCTGCCAATTTTTGAACAGGATAGACTGTATTTTAATGAATTGATTTGATAACAGATACATAGATTAGAGACGGTATGAAAACAAAATCAGGAAATTCGGATTAAAGTGTGATATGATTACATCAAAGAGGCTTTAATAATTTAGAAGGTATATCGCGGAAATAACAATTCATGCTTGAAAGACGGTTACAAGAACTCTGGAGTAACCTACAAGGAAAGAAACCACATCTATCGAATTTTCTATCGGAAATCCGATTGGATGGTATCCGTGGATTTAATAATTTGCGTGTAGTATTTGACTACCCAGTGAGTGTCATAGCTGGTGGTAATACTACCGGAAAATCCACAGTGTTGTTTGCTGCAGCGTGTGCCTATAAGGTGCCAAAGGCAGGTGTTAGGGATTATGTGCCATCCACACTGTTTCCTGATTACCGCCCAAAATTCGGAGGACGGGAGGATGTACGTCAAGAGGTTACAATAGAGTTTAATTATCTTACACTTGACGGTCCACTATCCATGCGATGGCGGCGTGGTAAAGGTTGGAATCGTAGTTTCTTCGGTCGTAAAAACGCCAGTCAACCGATACGACAAGTCTATCTCAGGACGCATAGCAATCTGAGCAATCCATCTGAGGCGCGCGGTGTTCTCAGTATGTCGCGTCTGAAATCCGAACCGCCCGAAGAAACATCTCTCAACGCCTCACAGATCGAATTTGCACATCAGATGCTTCCTCTCAGATATTCGGAGGTAGTGAGTCTGGTCAGCGATGACAAAAACCTGCTTTTTGCATCACAGGAAGGTGGTGCCGCTTACTCTGAATTACACATGGCTGCGGGGGAACGCGCAATCCTGCGGTTGTCACAAGAAATCACACAACTTAACGGTGCCCTCGTTTTAATCGACGAAGTAGAAGCAGGTCTACATCCTTGGGTGCAGCAACTGCTCATGTTGCACTTACAGCAACTGGCACTACGTAATGATCTACAGATTATTGTAACATCTCATAGTCCAGTTGTTCTTGACTCGGTCCCACTCAACGGTAGGATTTTTCTTGACCGAGATGAATCATCTGGTGAGGTTGTTGTGCGTCCGTCATATCGTGACTTAATTCAGAACGCATTGTACGGACGCTCCAGCGAGATGATTAAACTGCTTTGTGAAGATGAAATTGCTGAAGGTATCTTGGAGGGTATATTTGACTTTCTGCTCCCAAACGAAGGAATGAATAGGGAAGCAATCCGCATTGGACGAGATACCGGGGCAAGCGAATTTCCGATACACGCTGAGACGTTAAGAAAATTCGGGCAAATTCAGAATACTGTTTTCGTTCTTGATGGCGACCAGAGAAATGGTGATATCGCGCTTAAAATACAAAACGCTGCAAAACATACTGTGTCCATACTATTTCTCCCCGGTAGTGAATCTCCAGAAAGTTGGGTATGGGATCGGTTAAAAGACATTCCTGACGCAGAAATCGGACGACTCGGAAACACACGTGCCGGTCTGTCTAACTTAATGAACCAGTTGGATGCGATATACAGTTCAGCATCCGATTCGCCGTCAGAAGTTGCCAAAAACAAATTTCAGAGTCTCTCCGAAAGCCTACGTAGAGAGGCATCGGAGATCTGCCGGATCGTTGCACGCTTAGAGGTGGGTCAAAGAGAGAGTGACATTCGACCCCTTGCGGATGAGCTGCAGGTAATTTTAAGGCAGTGGCGGGAGTAGGCACAGGAACCGAGACAAAAAATTATGAACCGCATCCGTATCTTCATCAGCAGCGTCCAAAGAGAATTTACACAGGAACGGAAAGCACTGCGCGACTTTCTGCGGAATGACCCGTTAATGCAAAGGTTTTTTGATGTATTCCTGTTCGAAGATGTACCTGCGTCAGATCGCCGTCCTGATTCACTCTATCTGGATGAGGTAGAACAGTCTGATATCTATATAGGTTTGTTCGGCAACGACTACGGAAATGAGGACGCAGATGGTATATCCCCAACAGAACGTGAGTTTGATCAAGCTACTGTTTCTGGTATACATCGTTTGATTTTTCTGAAAGGCACCGATGACAACGCACGACACACGAAGATGCAGACACTCATCGGTAAAGCACAAGCCGGACTTATTCGAAAACGTTTCAATACTGCTGAAGAATTAGTAACAACCATCTATGCAGCGTTGATTGAATACCTTGATAGCAAAAATCTCATCCGTTCTGAACCTTTTGACGCGGCACCTTGTTTGAAAGCATCGCTGGATGACCTTGATACAGAACAGATGACCAAGTTTATCCGAATTGCACGCGGTGCCAGGTCATTCCCGCTAACTGAAGACACCTCACCAGAGGCATTGTTGGGACACCTTAACCTACTAAACGATGGACTTCCAACGAACGCTGCGATGTTAGCATTCGGTAAGGCACCGCAGCGTTTTCTGATTTCCTCTGCGGTTAAGTGTGCACACTTTCACGGAATTCAGGTTGCAAAACCGATCCCTTCTTACCAAGTCTACAACGGAACAGCATTTCAACTCGTTGATCATGCAGTAGATTTCGTACTTAGCAAGATCAATCTATGGGTAGGTACACGCGCAGAAAGCGTACAAGCACCTGTCGCCTATGAAATCCCAAAAGAAGTTGTAACAGAAGCCATCGTCAACGCTGTAGCACATCGGGACTATACCAGTAATGCCAGCGTCCAGGTGATGTTGTTCTCGGATCGACTTGAGGTCTTGAATCCGGGTAGATTGCCTCCTTCTTTGACTCTGGAACAGCTGCGAGAAACGCACCAATCTGTACCCACTAATCGTTTGCTTGCTCGTTCCTTTTATCTCAATCAATACATTGAAGAGATGGGAACAGGGACATTAGACATGATCCGCCGCTGTCGTGATGCCGGCTTACCCGAACCAGAATTCGACGACAGTGGCGGATTTAAGACAACAATTTGGCGTGCTTCCGAGACAGAGATTATGGTGAAGCCAGAGTTAATTACTGGAAACCTTAAATCAAAGGTGCTAAAATTGCTTGCCAATAGTTCGATGTCAAGATCTGAATTGTCCAAGAAATTAGGTCAGAAGAAGCCAACAGGTCATCTCTCTAACGTTATTCGAGACCTTCTGGATAATCAAATAATTGAATACACGTTGCCAGATACCCCCAGGAGTCGAGCGCAGCAGTATCGGTTGAGTGAAAAAGGTAGAACCATACTATTGAATCTGAAATCATAAGATGCAGTATAAGATGCAGTATAAGTACAGTAGTAGATTCTAAACGACGATTTGGCGTGCTACCCTACAAAACAGGTTATGGTGTTGCCAGAGTCACTGCCAGAGACATAGTGCAGTATAAGATGCAGTATATGTGCAGTATAAGATGCAGTATAAGATATAGGAAAAAATCACATGAACACCGTCGGTGAAAAAGAAAAACACACACAAGAAAATGTTATCAAATTCTTTCGAAATACACTGGGGTATATTGATCTCGGTAACTGGCAAGAACGAAAAGGTAATAGTAACATTGAAAGGACTTATTTGTCAGATTGGCTTCGCGACAGAAATGTTGATGACAGTATTATCAGTAAAGTCATAGAAAAATTGGAAAAAGCTGCTTCCATGGGTGGTAACAGAAAACTCTACGATGCAAACATGGAAGTCTATGAGATGCTGCGTTACGGTGTCAATATTCAACCAAACCACAGTGAACGTCCAATCAATATTTCTGTTATAGATTGGGGTAACCCACTCAATAATAACTTCAGTATTGCAGAAGAGGTGACCCTTGAAGGGGAACACACTAAACGACCTGACCTTGTGTTATATGTTAATGGTATCGCAATTGGAGTATTTGAACTAAAACGTTCCACTGTCTCAATTTCTGAAGGTATACGCCAAAATATCACAAATCAGAAAGAGGAATACATAGGGTGGTTTTTCACCACCGTGCAAATTGTCATGGCTGGTAACCGAACAGAGGGATTAAGGTATAGTGTCATTGACACACGCGAAAAATATTGGTTGCGATGGAAAGAAAAAGATGTAGTTTTAAGTACCGATGAAGATCCACTATATCAAGAACTACACCAATTCTGTAACAAAGAACGCCTGCTGGAGATCCTGCATGATTTTATTGTATTTGATTCTGGAAGGAAAAAGATATGTCGCCATAACCAATTCTTTGGTGTAAAGGCAGCACAAGAGTACGTTAAAAAACGTGAAGGTGGAATAATTTGGCACACACAAGGTAGTGGAAAAAGTCTTACAATGGTGTGGTTAGCAAAATGGATTCTTGAAGACAATTCAAAAGCGCGAGTCCTTATAATAACTGACCGTACAGAATTGGACGAACAGATAGAGCAAGTTTTTCACGGTGTCGACGAGGATATAAGACGTACAAAAACAGGGGCTGACCTTATCAGCTTACTGGGAGACTCCACCCAACGGTTAGGGTGTTCACTTGTTCACAAATTTGGTAGTCATGGTGAGATTAAAGATGCAGATGTTGATAAATACATAGAAGACATAAAAAGAGATCTTCCACAAGATTTTAAAGCAAAAGGGGAGTTTTTCGTCTATGTAGATGAATGTCATCGTACACAGTCAGGTATACTTCACCAATCCATGAAAGAACTGTTACCTGAAGCTATGTTTATCGGTTTTACTGGCACACCTCTCCTCTCAAAAGACAAAAAACGCAGCATAGAAACATTCGGTACCTATATTCATACCTACAAATATGACCAAGCCGTTAATGATGGAGTAGTTTTAGATCTCCTATATGAAGCACGTGATATTGACCAAGAACTCACTTCACAAGATAAAATTGATCAATGGTTTGAAAGTAAGACCAGTGGGTTAACCGATATGGCAAAAAGTGAGCTTAAGAAACGTTGGGGTACAATGCAGAAAGTTCTAAGCTCAAAGAATCGCTTAGAGAAAATTGTTGAAGACATCGTTTTTGATATGGAAACACGCGACAGACTTAAAAGTGGAAATGGAAACGCCATGTTAGTTTCAGACAGTATCTATAACTCTTGTCGTTTATTTGATCTATTTCAGGATACAGAATTACAAGGAAAATGCGCAATTATTTCCTCTTACGATCCATCCTCAGATGACATAACAAAAGAAGATACAGGGGAGGGAACTACGGAGAATCTACTAAAGAATAATTCGTATCGAAAGATGCTTGCGAAACATTTCAACGAACCAGAAAATACAGCCGCACGTAAGGTAAGACAGTTTGAACAGGATATAAAGAAACGGTTCATTGAACAACCCAATCAGATGAAACTTCTCATTGTTGTTGATAAACTCCTCACTGGATTTGATGCACCACCCGCAACATATTTATATATTGACAAGAAAATGCAAGATCATAACCTGTTTCAAGCAATTTGTCGAGTCAATCGACTTCATACTGAGGACAAAGAGTATGGGTATATTATCGACTATAAAGAACTGTTTCCACCGTTAAAGGAAGCGATGACATCCTACACAAGTGATGCTTTTGAAAATTATGACCATGAAGACGTAGATGGATTATTGAAAGATAGACTCAAAGTTGGGAAAAAACAATTAGATGTAGCGAGAGAAGCAATTAAGGCTTTATGTGAACCCGTTGAAGAACCGAAAGACACAGCAGACTACTTACTATACTTCTGTGCAGAAGAGAGCGGAAATACCGATCAACTGAAAGCGAATGAAGAAAAACGGATTGAGTTCTATAAACTCACATCTGATTATCTACGGGCCTATACGAACCTTGCTAATGACATGCAGGAAGCAGAATATACGAAACTTGAAGAGAGTGAAATCAAGAAGGAAGTAAAACATTACGAAGAAGTTCGTAAAGAAATTAAACTCAATAGCGGGGATTATGTTAATCTAAAGATGTATGAACCCGCAATGCGCCATCTACTTGATACCTACATTCAGGCAGGAGAGAGCGAAAAACTTTTGGGTTTTGACGATATTACACTTATCCAGATGATAGTTCAAAAAGGTGAGGATGCTATCAATAGTCTACCAGAAAATATTCGCAGTAATGAAAGCACAACAGCAGAGACAATTGAAAATAACATGCGCCGTTATATAGTTGATAGGCAAGAAATAAATCCGACCTACTACAATAACATGTCTGAGATATTGGACGAGTTAATTGAACTCAGGAAACAAGGAAAAATTGATTACAAACAGTACTTATCAAGGATTGTTGACTTGAGTAAAAAAGTCAACAATCCTGGAATAGATATAGAATATCCGTCGATTATAATTACTAGTCCGCAGAAAGCACTTTTTGATAATTTAGGTGCAGTAGCAGAGGAAGATAGATCAGAATTAGTGATTGCTTTAGACGAAAAGATCCGCAGAACAAAAAAGGCAGATTGGAGAGAAAATAATTTCAAAGAACGTGAGGTACGCAATGCTATCGCACAAGTTTTATTGGAAGAATATAAGGACTATACTGTTGACGTCGATAGTATCTTTGAACTTGTAAAAAACCAAGATGATTACTAAAGAAAATCGTTACAATATTCAGGTAAATGATCTTACGATAGATGTAATCCAAAAAAATATCAAGCATCTCTATATTGCTGTTCATCCTCCTAACGGACAAATACGGGTATCTGCACCGCTTCGGCTTGACGATGATGCTATACGGTTGGCAATCATCTCACGTTTGGGATGGATTCGTAAGAAACAAGCGGAATTTGAAAAACAGGAACGGCAATCCGAACGCGAATTCGTTTCTGGTGAAAGTCACTATTTTGAAGGTAAACGTTATCGTCTGGATGTAAGCGAACATAATTGCAAACCTAAAGTTCAGCTGCTCAATAATACCAGAATTGGACTGACGGTACGTCCAGGAACAGATCGGGATAAACGTGAAGCGATATTTCATACATGGTATCGTGAACATCTTAAATCGCAGCTGACACCACTGATTGCCAAGTGGGAACAGAAGATGGAAGTGTCTGTCAACGAAGTACGTATTAAGAAAATGAAAACCTTATGGGGATCTTGTAATATTGAGGCAAAACGGATCTGGCTTAATCTTGAACTCGCTAAAAAACCACATACTTGTTTAATTTATGTATTAGTCCACGAAATGACACACCTTCATGAACGTCACCATAATGACAGATTTCGTGACTTGATGGATACCTATTTACCTCAATGGCGTTCCTATCGGGATGAACTAAACAGAGCACCCCTCGCCTATGAGAATTGGCGATATTGATACATTTACATCCTTTTCAATTAAGAAGTCAATAGTTTCTGTTTCGTGGTTTGCCCCTGTATACTATACAATGGCAAAAACAATAGGTATAGAGGTATTATCTCAGAAATTTGTGACGAATTATAACATTCCTCCATATTACAAGATCTATAATGTCAGGTTCCTGATTATTTTCAACCTGATGCTAATCATATTTTCACTTCTTTATCCAACAACCTCAACATTTGGACAGACAGAATATCCGTTTGAAATAGCAAGACCCCATTATGTAGGTGCCCGCGCATTAGCAATGGGGAACGCCTTCACGGCAGTCGCAGATGATGCTACCGCAGGTTTTTGGAATCCAGCAGGAATGATCCAATGGGATGGTGTTAAACTGTTCGGGGTTACCAAACTACATGATCGTCATTTTTACAGATTTGATCCTAAAGGTATCGGATTCAGTTGGCGTGGTAATAGTCTTTATTGGGGGAATAAAATCGCTATTGATGTACCAAGTGGTGTCCCAGATTTTAACTATTACAGCATTGCTCGGAAACTCGGTCCATATCTTGCTGCAGGTGGCAGTTTGAAATTTAAACGTAGACATCCATCAGATTATTATCAGTTTTTTGGGTACCATACATCTTACGATATAGGTTTACTGTTTAAACCGCGTCCTGACTTGAAGTTTGGCTGTCTATTACAAAATCTTGAAGGAAGCAGTATACAATGGGTTACAATTGGAAGTACATACCGCTATTCTTCATACCTATTCAGTGCGGATTTTGCGATTTCTACTGAGGAAGCAGAAACAGAATATTACCTTGGTGTAGAATGGTCTCCTAATTCATTCTTTTCTATTCGAGTTGGAAGTTCAAATGGAGAAATAACAGGTGGATTGGGACTTAGGATCCTTGATGTATACCTTCATTATGCACGTATTTATGAACCCCGTTTTGTCTCACATTACATTTCTGCAGAATTGCATTTTTGATTATAAAACATAGATCAATTTTATTGACTTAATTATTCATATATATGTATTATAACATTTAGACATTCCTGGTACATATAATACATACAAACAATAGGTATGTCTCATTATTATTATCACTTATAGTATGTGTAAATTTGTTTATATTCTACATATAATTGATTGGTTATACTTATGTAAAAAATGGATAAACCCGGTTTGGCTGTAAAATCCAACTGTTCATATCAATAAGGGAGAAAACAATGAAGTATGGTCTACATAGGTCGCTTATAGTCTATTTCAGTCTGATCCTTTCCACTATAGTTTCGATCAATTTTACGAATGCAGCATTGATTGATCTGGATACAGTTGAAGTACTCTATCTTTTTGATGAAGGAGAAGGTGAAGTAGCCACTGATAACTCACCCAATGGTCGTGACGGTGCTATTACAGGAGTTAAATACATAGACGGTGTTTTTGGAACCGCACTACAGTATGATGGTGTTGATGATAATCTAATCGTGACAGGTTATGCTGGAATTGGTGGCACTGACCCAAGAACAATACTATTCTGGTTTAAATCATCCGATACAAGGGATCATTCATTGGTAAAATGGGGTGAAAATGCCAGAGGTAGAAAATATTATATACGAACACACCCATCAGGTGAACAGTGTTTCTTAAGAATTGAAGTAAATGGTGGGCAAAATTACGGAAATGATAATATCTGTGATGGTGAATGGCATCATTGTGCTTTGGTTTTTCCCGAAGGATCAGACTCTGTTAAAGATCATGATCTCTATGTTGACGGTGTACTACAAGATAAAGTTGGGAATGATGTTGCAATGGACTCAGATGGTGAAACCTAAGAGATAAACATCGGAGCACGACTAACAGGACATAAATTCCTGTTTGGCTATCTGGATGAACTGGCGATTTTTAGCACGGATTTGGATGCAGATCAAATTAATGCTCTTCGTGAGAACGGATTACAAACCGCAGCCAGTGTTGATCCACAAGCGAAGTTAACAACAAGTTGGGCAAGGATTAAGAAATATTAGTGTACTTAATAACCATTTTTCAGACAATTCTTCTCAACACTAAAGAAAAAGTGCATCCGAAATTGTGTATAGGTAGATATTGCTAATATTTAATTTTTAGTGTATATTATTTCAGGATAAATAACGTATTTGATAAACAATGCTATTAAAGCATTTCATAACCAACCAACAACAATATAGGAGGTACCGGTTCATGTTAGAACTTCAAAACACCACACGTAATCTGAACATATTGCGTTCAAGACGATGGTGCCTCTGTCCATTCTCAATACATTAATTTGAATGGCATAGGTACCACGTCTCCTATGAGGGAGTCGTTATCTATGTCGAATTTTAATCCGGATTTTTGGGAAATTCCGGTCCCACCGGAATATTTTGAGCAACTTACTACGGAAGACCACCTCTGGAATCAAGTTTCATCTGACGAAGTAAATGGACCGCGTCGTGAAAAAAGAAAAAAGGTATTGCGACAAATTCATCAGATTATTTCAAGAGAACTTACAACACGGCAAAATGACTGTGTTCAACTCTATTTTTATGAAGGGAAAACACAAGAGGAAATAGGCGTAATCCTCGGTATTTCACGAAGAGTCGTAAGTCAACACCTGTTTGGTGTAACCCGTGATGGAAGGAAGGTCGGCGGTGCAATAAATAAAATCCGAAAAGCGTGCCGTAAAATGGGAATACAATATCCGTAGTTACATACTTTATACAGATGATGAGGGATTATCGAAGGATAGTCCCTCATTTTTTTTCATTTATGGATACATACCAATCAAACAGAAAACCATCTGAAATAAGTTTGTACTTCCAGAAAAACATAACTATAATACCGTATCTGTGGTATTCTATTCTACGTTTCTAATAACAATATGATCATTAATTTAAAGGATTAACCTCATGGCAATTCAAATGGCTATCATCGGTTGTGGTGGGATGGCAAATGGTCATCTCAACGCATATCTCACAATCCACAACACAGAACCCGGTAAAGTGGAACTCGTCGCAATGTGCGATGAAGTCGAAGATAGAGCAGATAATTTCGCAGAAAGAGTCAAAGAAGTAACAGGTAAAAAACCTACTGTATTTACCGATACAGACACCATGCTTGCAAAAGCAGATTTAGATGGCGTAGACATCTGTACATCCCACGCACATCACCATATCAATGCAATTAAATGTCTCAATGCAGGTGTCAATGTTATGGTAGAAAAACCGATGGGAATTACGGTTAAAGCTACACACGCAATTATCGGTGCTGCCAAAGAAAACGGTAAAATCGCTGCAACTGCCGAGAATATACGCAGGATGCCAAGTCGTCGTACTGCAGAATGGTTAATGAACGAAAAACAGATGCTTGGTGATATGCGTATGTTCAATGCACAACACGCAAGCCATCGTGAACCAGATCCTGAAAGTGCATGGCACTGGCGATTGGATCTATCTCTCGGTGGGGGTGGTATGGTAATGGACTCTGGGGCACATTATTGTGATACAATACGTTACCTATTTGGTGATCCAACAACCGTTTATGGTCGCGTCTGCCAATTTGAGAATCTTCAAGTTACAAAAAACGGTGAGATCGTAAAAAACGAGCAAGAAGACACATGGGTTGCAACCATTAACTTCACAAAGGGTGTTATTGGACTGTGGACCTGTACATGGGCAGCAATTGGGCACAGTTATAACCATGTTGTATATTACGGTAGTGAAGGATGTCTGCTTGATGATGGAGATATCTTCCACGGACCTTTTGATGGCGCGGAAGTTATTCTTAAAGATGGTACACATCTTTCAATGGAAAATCTCATTGCTGAATATATGGCAAGTCTCTCTGATGAGCAGAAAGACAAACTATTTCCACACAACTTTACCGATGGTGTCGTGCTTGAATGTTATGACTACGTTGATGCAATCCAAAACAATCGACCTCCTGAATTGGATGCTGAAGTAGGACTTCGTGCGAAATCTATTTGTGAAGCCATCTACGAATCAAACGCTTGTGGACAAGTTGTAAATTATGAAGATGTAGTCTCAGGAGGTATCGAAGTTTACCAGAAACCGATCAATGAACGGTGGGGGTTATAGTTGTCTCAAAAAGAGCAGTCTACCGTTCTAATCTCTGAGAAATCCAGTCAGTATAAGGGTGAAACGTCAAGAAAAGAAAAACTTGTAGGCTACTTTGAATTACTCGGAACAAATGCTAACTTTCGATGGTTGTGGACAGGACAACTTGTTAGTCTCTTAGGAGATTGGTTTAATCTCATTGCTTCTGCACTGCTGATTCGAAGTTTAACGGATTCAAAGTTTGCATTAGGTGTTCTGTTCACAATTCGGATGCTTGCTCCTTTTTGTATAGCACCGATTGCTGGGATCTGTGCTGATCGTTATAACCGTAAACATATCCTCATTATAAGTGATGTAATTCGAGGATTACTTATACTCGGTTTTCTTTTCGTCAGAACCGCAGAAGATATTCCACTTCTGTATATTCTCACCGCGTTCCTGTTTGGTGTCAGTGGATTTTTCAGTCCTGCTCGTAGTGCCATTCTACCAGATATAACCTCAACAAACGAATTAGGTACAGCGAATGCCCTAAGTGCGACCACTTGGTCGATTATGCTTGCCCTTGGGGCTGCAATAGGGGGATTTACTGCAGGTGTGTTTGGTATCCAGACAGCATTTATCATTGATGGGTTAACCTTTTTCCTTTCTGCCGTATTACTGTTACAGATTAAACTCCCACAAAATACTATTGCTTCAACAAGAGATAATACGGGTAGAAAGTTTACAACATTCCGCTACCTCATGCAGCAACCTGATCTATTCTTTATTGCCCTTCATAAAGCATCAATAGCACTAATATTGTATTCAGGATATCAAATCTCACAAGTCGAAATTGCCAAAAGTCATTTTGTCATAGGAGAGGAGGGCGCCATAAGTTTAGGAATTATGTTATGTTTTGGTGGGATTGGTAGTGGTATTGGACCGATTATTGCAAGAATTTGGACAGGGGATAGTGACAAACCCCTTCGAAAAAGTATTAGTCTCGGATATATAATAGGGGCAGCTGGATTGGCTGCTACTGCACCACTTGCCAGTCTAACAACTGTCGTTATAGGAGGTTTTATTCGAAGTGTGGGTGGTGGGATTTCATGGGTATTTTCAACACAACTTCTCCTGCAACGCGCTCCAAACGAAATAAGGGGAAGAATCTTCGGGATAGAGTATGCACTCTTTACACTAATGGGTGGTATTGCTTCAGCAGTTGCTGGTGTCCTGCTTGATCTTTTCGGTGTGAAAAAAGTTCTATGGGGAATGAGTATACTTCCCTTTATTCCAGCAATATTCTGGTGGTTTTGGCAAGCACATTATACAAAAGTATCTAATACCATTTCTGAAAAATAAAGTCTATTTATGGAGCATAATCTTCCAGTTTGTGCGGTATTTCAAGACATACTATACAAATGTATATGGGATAGACATTTATAGAAATGGTAATACATTCTGTGGAAGAGGCTTCTTTTCTGTGGGAGGGGCTTCTCTTCTGTGGGAGGGGCTTCTCTTCTGTGGGAGAGGATTCTCTTCTGTGGGAGGGCTTCTCTTCTGTGGGAGAGGATTCTCTTCTGTGGGAGGGGATTCCGATCCCCGATCTTACATTCTCTTCTATTCTCTTATATTCTGTAGGAGGAACTCCGATTCCCGACTCTTACATTTCTTCTCTTCTGTATTTTTCTTCTGTAGGAGAGAACTCCGATTCACGACCTTCTTTACAACGGTTAATGGGAAACTATTATTAGAAATGGTATTATAATAGAGCATCTGCTAATTCAGTTTCCACATACGTAGGTATTTGCGCGGTATTGGGAGAGAAATTGTTTTCAACTACGAACAGGATCAACCTCGGTGCGATTAATTTTGAAAACCGGTGTGACGCAGTGCTGCTTTAGGTATACCGTTATCTCTGACGGAATTCATTTAATTCCAAGGGTGTTATATTCACCTTTTCTATTGGTTCAACGTCAAACTTCGGAAAACCAAGGAATTTGTAAGGGTCTATACCCCCATCTGGATACTCATAAACTTTTGTACCATCTGGGTACACATAAACCTTTATACCAGACACCTCAATTTCGTCAGGTGTTATACCTGTGCGTTCAAACATATGGTGAATAAGGTATAAAGAGTCCCACTTTTTACCGGTATCTGGGTCACCCATAATTTGCGAGGCATACCGTCGTCCCGCAAACTCCGGATCGTTATCTTCAGCGTTTTTCCATTGTACGTAAAGGACACCAGGAATAGTCGGATAAACGAGACCATTACTATCAAACCCAGCACCTATTGTTTGTGTTCCCTGTTTCCATAACTTAATACGGACTCGGATTAACAACTCATGCTCTGGTGTGACATTATCCCAAAGTCGTTCCTGAAACGGAAAATCGGTGGGAACTTCAGGATATGGACCGAATCCGAAGGGGGATTGATTGAGTGCAATTAGTTCTATTTTTGCTTTTACTACATAAGATTCTGTACCCTCAATTTTGCTGTATTTTCTTACTAATAATTGCAGGGTACGTATCGCTTCATCATTATCTTTAATGTATTTTAGTTCTATTTGCGCTTTACTGGCAAGGGCTTGTGGAACGCGTTTACTCTGTGGGTAACGGTTGACAAAATTATCAAATACCGCCACAGCTTGTTCAAATTTATGCCCCTTCTCATAACTGTTTGCCAACATCAGTTGGGCGTCGCGACTCAATTCCAGATTCGGAAATTGCTTAACAATAGTATCGAATCGAATTTGCGCTGTGTCATAATCTTTTTGACGATAGGCGAGTATTCCGATACGGTAGTGTGCCTCGGCAGCTTCATCGCTTGCGGGGGCTTCAGCAATAATTACTTCGTAAGTTATAATCCCTTGTTCGGGTTGATTCATATTCTCAATGTAGAGTTTACCGATAGCGAGTTGTGCTGCGCGCGTCAGCAGTACCAGGTTTACCATCAACTATGTTTTGATAAACTTCTACTGCCCCACGATAATCCTTTGCTTCAACTAATTTTTCCGCACTGTCCATTACACCACCAGATAAACAACCGATTTGCACTACTGTTATAATAACAAAAGTAGTAAACAGACAGATGCGGTAAAATTTCATGATTCTTCTCTGTACTAATATTATGCAAATTCTTACAGAATCCCAGTATCAACGACTTATGAGCGTTCGTAGGCGTTGTCCAGTATTCAAATCCCATAGATTGACTTCATTGTAAGCACAAGAGGCGATCGTCAAGCCATCCGGACTGAATACCAACTTGCATTTGACCCCACTTAAATTATATCGCTCTCTAAATTCTCGTAGTATTTGACCGGTGTGCATGTCCCACAGGGTGATAACATAACCATCATAACTTGCGATTGTCACTCCACCCGGACTGAACGCTACACTGTTCATAGTAGAGCGCTCATTTTTATGTTTAAGTGTTCGTAGGAATTGTCCGGTTTTCACATTCCACAGACTGAGGGTTTTGTCACTACTCACACTTGCGATTGTGCTGCCATCTGGACTAAACGCAACGCTATTGACATAATGCGTATGCCCGGTTAGTGTGTGTAAGAGTTTACCTGTGGCCACATTCCACATGCAGAGGGTTTTGTCCTCACTCCCTGCAGCAATTATCCTACCGTCCGGACTAAATACTATATGCCTGATTTGTTTCGTATGTCCGGTTAGTGTGTGTAGGAGTTTACCTGTATCCACATCCCACACACGGATGGTACTGTCCTCCACTTCATTGTGCCTACTTATAATCGTGTTACCATCAGGACTATACGACACGCCCCATATCCATAATTTTTTATCCTCTTTGTGTATTCGCCCTTTTAGTGTTCGTAGGAGTTGTCCCGTGTTCGTATCCAAAAGACGAATAGTGGCGTTCGGACTAGCACTTGCAAGTATATTTTTGTCCGGACAAAACGCTATGTTCCAAGCACTACCCGTGTTCCCTGTGATTTTGACAGGTTTTTCAATTTTCCGTGTATCATAAAGAAAAATACCGAAATCCCCCGCTACCGCCAGGTGTGTACCATCGGGTGAATACTTTATATCATAGACGTTGGCTCTCTCAGGTAGACTTTTCTCTGGCAGGATTTTTTCACCATCGGGCAAATCCCCTTGCTGTGGATCGTTCTGCAGGTCTTGGGCGATGTTATTGGGCGTAAATGTTAGTGCTATAAATAGTATTATCAAAATTGAAAACAGTCTGTTTTTCATCGGTTAGGACTCTTTGTGTGTTCTAAACACTTTTCTGGGTAAGAATATGTTGACTATAGTTTATACATCTGGATGATTACATGTCAAGTTTTTCCAATAAAACTGAGTGATATGTTAGATTATACAATTAATTCACATGCTGTCTTGTAGGCGGGGAATGCAAAATAAGGTATACATACCGTTGATTTGAACTCCGAATAAATTACTCGAAATAATTAGAATATA
Organism: uncultured bacterium; assembly: GCA_964652195.1. GTDB lineage: Bacteria > Poribacteria > WGA-4E > WGA-4E > WGA-3G > MSPOR6. The sequence continues at coordinate 22,487 of CAZZBB010000030.1, read as the reverse complement.
CAGGTGTCCGCGCGGACACCTGTATATTCTAATTCATAATGAAAATGTGACATATTTTAATCTGACGATACTTCTACGGTATAACTTTCTTGGTATACAGATTGATCTAATCGATAAATATACGCAGTAATTGTATACGTGCCAGTGTGCATCGCACCACTGGGGAACGTATAAGAAAATGTTGCCTCCGTTGTCGTTCCGTCACCTGTGTCAGTTTCCATGTGTGTTCCAAGTCCTGTTTCACTGGGACTCGCTACATACCAATATACCTCAGAATAAGGAGCATCTGTCATGAGACATGCCTCGTGTGTCTCTCCGGATGTAGCGGAATACATGCCACTAACCGATTCTAAACCAACCGAATCACACGGACAATCACAATAAGGCACATCAGGATCAGGAGGAGGAGGTGGCATCACTCCTACAGTCTCTACAGCACTTACGGAAACTGTTCCAGCGAGTGATGAATTTCCAGTAGTTATTGCCTCCGATCGTGCTCCGTTTTCTTCGTTAGTAGATCTCAATTTATCCACAAGATAACCTGAACCATGAAAAATTACCTTAGTTGGTGTCTTATCAAGGTGTGGCTTGCCATTTACTGTGAGATTTACCTCTAACGTAGTACCGCTTGCACCACCTCTACATTCAGCCATAGCCCATAAATTGACATGTAATCTATCATTATTAATACCTCCAGATCGATAGGCATTTGCTTGTGCAATATATGGACCAATTTGATCAGTAGTAGTCGCAAAAATACTACTAACTACACCAACGAAGAGGATGGTGTATAAAAAGAAAATTAGTAAAGAAAAACGATATAGTTTCATTTTATTCTCCTTGCCTCGGTAAATCGAGGAATTGGTAAGCGTCTATACCCCCATCTGGATATTCATAAACCTTTATACCTAATGGCTCAATATCGCTCTTTCCGTCTATGGGTTCAAACATCTTGTCAATAAGATATGAAGATTCCCACTTTTTCCCAGTATCTGGGTCGCCCATAATTTGCGAGGCATACCGTCGTCCCGCAAACTCTGGATCGTCATCTTCTGTGTTTTGCCATTGTACATAAAGAACACCTGGAATAGATGGATAAATGAGACCATTATTTGTATTCAACCCAGCACCTGTAGTTATTGTGCCTCGTTTCCATAACTTAATACGGACTCGGACTAACAACTCCTCTTCTGGGATTGTATTATCCCAAACTTGTTGCCTAAACGGAAAATCAGCTGGCACTTCAGGATACGGACCAAATCCAAAGGGAGAGGTATGCACGTCCGCAACTAAGTCTATATTTTTCTCAAATGTATCGGTTTTTGCTATTGTCTCCTCTGTGGGAACCGATAAATCTTCCACAGATTCAGACCTACTTTCTACAGATTTAAAGGATTCTGTCAGTGGTCCGTCTGTTTGAACGGTTTTTGTGTCTTTTGAGACATAACCTCTTGAAGGATAATATCATCGGTAGCCGACAACTGTTGTTGAAATGATGCTATATCGTGTTGGTACCAGAAATAGCACAGCACTGCGAAAACAACCAGAAAACCAAATCCACCGATACACCATCTGTTTGTTAATAGGTCGCGATTCATATTTATCTCCGTTTCGGAGCGTTTTGCATTGCGATTTCCTTCCACCGTTTTATTACCCGTTTCAAACACACTTTAACATCAGTCGGGGAGATACCTACTTTTTCACAAGGCAGTGTTTACATTTCTTAGATTGTCATAAGTTCGGTAGTTAATGAACAAGGACTATGAGAACTTGTACATTCAAAGTTGATCTTATTTATGAATCATAAAATCTGCGTTTTCACTTTTTCTTTTCCAATCTCAGTTTCTTCTATCTGTTTCTTCTATCTTATTAAGACTGAAAATTAGGGTGAAAAGGGTGCATAAAATGAATAGGACTTACAAAATAATTTATACAGGTGCAATATTATTTCAATATGGGACATTTATCTTTCCATAAAACGGCAGAATTTGTCATTGATTATTGTCATTTGCTGTTATGAAGTTTTAACAACTTTTCACAAACCAACTTTGCAGATCATACGGATAAGTGATGCTATTACCTCAACCGGCTGCGGAGTAAGGAACGTATTCTTGCTCGTTAATTCTGGAAAGTAACACGAAAGGTTATCATTGAAGTAAACTTTTATAAAGTGAATGTATATCTAAAATGGAAAGAAAGGTTATAAATCATACTCTATTACCATATCCTTGTGTTTTACATGAGTCCACTGTTAGATGAATCATATCTGGTGTGCGGGATGCTACGGCAAGTATGTCATTTCCGTAAAATGAATAAATTGTGAAGATATTCCTAAACGCTTCATTTTATGCACCCTTTTGGCATCAAAATTCAGTCTTACATTCCGAATACATCTAATATCAAAGTATTTAACTTTGAAGGAGAATTTATAATTTTCCTAACATTCCGCAGCGAAGCATAAATATGATACGACATATCTTTATAAATAAATGGTTCTTTATTGGGTTCGGTTTTCTTATAATTTTCGCTTGGTTGTGTTATCTTTGGTTCCAACACACGACAACATCGTACAAGCGTCAGTTATTAGAAACCGATGTAGTGCTTCAGATTGATACACATCAGAATTCGCATAGATCTACAGAAATAGAAGTATCAGAAACGAAAGTGTCTGAGTTCAAGACGGATACGTCCGATCCGACTAAGAAGCAAGCAGTAAAATCTGATTTAGTCGAGAAAGATATAGTTCGTAACGAGACAACTCCACTTGCCCCAAAACAAGAACCTGAAAACGCAGAAGTTCGTGTTTCACCACACGGTTTCGGTCCCTACCCTGAAATTCCACCAGATTATCCAAGACAAGACCTTTGGGATTATCCAGATTTTGTCACTGCAGAGCATGAGTTGCTGCTTCGTGTCCAAGTCAAATTATGGAAACAAGGTATACGGACGGTAGGAGGAGGAATGGTTGATGGTCGTATTTATCCAAATATTCCAGGAACAGTTTATGTTAAGTGGGAGAATCGTGTACGCACAGATGGAACCGAAGAGAGATTTGCATCACGTATGTACGGGGACCCACATGCGGGAAAATACTTAGAGATATCATAATTTCTAAGGGTGAACTCCATGAGAGTGATATTCCAAAAGAAATTACTGTTATTGATTCCAGTGATGGAGGTATTGATCCCTATCAATTTTTAGATATAAAATAAGGAGATAAATTTTATGATGAGAATCGTTGTTAGTATATTGATTGTCTGTTTAATTGGAGTTGTTAAAGGTATAGCATTAGCTGTCTCTAATGGTCTGTACACAAAGAGTGGGACATTTGAGGATTTTCCAAATATGGATGGTAATTGGGAAAGTGCTGCTGATGCTCTTGGACCCCTTCAAGTTGAAGCGAGCAGGAAGGTGTATATAGATATTGACGATGAAGAAGATGTATTCAGCTGTAATAGTAGTTTCATGTCCTATGCTGAGAATCCTATGTTTGCAGGAAATTATTTGCTTTCCACAACAATAAATATACCAGGTGTAGACCCTACTGAACACGGTGGCGAGTTTAACGGTGCTTGGTGGGATTATGAAGCAAATGGACACAGAAGACCACAAGTTGATGATGAACCTCAAGACATCAATTTAACCTCAGCATATGGTTTGGCTAACGGGGCAGGTCCTGAAGAACCAGAAGACCCTATGGGATCAGGATCAGATCCTAACCCATCTGTTCCAGCAGAGTTTACAGAGTACCAAGTTAATGCTCATGTTCTACCTTAACAAACTCCATCGAATAATACAGAATAGGCAGGTAACAGATAAGTTACCTGCCTATCTCTTTTCACCTTCTATATTTCTCATTCATTTTTATTACCTTTCTAATTGTGTTTCGGAAATTCACTGTCATTTCATAGGAAAATTTTTGGCAGTTCTAATTCCTGAAGTTTCTTCTTTGATGGATGTGTGATAGATACCATTCTGCTCGGTCGCAAGAAAAATATTATTCATATTTACTGCGAAAGATATAACAGTATCTGGAACATTTGAGGATACTTGTTCCCATTTACCGAGAGAATCTAATCGATAAATGCTGGAACGGTTAGCCCCATAAATGCCATATTCGTTAATTGCAAATCTATCAATATTGATATGTGTTCCTGTATTATCAGTTAATGCTTGCCAGTGTTCCCCGGTTTTTGATCTTAAGACTCCTTTATCTGTAGCAACGTAAACTGTTGTTCCTGCAAATACTATATCCTCAATATGTAGAAAGTTAGTGTGCATATTTGATGTTACATTTCTCCAACTATCTCCGCCATCAATTGACTGAAGCAATTTACCGTTCTTTGTTCATACGTAGATGGTTTGTGCCGATCCTGCTAACTTGAATCCTCTTTCAATATTCCAATTATGCTGTTTGGCAGTATCTGTCAATCTTGTTTCTCTGAATTCTAAACGGTTGAAATCCAATTTGTAAAGCCTATTCTTGTATTCTACATAAACTATTTGCTTATTGTTTTTGGAGTTACTATTCTTTTTTTCAACATCTGAAATGAATATTGTTTTCGCTGCATCAGAGTTTGTCCACAATTCCCTTAAATTTATTTTTTGAACCAATGAAAACACAACTTCACCTGGACGTAAACGGAAAATATGTAATTCCTCATCTTGAGGTGTAATTATGTAAAGAGATTTGTTAACAATTACTAACGTAGAATTAATGTGAAGATTACTTTGTGGAATTAGATGTCCCTTCAGTTTCGGTATGAATTTACTGTCATCAAAATCACTGTAATCAAAATCAACCGATTTGCACGACTTACCGTTAGTACTTGATTCGTAAATATAACTTCCAGTATACATATAAAGACGATTATTAAAGACAATTACTTCTTGGACTTTCGCCCCTATGATTCCATCCATCAGTGGATACCACGATGTACCGCTATCGGTTGTGTGCTGAATACCATATACATCCACTTTGTAGAAAGTATTCTCGTTTACTGCCAAGGAAAAAGAACTATCATTCTTACGTAAGTTTGTGTCATACCCAAGGTTTGTCCATGTTTGTCCTCTATCTCTTGAACGGAATGCCGGTCTGTCTAAAACTAAAAGTGTTTTCCCATTAGCTATAAGTTTTGTACGGTTAACATCCTTGACTTTTTTCATGAAAGATTCGTGGATTGGTGTTATCTCAGTCCATGTTATTCCAATATCTGATGTTCGGTATATTTTACGGGGACTCATTTTCTTAGATTTTAAAGGTGCATAACCAAGAAAATTTGAACCTGTTGCTACATAAAGATTATTCCCAGAAACTACTAACGAGTGGACTGCGCGGTTCGGGTCTACCGACATTTGTTTCCAAATTCCAGAATCCAAACGATAAAGACCTTGTGTTGTTCCTACAAATATGGAGTTCCCAATTAAAGTTGCTGCAGTTATTTTTTTATTTGCTAATCCACTGTTCAAAGGTGTCCAACGCTTTCCAGCATCGTCTGATCGAAAAACACCTTTATCTAACAATGCGAGATACATTACAAAGTCTGTGGACGATTGCTCTCCCTGTTTTTTATCTTTTATTATAAAATTTATAGCAGTTCCTTTTGGACGAGAGCAAAATTGTTTCCATGTTTTGCCATCATCTGTTGATGATAAAATATTGTTGGAATTAACAATATAAAGAATATTCTGGTGCTCAGTTATTTATACGCCGTATGTCCTCGTAGGAACACTTGCGTTGATATTTGTCCAAGATGTTGCTCCATGTGCTAATTTGTAAATACCTGTTGCTGAAAATATGTAAATATTATTTTTTGAAGTAGTGAAGACATTATACACGCGAGTACCCGGAGGTCCAAATTTTTGTGTCCAATCCGAAATTATAGTTTTTGCAAAGTTGTTTCTGGCATTCGTATCTGAGTCTACTTCAGAAACTTGTGTTCCAACGCCTTTGTTTTCACTGTCAATAACATTCCTTCCATTTTGATTTCGTAAAGCAGGTTTTGATACAATATCAAAGCTTAAGGGTGATTCAATTATTTCAATAGTAGGTTCAGATAATGCTTCAAAGTTATAGGGCTGTAGAAAGCGATGAAGATTTTGATTCATTACACCAATTGTTAATACAATCAGAACAAGAGCTAAACCCAAAGCAGTCCAAGGCATAAATGGTTTAGTTATCGGTGGTTTGGGTTTGAGGGTATCAATCTTCTTCATTATGTTTTCAGTTAGGTCGGAAGATAATTGTAAACTTTTAAGTGTTTCACTGAGCAAGAGTTCTTCTTTCATTTGCAAACGGTTCCGTGCGCGCCTAAGCTTGCTCTTAACTGTGTTTACGGATATGCCTAAAGTTTTGGCTACCTCTTTTGCAGTCATATCTCCAAGGTGATAGAGCGTAAAGACCGTTCGTTCACTTTCAGGTAATTTATTCAGGAGTTTTTTGACAATGTTACGATAATGTTCAACGGTTTCCATTTCACGATGCTTTGATTCGTAATCCATATAAAAAGCCTCATCTAATGTTTCTTTTGGAGTATTCTGTAACGATTGTGTCTTGTGTTTGTTTTTCTTTATCCAATCAATGCAAATCCTTTCTACAATAACATAAAGCCAACCATCAAACAGTTTTGGATTTTTGAGAGTTGAGAGACTTTCGTATACTTGGATGAAGGTTTCCTGAGTTATGTCTTCAGCAATGTGATAGTCATTAATCTTCCGCCAAGCGATCGCATGAACCCTCTTTTGATACCTATTCACTAAGGTAGCAAATGCTTCTTTATCACCATCTAAAATCTTGTTTATCAATAGAACACTATCTATTTCCATTAGTCTATTCTGTTTTATCTTCAATCATCAGGTTGGCGTTTCCATCTTGAAAGTTGAACATCGCTGGGTTATGTCGGCGACACAACTCCGCTTGTGAACTTTAACCACTAAGTACCTCAATAACAACATCAGCTATAAATTCAGGTTTGAATCTTCTGCGTATTGCCATCGGATTCTCCTAATACTTTAGATTGTGATTATATCACAATCTTGTTTAAAGTGTGGTCTAAATTTTAAACGACTAATTCCGAATTAAAATGAAGAAAATATCTATAGCTAACAACTAAATACATAGATTACAAAAACATAGAATGGACTCAAGATTTTTAGTTGGTGCTTTTGACATATTCTTATCAAAAAATTAGGAGAATAAATGATGACTATCTATAAAAACGATCCTAAATACAATAGTTTAATTACGTCAAAAAACCGACATTATTTGACGGTTGGAAATGTCAATATCAACAACGACAACAATAACACAAAATTACGCATTTTAGAATTTCTTATAAAGCAAATTCAAAGTGGTGTGAAGTCAGTCTATAACAGGGGTTACAGGGATAATTTACACCAATTTTAATGGCACACCGTGTGACAAAAAGTGTAACTTTTTTCCTTTTTTCGATGCATACGATGAATGCAACAACTCACGATCTCCTATCTGAGTATTTAGGATTAAATGTCTGTTTTTAGATTGAATTTTATGTCTGTATATTAGGATTAAATGTCTGTTTTTATTCCTCTTTAACAATCAGAAATATCAGAATCAGAAATATCAGTTATTGAAGAGTATTCTCAAGCCCAATATATGTCCAATAAAAATAAAGCATAAGAATGATATGATGTTAAAATCAACCGATCTAAATACGGGAAATATGGGTAATCCGCGTATTCCAAACACAAGAAAGGAAATTCATTCCAAGAATTTTACATATCCGATAAATACTCGACTTACCCTTTAAACGAAAATATGATATAATGATTAAAAGTAGTAGCAATCGAAAGGAATAAACATGAGATTGGAAGGAAAAGTCGCTATTGTCGCAGGGGCAGCATGGGGTGGTATTGGAGCCGCAACCGCATATAAGTTTGCATGTGAAGGTGCAAAAGTGGTTGTCAATACACGTAGTCGAGAAACAAAACTGGCAGAAACAGTTCAACGGATTGAGGAGGCTGGTGGAGAGGCTGTATCTATTATGGGAGATGTCGCAGAAGAAAAAACATGGCAGACGCTTGTAGATACCGCATTATCAAATTACGGAAAAATTACGACTTTGGTACACAACGCTGCACACTCCTACACAAAAAAAGCTATTGAGTTTACGCCTGAAGAATGGAATGAAAGCATTGGTGTAACCCTTGGTGGTCCTTGGCTTGGAGCAAAATATTGTATTCCCGAAATGATAAAAAATGGTGGTGGGACATTAGTTTTCATTTCTACTGTTAATGCTACAATTACGAACCCCGGTTTTGGTCTTTATGGTGCAGGTAAAGGAGGCTTAAACGCCTTAACTCGGAGCATTGCACTTGATTATGGAAGAGATGGTATTCGCGCCAATGCAATTGCTCCTGGACAAATTGTGGGTGAACGTGGAGAAGTCTCACTTGCAGCCGATGCCTTGGAGGATCAAGCATCAAAAGATTGCTACCCCATAGGACGATATGGGAAGCCAGAAGACATTGCAAATGTCGCACTCTTTTTAGCTTCTGATGAAGCGGATTTTGTGACGGGTATCGTACTCACTGCTGATGGTGGATTAACGCTTCAATCCCCAGAAGCACTTGTTAGACCATCCTTTCGGCTTAGATGGAGAGATGATATTCTGGTACCACAACCCAAATAGGTTAATAGTGTCAACTATGTTTATTAGATTGAGTTAAATAGGCGATATACGTCCCAATTATTTATAAGGAGATAAAAAATGTGTGGACGATTTACCTGGACAACTCCACCCGAATTAATGTGGGCAATTCTTGATAACTTTGAGATTCCAATGGATTTTCAACCACGATACAACATAGCACCAACACAAGATGTACCTGTCATTCCAAATACTATAAGTGAGTTTGAATCTGATACTGATACAAGAAAACTGGAATTTTTCAAATGGGGGTTAATCCCTTCATGGGCAAAGGACGCAAAAATCGGAAGTAAGATGATTAATGCCCGAGCGGAAACACTATCTGAAAAGCCATCCTTCCGCAATGCATACAAGCGAAGGCGATGTCTCATTCTGGCAGACGGATACTATGAATGGGTACCAACACCTGGTGAAAAGACTAAGCAACCTGTCTACATTCGACTAAAGTCAAAAGAAACTTTTGCTTTCGCGGGATTATGGGAACAGTGGAAACCAGAATGGACCGATAAACCATTCTTGTCTTGTACTATCATCACCTGCTCCCCTAATCCAATGTTGGAAGAAATACATCACAGAATGCCTGTGATTCTACCCCAAGAAAACTATGAAGAATGGCTGGATCCGGGAGAACAACCAAAACAGAATCTCCAACATCTTCTTACCGCATATCCAGGTGAAGAGATGGAAGCATATCCTGTATCCAAATTCGTGAATAAGCCAATGAATGATTCTCCTGAGTGTATCGAGCCTATATAATGTGATTATAATACAAGAATTACCAGTATCCGTTCTACACATCACAGTTGGGGTCTGATCCCTAACCAACCGGATCCATCTATAACCAGAATTGTGTATTTAGGAAGGAATTATGTCTAAACCTACAAAAGAAAAAATGATTACAATGTATCGCAAAATGGTAGAGATACGTCAATTTGAAGAATCTGCTGGTACGTTGTATCAAAGTGGACAACTCCCCGGTTTTCTACACCTATATATTGGTGAAGAAGCCACAGCAGTTGGGGTTTGCGTTCACTTAAATGATGATGATTACATTACCAGCACACATCGTGGGCATGGTCATCTCATAGCAAAGGGTGGAAAACGCGACCGAATGATGGCAGAATTATTCGCACGAACCACAGGATACTGTAAAGGTAAAGGTGGATCAATGCACATTGCCGATAAAGAGACAGGTATTCTCGGGGCAAACGGTGTTGTCGGAGCCGGAATACCACTCGCAGCAGGTGCCGCACTCACTGCAAAATTCCAAGGCACACAACAAGTTGCCGTATCTTTCTTCGGGGACGGTGCTACAAACCAAGGTGTATTTCATGAAACACTCAACCTTGCCGCTGTGTGGGAACTCCCAGTCGTGTTTGTCTGTGAAAACAATCGATTTGGAATGGGTACACCGCAAAGTGAACATCAACGTGTGGAAGATATTGCTGTCCGAGCACCGGCTTATGATATTCCCGGTGTCACTGTGGATGGAAATGATGTCCTCAAAGTGTATGCTGCTGCGGGAGAAGCCGTAGAACGCTCACGAAATGGGGAAGGGCCAACCTTACTCAACTGTGATACCTACAGATTCAGAGGACACCACATAGGAGATCCAGGGACATCCTATCGTGATCGAGAAGAGGTACAAGAACAGGAACGCCAACGTGACCCTATCCGTAGACTCGCACAAATTCTAATTGATGAAGAAGGTATGACAGAAGAAGAACTATCAACTATAGACGAAGAACTTGCCAACGAACTTGAAGAAGCATTGGAGTTTGCTAAAAATAGTCCTGAACCCCTTCCTGAAGACGCACTTGACGACGTTTATGCCGGTTCTATTCAACCGTAAATCACATAAGGTTTCGACATAAAGTCAGGAATATCTATGGTGATGAATTGATTTACGCAGAAACAGAAAAACAAGCGAAAGAAGTAAGAGAATTGTATACAGATATATCAGAAGAACTTGATACTTTCTTCAGTTATCTGCATGGAATCTAAGGTGAAATGAAAGAAGATGAACAGCTGAAATCGACCGGTGTCACATGGAAATCTATTGCGATTACAGTTGTATTGATTCCATTTAATTTCTACTGGATTATCGCTGGTGAAGTTGGTCTTGTCGGTTATGCCCTAAATACCTACGCTGTTCCATTCTATAATGTCGTCTTTGTCGTTTTTGCATTCACCATAATCAATCTTGCCGTTCGATATACATCCAGTATCCGATTACTCACCAACGCTGAACTTCTCACCATATACATTCTGCTCAGTACAGCCTGCGCCTTTCCATCCATTACCTTGATGACGATCCTCGTCACAACAGTTGGACATGCTTTCTGGTTCGCAACACCTGAAAATGAATGGAAACAACTCTTTTGGGACTATCTACCGAGATGGCTTCTGGTTGACGATACCAAAGCATTGACTGGATACTATACTGGTGCATCCAATCTCTCTACATTTGAGATTATAAGTAAATGGATGGTTCCAACCCTGTCTTGGACACTATTCATCACTGCCCTTGTTCTTGTGATGTTATGTATCAATGTTATCATACGCAAACAGTGGATTGAACGTGAAAGACTTGCCTATCCTATCACACAGATTGCATTTCATCTTACGCATAATACCAAATCACTATTTTCCCATCGTATTACATGGATCGGATTCGGAATTGCAGCATCTATTGCAATATTGAACGGGTTTAGTTTCTTATACCCTACCATTCCGTCACTACCAATAAAACGTATCGGTGGTTGGCGAGGATTTGGACATCTATTTACAGAGAAACCGTGGAATGCCATCGGAGGTATCAGCATGTCCTACTACCCATTTGTAATTGGACTTGGACTGTTAATGCCGCTTGACCTATCTTTTTCCAGTTGGTTTTTCTTCATGTTCTATAAAGCGCAACTGGTGTTATCCAGTGCGGCAGGACTTTCCAGTATTCCCGGTTTTCCATACATTGACCGTCAATGCTTTGGGGCTGCTATAGGAATTTTCATCTCAGTATTAGTGCTTAATCTACGGCATATTCGAGGTGTATTCCGTATAGCACGACACCGTACAGGTGAAGATAGTGACGAACCTGTTTCATACAGATTTGCACTATGGGGAATAGCAGCGGGTGTTGTAGCACTCTTCATTTTTGCAAATCGTATCGGTATGTCACTATGGTTAATTCCAATCTTTTTTACTATTTATTTAATCATCGTATTGGTGCTAACACGTATGCGTGCCGAACAAGGTTTTCCAGTACATGCAATGGAGAACATCCCAAACCATCATATCCTCATAGACAGTTTCGGTACACGGATGTTAGGGACGAATAATCTGGTTGCCTTTACACTTTTCCGATGGTTCAATCGAAGCTATACCAGCAATCCTATGCCCCATCAGTTGGAGGGATTCAAACTATCAGAACGATCAAGTATAGATCCAAAACGTCTATTTTTCTCGCTATTGGGTATTTCCGCGTTTGCTTCAATTACGGTATTTGGGGTTATCCTTTATCTATACTATACTTACGGTGCATTGAACATGAGTGGCAGTAGCAGTTGGTCAACTGGATTCGGGGAACGTGTCTTCAGTGGATTACAAAGATGGTTATATTATCCTACTGAGCCAAACTTCTATGCAACGGGTGGTATTGCTTTTGGACTTCTCTTTTCTACACTTCTTATGTTTATGCGGGCACGATTCTTTTGGTGGCCATTTCACCCAATTGGATTTGTTGTTTCAAGTGATTGGGGAATGCGGTATTTGTGGAGTTGTATGTTGGTAAGTTCGATTGTAAAATGGTCTGTTCTGAGAATTAGTGGACCTCGTGCTTCACAACAATTGGTTATGTTTGCTCTTGGATTGATGTTAGGTGACTTCACGGTGGGTGGTATTTGGAGTTTGCTTAGTGTTATCACCCAACAACCGATGTATAACTTCTGGCCGTAGAACTTAGTTTCTTCTAATTATAGTTGCCATCAATTGGGGATTATAGAAGGACTTTTTCACTGAATTGAAAATGTTTATCAAAATACCTTGATTTTTGTACATTTTCAATAGAATTCAATTTGAAAAACAGAATGTAACATGTTACAATTCACAATTTACAAGCAACAGGAGGGAAATATGAAAGTAGGAATACGGGATGGGATGTTACCTGGTCCATTCAATGAAAAGTTTCAAAAGGCGAAAGACATTGGTTTTGATGGAGTTGAGATCTGTATGGGTGTCAATTATCGAGAACATATACTATGGCAAGAAGATGGGATTGATACAGTAAATAACCTTGCTGAGGAAGCAGGAATTGAGGTGTCATCTTTATCTCCTGGTGGTTTTACTGCATTTTCATTTATGCACCCAACAGACAGTGTAAGAAGTGAAGGTATTGCAAAATTACAGTTTCTTGCTGAAACCTGTCCAGAATTAGATACAAATGTCATTCTTGTCCCCTTTTTCGGTGGCGGAGAAATTAAAGATGAACATATAACCGATTCACGTTTTCTGGATGGTCTAAAGATCGTCGCAGAGACTGCCGAAAAATATGATGTAGGTCTTGCATTGGAGTCAACTCTTAGTGCTCAACAACACCAACAGATCATTGAACAAGTTGGGTCTAATGCTGTTGGTGTATATTATGATATGGGGAATGCAACAAATTTTGGCTATGACTCACCAGAAGAAATACGCACTTTAGGAAGTTCAATCATACAAATGCATATTAAGGATACAGGTGGTAATCACGCTGGTGAAGGTGATGTTGACTTTACGGCAGTTTTTGAATCCGCACATGCTATTGGTTATGATAGTTGGTTTGTACTTGAGACCCCTGGGAAAGAAGAGCCAATAGAATCTGCTATTAAAAATATGAACTTTGTAAGAGACAATTTTTGATAGTAACACAAAATACAATTTCCTTAATTGAAGCCGAATATTCCTAAGTTCAATATTTAAAACTAAAATTATTTTTCATATAATGGTTATTCCACATCTTGAGAGGTATGAATGAATAAGTCTAAATCTGTTTTATCCCCTATACAAGTTAAGAATTTATTATCTCTACCTACTAAACAAGCAGAGCAACTCTTTCAAAGTTACACAAAAGATACCCAACTTGAAATAATACGTTCCACCCGAAATCCTAAATTGCGTGAAGAATTATATTATCTTGTACCTGATTGTACTGAGTTAATTCAGGACAGTCCTACCGAGGATGTACTACAAGTTTTAGATACATTACTGGGAACAGGACTTGCATGCGGTCTGTTACCATGTCTATCTAATAAGCAATTTGAAGAACTTATTGATATTGCAATTTGGAAAGATGGAAAATTAAATGAAAAATCACTTAGTTTATGGCTCTTTGAGTTATCAGAATGTGAGAGAGATGATTTAAGTCGTTTTCTTGGTCAAATGGATTTAAGAATACTTGCAGGTCTTCTTAAAAGACGTGTTAAATTAAAAGGTAATTTAGCAGCATTGATGATTGATGAGAAAGTAATTGATCCGAGTCATCCTGCATTAGAATGTAAAGATGATCAAGGAAAAAGAATTCTAAATGCTATATGGGAAGCAGATCACGAGATCTTCTACCAACTCCTACGGGAAATGTTTGGGATTGACAAAGAAGGTGATGTAGAAAGTAAGTTAACCACCGAATTAGACGAGGCAACAGCTGAGAGAGAGGAACGAGTAAAAGAACGCGATAGTAAAGTTGGAATCACTGTTACTGAATCAGACTTAAGAGAAGAAGTTGATTTGGATTCACTTGAACTTTCTGAGGAAGTTGAAGAGAATGCAGACAAGTAAATATTCGCTCGTAGCAGATACAGTAATTGATGCTCAATCTTTCTTTGCTCAAACTTTACGACACGGGGATACACTTGATGAATTTGATTCAGAAAAAATTGAGAAATTCTCCGATGATATCGCTGCAATTGCGCATAAACTTATTACAATGAGAGTATCTGACCTTTCTAATCAGTCAGAACTACGTAAACAAACACAAACAGGAATTTCATTAACAAGCCTTGGATTAGAATATGGTAGTAAAGGCAATTTAGATAAGGCTGTACGGCTACTAAATGCAAACCCTATAATAAAGTTCTATCAAATTGGGAATACTCTCAGTAATCAAGTCATAACGAGTGCTGCTGAATTGCTTGAAAATGCTGTAATACGACCTGCAGAATCCCTTTCTCATCTTGACATTGATAGTATTAGGATATATAACCACCCAGAAGCAAAGTTCTTAGATGAATTAGTTTCACATAATTCCACTATTAGTAGTCCACATGTTATATTAAAGGAAAATCACCCACCGCGTCCATTTTCCAATCTTACAGATATTGAGTTAATCAAGCAACAGTTAGATTATATAGAAAAACGTCGTGATTATGTTGATACATTACCACTTGATGATGTCTTTTCTATTGAGCCTCCGCTGAATATTGCTATTGATCCTATATTAATACTTACATTGAGTTTGATGTCAAATTTGACGTTATACTATCAACCTGATTTACATTTAGATAAAGACACACTTAAGGATTTTCGAGACATCATTTATGATGAGGATACTGGTGAGGTACGATCCGCAACACGACAGCGATTGATAGATTGGATTGTGGACTACCTTAAACAAGATAACCGTTCTGATGAGCTGATAAAGTATACCGTGATCTATTGGGAGACCTGTATACAAGAAATTGTTGATCCAGATGAAAATATAAAGATGTTTCTACTATAGATTCTGTGTAAGTGTGTTTATTGTATATTGTATTAATATGTGTTATTATACATTCACATATAGTATATAGCCGGAATGTAGGAGAATAACGGTATTACATTTTTGTTGACCGTTGAATAAAATGAAATTTGAAACTGCAACATTCGGAGCAGGATGTTTTTGGTGTGTAGAAGCTGTTTTTCAACAATTAGAAGGTGTCCATTCTGTTGTATCGGGGTATACTGGAGGAACAACAGTAAATCCGAATTATAAAGCTGTCTGTATGGGAATGACTGGACATGCAGAGGTCGCACAAATAAAATTTGATCCTGATGTCATATCATTTGAGGAGCTGTTAGAAGTTTTCTGGCAAACACATGATCCAACAACGCTAAATCGTCAAGGAAATGATGTTGGTACCCAATATCGTTCTGCCATTTTTGTTCACTCAGATGAACAACAGGAGATTGCAGAAAAATCTAAAAACGATCTCAATATTTCGGATACATGGCAAGATCCTATTGTAACAGAAATCACTCAAATTGATGTCTTCTATCCTGCAGAAGACTATCACCAGAATTATTTCCAATTGAATTCAACTCAACCATATTGTCAGTTGGTTATCCATCCCAAATTAAAAAAGTTCACCAAAAATTTTAAAGAAAAACTTAAATCTGAATAGTGTATAGCATCTTGAACTATTCTATCTGAATTTGTTCTCATGCTAACCTATTCTGTTAGGAGGGTATACTATTGAAACCTATAATTCTCAGTGTGCTTTTGTCCACATTCTGTTTTTGTCTTATTATAAATGGTAGTATAATTGCTCAAGAAACTGAAGCTACAGAGAAAGTTCAAGTTCAGAAACCACGGTATGTTACGATTGTGTCGGAGAAGGAGTATACAGGACGTCTACAACCTGGAACTGAATTAAAGGTATATGCAAATATTCAAGGCAAAATAGTAGAACTTAATGCATCTATAGGACAGAAAGTAAAAAAGGGTGATATACTTGCAAAGATTAATGCTCAGGAAGCAAATATAGCAGCGATAAAAGCAGAAGTTGCTTTAAGTGTTGCAAAAGCACAGTTAACCACAACTGAAGCGAATGCTCAATCCCGTTTGGAAACACAACTGGTTACCGCTGAAGAATCTGTTGCAGAAGCAATAGCAAAACATGAAGAATCAAAATCTCTTTCTGAGATGAGAATTCGAAATCAGTTAGTACAAGCAGAATCTACTCTCAAAGTGGCAGAATCTAATTTAGAAAGAGCGAGAGTAAGTTCAGAACAAGGATTAGAGCGCGCCAAAACAGAATTTTCAAAAACTACATCGGATTATGAAAGAGATAAGGCACTACATGAACAAGAGCTAATCAGTGATAGTGCATTTGAATCATCTGAAACAAGGTATAAACTTGGAAAGAGTCGTTATGAAGAGGCTGTTGCAGCAGCCAATCAATTCAATGATGGAACTGCCCAACTTGCTGTTGAAAAAGCAAAAGCAGAATTGTCAATAGCACAAAAGGTTGTGGAAAGTAAAGGTTGGGAACGTGAAATCGCAGCAGCAGAATCAAAAATTACACAGGCGAGAGCAAGCCTTGCTGCTACACAGAAACTCGTGGAAGCCAAATCATGGGAGCGTGAAATTGCCATCGCTCAATCTGCGGTCAACGAAGCTGAAGAACAACTGAAACTCGCTCTTGAGCAGGTAATTCAAGCATCCATTAATTCTCCGATTGATGGTATTGTTTCACAGCGTTATATGGAACTGGGAGATTTTGCAAAGACGGCTGCTTCATCAGGAACACCTATATTTACAGTAATTGCAATTGATGTTCTAAAGGCTGTATGGACGATTCCAGTAAGCGATGTCAATAGATTCAAGGTTAGTGATATGGTTCTCATTTCTACGGCATCTGGAATACAAAATATTGTAGCAACTGTTGATTTTATAAGTCCTACTGTAAAGCCTGGTGAGAATACTGTTGAAGTGCATGCAACAGTACCAAATACAATTGATATGAATAATGATGATGGAACCAAAACAACTGTTCAGAATAGTAGTTTAATGCCGGGGACATCAATAACTATCTCAATTAAAACAAGTGAACGAAAGAATGTACAATTGCTTCCACGTAGATCTGTTCTAAGTATACAGAATGGTAGAGGTAATCTCTATGTTGTGGAAGAGAATACTGTTCGAGTAAAACAGGTAAGTGTTGGTGGAATTTATGGTAGTGAGATAGAAGTGAGTACGCGTTTACCACAGAATGAACAGATTATTGTGGATGGACAACATCGTCTTCAGGAAGGAACTTCTGTTTCAATTAGTAGGGACTGATTTGTAGAGTAGAAGTATATTTTTAGTTGGGAATAGTATTAAATGTTATATATGTATATTACAGTGTATAATATAAACCTGAATATGTTCCCATTTTTTCTTTGAACGATGGGTTGCGACTCTTCTTTTTACAATATTTTTACATTCATAACCAGATTCGTCAATTAGTTTTTCAAGATTCGAAATGGCTTTTGGACCGGATGCATCTGCATATCCAAGTAGGAGAGTTCCATCAGGTTTCAAATAGTTAGAAAGTTGTTTAAAAAAACGTCCTAATGTTTGTTGTTTCTCATCATGGATTGCCAATTCAGATCTGTTTCTCACTCTTGCTACAACCCATGGAGCATTGAAAATGATGATGTCGAATCGTTTAGATGGAAATGGATCAAATAAATCTCCAGCGTTAAGAATTTCTATATTTTCAGAATTTGGAAGAAGTCGTTCCACGTTAATTTTAGTTGTAGCAACTGCCTCCGGTAACAGGTCTGATGTGTATATTTCGACTTCCTTACCCAACTCTTGTTGAGCCAATATAGTCAAACATCCGCTGCCACATCCTACTTCGGCTACAATTGGTTTTTCAATGATAGTATTAGCTTTTACATACTGTAAAGCTTCCTTGAAACAGTCTATTGTTTCTTGAGATCGGGGCGCAAGTACATTTTCAGATGCTTGAAGAGATACATTCAGTACATCAATTGGATAAGATTCTTCAAGTGCTTTATGGAGTCGTTGAACTTTTATAACAGGTACAAGAAAAGGCGAATCCTCATTAACTCCATTTTCTTCCCCAATCAGTTCCAATAAATATGGTAAATTTGGGGTGGGATCAATTTGTAACATACCATCTTTATCTGCCCAACACATCAATTGAGTGAGTATTGCTTCTCGTGCCTGTTTTGGATTATCCCGCTGCGATCTATCTCTTGATCTACCCTTATTTATTGATGGAGTTAACTCCTTTTTGTGACGTTGGATATAATCCATCACATTACAAATATCTTCCCATGATCCTTCAACGACTACAATACCGCCACGTTGGATGTGTGTAAAAATCCGATCATGTTGCTGTAATTCATGCTGAGTAAAAAGTTTCACACCACCCCGTGAGAAGACTGATTCACGGCATTCTATAGGGACATACACTTCACCTAATGAACTAACTGAATAGAATTCGTTCATGTAAAATCCTATGATTTACCGAATGGGTACAATTTTACCAGTTTTAACCGATTCTGCTTCTTTATAGCAAAGAAGTAGTGCGTCTCTTGCCCCGATACCTGACAATGCTGTGGGTTCTTCATTATTGGTAATCGCATCCACTGCATATTGTATTTCCGCAGTAAATGCATCAACAGGATCAACTTCACCCAAATCTACTTCTTCAACAGTTCCATCCTCAGTAATGAGTGTCAACGGTACAGCTGTAGAGGGTTCACCGGCAAGTGTCGAGAAATCGAATAATAAAGTTGCTTTTTCCAAGAAAAGTTCAAAACCGTGTGAGAAAGCTCTACCTCTTTGGGAAATACCACCAGATGAACAACTAACTGTAAGTTCTTTGTCATTATAGATATATTGTGTTGTTAAGAAATCTACAAATTCACCACTCGCTAACCTGCCTTGGGAGAATACTGCATCAGGAACCCCACACAATAGTTGAATAAAGTGTGTATCGTGAATATGTAGGTCTATTCCCGGCCCGCCACTCTTTGCTATACCGGCTGGATCTCTTGACGCACCCGGTTTAGAAATAATTCGTTTAAAATGCCCCCCAAGCAGTTCCCCATATTCACCACTTTCAACGATTTTTTTAGCATAGGCATATTCTGCAAAGAATGGGAGTACATGAGCAACCATGAATTCTCTACCTACTTTCTTTGCAGTATCAACAATTTCATTTGCATCATCAATATCAATAGAGATCGGTTTTTCTACTAAAGTGTGTTTTCCAGAGTTTAAGGACGCGAGACTAACGGATTTGTGTAAATGGGTAGGTAAACAGATGTCCACCAGGTCAATTTCTTCATCCGCAAGAAAATCGTCAATGTCGTTGTATTTTCTAATATGTGATAGATCTTCTATTCCTCCACGAGGTCCAAAATTACCTTGTATACTTGTCCAATCTCCATTGAGTTTTTTTTCATCACGTGTACAAATTGCTACAACTTCAGCCCCTGATCCACGTTGAATTCCATAATAGTGAATCATACCCATAAAACCAATACCGATTATTCCTATTTTTACCATCATTTTTCCTTTATATGTAAAAGAAAGAACAGGTGTCTATTATGCTAATGCATGAATGACACCTGTGCTTTAAAACTTTCAAAGAAAGATTTATTGAATAGCAGTTCTTTGTTTAATCATTCCCCAAGTTGTTGTGGTTTTATTCTTAGAAGTCACTGCAAGCACATCACCACCCATAGCAGCATTTACTTCATCGGCACTTAATGCCCGACTCCAGACTGCTGCTTCATCAATCATACCGTTTTCAAAAGAATATTGAGGTCTATCTTTTGAGCATCCGATACGTAGATCTTGATCATTAGTTCCCGTAAAATTGAATTTCTTACTCTCTTCAACGGCAAGATCTCCATCTACATAAACTAACATTGCATTTCCATCATAGACGCCAACGACGTGGTGCCATGTCTTTGCTTTTAATGCATGTGGTTTATTCAATGTTTGACGATTGGCATCTGAACCTAAGAACATATTGAAACTGTTACCATCACCAAATACACCAATCCCATAGGAAGTGTGTTCACCCCCGTTATGACAGTTTTTGTCAAACCATTGTGAGTTGTTGTTCCAAGCTTCCATCCACACCCATGCTGCCATAGAAATTTCGCCGCTGATTTTTAGTTTGTCATCAGCAGGTACATTTACACAATCAGCACCTTCCTTTGTAATCTTGATGGCATCACCAATCTTACCCTTAACTATTTCCGTGTTAGCAATAATGTTGGCATCAAGTCCATTGCCAGAACTATCTTTGATTGTTTTGCCACTTACATCATCAAAAGTATAATATACTACTAAATCATCTGAGATTTCTGCGCTAATATAACCAACTATGAGGAAGATTAACACTGATAATATTGTCAATTTTTTATACCAGAACATTTGGATATACCTCCAAATTATAGAATATTGAAATTTGAATAAATCACCGATCGTACTATTTATAGAAGTGAGTAAAGAACTACAAATCAACCTATGTTTGTATTCTCTACCTTATACTCCTAAGTTGAACTGTCAATTCTTAATTAGATAGGACATTAAATATAGTTAGTATATGTATACTAACAGTATTCTCATTTTCAATCAAGAAAGATAATTTATCAGATTATGTATCATATTCAAATTTTATATGTTCTGTTAAGATAAATCAATAAAATAAATAATCCTAATTTAGTCAGAAATTAGTTGTATATCTCATACAACAAGTATATGTTAAATTATGATGATGTAAGAACACTATCCATCAATTCATGCCATCTACCTTCAAACTTCTGACCAAATTCCTTTTCTCCTCCAGTAGCCAATGGACCTAAGATCATCGGTTTTGTAGCATTATTTCGTTCCCAAATATCTTTTCCACCAAAATCATTATGTAGGAAATGGAGAGCAACCCCCGCCCTTTCTTTATCAGAGAGGTTTGATTTTGTACAGTGAGCACAACCATAACAGAAGAAAAGAACACCTCCCGCTTTCAATTCAATCGGTACAGCGCGTTCTTCTGGCGGATCACACCGTATGTGGTGGTCACTTAACGGGTCACGATAGTGTTCATAGGTTTCACGATGACTTCCAGGTATTACATGAATACATCCGTTTTCAATATTTGCATCATGGATTGCAATCCACATAGCGGTTCCACGCAATGGATCCGCTATTTTGAAGTAAGCATTATCTTGATGCCAACTTGTTCCAATTCCTACCTTAGGTGGTTTCCAAAATGCTTGATCTAATTCCAGCATGAATTCATCGCCAATGAGTTGTTGTACTGTTGAAACGACTTTTTGATGAAATGGTAACCCTTTATGTAGATCACTACGGTTGTTGAGTGGTATCACTTGTAAGTTTTGGCGTTCACCATCGTTATCACGTTTGGTGCCATCATCTTGAACGGCGCAATTTATACCTGTCCCTTGCTCTAATTCTTTATTATAGATTCGTTCCAATTCAATCCGTAATACCTCTGCTTCTTCAGGAGCAAAAAAACCATCAATAGCAAGGTATCCGTCTTCTCTAAAATTTGAGAGTTGTTCTTGACTTAATTGCATATCAAAATATCTTCCTAATATACCTTATTTTCCTATGATTCAGACTACATATCATGGTGTTTTGTAATACATTGTTTTAATGAAGTCTATGCTTTTTGAGAGTATATCATAATTATACTCTTTATTCCAGTTACATGGAAAAATGTGTCTAAACCAGTTATATAGAATTTATATTGAAAATGTAAAATATATGTATAATTTTATACTCGTTATGTATTTGAGAGATTTATTAATACAGGATTTAGGAGGGGATTCCGATCCCCGATCCTACATTCTCTTTTCTTATATTCTGTGGGCGGGGAATGCCAATAAGGCATTCATACCGTTGATTTGGATTCCGATCCCCGATCTTACATTATCTTACATTTCTTCCACTCTTCCATCCTTCCCTCTTATCCTCTTTTCTTACATTCTCTTCTGCCGCGGAAACCTCCACAA
>CAZZBB010000029.1:0-47255 GCA_964652195.1 uncultured bacterium | reverse complement strand
TTCATTATACGGAAAACGGTGGCGTGAGATGACATTTAGGGACGGAGTGGATTCACTGCTTCACTTTTCCCCAAAGTGTGGTCAGTCTGTTCTTAGGTTCAACAGGATATACAGACTCTGCACTCGTCCAATCAAACTTTGGCACACCATTCTCAAACATACCATCCAAAATTTCTATAGACTCTCCACCTGTATAAGGTATAGTGTAATGCTGATAGGATGTATTACGATTAATAAATGATCCCCCATAAGTTGTATAAACGATATACTCCCCGTCAGGTGACCATTTCATATCTAAAAATTCTATATGGTTATTGAAACCTTTTATCACATTCAAGAGTAATAGACTCTCAACAGAAAAAATATAAAGATCGTAGGAGAATCCGAGGAGACCTAATCTTCTATGAAGAACGGCAAGTTTTTTTCCATCCGGTGAGAATATTGGCATACTTCCTTCTATACTGACCCGGAAATCTTGTCCGGTTTCTAAATTGATGAGTTGGACACCTTCGGGTGTATCATAAGCTACGAGCTTTCCGTTATGCGATAGTGCAACATTCTGTGCTGTAACACCTTTAAGCAATGAAACAGGAGGAGAAAGAACTTCTCTTTGTATTACAGGTTGTGGGGGTGGTAAATTAGGATCTTCTATATCTTTGTTGGTAATCAGGTATATACCACTTGTTCTCCGTCCAAACTTGTCATGTTTATTCTCAAGTGCCGTTATGATAGGTAGAAAATTCGTGTAAAGTATGTCAGCATTTCGTGAAAGTTCAACATCAAGAATCTTATGAAATCGCAGATGTGTTAACATACGTTCTTTGTGATTAATCTTATGGGTATCAATCAGAAAGATATCATTTGGTTTATTGGGGTCATTGTATTGGACAATAGTTGCGATGTAGTTACCATTTTCTTGTACAGCAAAATCCCGGATAGGGTGTGTCTGTTTGTAAAGTAGTCGTGCATTGTCCGTGTCCGTTAGGTCAGTAATCCATAATTCGTTGACATTATCAGGATGTCTAAAAATAATCTCCCCCGTAAGTTCTGCATTAGTAGTATGTGGCAGTACAAGAACCAACGAGAGACAAATATAGTTCATCAAGTTTTTCATTATGTTATCTCCTGTTTAAATTAGGGAATTGGATGGTGCATACATTTTAGAGTGAATTTTAGTATCATTAAAAATCATTGTGATGGTAAAGTTAGAAAAGTTCACTTACTGTAGGGACAAATGTCAAATTTAATAATGATAAACACCATAAGGATTCATTGCTTAATTTTACCCCATAAGGTAGTCAAACGGTTTACAGATTCAACTGGGTATGCGGGATTAAACCAATCATGTATTCCCACTCCCCTAACTCTTTCTGCAAGTCCTCCGTTAACTGGAACAGCAATGTCGGTGAATATAGTCTTTTGATTCAAGAGATCAAGGACATTTGACCTATAGATCAAATATTCTCCATCAGGTGACCATTGGTTTTTTGTACTGGGGTATTGATGCCATACAAAATCATCTATTGTTCTTATGAGTTGCTTGGTATCAAGAGAAAATAAATCTATTTGAATATTACCTGTAGCCTGATTGAAGTAAGAATAGGCGAGTTTTTTTCCATCAGGTGAAAAAGATGGATACCTGCCTTTTTTGCTAATAAATGTTTCACTGCGTGTGTCTACATCAATAATAGATACACCTGTATAAGAACCATATACTATTTGCTTTCCATTCGGTGCCCACTCAACACTTGGTGTGCTACGTATTTCCTTTAACAATATGATATTTGGATTCTGTTTGCCTATTTCATCTCTTCTAATGAGATAGATTCCAAGTTTTGGACCACCAGTAACTGGAAAATTTGTAAAAACCACATCTCCGTTGTGTGAAATATCAATATCGGAGAATTTCACAAATTTGTCTTGCATTAGAATTGCATGATTCCGGTGTGTATCAACAAGGAAAAGATTCTTTTGCAGATTACTTCTTCCATCAAGATTATCTTCTTTCCTTGCAACAATAGCAATGTAGTGGCTATCTTTTTGTACAGATAGTTGAAAAATATCGGTATCATGTTCATATAGCAGGTATTTGTTATGGATGTCATTAAGATTAGTCATCCATATTTCTTTATTGTTGGAAGATATAGAAACGACTGTACCAGTAAGTTCTGCATAAGTTGACAGTGGGAGCAGAATCAGCAGTAATAGAGAGAAAAACGTATGTGTGCTTTTCATGTTTCATACCTCTTGTTGTTTCTGACATGTTTAGGAAGATAGACCATGTAAAATGTATATAACACGATTATTGTATCGTTATACCTGAGATTCATTGGAAATTATAGTGAAATAGTAAGAATTATCAACTGTAAATTGAATAATATGGTCGATTGTGTCTCCTTACCGTGTATTTTCTTGATATCATTTGGCAGAATAAGCGTATGATATCCCTATTGGGATCCATCTGATACCGACTTACAAATAATTATCAATCATTAAATAAACGTGAGTTCGGTATAAGAGATATGAAGCATTATCATGCGGTTTTACATATAACTTCGGTAGGTGTAGTTTCCTAATCGGACAATTTGTAAAATTGATTATACCGAACCCATGTTAACTAATTTTTATGGCAAATCTACTTCTATATCAACCGAAAGGGTTAATGTTACACCATTCACATCAATTTCTGCTTCTCCACTTGCAGCTATGTTGTTAGGAATTGCGTTTACAATGTAAGAATCAAATACAGTTGCGTATTACTCATTAGGTCCATCTTGCAATAATCCTCGTCCATCTAACTCACCTGAAGCCTCCGCGACACCTCCGGGAACAGTACCGGCAGTAGAGGAACCATAAATATAGAACCGTCCATCATCTTGACGATAGCCACCCCCAGAAATGCATACGTACCCACAATAATTATCATCATTATCATAAAGATATACTAAAACATAGAGCGAAAGGGTCTGATTTACGAAGTCAAAACATACTTCGCTGGTATCAACTATAACCTTTCCTTTAGGATTTTGGTCTTCATCCAAATCAAAAGCGGTGCCTCCTAATTGATAACCATTGAAAGGAATACATACAGGAGCTGCACTGATGGGGTTAATGAATATAATACTACTAAGTAGGAATATTCCAAGTATCATTGGTATGGTGATTGTGTTTCTAACTTTGTTAATATACATTAAAGTTCTCCTTAGTTGTACAAATTATGTAAGTAACTACTTCATTAAATATAGTCAAACAGTTATTAATATGTAGTTTGGCCGTATGATTTAAAGTAGTAACTTCGGTTGGTAACTAAACCAATTGTTTAGGGTATCTGCTTGTGTGAGATGTTGATTGAAATAGATTATTAATCAACCACATATAATTCCCCTCATGATTTAAGACACAGAAA
Organism: uncultured bacterium; assembly: GCA_964652195.1. Classification (GTDB taxonomy): domain Bacteria; phylum Poribacteria; class WGA-4E; order WGA-4E; family WGA-3G; genus MSPOR6. The sequence continues at coordinate 43,849 of CAZZBB010000029.1, read as the reverse complement.
GATTTGGAAAGGGTGCATAAAATACATCAATAAATCCTAATTCAACTTTAGAAGTCTATAACGCTGTATTTATCTGCGATAAATAGATGTATCTTGGGAGTTTATCAGCGACTTTTAATTTTCACTACATCTGTTTTGGTGAAAACATTATCAAAGCATCTTTCAAGTTACCAGAATCTTTGAACTTAACGCCAATATTTTTGTATGTTTCAAAATCCATGGGTGTTTCACTCATTAATTTTTCTCTCCTTTTAAATTTTTAGTGTGCGGATTAAATATCTCCGCACATAGTTTGTAGGTCATTGTAAAAGTAAGTTTTGTTCACGAGTTAATTCTCTCATACAATGTTATAGGGGCATCAAAGCCACTTACTTCATATCGTCGACCATGATTAAATACACCGTCATTTTCCAACTCATGTGCGGATTGGATGGAATATCCAAGTATACCTTGTGCAATATCCCATGAAGTAGCATGTAGTGCTTTAACTTTCTCAAAAGATAATCCTGTTTACATAATCCACAGACACAGAATGAAATAACAACCATCTAATTTCCCATTTCAAAATTATAATTTTTTTAGATTATGCACCCTTTTTATTTAAAGTTGTGTCGTTAGTTATGAGGGCAATTTATGTTGCTTTAAATGAGCAACATTTGCGACACGAAACGGGAATAATCTATTCAATTCTATTGATACATATCACCACCGAATATTATGATTCAATACATTTATCCGTATAAGGGTTGTCTTTTAGGGTTTTGCTTTCTTATTATTTTTGCTGTGTTGTGCTATCTTTGGTACCATCACTCAATAGAATCCTATCATCGTGAACTATCAAAAAGCACTGACGTATTACTTCAATTAAGTGAATCTGAAAATGTCCAGGAATCTGCACAAACAGAGACACCGATAATGAAGAATTCTGATTCTGTAGAGAATATGTCAGTCTCAGTTGAAGAATCATCACATAAAACTGGCATACCTTTGAAAGATATTAGGCAGGACAAGAGTGTCTCACTTGTACAGCAACCTAAACCTGACCAGTCTGAAGTACGTGTTTCACCACACGGTTTCGGTCCCTATCCTGAAATTCCACCCGACTTTCCCAGACAAGATCTTTGGGATTATCACGGTTCTCTCACTGCAGAGCATGAATTGTTACTTCGTGTCCAAGTCAAATTATGGAAACAAGGTATCCATGCAATAGGTGGAGCAATGATAAATGGTCGCGTTTATCCGAATGTTCCTGGTACAGTTTATGTAAAATGGGAGAATCGTGTGCGTCCAGATGGCACCGTAGAAAGATATGCTTCCCGTATATCTGGTGACCCAAATACAGGTAAAGTCATTAGGAAGATCATAAACTCAAAAGGTGAAATTCATGAAGGTGATATTCCAGCAGATATTCACGTTATTGAATCGGATGAAGGTGGTATTGATCCGTATCAATTCTTAGATCTAAATTAAAGGAGATGCATTTTATGGTAAGAATGACTGTAAGTTTATTGATTATTGTCTTATTCGGCAGTATTATTGTTGAAGGAATAGCCAATAACTATGATAATGGTCCATACAAAGATAGCGGAACATTTGAGGACTACCCAAATATGACAGGTAATTGGGAACGTGCTGCAGATGTTGACGGTCCTCTCGAAGTTGATGCGTTTAGAAAAGTATATATAGATCATGACGAAGAAGAGGATGTGTATAAGAGTAGTTGTAATTTCAACTCCTATGCTGAAAGCATTCTGTTTACAGGAGCTTATTGGCTTTATGCAGCAATTGAGGAAGTGAATCCGAATGAGTACGATGGAGTATTTAATGGACCTTGGTGGGATTATGAAGCGAATGGATTCCGTGAACCACAAGCAGATGATACTCCACAATCCATTAATTCAACATCAGCCTTCAGTTGGGCTAAGGGTTCCATACCCGATTCGACAGAACAAGAAGATGATCCCGAATCATCAGAACAGCCTGAACCATCGTCCCCATCTGAAGCATATAGTGTTTACGCCAATGTTCCATTTTAATAAAATCAATGAAGAATACAAATGGCAGGTAACTGCAAAGTTACCTGCCATTCTTTTCGATTCTTCTAACAGTCTTGTTTGATAATAGCTTTAGGATGAGTTCCCTGGCTATTGACGGTTTGAGATGTATACTGTGGTACCTATAACATGTATCCATATCTATTTTCCTTGAGTGAGGACTTCTGGCAGTCCATTATTGATTACTGTATGGAATATTTGACGATAATCGGTAACAATGTAAAGTTGATCATTATCAACTACCATAGAAATAACTTTATCAGGAACACTTGGAGAGATTTGCTCCCATTTACTATAAGTTGCTAAACGATAAATACCCATATCGCCCGCCCCATAAAGATCTAAACCATCCGTGGCAAGTTTATGGATAATGGGTTGTGTTCCGTCATCACCAGTTATAATACGCCAATGTTTACCAGTTTGTGAACTCAATACACCTCTATCTGTTGCAACGAAAACCGTTGAATCTACCATTACTAAATCTTTGATAAGCGTGAAGTTAACCGGAACACTTAACGTTATATCCTTCCAATTTTCACCCCCATTAAGGGATTGGAATAGTTTACCATCTCGCATACCAATGTAGACAATTTCTGTTATAGCAGCGAACTTAACATCAGAATTAAATTCATTTTTAGATTGTACCTTTGTGTCAACTAATCCAGTATCCGTTAGTTCTAAACTATCAATCTTCCACCTGTATAGTTTGTTTTTATATTCAATGTAAAGTGCATGGTTGTTGACATTGAAGTCGCTATTTTTTTCCTCAATATCTGAAGAACGTTGTATTCCGCGTGAATCAATCCTTATCCCCCGTTCGTGGGTATATATCCTTTGAATCATAGAAAACACGTCTTGCCCTGGATTTAAGCGGAAAATGACCAATTCCTCACCTTGAGGTCTGATTAAGTATAATGATTTGTCGACAATTACTAACTTAGCACCAATTATCTGCCGCTTATCTATGTATGGGTTTCCCCTCATGTAGGGTATAAACCTGCTGGTATCAAGACTGACCGACTTCCACCCTTGTCCTTTGTTAGTTAATTCCCAAATGCTACTACCTGTATATGCATAAAGCCGATCGTTGAAAACAACTATATTCTGTGCTTTGGTTCCCAGAATTCCATTGATGAAAGGTTTCCATGTGATACCACGATCAGTTGTTCGGTGAATACCATTCACATCTAATCTGTAAATAGTATTCTCATCTATCGGTGAGAGTAGAAAATCAGTAAACGGATTTAGTCTTCTATCAAATTCGTGCTTTGTCCATGTTTCTCCTCTGTCCCTTGAGTGGTACATTGAGAAACCTAAAACTATAAGAGAATTACCATTACTCCATATTTTTGTAGATTTTTTTGGTGATAAACCTTTACCAAAAAGGTGATCTTTTGGTGTGATCTCAGTCCACATCATTCCAAGGTCCGATGATCGAAATATTTTACGTGAATGTGTGTGCTTAAATTCTAATGACTCACCACTCAAAAAATCTTGACCTGTTGCCACATAAAGATTATTTTCAAAAACTGCTAATGAGTGGACTGCACTGTTAACATCTATCGGCAATAGATCCCACTTTTCTGATTTCAAGCAATAAAGACCTTGATTAGTCCCAACGAATACAGTATTTTCAATCGCAGCTACTGTTGTTATTCTTTTATCCGTTAGACCATTGTAAATTGGAGTCCACTTCTGACCAGCATCATCAGACCGAAAAACGCCTTTATTTTGTAATGCAATATACATTACAAAACCTGTGTCCGTTAGTTGTTCTTGTTTATTGTCAGTTATGATTAATCCTATAGTATGCCCATGAGGTCGCGAGCAGAACTCTTCCCATGTTTCACCACTGTCAGTTGATGCGAATATACTACTCTCCTTAAGAGTGTAGAGATTCCCCTGATGCTGCGTAATCGGTGATAGGAATGTTGTCGTAGGAACACTCGCACTGATCCGTGTCCAAGTTGGCACTTCCTTTGTTAATCTATAAACACCGGACGATGACATAGCATAGAGGTTATTATCTGAAGTAGAAAAGATATTATATATATGACTTCCTCTCAAGGTATGTGTCTCTGTCCATTCAGATATTGAAATTTTAGGAACATTTTCCCATGCCCCATCGGCAAGATCCCCCTCAGAAACCTGTGTACCATTCACATTGTTTTTGCTCTTGTTAAGTTCTTTCCCAACTTGATTTCGTAAATAGGGTTTTGAAACAATATTAAGTGTGATTGGTGACTCAACAATTTCTATAGTGGGTTCCGATAATGCCTCAAAATTATATGGTCTCTGAAGATGTTTTATATAACTATTCAATCCGCCCAGCAATAAAATAATTAAAAACACAGATGTTCCGATAGCCGCCCAAGGCAGCACCGGTTTTGCTATCATCGGCTCAGGTTTGATATCAGCGATTTTCCTCATTATAGTTTCAGTTAGATCAGTAGATAATTGTAAACCCTTAAGGGTTTCATCAATCAAGAGCTCATTTTCTGTTCGTAAACGGTTCCGCGCCCGTCGCAGCTTACTCTTGATTGTGTTTGTTGATACACCTAAATAATTAGCTATTTCTTTAGCTGTCATTTCACCCATGTAACAAAGGGTTAATATCTGCCGTTCACTCTCTGGTAATTTCTCCAGTAATCTATTCACAATTTCACGGCGTTCTTCTTTAGTTTCCTTCTTGTGTTGTTCCATTTTGTATTGTAAGTAACAATATTCTTCTATTTCCTGCTCAGGAATATCTTCTAATGATTCCTCAATAGGTTTTTTCCGCTGGATCCAATTAAGAGACAGCCTATTCACAATAACATAAAGCCAGCCATCAAATAACTTAAGATTTTTGAGTGTTGAGAGTTTTTTATAGACTTGGAGGAAAGCCTCTTGTGTTATATCCTCAGCAATTTGATAATCCCCAATGATATAAAAGGCGTGAGCATGTGCCTTTTTTTGGTATTTTCTTACTAAGGTAGCAAATGCTTCCTCTTCACCATCTAATACTTTTTGAATTAACTTAACAATATAATCTTCCATGTGTACCCCTGAATCCCTAAATCACTGGTTGTTTTAATTTTATACCATTTCTATTATATTTCCTTCATTACCGACTGTTAGAAATGAAACTGAGAACGGAAACCCAAACTGAATGTTTATGCTACGATAAAGACGCATTTTCAATTAGAATTGGTATTATTTTATATGTAATCATACAGATATTATTCATAGTCTCCAACACATCAATATCCCCTTATAACTTAAGACACACATTTTGAAATAAAAGGGTGCAAAAAGTATAGAAGTTTAAAGGGAACCATCTTCAGTCAATATCAATACTATACACAACCCATATCCAGTGGTTGATAATGATGATCAAATCAACCATAATTGAAACTGTGGAATGGATACTCTGAAAGGTTGAAAAAGTTACACTTTTTGTCACATTGTGTGTTATTGGTAAAACCTCTCTCCCGTCAGTACTACACTGGGTTCACAGCCACTTTTTTAAGGTTACAAGAATTTGCCACAATTACAAATTGTGATAAATTTTGAGTCTTTTTCTATTCTTCTAATCCATTGGATTGGGATTGTATGAATGAGAAATATCTTCTCTATCCATTTTGGATTACTGCCTTTTCTTTATTGTGTAACAAGGATAGGAATGTTAGAAGAAATCTAATTGCTACAAGTGAGAATCAGTGGGTCATTTTCTGTCTCTCATACAACGTGTTTAGGTTCAATCTGCCTGAGTCTCGCATCCCCTACTTGTCCCCAATTGCTATGATATAAAGATGATCAGATCGTGCGACAGTAATCATTGCCTTTCTGTGTTCTGGACGTTCTGAGATTGTTGTTCCAAGAAGTTCATACTTCGGGTGTGGCACAAACAGATAACACCCGATAGGTCTGAAGAAATTGTTGTCTATAATCGTTTGGTAGAAAGCATCAGCGGAACCAGAAGAGACAATGGAGAGATCACGAACAGCAGAAATCGTAAAAATAATAGCGGGTATAATAGGCACAACTGGAGCTGAGTGAAGCTGCAAATAGATCACAAACAAACAAAAATCACAAGGATCATTAAGATAAGAAAGAACTCTAATATACGATTTGGCATAAGGTTAAAGAGAAAACAGGCAGATACACAATAATGCATACCTGCCTGAAATGGTGTTCTGATAATCTCTGCTATTCTGCGTCATTTTCCAACGCTTTTAGCACATTATCAGCAATGTCTTTGTCAAAGTTATCACGCAACACCTTACGCGTGATCTCTCGCTTCTGCTTTGCATCCGGAATCTCTTTGACAAGGTTGCGAACCTGAGATACCACTAACTTTTGCATCTCCGATGTGCGACGCGTCAAGTTCGCACGAGCCTCAGCCGTCGGGAATTGCTCAGCAAGATCTTCAGGCGACATATAACGAGAGATAAGCACATCCACATACTCTTGATCAATATCATTTCGCCAAGACCTAAATTGTGTTTGAGCTTTGATAATACTGTCCATCGATCTATCAGGCGTAGCAGGAAGGGGTGCCATCTCATCGGGTGAGGGCTGCGACTCCGGCAATTGTGAACCACTGGAAGGATCAGGAGTTGTTGGCACGGACGGCATCGTATCAACATCACCAGCCGGCATCATCCTGTCTTTTAAAATCTGCACGATCTCCTCATGTGAACGAACACCAACGATCTGCTCTTTACCATCAACAACTTCAACATGAAGATAGGGACGATATTTAGCAATCCACTTCGGTTCCGACTCTTCTACCCGTTTAATAAGAGCATCCAACCTTTTTTCAACAGGCATCCAGGCAAGTTTCCTCTCCTGGGTGTCAATCCCTTGTTTCCTGCCTTCTACAATTAATTCATACATGCGAATATCTGTTGGATCCCCTTTTTCTTTGGCAAGCCGCAGTGCTTCCTCGTCTTCAAGCAGCTGCTCCTCATAATACGCAATCTTTTCTTCTGGCGTGCTAAGGGCTTCAAATCGAGCACGGTCCTCTTGTCGCTGCCGTTCTATGACCTCATCTTCAGCAATGAATTTTAAATGTAAATCTCGCATTCTTTCTAAAGATGCGATGACTTGCTCACTTCTCCCCTCTTCTTTTGCCTCTTTTATCTCTTGTTCATAGTGGATTACCCACTCATGATCACCATCAGGAGTTTGTGGAGGATTTAGAAGCTCTTGAATATCTTCCTTCAAGTCTTTTTCTAATTCAGATGCCCATTCTTCATCACCCATCGCTTTCGCGTCACGGATGTCATTCCGCATCATTTCAAAATGTTCACGTTTATGTTCCCGTCTTGCTGGGGATAAAGAAGCCAGTAGAGCTTCCATATCGTTTTCCTCCATTTTCAGTTTTGAATTATCAAGTGTTACTGGCTGTGGTGCGGTGTCATTTTGGTCGTGTATAACAAGCAGCACGCCACCGGTTAACAAAAGTAGCACGATAGCACCTAAGAAAACCATTCTTTTCATGAGGTGTCTCCTTCTTTTACTGTAAGTTTGACATAATCATTTGGTTCAGGTAGCACACGGAGTATGCTACCTGAACATTACGACTTATTCTTAGTATGTGAGGTATCACTCTAATCTGCAGGGGGAGGGTTGTCCTCCATCCACTGTACCATATCCTTTATCCACTGTTCAATACCCTCTACTTGCGGTTCCATATCCTCGCCAGCTTCATACGCTGCATTAATACTGTCGTGATACCCCTTTGCTTCAGTTTCCTTGTTACTTACCTTTTCAAGATACGTCTCGGATTCTTCTATTCTCTGCTTTTGCGTTGGTATCTCTTTTGTTGAAAGGGTTTCTATCTTTTCTAACACAGCCGCGTTGGATTCTACAAGATCGTCCTTATCATCCTGATAGTCATCCCGTTTTTTGGTATACTCATCTAATTTACTTTGCCATTTGTCTTTGTCCTTCTTCGCACTATTGTATGTGCTTCGGGCAAAAGTGCGCGAGACCTTTGCCTGCCGCAAATCCTCATGAGAATTGGACATTTGGTTGGAAAGTTGTGTGCCGGTAGTACACAAGTTAGACCCCTCACAATAGGAGCAGTCATATATATGGTCATCATAAGCAGTCTTGGCTTGATCGTATGCCTTGGATTTCTCCGAAACCTCTGTTTTTGCTGCATCATAAGCTTGTTTTGCTGCTTCGTATACCAGATCGGCAGTATCCAATTCCGATTGCGCTTGACCTCTTAACGTGTCATACCTTTCGATCAATCTTTTATACTCATTATACTTCTCAACGTTGTCATCACGTTCCTTTTCAGCATCAGCGAGGTCAGCTTCCATATCCGCGAGTTTTTGTTTCTTGCTTTTTACTAACTCAACTGCCCACTTAACCAGCTGAATGAAACCCACAACAATAGTAAAAACTGCTGCGATGAGTCCAATAATATACCAAAACCCAGCGTAAACTAAAGTTGTTATGGATAACAACAAGGCGATAAGAACGAAGAATTTACTATTACGAATTGCTATCATGAGATTTTCTCCTTTGATTTTGTAAATGTCTAACATTCATCTATACGAAAGTTTCGTATAATGAAACTTTTGATATTGACAGTCCACAAAGGAGAAGTTGGCAGGAAATGAATAAGATTGACTTCTGTCAACTTTAACCCTTGGGGCACGCTGGTTCTCATATTCATATACACAGACTTGGGTTTATGATATAATGAAAACCAGACCTGTCATACCTCAACTATGGCAGTGCTACGCGCTGAGAGTGTCCTATCACAATCGGCGCGCCCCCACGAGGGGAAGCTTGCCCCGATGTAATCCACGCGGATCGTGAATTCCTAACATCTTTTTGTATTATACAAGTTTTGTATTTTTTTGTCAAATTTTTTTTGATAAAATATCTGATAGACACACTTCAGATATCGGGTAGGATTGTCTCTATATCGGTGTGAACTCATCCGAATACTCGGTTAAACTATTCCGCAGCGTATTAATCGTACAACCGTATTTCTCACGCGACTTGTGCCAAGACATACTATTGCGAGGTTCAATCGCTGTCTGTTATACTTGTTCTGGGATCATTTTAGTGAGATCGGCTCGGTTAGAAACCGAGCCTACCAAGGGGTGAGTACAGGATTTTGAAAGATCAGGGTCGGAATCCCCTCCTACAGAATATAAGAAATATAAAATGTAAGAGAAGATCGGGGATCGGAATTTACGCCTACAGAAGAAATGTAAGAATCGGGGATTGGAATCCCCTCCCACAGAAGAGAAGATAATACTATTTCTAACGTGAGTTTGATAAATCAGATTATTGTATTTCTCGAATCAAGGAATCAACGGTATAAATGCCATTAGGTATTCCCTGTGGTTAGTAACCGTACTATAGGCACAATTTAAGGATACACCTTTCGCCCCGCTGGGGCTTGGTTGGTGGGTTTGTACGTTTTCTACACACCTTTCGCCCCGCTGGGGCTTAGTGTTTAGGTTTGTACGTTTTCTACACACCTTTCGCCCCGAGAATCAACGGTATGAATGACATTATGTCATTCCCCGGGGCTTAGGATATTGGCGATAACGACTTCAATAAACATTCTGTCCCTACGGGACTCAATACCTTCCAACTCTGGAGATATTAGAATTACCGATTTTTAAAATTAATCTTCATTAGTCATTCATTAGTCATTCACCGGGTATGAATGTCATAATTAGGTATTTTATCTAATACCATTTCTTAATGATGATTGCTCATTACTGATTGAAGAAACCCCTAAAGAATCAAGGAATCAACGGTATGAATGCCTTAGGACATTCACCGGGTATGAATGCCTTAGGGCATTCACCCCCCTTATCAGGGGGACTACTAAGAGTGCTTGTAATGTGAACTATTTAAATAGAATTGGTATAACTTTGAAAGTATATGTGGCGTTTCTGGAATCCAGATACAATAGCAGCGTAATGTTTAGTGACAATAACTTTACGCACCCTTACACATCCTGAATGTTGAAAATCCTGTTAAATTGTGGTATTATCATTTATCATTCAATAATTAAAAAGAGATAAATATGTCTACAAAAACTTATTCTATTTTATGTATTCTTACCATTATAATCCTCATATTCTCTCCTACTCTTTTCAGCTACAGTGATAACCACAGCAAGGATGAAAAAGCAGGAAAAAGAGTGTGGTTAAATATACAAGGTGGCGTAATTGGTGGAAGTTTCTCCCAATTTGCAGGTGGTATAAGTCAAATTGTTAAACAGCATCAACCCAATATTAGGATCTCAGTGGTTGCCTCCGCTGGTTCAATTGAGAATACTCGAAGAGTTAATAAAGATAAAGATGCTCTCGGCGTAGTTTTTGCCTCAGAGAGTTCTCTTGGATACCACGGTCAGGAGATTTTTGAAAAACAGGGGCCGAAAACAAACATACGCATGGTATCGCTACTGTATTTTGCTTATGGACAATTTTCTACACTTGAGAATAGTAAAATCAGTAAACTTGAAGATATCGTTGGAAGTAAAATTGCATGCGGGGCACCTGGTTCTGGTACGGCACAAACAATGGAGCGTCTCGCAAAAACAGCGGGGATTTGGAAACAATTTAAACCTATTTATCGTGGTGGCACTGCAGGAGCACAAGAACTTCAAGACGGACAGGCAAAAGGATTTCTTTGGTTGGTGAGTGTGCCAAATAGTGCAATTATTGAGTTAACTGCAGTTAAAAGTATCCGAATGATTGATCTTGATACACCTGCCAAAAAGTATGGTTTCTATGATAAATACCCATTTTATTTCTCTGGAACTCTACCAGAAGGCGCTTATGAAGGAAAAGTTAAACCAGTTAAGACTATTGTAATGCCAACTGTTCTTATAGCTAATAAAGCAATTTCTGAAGAGACTATCTATAATATATTAACACATGTGTATAGTGCTGAAGGAAAGAAATTGATGATTCAGACAAACCAAGCTGCTTCTGATATGACAATCGAAAATGCACCAAAAGCATTCTTAATACCACTCCATAAAGGGGCATATAGATTTTGGAAAGAACAAGGTGTAGAAATTCCTGAAGAAGCTATGCCGATAGATTAAAAAGCAAACTATAGCATATTGATCAATAAAAAACAGATTAATTGACGATATTAAGGAATTGGAATCCATGTCAACACAAGCCTTCAAAATAGTATCCGTCGAAAGCCTACTCTATGAATGGGACAGACCCCCTATCTGGAATGGGATGCACGTTTACGACAAAGGCAGACTACATTTGGTCAAGGTGACTGCGAAAAGCGGTACCGAAGAAGTATACGGATACGGTTTTAATGGTGCTACTGCTGCAACAAGACCTCTTCATCTCTTTCCAATTTATTTAGACCTATTTCGTCCTGCTCTAATTGGACACAACGCTACAGATACGCCCTATATCACATGGTTAGCAGATAATTACAAGATTTATGGACCGGGTGGATATCACACACAGGTTTTAGCTGCTGTAAATCAAGCATGTTGGGATATAAAAGGAAAACTTGAAGGGAAGTCAATCCATGAACTTTTAGGTGGTAAGAAGCAGCGTATTCGAACATATATCGCAGGTGGATATTATAGTAGAGGAAAGGGATTAAAAGAACTACGGGAAGAGATGGAATATAATATCACTGAATTCAATACTACAGCAATTAAGATGAAAATCGGACATCATGCTGCTGGTATTGAGACAGACTTACGTCGAATTGAGACAGTTCGACAAGCAGTCGGTTCCGATATTACAATTATGGTAGATGCTAATTGCTCTCTTTCTGTAGAACGTGCTGAAGCCTATATTCCTGCTCTTAGAGCAAACAATATATTATGGCTTGAAGAACCAATTCATAGTCACGATTATAGAGGTTATAAGACAATCCGTGAAATAGCGAAGGAGTACGATATATATATCGCTACTGGAGAAAATGGTTACGGATTACACTACTTCCAAACACACATAGATAACGAAGGGGCTGATGTATTCAATTTGGATGTTGCTATCCTTCCCGGGTATGATACATCAATCAAGGTCGTTGAAGAAGCGTTAGCTGCTAATAAATGGATTTCCCCACATGGTGCACAAGAATTACAGATTCATATCGCTGCAAGTCGTGAGAATTGTTTGATGTTAGAATATTACCCGCCTGCAGTTGATCCGTTACGCGGGGAGATGTTCCTACCACAAATGGAATTAGATAAGGACGGATATGTAACTGTTCCGAGCACGCCTGGAATCGGATTTGAACCCAATTTTGAACTACTTAAGCACTACCGCATATAATGAAGGTAATATACGGGTGGGGTAACCCCGACCTATAGACGTCAATTTAAGGATACACCTTTCGCCAAACTGGGATTGTATCGTAAGGTAAGACGCACACACCTTACAGCGCATCGCAGAAATAGAAACGAGCCTACTTTTTCCTATCATTAATGGAGTTTTTTATGGAGAATCGACGGTCACAGACAACGACACAATCTATCCAGACGAACGGTGATGTAACGACCTGGGAACTTCCTGATGGCGCAATTGCCCGATTAGGACAAGGAATTATAGCCGACATGGCGTTTTCATCGGATAACGCGTCTCTCGCTGTTGCAACTCGCGTTGGGGTATGGATGTATGAACTCGAGACCATGCAGCCTACCGCATTATTGGAAACTGAACAAGGTATAGTTGGTAATGTCGTTCTTTCACCCGATGGAAAATGGGTTGCCACCAGAAACGGAGACGGCATCATCAATGTGCGAGAAATAGAGACCCGGCAGCGTGTTGCGAAGATACAAGGATGGCACGGCGGTACATCCCAAATTGCCTTTTCACCGGATAGCCGATACATTGCTGCATCTGGCAATGGATACGGTGACGTTTACGTCTGGTACACAAAAACCGGCCAACATGTCGCAACTTTCAGAGTGAGAGCCACACTGAAGGAAGGTGAAAAGTATCCGACTCATTTTCCGCTCTGCTTTTCACCAGATGGGCAGCTACTCGCTTATTCTACTGGCTCAAGCACCCTTACTGTCCGAAACCTAAAAACGAAATAATGCTTCGCTTATCTGGATCTAGAGCGTGATCTGCGTGAATCAGAACATGTGTCAGATCTCGCTTTTTCACCTTGTAGTCAGTTTCTTGCTGCAAGTATTCAAGACCCGACTACACGTGAGAACATAGAGGTACAAGTATGGAATATTGATAAAGAGACCTTAGAAACAACTTACACTGACTACGGTGGAACTCGGGTGAATCTCGCCTACTCTCCTGATGGTGAATTACGGGTTGCTGATGTTTATGAAGACAAGGTAGTGATGTGGGATGCGTCCCGGAATGAAAAACTTGATACTATTGAATATCAAGGAAAACGTAGGATAGATTATCGAGCAGAATGTCTTTCGACTGATGGACAGCAGTTTGCAATTGCCACGATCCGCGAAATCCGCGTGTGGCGTACAGGCTCCCCTGCCATAGTAGCACCGCTCACAGTGCCTAATCAGGTGCCCGAATCTCTGTTTTTTTATCAATCGGCCAAGATGTTGATTTGCAAATACTGGGTTGGATGTCTCGTTTTCTGGGATGTTGTTCATAAGCGAGTGATACCTCCCTCGGTCCCACCAAAAAGCATGGGCAAAAGGTGTGCACTGTCCCCTTGTGAAGAATTGTTGGCTCTCATTGGAGAAGGCGATCAAACGCTTGCAGTCTGGAACATTACGTCCGGAATCCAAATAGCAGAACTCACCGGACACCAAAGTTTGATCACAACCGTGGCGTTTTCGCCATCAGGGGAACACCTCATCAGCGGAGATGCAGATGGAAAACTCATTGTGTGGCGTGTCCAAGGTTGGGAAAAGCAGCATGCATTTATTGGGCATAAAGAATCGCTTCGGACAGCATCCTTTCACCCAAACGAAAAACAATTCGTTACTACTGACGGGGTAAGTATATTTCTTTGGGATCTTACGAGTGGTGAACAGCTTGGCTCACCTTCCAAAGACTCCACTTTCGTTGCCTTATATAAAGGAGATATGCGACAAATCCAAAGACAAATTCAATCGCGTCACGCACCATCAAAGTATCTCCATTCAATTACATTTTCACCTTGTGGTACTTTATTGGCTGGTGGATTATATGGTGGTATTCATCTGTGGGATGCTGCAACTTTGGAACCGCGCATGGGGATGATTCTACCTGTGAGTTGCTCCCATGTTGGTGTCGTGGTGTTTTCTCCATGTGGTCGGTATCTTGCCTCCGGTTCTTGGTGGCGGGAAACAGAGAAAGTCTCTATCCGTTTATGGGAGGTAGCAACTGGTGAAAACATCCATACCTTTTTGGGGCATACCTCAGATGTTCAAAATCTTGCTTTTTCAAAGGATGGCGAACTTCTGGCAAGTAGTAGTTATGATGGCACTATCCTGCTTTGGGATATGACACCTTATCTGTAGTCCGATGATTTGTAATACGATAATCACTAATATCCATTCTACCAATACTACCTATTGATCCTTCCTTCTATTTTTTTTAAAAGAACTTAACAAAATAGGATGTTCAAGTATCATAGATTATATAGAAAGATCACATAGAAAATCGATTCTACAGGACTTACGCAGTTCCTCTTAAAGTATTTTGATAAAGGGACTTTAGGGGTTAAAAGGACAGAAATTACCGCTTTTTTATGCCTAAATGTCCAATATTTGCTCAATTTGCGTAAGTCCTGTAACGTATAAATCACAATAAATAAGGTATTAACCAATAAATAAGGTAATAACCCAATAATTGTATCCGATTGTGAATATCACTGATATTTAAGAACTCAAACACATTATCATTAGCACGAAACGTGTAAACAAGGAATCGTCAAATCCATCATCCAGAAGAGAAGAAAATATAAGAAAATATGAGAGAATATAAGATCGGGGATCGGAATCCCCTCCCACAGAATGTAATACCATTTCTATAAATGATTTCCCATGATTAGGTGATGTTTATGTCTTGATATAATACACAAACTAAAAGTTTGTGCTACATTAAAGAGATTTTATTAATGGGACTTTAATTACCAGAAATGGTATAATTAAAAAAGCACGCGAAAAAGGGGTAGTTGTTTCAAACAACTACCCCTTTTTATTATTGTAATTTAACTAAAAGGAATATAACGCCATCACAGAAACTAACATACCCAATTTGAATGCATCGTTCTCTTGATATGTACCATCTGACAGTCTAACACTATCATCATAGAGTGTTTCCTGTTGTATTGGTAACATGACTGTTATCGAAAATGGCACATTATATGGTGTTGCAATCGATGCCCCTAACGATGCCATACTAAATCGGAGACCTGTATTGATGTCAATTTCACCTGCCCAATGAGCATAAGATTGATACAACCCAAGATAACTCGTCTGCAAGGTTATCCAATTATTGACTATGTAATTCAATCCTGCGGTATAAGTAACATCCCAAGAACCTCGGTAATTTTTACTATTTTCATAAAATGGATACTTTCCTCTTACACTAACATTTCCACTTACACCAGCATAAATTGGCATACTGTACCGAAGATCACCGATTGGATTAAACGTACCTGTACCAAATTGAATATGAAGATGCTTCAATCCATTGTCACCAAGTATCCAAGGGTCTTCTTCAGTCTTACCTAACGGTAAGGTTGTTCCAAACTTAGCAAATAGTGTATCGTGCTGCATTAATATACCATGTGTGGTATACCCTAAAAGAAGATCCATATCTGAAATACCGCGGTAGGTTTCGTTTCGATGATGGATGTCTTGATTCCGTAACATCGCTTCTTTCTGTTCACTATCAGCCGGTTCTATTTCAACAATGTTTGCATCTTGACTTTTTATCTCGTAAGGAAGGGCCGCCTCAAGTCGCCAAAAGTTATTAATACGATATTTAATTCCGAAATCGAATCGGACAACATTCAACTTCACTTCATGACGGTGCAATGGAACCAAGATTACATCACCAGAAGGAGATAAACCTTTGGCTTCGTGGTGTCCACCCTGGGCGTTAAATCCACGTGTACCAAAAGATGCCTGAAATTTATTATTTTCTGAAGCTAACCTAACTTCACTTACCCCACCCTGAGGTATTGTGGGGTTACTTCACGCGCCTCAGCTTTCTTGGGCAAAACCGAGCGGAAGAAAAATAAATTGTAGAGTTATAAATATCAAGAAAAGAAGTCTCATCATTTTTCCTTTAGAATATTATATGTGTTGTATTTGTCATTTTAGTTGTATATTGACACACTTGGAATCACCCAAAGTTCCCATTACACCATTGAGATCATTTCAATGATTGTTTAGGATTTACAATCTCAACACATAATTTTAGCATGTATAATCACAATTGTCAAAATAGATTAATGTGTAAATTAAGTCCTACCTTAAAACCATTAGGTTACTACATAACATCACTAAAATCATATTGACATGTCAGAAATGATGCCATATACTTTATCCTCAACAAAGGTAATAGATTTAGATGGAGAAATGATGCGCAATTATGAGGTAGTTGTTAATGCTAAAACACATTTAGTAGTGGACACTGATACGGGTAGATGTTTAGGAGGACTGGGTGCAAACTTCTACCGTCCATTTGTATTTCCATTTTATACTCCTGCTGGCCACACAGTTATTCAGGAATTCGCTTTTGACCACCCATTTCATAACGGAATATTTGTTGGACAAGCACCCGTAAAAGTAGGAGATCGGGCGGCTGGTTTTTGGGGTTCCCCTCCACGTCGTTCTTTTACAGATAAAGTTTTCATAAATTTGGGTCGTATGGAAACACAGCAAGAGATTTCTATCTCTCCACATACAAACGGTGTTGAATTTATACAGAAGGTAATTTGGCGGGATAAAAACGAAGAACCATTAATTGATGAAATTCGGACTGTCAATCTTCACTCCGTTCCAGATGGGACAGTTTGTGATATGACCAGTGAGAAAACCGCATCTTACGGTACAACAGAATTTCAGCAAACTAAATTTGGAAGCATCGGTATGCGTGTTGAACCCAGACTTCTACCTGTTATGGGAGGTGTTGTACTGGCTGACAATAATCGTAAAGGTAAAGCAGATGTTGTTCAAGAGAGTGATTCTGATTATGTCGCATACCAAAACCAGTTGCCTGGTCACGGTGATTACGGTGTTTTGATGACAATTCTGGATAAAGATATCCGGGGACCGTGGTTCATTCGAGATTACGGCATGGCACTCTATAATCCCACTTGGAGAAATTCAATTACAATACCTGAGAATGAAACATGGAAAATCGGCCTTAGGTTCATTGCTTATGATGGGGCTTTAACAACTGACAGAGCAAATAGATGGTGTAGGGTTTAAATGGAAGAAAAAACCCCACTTGATCTTCAAAATCTAACGAAGAATTTTGGCAACCTTGTTGCCGTTGATAACGTAGATTTTCAACTTCAATCCGGTGAAATCCATGCAATTTTAGGTGAGAACGGTGCTGGTAAATCAACATTAATGAATCTAATCTATGGTTTATACCAGCCATCCAGCGGGGATATAAATATAAACGGTAAGAGAACTATACTTAGATCCCCGAGTGATGCGATTGCACACGGAATTGGAATGGTACACCAACATTTCATGCTTATTGAGAATCTCACAGTTGCTGAGAATATCGCTCTTAGTGTAGCAAAATTCGATCCGACAAATCAAAAAAATACTTCAGATTCTGATATTGATTCCCTCCCTAACAGTTCTGAATCCTCTATAAACCTGAGTAAGTTCCGTTATGATAAATCTGAAGCCACACAACTAACTGAATCCTTATCACAACGATTTAATCTTCCTGTCGAACCAAATACGCTTGTACGCAACCTATCTGTAGGATTAAAACAACGAGTAGAAATTCTAAAAGCCCTTGCGGTGAATGCACGAATTTTAATTCTTGATGAACCAACAGCAGTTCTTAGTCCACAGGAAGTTGAAGATTTCTTTGGTGTACTCCGAACATTACAAGCTGATGACCGTTCAATTATCTTTATTAGTCACAAGATGAAAGAGGTATTAGCAATAAGTGATCGAATTACCGTATTAAGACACGGCAAAAATGTGTACCACGGTAAAACAGGTGAACTCTCTGCCCGTGGTCTTGCAAGAGAGATGTTGGGTGAGGAATTATCAGAAGTAGTCCGAGAAGAACATAAGGCATCAAGTTATCAAGTACTCAACATCTCTGAACTTACAGTAATGGGAAGTCGAGACGAAAAAGCAGTTATGAATCTATCCTTGGAAACTCATCGCGGTGAAATTGTTGGAATAGCAGGCGTTGATGGGAACGGACAACGCGAATTAGCTGAGGCTATCTTAGGGTTAAGACCTATTTCTTCAGGTAGAATAGAAATATTAGGAAAATATCCAACAAAGACAAAGGATATTCGCCAATGCGGTGTAGGTTATATTCCAGAAGATAGACAAACAAAAGGTGTAATTCTATCCTTTTCTATTGCTGAAAATCTAATGCTAAATTACACACAACTCCAAAATGTAACACAAGGTGGAATAATAAAACAAGTCTCGAAATATGATTTCTCACAACACCTGATTGAATCCTACGATATTCGTCCAACAATTCCAGATGTTCCAGTATCAACCCTCTCCGGTGGGAATCAACAAAAAATTGTTCTCGCACGGGAAATATCTCCACAACCAGAACTCCTCATCGCTGTAAATCCTACAAGGGGTCTTGATATCAATGCTACATTTTTTGTACATAAAAAATTACTCGTACAACGGGACAATAATAAATCTGTACTGTTAATCTCTACGGAATTGGATGAAGTACTAAGTATCAGTGACAGGATATATGTCATGTCCAGAGGAAAACTTATCGAGGCCACCGAACATAGAGATAATATTGAAGCATTAGGTTTATTAATGACAGGAGAGTCTGAGACGGATGTTTAATCTCCTCAATATCTATCGAAAAGCAACATCCTTATGTTTATGTTATGCAAAGTACTTTTAATCGTTGGATTATAACATCTGCCCTAATCCTTTCAGCAGCATTTCTAACAAATGGAATTGTATTGGTATTGTGTGGATATAATCCTATACAGGCTTATGCCACAGGGATTACAGGGGCTTTTGGATCTGCACACGGATTAGGTGAGACATTAGTAAAAAGTATACCGTTTCTTATGACAGGTCTCTCAGTCGCAATTGCGTTCAGATGTGGAATTTGGAATATAGGAGCCGAAGGACAATTTCTAATTGGGGCATTAGCAGCGACTTGGTTTGGAACAAAGGCAGCATACCTATTACCTAACATCCCATGGATCGCAATACCATTATGTTTGACAATAGCGATTCTTGGCGGTGGAATATGGGGGGCAATTCCTGGAATACTCAAGATTACTCGTGGGGTCAATGAAGTAATTAGTACGATTATGTTGAATTACGTTGCCTTATACCTTGTGAGCGCTATGGTCGATGGTGGTCCACTACAGGAAATATCAAGAACAGGTCCACAAAGTGATCCCATTGCTAAATGGGTATTTCTACCTCGTATATTCCCCTCATCCAGGATACACATAGGTATCCTCATTGCTATACTATTAGCTATTATTCTTACATTTGTCTTGTTTAGAACCTCTTTCGGATATCAGATCCGGGCTGTAGGTGAAGGGACATCGGCAGCAGAAGCATCAGGAATTTCTATTACTCTTAACACTCTACGGGTTTTCTTTATTAGTGGTGCATTGGCAGGAATTGGAGGGGCCATAGAACTCATGGCACTTGCCCCCCGACTTACAACAACTTTTTCTCCTGGATACGGTTATACTGCAATTGCCGTAGCCTTATTAGCAAAGTTACATCCACTTGTAACCATCGCCTCATCGCTATTATTCGGTGCGCTCACAATGGGATCCTATGCAATGCAACTAAACATAGGAATATCCAATAAAGTCACATGGATGATGCAGGCGATAATTCTACTTTTTGTTATTGGATCAAGTTCTTTTAAATTAATCACTAAACGAGAATAGTATACATTCAACTGTTTGATAATGCTCAATATTTATATGGGATCAATACTTTGGAATTATTGGAAGAGATAATAGCATCAACATTAAGAGGGGCTACACCATTATTACTTGCTGCCTTGGGAGAGGTTATTTCACAGCGTGCGGGGGTAATTAATATCGGTATAGAAGGTATGATGCTAATTGGTGCTTTTTTTGGATTAGTAACATCATATTATGCCGCGGAACTAATCTTTTTTGCTCCTTGGCTTGGACTCTTCGTGGCAGGCTTAAGTGGTTTAATTACCGCTGGTATTTTTGTCGTTTTCGCTATAAAACTACGTGGAGACCAAGTTGTTATTGGTACGGCAATTACATTGCTCGCATTAGGATTAACGGAAGTATTATACCAACGTATTTTCGGAGGGACTGGAACACCACACAATATTCCTTATTTTCAGAAGATAGACCTGCCCCTACTCTCTCAGATCCCTTTTTTAGGAAATACGCTATTTTCACATAATATCGTCGTATTTTTTACGTTCTTACTTGTACCCTGCATTTATTTTTACTTATATCATACACAACAAGGCTTAAGAGTACGGGCATGTGGTGAACATCCCAAAGCTATTTCTACAGTCGGTTCGAATGTATCTCTAATTCGAACTATATGCATATTATTTGCAGGAACAATGGCTGGAATTGGTGGAGGTTACTTGTCTCTTGCGGATGTTCCGATCTTTACACCAAATATGACAGCAGGTCGTGGATTTATCGCATTGGCAATCGTTATTTTTGGAAAGTGGCATCCTGTAAAAGCGTGTGCTGCTGCACTGCTGTTTGGTCTCGGTTTTGCCCTCGATGCACGATTTCAGGCATTTGGATGGAATGTTCAATATCAGTGGTTCTTAATGCTACCTTTTGTATTGTGTTTAATTGTAATGTCTGGATTTGTAGGCCGTTCTGAAGCACCCCTTGCATTAGGGAAACCGTACGACCCATCAGAATAGTAATCTCCTAATACGGTGTTCCTACCCGTATATAGAAAGTATTAATTGGTACATTCGGTACTGTAATTAAAGGGACTGCATAATCTATACCGCCAACAAACGGACCAAGATTTAACCTTAAACCAACACCTACCGATGCAGGTAACCATTCAAACTTAACATCATTAAACGTATCCCACACATTTCCTGAATCAAAAAACAAAACACCATCAATTGGGGCAAATATGGGGAAACGCAACTCAGTATTAAAGATAAACTGTATATTTCCACGGTGTTTTCCAGTACTATCTACCGGTCCAAGTCCACGCTCCTCATAACCGCGTACTGTGGTACTACCACCTGCCCAAAACCGTTCAAACGAGATTAACTCTGAATCTTTACCTTCCTCTTGTAGACCTGTGGTGATGCCAATTCGTAAAGCAGGCGCAAGTACAAAACCACGGTCATTTAACAACCGATGGTCACGAAAATCAGCAATTGTCTTGATAAAACTACTTTTACCACCCAGAAAACCTCCCGCATATTCCACAGTTACCTCATTCAACATACCTGACTTAGGATTAATAGGTGGCATCCGATTATCCTGTCTCCATAGAAAACGTAAACTGCTAACTGTAGTTGATGGATTAATACCTGATATAGTTTCCGATGTATCTTTTAGTCCTCTGTAACTATATTCTAAATTAAAGCGATATGATTCATATAATCTTCTACTGAGTGAAAAACTCCCTTGCAATGCTCTAACCCCATCATCTTCTTCTAATTTCCGTCCAAGAAATTGCAGACTTCCACTTGTCCTCCCTAACAGCCACGGCTCAGTGAGTGTAGTATCATAGAGATAACCTCGGATACCCCACCTGCCACGCAATCGAAACCTATTATTACGTTGTAAAAGGTTAACATGACTTAATGAGATCGTACCTCTCGTACCGTCAGAAGAACTATAGCCGATACTTGCCCCGTATGCTCCCGGCTTCCGTTTTTGTAATCGTATTAAGACATCCTGGTATATTGGTTGAGTGGATAAAAGATTATCTGGATCTGATTGTATATTTTGATAGGTTTTCCCTCCAATACCGGTTTTTATTCTTCGTTCAGTACGGATTCCTGGTTCAAAGACACCTGTGCTATTTAGGTTTTGAATGGCTTTACTCAGTTTATCCGGTGTGAAAAGCGTTCCTTGAAGGTGTGCTACTTCCCGATTAAGGACTAATTGTCTAACACCTGTGTCACCAGCAAATAAAATCTCACCAAATCCTATCTGTTGACCCTCATTAATCTCAAAATGAACCACACCATGTTCAAATACAGATAGTGTGGTTTCGCCCTGTCTTAAGGTATAACGAGGGTTACCATTAATATCTTGGAGACTCCACTCATCACCCATACTGGTAGCGATGTCTGTATCCGATAGTAATAGAAGATGTTTTTGGAATTCTTCTCTAATTTCATTTGGTATTAATCTCGAATCCAACTTCTCAGAAAAATTTCCATCAACTTGAAAAACAGGAGTAACCATTTTATCTATATATTGTGTATTCGGTGGATTTATAATTGCAACGTCCATGTACCCATGATCCTGGTATACCTTCAGAATAGCGTTCTGATAGCTTTTCAATATTAAAGGAGCATTAGGCTGTGGTGGTTTGTGCGGTAAAGCATTAAGAAGAATAGAGGTGTCAAGTACATTGTTACCAGAAAAAACACATCGGTTAATTACCTCTTTGCGATCTTCAAAAATTATCAGATGGATCGAAACTTCACCAAACTTGTTGTTCTCACGTATATTTTTGTCCAGTTGTTGTATTCTGATAGATACTTTAGGGTAACCAGCTTTTTGATACAGTATTCTTAATCTTTCAAGATCTTCTGTTAATTCTTGCTGTGTGAATATATGTCTACGAAAAAGTTGGGTTGATATATGGTAAGGTTTTGTATCAATTTCTCGTAACAATTCTTGGTCACTAAACGCAAAATTCCCTTCAAAAACAATGTTCTTAACTAAGTATCTTTGACCTTTAGCAACAGTAAATCTAATATGAAGAGGAGAGTTCGTTAATTTCTCCCATTTTACTATTGTATTGTCATACCCTTTCGCCTCAAAATGAGACTGCACGGTTTGTGACCATAGTGTTTCAGAATTCAGATACGTAATAATCCTATTTCTAAGTAGGTCTTTCTCTGATTCACCTGTAATAATACCTATTTGTTTCAGGAAGTTTCCAACAGTAAAATCAGAAACTATCTGTTTCCCATCTTCATCTACAAATTCAAGTAACAACTGTGTACCTTCAACTATCTTGATAGTTAGTAGCCCTGTCAGATGGTTAAAGTCTGCAACTATATCACTGTTGGGAAAGTATTTTTCTTTATAAAAGTCTTGAATTTCTAAGATTGCATCATTCACTTCGGATTTACGATATAATTTTCCAATAAACTTCCCAGCGACTCCCTTAAGATATTCAGAAAATATTGTTGAATTTCCTTGGATATGGAATTTAGAAACAATTGTTGGACTACCCAAGTTAATCTGATATGTTAATATACCAGTATCCGTATCTGTTATTATCTCTACGATGCTATTAAAGTATCCATTTTCCGCACACACTTCCTTAATCGAACTTTCATCTCTCTTAGCAATAGTTGGTAGATACATCCCACCAGGTTCCAATCTTATCGTATCTCGGATTGCTTTATTTAGTTCATCTGACTCGACTCCTATAAACTTTATCGATTGAAGATGCATAACATTCTCTAATTCAAACTGTACCACAATCCCTTCAGATGTATCTTTTGTGTATACATTAATTTGTGAAAACTGATTTAAAGAATAGAGAGAATTTATACTCAGTTTTATTGCATTCCGGGAAAACTTTGAACCAAGCTCTATTAGTGTATGTTCTTTTAATATGTTATGAATTTGGTCATTAGTTACTGGTAGATTGTCTATAGTGTATTCAATCCTAACGACCTTTTTTGATTGTAAGGAATGCTTGGAAAGATTTATGGGGCCGGTAGTTCCATTCTCTGCTACTGAATAAGAATTCAAACAAAAAATACACTGGAATAATAGAATTAATCCTTGAAGAATAAAAGTCTTAACAGATAGATTGGTAAAGTATTTTAACTTTGTGTTCAGACACATTATTAGAAACGTCTCTCCAACAACTGTAAATCAACCCCAAACCCACCTTTTTCATCACCTTCCATTCTAATAGACATATTATTTCCAAAAGGTAAAGGATATTCCCCGATGATGTGTCGTTGGTTTGGATCAAATCCTGAGGAGATAGTGAATGTAATACCAGCAAAGGACCTTGAAATAGAATTACCAGGGGAGAGTAACGCAAGAACATCCGCATCAGTAAATATAACTGTCGTTGAAGAATTTATGGGGTCAACCCCAAAATTAACTTTCGCATTACCTATGTCTCCATTTTCGAGTTTGCCTGTAACTGTTGCTGTGATCATTAAATCGGCTACACTTCCATCCTCAAGTACCACCCCTCGAATCGGATTAGGTGTCCTGAGTATAATGTCTAACTCTGGCGTAAAGGATTTGTCACTTAGATTTCTTATCGTCGACCCCTCTTGTATCTCAAATATCTGTGTTATAATACTAATCTTCCCTCGTAAAATAGAAAGATCACCCGTAAAAATAGGTGCTTGGATTGCCCCAGTAAGTTGTCCTCGACACTTAATCTCAATGTCTGTATGGCCCCCAGTTGATGATAGCAGATGAAATTTGTTAGGAATATCTATACCCAAATCTAAAGTAAGATTTCGTATGAACGGTGCATAAAACAATAAATCTATGTCAGTTACCGTACCAGCAGAGAATGAGTTAAGGAGATCCCCCCAATCCCAATTCTGTTTATATTGCCCGGAATGGATTCTTATATCTCCATTAAGTTTTGTGTCAGTAATCATCCCTGTTAAATGTAAATTCTCAGAACTTAACTCAATCTGGTATTTCTCATTTTCGCTAAAGATCGAGTTCTTCATACTACCTTTAACATCAACATTTTGAATTTGAAACCAATCAGTAATTATATCGCCATTTGCTGTGAAGTGCCCACCGTTTAGTTGTCCTTTCATTTCATCAAATCTAACACCTTTTTCTGTGAATTCAAATGTAGATTCAAGATTCTCAAAATATATTGGCGAACGTGCAATTGATAGTGAATCAATATTAAAATTACCATGTCCAGTAATTTTAGGTGTATATACACTTCCGGTAATTGATGCAGTGATATTACCTTCTCCAACAGCAGATTGAACATGAGGATCAATTAGTGGCAATATACCAAGTTCATCCATGATCAGACTAATTCTTATGTCCATCGGATCTGATGAAGATTCAACTTTTGATTCTATCAGAGAGACATTTAAGGGAACGCTACCTGAACAAATAAGTCTATTCTTAGCTATACGGATTTGTGTGTTCTCTTCTATAATCGTCCAATGTTGATTGAGAGAATCATAACGAAACTCACCAGAAAATTCATCAATACCCGCTTGATTTATAGTGAGTTTATCTCCTTCTAATCTGATTAGAATATTCGGTGCAGCGTATTCACCTGTAATACTAACTGTTGTGGTTAACATTCCATTCATTTCATAGAGTTGTGTAAGTTCATTCGGCAGGAAAAAACTTAGTGAAGATATGTTGAAATTGCTAATCTTTAGATTAGCGAAGATCTCTCCATCCAGATCCAGTCTGCCAAAACAACTTATGACAAGTGGATTAGTTACTTCTGGATTGACAGAAATCGTATTCTCAAGTCTTAACCCCTTCAATCTGAATGTTCCTGTATTAAGAGTAAATGGAACGGTTTCTGGATTTGTAAATTGATATTGTTTATCTAAAGAAATAAAACCTAATGTAATATGATCTACAGTAAATTCTGCTTCTGCCTCACGCGTAATAGCATCAAAGTTTACACTTCTAACTACTTTCGGAATTGGAATTTCTTCTCTTTGTTGAAAATAACTATCAAATGAAATTTTCATCTTGGAAATAGATGTCGTCACCTCACCATATACTTCCTTGAAAGCATCCGAAGGGAGGACATTCTGCAAAACCGAATCTAGAGGGTATTTCTTGAATGATACATCCTCGACAAATAGATACTTCGGCATTAACCCTTCAAGTTGTAATTCACATTTTCGCAAATCGAAAGTTCCATCACCTATTTCAAATTTACATTGTACTAACTCTATAAGATCTTCCCGGGCATTAAGTTGTAATCTTACCTTATCCAGCTCTTGATTAAGTGATTTTGTCTGGAATTTACTCGCTTCTATAAATACATTCCCTTCCAAATGAGGACTTCGGGTTGTACCCTTTAATGATAAATTAATGTCGGCGACGCCATCTACTTCCGCAAAAATTGTATCTATACCTGGGAAGAATGTTAGCGGTAATTCATTCCCTACCAATTGTACATTTATGGGTAAATCAATAAACCTTTCTGGTGTTGTAACTTCTCGCAAATTCAGGTTAAATGGAATCAATCCGGTTAGTTTTAGGGAATGTCCATTATTTGTGATTTCAGAGAGTATGGTTATCTTTTTATCTAAATATTGGATGTTCCCATTCCACTGGGTAGGTAGATTGGATTGTTGATGTAATAGGTTTATAAGTGATCCTCGCCAGTTAACATCTATCTTAGGCGTGATTATTGGTCCTTCAACACCAATGTCAACTTGAGAATCAAGAACAGGAGATGTAAGCTTTAAAGGCATTGTTGTCGTTATGATACTATCTTTAAATGCTAAATCAAAAGGTGTAATATTGACTATTTGGATATTACGACTATTTAAGGTAAGTTCATGAATTTTGCTAGTTCCTGAAATATCATCATATTTGAATCCACCACCTGAAATCATCACACTACCGCTAATCTGTCCATTTAGGAGTGAAGGATTTACATTGAATACCTTGAGAAAATCGGCAATTTCCAATTTATCAGCAGAAATTCCTAAGGTATAATTCATTTCCTTATTATTTGTCCTGGAAAATGATGTCTCTCCCTCTACCTGAATATTACTTTTTCCAATCTGACCTTTGACTAATAAATCAATAATATCCACTAATTCCGAACCAATTGTTGCAACGGCATGTATCTCATCCATTCTGAGAGGTTTTTCAAATTTACCAATGTATATAGGATGTTCATCAACTGTATAGGTTCTAAAATCAACTATAGGTTCTGCTATACTACCATTAATATTTAGTTGGATATTAACATTCCCGCTTAAAAACGATGTGTCTCTCGCAGTAAGAAGATTAACAACTTCATCCGGTAAAGAGTTTTTTACGATATCTGAGAAATTAGTTAATGCGATATCATCACCGTTGACATTAAGGTTGAGTTGCGATTTCTCGAAGTTTTCTTGATTGATTGTCATATCCCCAGCAACTTGAATGATACTATTCAATAATTCAAGTGAGAATGGCTGGATATGTAGTACATTATTAATATAGTTAAACTCACCATTGGCATTACTAATACTGATATCCCCTGAATCAGTATTCCAAACTAAGGAAGGTATTTGCCAACTAACACCAACAATAGGATTGCTCAATGTTCCTTGCAGTTTTAAATCATAATAAGCCAAACCCGATACGGGAAGATTTAATTCCTTGACGAAAGCATTTAGTGTTAGGTCTTGGTTAGGAGATGATACGATGTTAATTTCTTCTGTTTTTGCATCTATTGTGCCTGCAATCTGTAGGAACGGTGTCTGGTCCTGACCTATAGCGAGAGAACTATCAGAGAATGTTATAATATCATCAACAATTTCTATTCGGATTGGACTGGGATTTGAGAAATGTAATGAATTGTATTGAAGTTCAGTGTTGTTGATAACTATATCAACATCATAAGGATATACCCGTCTATTTGAATCCTGTTGCTTAGTAGATGCCAATTCTGCAATTGTTCCTTTGATTCTAACTACGCTGTTTGCTGTGCCTGTTACGGATTCAAGGGTAGGATGAAAGATACGTAAAATCGGTGTCACACCGATTTCCTTACTTATGGCAGTAAAAGCATATGGATTGTTTGCCCCAATACTGACTGTTCCTTCAATATGAGTCGTATCATCAAATGCTTTACCAATAAAATTAAAATAACCTGGTTCAGTACTTTGTTCAGATGGCTCGATTAATTTTCCATGAACATACCCATCACCGAGAGGATTATTATTGAACGAGAGATCTGTAATGTGTAATGAAACTTCTGTAGAAGAATCATCTGGTTTTTTATAGAATGATGTGATATTTACATCCATCAAACCATCGAATGGAAATTCATCAATACTTGCTGCAACAGCAATTTCAGAGATTTTAATCGGTCTGTCTTCATTATTCTTTAGACTAAAATCAAAATCACCTGTCTTAGATACGTGTGTATTAAGAATTACTAATTGACCTCGTGAAGTGATTTGGAAATCTTGGATAGTTAAGGATGTATCATTAATATCCAATTGAAACTGCAATGGATCTAACTTTATTTCCCATGCGACTCCAGATTCAACCCTAAATTCTCCGCTACCATCAAGATGTGTTAGAGAATTGTAAAGATCTAACTCGCCAGAGATGATCCCAACTATTGGATATTTATTCTTGAGAAGGATTCTGTTATAGTCTTCATCCAATACGAGCTTTTCAGTTATTATCCTCATATTGACAGGAAGTTCTCCTTCCAACTTAACATGACCCTCTATTGCTATTTTTGTATCTCCGTTAACACCATTCTTTGTCAGATATGCATTTTCAAAATACACAGCTCCATTCTGAAATCTATAATCGCCTGCCAATCGTCCCACTGGAATATAATCATTATCAAAGAAGAGATCTGGTATTTCAATGTGTCCTGTAGCAGTACGATCTTCTTTGATTTGTGCTGTTATCGTACCAATACCTTTGAGGGGCAATGTATTAGCAATTTCGCAGAGTTTACCAAAGTCTACATTACTTAATACCACCATTGGTGTTTCAAGATTACCATTAATATCAACATCAGCACCGTCTATCTTTCCATCTACCATTATTGTCAAAGAATCCTCAGATTCTGACATGATAGTACAGTTTAGAGATGAATCCTGTAATTTGATAGCCTTAGTCTGAGTTAGTAAACTGGTATCCGATAGTTGTACATTTCCATTAAAGTTAAAATCCCCATAAGTATTACCAGAAATTTTTGCTGAACCAGAAACGATCCCAGATTTAATCTGTGGGGTTGAAGGTGGGATTTCAATCCAAATAGGTATAAGTGGTTTGAGTTGAACATCAGACATATCCCAATTACTATTATAAGATATTGGATTCTTTGCGAAGTGTTGGATTCTTTCGATAATATTTCCTTCAGAAGTATTGTCAAATGTCATACTACCCGAACCAGAAAGGCTACCCTCTGCAATCTGTAAACTTAACTCGTTAAATCTAATCTTTGATTCTTCGTTTAAATCTATTGATGTATCAACAATTACATTTGAAATGTCTATCTGTTTTTTGTTGGTTTTTGATGTACCCTTCAGATTTGATTTCTTATCAATTAACAACTTCGGTATTTCTACAATAAGAGAACCGTTTAGAGTTGTGTTTGTCCCGTTAACCTCAAGTAAAATTTTCCCATTCCCATTTAGTTGAAAATCGTCTATAAGGAATTTCTCGATATCTGCTGCGTCAAAACTCAGTTCTGCTTGTAACTCCCATTTATTATTTTTCCATTCGCCACTCAAAATGAGATCTGAGTCCCCAAATTTCAGATGATGTTCTTGTAAATTTCCCCCTGTTGTTGAAAGGTTAAATTGAATTTCCTTTCCTAAAGTGTCAACTGACAACTCTTTTCCATCTATAGAAAAACTACCTCTGCCAAAGATGAGTCTACCAAAATGTCCGGTTTCCGTTTGCTTTCCATCCACCTTTAAGGTTATGTCTGGGAGGTTAAACTTGGTATTATGCTTTTCATCAATGAAATTAATTTGACCATTTTTGACATTTACATTTGAAATATCAAAAGTAAATGTTGAATCCGATTCCTGAGATGCTTCTCGGAACACTTGTGTAAGATTCACCTGTCCGTCAGAATTGCGAAGTATGTTAAATTCTGGATAGTTTATTTCTATACCTGAGATTATCAACTTGCGTCTTAGTAAACCAAAAAAGTCGTAATTTAATACTATTTCTGTTGTAGTGAGAATAGGTGGAACATCAGGCTCTCTCTCTCTTATCCTGAACTCTTTAGCTTGTACTCCGGTGAAGATATTTCCACTTAACCTATCAATATATACGGTGTATTTTCCATCTATTTGATCCTCTATGACTCGGATTATGGGTTCTTTTAGAAATTTATCCAAAAAATAACTTGATCTAAGGAATAGAAATCCAATCAATCCAATCAGTAGAAAACTAATAGAAAATGTAAGTAATATCTTCTTTTTTCGTGTCATTCTTTGTATTTAGGTAATTGTCCAATCATTAATAAAAAACACTATGGGCGGTATCCACTACATCATTTACGTAATCGATAATAGATGCTGTATGTTGTTCTATCTTAGTATTAAGTGCTTCCGTGTTAGTTTGTTTTCTTGCCCACAACATATATTCGATATTCTTTATATCTTGGTGGATTGGTGAAAAACTTAACCCTTTTGTCATCATAGAACAAGTTTCTTGGAGATAAACAATTAAATCTATCAAGGTTTCCTTATGTACATTAGGATCATCAACAATACCACCTTTTTTCACATGTACACGACCAGCTTCAAACTGCGGTTTTACAAGTGCAATTATTTCAGTAATTTCTAACGTTTCAATTACCACCGGGATTACTTTACGCAAAGAAATAAATGAGACATCAAACACTGCAATATCGAGTGGATGTAAAAATAAATCAGTTTGTATGTGTCGTATATTCGTCTTATCCAGTATTTCTACGCGTGGATCTTTTCTCAGTTTCCATGCAAGTTGTCCGTAACCTACATCAATAGCGTACACAAAGGCAATTTCATGTTGAAGCAAACAATCAGTAAACCCACCAGTAGAAGCTCCGACATCAATTGCCACTTTGTCCTTTACAACTATTTGAAAATCTTGTAATGCCTTCTCCAGCTTGTACCCTCCCCGACTGACATATTTAGGTGGGGTGGCAACCTCAATTTTAGTTTCAGGAGAAATACGTTGTCCAGGTTTTAGGTTTGAATTGTTATTTACTTTGACAGCACCTGCCAATACAAGTCGTTTTGCTTGAAGACGGGTTTCTGCCAAGCCTTTCTGGACGATAAGAACATCTAATCTTTCCATTGACTGATTGCTTCCTATTAACACACCTATAATTTGATACACCACGGCAAATTCAATCAGTATTGCTTTCAAATAATGAGCTAACGGTTATCTCTTTTAGTGTTTCAGATTGAATATGCTGTAATTCACTAAATATCTCTCTTAATCTTTGGGATGTTGGTAATATCTTCGAAAAATACTCTGTAAGTTCTTCATCTACTACTTCCACAATAGAATATAAACTAATTTGACTTAGTGAACATGCTGGAAGATATCCTTTTGTATCCCCTTCTACTTCATAGATTAATTCTAAACTTTTAAATCGTTTAAATACTCTCTGTACAATTGTTTCTGGAACCCCTGCTGTTGCAGCAATGTCTGAGGCTAAACATGCCCCTTTACCTTCATGGAAATGAGTAGCAGCAATAAAAAATAGTATAATTATGCCTTGTACATTGATATACTCGCTATTTTCATTTATAGGTTTTCCATATACACCACTCTGATTATCGGAATATTGCGTTACATGGGTCACTTCAACTCCCAATAGAATCACAATCCAAGTAGCATAAATCCAAATTGCCAATAGCACTAAAAACACAAGTGTACCATATATTTCACTATAGTTATTGTAAACCAACTCAAAATAATAACTAAAGACAATTCGTGCAATTTGAAAGAGTGTACCTGCTATAATTGCCCCCGAAAGAGCAGCTTTCCAGTTGACGCTGGTGTTCGGCAATGCGGTATACATGAAAAAGAACAAACAATAGATAAGAAACCATGGAAAAAAGTTCGCTAATAACCTGTTATCAACAGTTGAAAAAATGAAGAATATTGCCAGTGGTCCTACCAAAAGCAACATACAAAGAACTGAATATTTCTGAAATGCTTTTATAAATGGAAGACGTTGCCTACTTCCCCATATAGCATTGAAATGTTCTTCAATAGACATGAAGAGGATTACAGATACTACGAGAAATAAGAGGAAACCACCAACTCCAAGGCTGGTAAGGTTGCGAGTGGCAAACCCAGAGATTCCAGCAACAATTTTTTCTGCCCCATAGTGTGGAAAGAAATCATTCAAGGCAGCAATTAAGGGAGAATCTTTATTTTCAACAATTCCGAATGTTTTTAGTAAGAAAAGTGCTACTGCTGAAAGGGGTATAAAACTGAGAAGGGAGTTAAATGCAAGTGAGGCTGCTTGATGCAAACATTTATCCTGCTTAAATTGCGATAATATATTTGCACTGATACCCAATACATAGGTAAAGAACGCCCTAAATGTGTGATACATTTTATATGTTCAGATGATCTAAGCATTAAACCAAATTGACTGTAAAATGAATCTCATATCCCATTATCAAACGGATTCGAATCGACTATTTTCATATAATGTCTAAAATTCGACTCGATCTTAATTTTAGCCCACACAATTCAATCTATTTTAAGATTTTACCGCTAAAGCAACACCTGCTCGGATAATCGCTTGCGTATCATAACCATAACGTCCGTATAGAGTTTCAACATCTCCGTGTTCTATAAATCGATCTGGTACACCAAGGGTAGTCACACGGACATTTGTAAGACCTTCAGCTGCCAGTGTTTCAAGTACAGCACTCCCAAAACCTCCCATTAATGCCCCATCTTCTACTGTAATTATCTTACCGATTTGTTTTGCCAAATCTACAATCAATGTCTTATCTATCGGTTTAATAAAACGTGCATTTACAACTGTAGTATTAATACCTGTTTCACTTAAAGTTTGTGCTGCTTCAAGTGCTGGATATACCCTATTTCCAAGTGCCAAAATGACTAAATCCTCTCCTTCACGGCATATCTCCGCTTGTCCAATTGATAAAGGGATAGGATCACTTGCCAACTTAACCCCTATTCCTGTTCCCCGAGGATAACGTAACGCAATAGGACCTAATTCATAAGATAGTGCGGTTTTTAGCATGTGTTGTAATTCGTTCTCATCCTTTGGTGCCATTGACACGATATTTGGAATGGATCTCAGATACGAAATATCAAAAACACCATGATGTGTAGGTCCATCTGCACCTACTAACCCGGCACGATCCAGAGCAAATATGACAGGTAGATTTTGAATACAAACATCATGAAGAACTTGATCGTATCCTCGTTGTAGAAAGGTTGAGTAGATTGCAACCACAGGTTTTAACCCTTCAGTCGCAAGTCCAGCAGCAAAGGTGACAGCACATTGTTCTGCTAACCCAATATCAAAACATCGATCAGGAAATACTTCTGAGAACTTATCTAAACCCGTTCCACCTAACATGGCTGCCGTCACACCGATAATCCGAGAATCTTGCTTGGCTTCATCTATTAGTGTGCGGCTAAAAATATCGGTATATTTAGGTGTAGCTGAGGAAGGACGAAGTAATTTACCTGTTTCCAAATCAAATTGACCACTAACACTATAAAACCCTTCAGGATCTTCTTCTGCAGGTTTAAATCCTTTTCCTTTCTTGGTTACCACATGCACTAAAATAGGTCCTGTTAACTCTCGTATCCCTGTCAATACAGGGATAAGTGATTCTAAGTCGTTACCATCAAGAGGACCAAAATACCGAAAACCAAATTCCTCAAATAAAGTGCCGGGTTTAAGGGACGCCTCAATTTTCTGGGCAAGTGCTTTTGCATCCGAAGAGATAAAATTCACTAAATCCTTAGCTCCAGATCGAAGACGATTGTACCCACGTGAACTAATCAATTTATGAAAATGTTTGGAAAACGCACCCACAGTAGGTGAAATGGACATCTGATTATCATTTAGGATAACTAACATATCCTTCTTGAAATCCCCAGCGGCATTCAAACCTTCAAGTGCCATACCTCCTGTTAGTCCACCATCACCAATAATTGCGATAACCTTAAAGTCATCATTATTTACATCTCGAGCTGCGGCAACGCCTAAGGCAGCAGCGATTGATGTACTCGAATGTCCAGCACCAAACACATCATACTTACTTTCTTCACGACTTAGGAATCCACTTATTCCATCGATTTGGCGTAAAGTATCAAATATTTCAAGTCGACCTGTAAGTAATTTATGAGGATAAGCTTGGTGTCCTATATCCCAAATTACTTTATCATAAGGAGTATCAAAGACGGTGTGTATAGCGATTGCAAGCTCGACAGTACCAAAGTTGGGAGCAAAATGCCCCGGATGTTTAGATAATACTGTCAACAGATGCGCTCGCATTTCTTGCGCAAGTGTTTTTAATTCCGATATCTTGAGATTCTTAAGGTCAGAAGGATCCTTTATTTTCTCTAATACCATCCTATTCTCCGTTCTCAATATCTTGCATCGGTTCTGATTCATCATCCTCAGTCACTTGTTCAGTTACATTTTGGATTCTTAACTCTGCCTGTTCAAGAAGTTCTTTGCACGAACGTACTAAGCCAACACCTTCTTCAAACAGGTTTAGAGAAGTATCTAACTCCATCGTTTCCGGTGACTCTAAATCTTCAACTATTTTCTTGAGTCTTTCAAGTTTTTCTTCAAATGTCAATGTATCCTCCTTACCTATTCAGTCAAACACTCATCAACAGTACATCTGAGACTTCCCTTTGATAAAGTCACATCAAGCTCATCACCTTTGGAAAGCTGACTACTCGAGGTTATAATTTCTCCAGACATATTTCTGGAAATACTATACCCACGTTCAAGTGTTGCTAATGGACTTACACCATGTAGTCTGGCAGACATAGCCTGTAGATTATTACTTTCGGTCTTAAGTTTTTCAGTAATTGCTCTCTGATACGCTGCTTCCAGATCATCAATTGACTGGGAAAGATTATTAATGGCATCCCTTCGCCTTTCTGGTGAAAGTCTGGAGTTTAGATCTGTAAGGACACCTTTAAGGACACCCAAACGATTCTGTGATGCATTCGCCAACCGTTTTAACCACTGTTCAAGTTGAGTAATTAGTTCATCTTTATCTGGAACAGCCTGCTCCGCAGCAGCTGTTGGTGTGGGTGATCGATGATCAGCAACTAAATCTGAAATAGTAAAATCTGTTTCATGACCTACAGCGGATATAATTGGAATCTCAGAAGCAAAAATAGCACGTGCGACAACTTCTTCATTAAATGCCCAAAGATCTTCAATTGAACCGCCACCACGACCTACGATCAAGACCTCAATGTCCTTTCTCCTATTCATCGCACGTATAGCTTTCACTATTTGTGGTGGAGCATTTTCTCCTTGAACTAAGGTCGGATACAGCAGAAGTTCTGCTATTGGATAACGTTTCTGAATTCCGTGATGAATATCCTGTATAGCAGCTCCTGTTGCAGATGTAATTACTCCAATTTTCTGAGGATATCTTGGTAATGGCTTTTTGTGAACGTCATTAAAAAGACCTTCCTCAGCAAGTTTTTGCTTGAGATCCTCAAATGCTCTCTGGAGTGCTCCTTCACCAAGGGGTTCTATAGTGTTGATATTAATCTGGTAGTGACTACTTGCAGCATATATATCAATTTTACCTTGTACCAGTACTTCCTCTCCGTCCCGTAGTTGAAACTGAAGTTTAGAAGCATTACTTTTAAACATTACCCCTTTTATAATACCGGAATCATCTTTGAGAGAAAAATATATATGTCCAGAATTGGGACGACTTAGGTTTGATATTTGTCCTTTTACCCAAACATTGCTTAATTGGGGTTGTTTCTGTAAAATACGACTTATAGTTCTGTTTATTTGTGATACAGAGTATATAGTCCGAGGAATTGGTATTTCTAATTGCATACTTTCTGATAATTCACTATGTACTATAGATAAGCCTAAGCCGCTATATTTTATATTGTATCCTTCGAATACTTTCA
This sequence comes from uncultured bacterium, assembly GCA_964652195.1. Taxonomy (GTDB): domain Bacteria; phylum Poribacteria; class WGA-4E; order WGA-4E; family WGA-3G; genus MSPOR6. Next base: position 7,610 of record CAZZBB010000029.1, on the reverse strand, counting down.
GCTAAACCGGTGTTATCATTCAATTCAATATCCACAGCATTTAGTCTGATATTGTCTTTTGCCACTACAAAACGAGTGGGCATCATTGTCAGAAAACTCTCGACAACTTGCTCTCTTTTACTACCAATTACCGAATCATGAGGTCCGGTCATACCCACATCTGTAATATAAGCAGTTCCCTTAGGTAAGACACGTTCATCCGCCGTTTGCACATGTGTATGTGTACCAATTACAGCTCCAATTTTGCCGTCTGCGTGCCATCCCATTGCAATTTTCTCAGATGTTGCCTCTGCATGAAAATCCAAAATAACGTAAGGGGTCTCTGCTTTGACTTCAGCCAAAATGGAATTCAACGCATGGAATGGATTAGCATACCTATTCATAAATATCTGACCAGCAAGATTGATAACTGCAAGTTTTGTACTCCCATCAACTGAAGGAACTATTGTCACTCCTTTTCCAATTATTTCTGTTGGATAGTTGGCAGGTCGAATAAGTTGGGGTGTAGTATCAATAAAGTCAAAGATATCTTTGTTATCCCAAACATGATTCCCTGTTGTAATCGCAGAAACACCGGATGCTAACAGTTGGTCTACAATTTCAAATGTAATTCCCTTCCCACCTGCAGCATTTTCACCATTCGCAACTATGTAGTCGTATGTAGTAGAGGACTTATTAAGTTCTTTTAAATATTCAGTTGTTGCTTTCCTACCGGGGTTTCCGACAATATCACCGATAAAAAGTATTCTCATTTTATTTCCAAATTTCTTAAGTGTTTATTAAAGGTTTATGGTGTTTTTCCTGTGCTTATTGTAATTTTACTTCTAATTTATTCAAAAATGACAAACGATAGTTAAATTCATGAACGGTCTAAGTCGATTCAAGTTCAGCAAGAGTAAAAACTGGTGCGAATGTACATCCAATTGCCTCTATCTTTTCTCTACCGCCAGATTGTCTGTCAATAACTGCAATCACATGTTCTACATTGTATCCCTCATCTCTAATTTGCCCTACAGATGTGCACACCTGGCCTGCTGTTGTAATCACATCTTCAATTACAACAAGTGAATTCCCCTTTTCTACACCTCCCTCAATTAAATTACAGGTACCATAAGTTTTCGCTTCCTTACGTACAAAATAACTCGGAATCCCTGTCTGTAAAGATATAGCTGTGGCAAGTGGAATCCCTCCCAACTCTAATCCTGCCAACCCATCAAAAGAAGTAGGTAAGAGACTGATCATCTCTCTCGCGATTTCTCTCAATAAGTTTGGATTACTTTCAAAGCGGTATTTATCCCAATAAAAATTGCTTGTATTTCCAGATCGAAGTGTAAATTCTCCTGTAAGATAAGAAACTAACTTAAGCTGTTTTGCCAATTCCAACTTTGTCATTAAGTGTCCCCAATAAACCCGTTTAATACACCTGAATGTGAGCACGCTCAGAGTCTACTACCTCTCCAATAATAGCGGCTTCTGGACAATTCCCAGAATGTAGTTCTTCAATCGCAAAATCCGCATTCTCGGCAGGAAGTGCAATGAGTAATCCACCAGATGTTTCTGCTTCCATTAAAATATGCTGCATCTCTTCAGAAACTGAGGAATTAAATGTCACCTTATCAGATAGAAACGCAGTATTTTCAATATATGCTTGTGTGTATGTATCTTGTGCAACAAGGGAAGGAGCATCTGGGAAAAATGGAACAGACTTACTATTGATCATTAGACCAATGTCATTTCCAGCAGCCATTTCTGAGGCGTGACCAAGCAGTCCATAACCCGTTACATCAGTACAAGCACTCGCATCATACTTCAACATTACTTCAGAGGCAGCAGCATTTAATCTTGTCATAGATTCAACTACTTGTGGTAAAATCTTATCACTGATTTTGTCAAATTTTAATCCTGTGGTCAGTATACCTACACCGAGATTCTTGGTTAGTATCAGGACATCTCCCGGTTGCGCTCCATAATTTTTAATATATTTCTCTGGATGAACAACCCCTGTAACTGCTAAGCCATACATCAATTCAGGTGAGTCTACCGTATGTCCTCCAACAAGTACAGCACCTGATTCAACGACTTTATCCGCGCCACCTTTCACAATTTCACCGAGGATTGATAACTCAAGATCCGCTTTTGGCCAGCAGGTAATATTCAATGCTGTTTTCGGCTTACCTCCCATACTATACACATCACTTAGAGAATTTGTCGCTGCGATAGCACCGAAAGTATATGGATCATCAACAATCGGTGTGAAATAATCTACTGTGTTAACAAGAGCAAGATCATCTGAGAGACGGTATATTCCAGCATCGTCAGATGTTTCTGTTCCTACAAGCAAATTAGGGTCTGTTGATTTTGGCAAGTTATCTAATATATGCTCAAGCTCACCCGGAGCAAGTTTAGATGCTCAACCAGCACATTTTACTGTAGCAGTTAGTCGAATCTTTTGGTTAGTCATAGTTAAGGATTGTGTTGTGAATAGATCTTTTAATGAAGATTTCTATATTAAATGGCTATATTTAATACCCTTTATGTCAACCATTTTTACCTTGGTATTGGTTACTCTTTCAGTTGTTCAAGAACGGATTTCACATACGCGACACTTCGTCCATCTTGATGAAATTGATCTCCATATCGGACACCCTCGATTGCCAAATATCCATCAAAATCAACATGATACAATGCTGATATAGCAAATCGGTAATCAATTTCACCATCAGGAAGTGGTACTTGAACATAAATCGCAGTTTCTAAATCGGGGATATGGACACGATAAAGACTCTTACAATGCCAATAATTAACATGTTTGGCTAATGCAACAATTGCTTCTTCACAAGTTTCTTCTGGTATGTCGTATGTCCAATAGATATTCCCTAAATCCGGATTAATTCCAACATTTGTTGCATCAATTAACTCAAGTAGATGCAGGGCTGACCAACTATTATCTACAATTGAATTCTGATGAACTTCAATTGAGATAGAGACACCTTTATCTGCAGCAATAACTGCCACCTCAGAAATGGCGTTTGCTGTACGTTCATAATCTAATGTTCCAGCATGTCGACTTGAACCTTGAGAAACTGGTTCCCCACGATATGTGCCTTTTGCGTTTGGATCCTTTGGAGGTGTAGTGACAGTAGAATTAACTACTTTGGATCCAATTTTAGTAGCAAAATCCACAGCATTTTTCATTGCTTCTTTATTATTTGATGCAGTTCGAGGATGAGCCGCACCTCCTCCACCCCGGACAGCAGCACACGTTAATCCTGAATCTTCAATCTGTTTTCTTAAATCATCAATTTCAGTATCAGGAAGATTCATAGTTGGTAGTTCAATACCATCAAATCCAATTTCTTTAGTTTTCTCAAGAAACTGTAGTCGGTTATCTAAATCAGATGGTAACCCTCCACCATTGTATGGAAATAGGGCACATCGTCGAAAAGCATAAGCTATCTTCATCCATCAACTCCATCAAAAAGGTATGTCACAACCTGTTGCAATTGTTGAAAAATCTGATTGAATTGTTTTATAACATCCCCATTACACGACTGTAATTTCTTACTTTCTATCTGTATCCGCAAACTTTCTAATATGTTCTTATAGTACCAAGCCTGCTCTGGTAACCCCCCATGAAACCGTTCCCATATAGTGTCTCCAATCACCTCGTACTCGGAAATAACAGTACGTAGATTATGAAGTTTATCGGCACAAGTAACAATACATACCTCAGTACTTGCATTCTTTAAAGAATTAATACATTCAGTCTTACGCGCTCTCCACTTAAGGGATTTATTCTCTGTACAACCATCTACTATATCTGCAATGGTGTCGCCAAAATTCTCACGAATGGAAGCGAGTGTTAGATCTGTGTCTTCCACAGTATCGTGTAGAATACCAGCAATAACTACAGATTCTGAACATCCGGTATTGATTAACAGTAAACCTACAGCAAAGGGATGAGTTATATATGGAGTATTAGTTCCTTTCCGATATTGTCCGTGGTGGGCTTCCGCAGCGACTTCAATCGCTTCTTCAATTCGATTCTTACCATTTCCTGTTTCAGTCATACCACATGTCGCCAATCTCAAAAGAATGAGTTGCCATCCTTATTAAACAAAGAGATTTTGAAGAACGTGTCTAAGAAAAATGAGGATTTTTAGCGTGTTAAATGATACACTATTTATGGCTCACGGTCAAGTTCTTTTTATACTATCATGTATAATCAATTTAATACCTTGTTAAGTTTTCTTACCAACACTAATTTCACAATAAACAGGGAAAATCAAAGGACAAATTATGGCAACAATTGCAATTGGAGGGATAATGCATGAGTCAAATACATATAGTACCGTAGCAACTGATATTGATGCCTTCTCTCAATCTATAGGGGATAATCTTATTCATGAGTGGAAAGATACTCATCATGAAATGGGTGGTTTCATTGAATGTATGATTGATCAGAACCAAAGTATGCATCCCACCCTCATGGCTTCTGCTACACCTGCTGGTCCTGTAACTGATTCAGCATTTAAACAACTCACCAATCATCTAATTAATAAATTAAAATCAATACCGAATCTAAATGGAATACTCTTGGCATTACATGGCGCGATGGTGGTAGAAAGTTATCCTGATGCGGATGGAGAAGTTCTGAAAAGAATTCGTGATCACTTCGGTGAATCTATACCGATTGTTGTGACACTTGACCATCACGCGAATGTCTCACAACAGATGGTAGATAAATCTACCGCCCTTGTCATATACAAGACTAATCCTCATATAGATCAACGCCAACGCGGAATACAAGCTGCAGAACTTATGATAAAGATACTTGACGGTGTGGTTTCACCCACGCAGGCACATGCCAAACCTCCTATGATGTTAAACATCCTCTATCAAAATACAAATGCCAAACCGATGAAACCTATATTAGATGAGGTTAAAAGTCTTGAAACTGAAGATGACATTCTTATCGTTAGTGCTGCAGCTGGTTATCCTTATGCTGATGTATACGAAGTCGGTCCATCATTTGTTGTCGTAACTGACAATAATATGGAAATTGCCCAAAAAGAAGCAGATAGATTAGCAGATATGTTATGGGATGAGCATAAAAACTTACCTCTCAATCTTCTAGATGCCGAAAACGCTGTAAAGCAAGCAATAGCAAGTGATAAACATCCTATAATCTTGGTTGAAATGGGGGACAATATCGGTGGTGGTTCACCTGGTGATAGCACATTTATTCTGACTGAATTAATCAAACAGAAGGCTTCGGGGTACGTAGTTGTTATCTGTGATACACCATGTGTACAATCGTGTGTCCAAACCGGTGTAGGGAATAAAGTGTCCTTACAAGTTGGAGGTAAAGCAGATAACCAACACGGTGAACCTGTTTCCATACAAGGAACAGTACGGTCTATACATGATGGACATTTTATTGAAACAGAACCAAGACACGGAGGACAAAGGAATCATGACCAAGGATTAACTGCTGTTGTTGCAGTTGATAATTCTTTCGTTGTATTAACAAGTAAACGTCAAACACCGTTCAGTTTACATCAGTTGTATAGCCTTGGTATTGATCCTGAAAGGATGCGAATAATAGTCGTTAAGGCAGCAATAGCATACCGTGCCGCATATGAACCAATTGCAGGAAAAATAATTGAAGTTGACACACCTGGATTGACCGCAGTAAATCCATTACATTTCACCTATAATAATGTTCGTAGACCTCTGTTTCCTTTGGATTAACGAATTTATCGAAGGGTGTCAAAATTGACAACTAATTTCTCCTATGGTAATCTGAAAAGTGAATAACCAGAAAATGTGTAATGAGAGAAGAAAATTGAAACGATTTGGCACACAAGGACCTGTCCATCCAGATAGAAATTATATTGTAAGTCGAACACAGGAGATTAACGACTACATTGGTCGTGTTCAAGAAGGACGGTATATTGTCGTCTTCGCACCACGTCAGACTGGTAAGACGACTTTTTTCCAACGTGCACTTGAAGCATTTTCAAGTCCTGAATCAAATTATCTACCTATTCAATTGAACTTTGAAGAATATCATGACTCACATCATTCCACATTTTACAACAACCTGCGTCAAGATATTTATGATGAGATTGAAAAGACACTTCAGAAACGAAATCAACGCATTTCAGGTACACTTCAAAACTTCATAAATGATGCTGACATTACCGAACATATATCAATGCGAAGATTCTTTATGGAGTTGGATGAGATTATTCGTAGTGAATTTGATATAAATAGAATCATTCTAATTATTGATGAATTTGATGGTATACCTAAAGATGCCATCAGTGGATTTCTTCATTCACTTCGTAGAATATATCTATCGGATTCATCTTATAGATGTCCATATAGTGTTGGAATTGTTGGTGTTAAAAATATAACACAACTCAATTTTGACCGTTCAATTTCTCCATTCAATGTTCAAGATGAATTTTATCTTCCAAACTTTACCCGTGAACAGGTACTGGATCTCCTTCAACAGTATACCGAAGAGGTAGGACAATCATTTGATCCGATTGTTGTTGAATCTATTCACAAACAAACTGCTGGTCAACCTTTTTTGGTGAATCGGTTGGCACAAATACTTACTGAAGAATTAGATATCCCAAAAACTGAGACAATCTCAATTGAACATTTCCTACAAGCACACACGCAGCTACTTCATGAGAGTAATACAAACATCGAACATTTGACAACGAATGTTCGTCGAAATCCAAAATTCGAGAGTATTTTGATGAAAATTACTGCTTCTGAGGATAGCGTTCCTTTCAACCTAAGGGATGAACTAATAAGTGAACTTTCGACCTATGGTGTCATTCGTAAAGGTACAGACGGTATGTGTGAAATAGCGAACCCCATCTATCTCTACACCATTTTGCAAACATTCAAACCAACAGTAAACGGTTTAGAACAACAATACCTACCTGAGGACACGAATAACGGGTTTCTTGATTATTTGAATTCAGATGGACATATCCAAATGAGTAGGTTGTTGGATAATTTTCGTGATTTTATTGCCCGCGCTGGATATAAGATTTTAGAAGTGCCTGATACTCCTCAAGAATCTGTGGGTCGTCATCTATTACTTTCATACCTTGAACAGTTTGTCAAGTTAGTCGGTGGGTTCATGCACATTGAAGTGCAAACAGGACGCGGAAGGTTGGATTTATTAATTACTCACAATCAACGTAAATATATCGTTGAAACCAAGGTATGGAGAGGAAAAGCAAGATATGATGCTGGTAAGAGACAGCTTGCTTCGTATCTCAATACCGAAGGTGCTACTGAAGGATATTATGTTGTCTTTGATCACCGAACAAACCCTGACCCACGTTCTGAAACTGATGAACTTGATGGCTATCTAATCAGAAGTTATGTTATTCCAGTTATACAACAGCAGCCATCTTAATATACTTTCCATCCACTATGGACATCTTCCCGATTTAACCCGTCAATTCCATCCTTATAGTTCCTTTTTGTTGGTTTACTAAAGGATACCATAAGGATGGAACTAATAAAACAGAAAAGATTAAACCTGTGAATTTCAATATTACATAAAAAGAAATAAC